>JBFEOO010000006.1:0-94407 GCA_041550555.1 Arenicellales bacterium
ATCCAGCGTCAGCAGATACTCGGTGAGCATGGTCGGCGTACCGAGACGTGAGAACACGGCGCCGAAGAAATTCGAAGCGGCCACCAGAAACAGGATCAGCGTGGAAATCTCGAGGGTTTTGACGAGCGCTTCCTGCAGGCCCGACCACGTCAGCTTCCTGTAGGCCAGGGTGAGCAGCAGTGCCCCGAAGGCGCCCATCGCGGCGCCCTCCGTGGGCGTGGCGAGCCCGAAGAGTATGCTGCCCAGCGCGGAGAACACCAGCGCCGCCGGCGGCACCAGGCCGAGCAGGAACTCGCTGAGAACGTGGCCCATCGACTGCGGCCGCTGATCGGGCGGCAGCACCGGGCCGAGCTCGGGATTCAGCGCGCAGCGCAGCAGCGCGTAGCCCGTGTACAGGCACGCCAGCACGACCCCCGGGATGATGGCGGCCGCGAACAGGTCGGTGACCGGCACTTCGAGGATCGGACCCATCACCACCAGCATGATGCTCGGCGGGATGAGAATGCCGAGCGTGCCGCCGGCGGTGATGGTGCCGGCGGCGAGGCGGACATCGTAGTTGGAGCGGTTCATGGTCTTCGCCGCCATGATGCCGAGTATGGTCACCGAGGCGCCGACAATGCCGGTGGCGGCGGCGAAGATGGTGGACACGAACAATACGGCGATGAACAGCGCGCCGCGCACCCGTGAGAGCATGAGCTGCACGGCGGCGAACAGCCGTTCCATGAGCCCCGCCTGCTCCATGAGGATGCCCATGAACACGAACAGCGGCACCGCGGCGAGCGTCTGCTCGAGCATCACCGAAGAGAACTGGAAGGTCATGAGATAGAACACGACCTTGCCGAAGCCGATGTAGCCGAACACGAAGCCGAGAAAGATCAGCGTGAACGAGATGGGAAAGCCCACGAAGATGGCGAACAGCATGACGCCGATCAGCACGAAACCCAGCATCTCGGGGCTCATCGTATCGGCCACCTGCCGTGGGTTGCGGCGTAGACGCTCTTGAGCAGCTCGGAGACACCCTGTATCAGCAGCAGCGCAACCCCCACCGGCAGCGCCGTCTTGATCGGCCCCATGTGCGGCATCCAGGCCGTGTCCATGCCGCGTTCACCGCGCATCCAGGCCGCCTGGGCGAAGTCCATCGCCGTCCACAGAAAGACGAGCAGCCCGGGAAAATAGAAAACGATGTACAGGAAAGCGTCGACGATGCCCTGCGTGCGCTCGGACCAGTTGCGGTAGATGAAGTCCGCGCGAATGTGCACCCCCTTGCTGAGGGCGTAGCCGGCGCCGAGCATGAACATCGCCCCGTAGAGGAAGCGGCTCATATCGTAGGCCCACATGGTCGGCGCCACGAAGGCGTAGCGCGCGATCACCTCGTAGACCATCGCCGCGAACAGCGGCACGGTCAGCCAGCAGACGAGGCGTCCAACCCAGAGGCTGAAGCGGTCTATCCAGGTAATGGCGAGGGCCATCCACCGAGGCATATCGTCGGGCAGCGTGCCGCCGCCCGAACGGCGCTCGGCAATCAGCTCGTCGGTGATCTCAGGCATCGTTGGTGTCCCGGGCGGCTCATGAGGGCGCCTCGATTAGCGACGCTCGCCCTGCGGGGGCGAGGCAACGACGAGGTCGAAAACGGCACCGGCGGGCCCGCACCGTGGCATTGCGTCTGCGGAACGGCCGCCTCCCTAGGCGAGGGCTTGTCGCGGTGACGCGCGCCCAGGAGCGCAAGAGCGGGCCATACGGCCCGCTCTTGCGCGATCAAGTCGCAGCTGCTCGGCTCCCGCCGCCTACTTTTGCTGCTTCGCGAAGGCCATACCGAGGCTGGCGTTGGACATCTGCGCCCCGGCCCAGAACGGCACGGCGACTTCCGCAAAGGCTCTCTGCGAGTCCCACACTGTCTTGAAGAACTCATTCTCCGCCGCGTTCTTCTCGAGGGTCGCCTTGGCGGCGTTCATGTACTCGGTGAAGTAGTCGGGCGGCGTGTCGTGGAGCATGACGCCGTGATTCTCCGTCAGGTCCTTGAGCGCCTTGCCGTTCTCGTAGATGCGGTAGGCGAGCGATCGTATCAGCGAGGCATCCGCCGCCACCTGCATGGCGTTCTGCTGGTGCGGCGTGAGGCTGTTCCAGACGTCGCCGTTGATGTAGATGTCGGCGTTCACGACGACCTGATGCAGGCCCTGCAGGTAGTAGTGCTTGAGCACCTTCTGGAAGCCAAACACGCTGTCGGGCTTCGGGCAGCACCACTCGGCAGCGTCGATCACCCCCTTCTCGAGGGCGGGGAGAATTTCGCCTCCGCCCATGGCCACCGCCGCGACGCCGATGTCCTTGTAGGTCTGACCCGGGATTCCGGGGGGCGTGCGGAAGCGGTACTTGCGGAAGTCCTCCATGCTGTTGATGGGCTCCTTGAACCACCCCAGCGCCTCGGGGCCGACCGGCTGCAGCATCAGTCCCTTGACGTTCATGCCCATCTCTTTCCAGAGCTGGTCGTAGAGGTCCTTGCCGCCGCCGTACATGAACCAGGACACGAAGGCGATGTTGTCGATGCCGACGCCGGCACCGGCCACCGGCGAGCCGAACAGCATCGCGGCCGGGTGGTAGCCGGACCAATAATGGGTCCAGGCGAAGCCGCCCTCGACGAGACCCTTGTCGACCGCCTCCAAGGTCTCCTTGACGCCCACGACGGCGCCCGCGGGCAGCACTTCGATCTCCACCTCGCCGTTGGTCAGCGCGCTGACGTTGGCGCCGAAATCGTTGAGCATCGTCACCTCATCGGCCTTCGCCGGAATCACCGACTGCACGCGGATCTTGACCTTGGCCGCCATGGCCGCCTCGCCGCCCAGCAACGCCAGTCCGACGACGGCGCCCGTTACGGCCAACAGTGTTTTACGCATTACTACCTCCTCGGTGGTTGGTGCGGTGCGACGATGGTCGTCGAACCGCGTCTGAATCCGTCCTTACATGGAGGGCGTTGTCGCCCGCCTGTCTCCGCGTAAGGCAGTTGCGGGGGAGGGGGTTCGCCGGGCGGTCAGGCGCCTACGAACACGGTCGAGCCCCCAAACCTTCGCAGCGCGCCCCTGGCTTGTCAAGCAAGCGACTCACGGCGCCTTGCCCGACGCGCAGCCGACCCGGGCGCCACCGGCAGTGGCCGCAACGACTCGCGGCTCCGGCTGTAAAGGCCGTCAGCAAAGGGGATCACGGCTAGCGCCGCTCGCCGCCATCATGCGCTGCCCGTGTTTCCCGCCGAGCCCGGGCGGCAGCCGCAGGACCCCCGGGCGCGGGCGCGCAGGGCCACAGACCGCCGTCTCGACGGTGCAGGCGGTTGTCGCGGACCGGCGCGCCGCTGAGCGCGTAACGCGTCGTCTGCCGGGCGCGGCTCGAGTCGTTGCCAAGACCACGGGGGGGCAGGCAAAATCGCCACGCTGCAAGACGCCGCGCTCGGACCGCTGGTCGGCTTGGGATTGCTCAGCGGCCGGCGTCCCAGCCACGGCAGCGCGCACGTGGGGCGGGCCGACCGCCAGGCCACGAGGCGGGCGCAGCGGAATCCTGTGGGAGGAAACGATGCTTCGAGAGACCGACCCGAGAATCAGCCGGCTGTACAACGAGATCGAACGCTTCGACGATCTCATCGAGAAAGCCGTTCCGCTCTCCCATCGTGAGCGACTGCGGGGATATCTGGATTTCGACTCCTACTGGCGGGAGACCGGCTGCGGCACCTACCGCTGCCTGCTCGGCAATTACGACCTGGTGACCGCGGGCTACGCCTGCTACACGCAGCGCGGTCCGGCGCGCGAGCACTTCGGCATCTCCAGCGAAGAGGTGCTGGCGCTGTTCGGGGGCGACTATCACGGCTCACTCGAGCAGCGCGAGGGTCGGGCGCGGCGCATCCGCGAGCGCAAGACCGCCCAGCTCCACGCGCTGCTCGCTGCATAGCATCGGCACCGGCTGGGCTACGGCGACCATCGTCGCCCTGCCCCGCGGGCGTCAGTCAAAGGCTTGCTGCGCGAGCCGGTAACAGCACGCCTCGAGCGGGTCTACCGGCTCGACACCGGCTCGGCAATGGGCCGGTAGTGCTGCGGCTGGCGGTGCAGCGCCATGTTGAAGACGTTGTCCTTGATCTCGGCACAGCGATCGAGATCACAGTCGTAGACGATCAGCTCGTCGGCCAGCGTCGAGGACATGGCGACGATCTCGCCGGTGGGGGCAACGACGGCGCTGTGACCGATCAGGTCGCAGCCCTCCTCGCGGCCCGCCTTGGCGACCGCAACTACCCATGTTCCATTCTGATAGGCGCCTGCCTGCATCACCAGATGATGGTGGAACGCCTGCAGGTGGTCGTGCTGCGGCACGGGCGGGTAGTGGGCCGGCGTGTTGTAGCCGAGCAGCACCAGCTCCACGCCCTGCAGGCCCATGACGCGGTATGTCTCCGGCCAGCGCCGGTCGTTGCAGATGCACATGCCGACGACGCCGCCCAGGGCCTGCCACACCGGAAAACCGAGATCGCCCGGCTCGAAGTAGCGCTTCTCGAGATGCTGAAACGCTCGCCAGGGTTCGTACTCGGCATGTCCGGGGAGGTGCACCTTGCGGTACTTGCCTAGGATCGCCCCGCCGCCGTCCACCAGCAGCGACGTGTTGAAGCGCCGCACGCGCCCCGCCTCGCGGACGAGCTCGGCGTAGCCGAGATAGAAAGCGATGCCGAGCCGGCGCGCCTCGGCGAAAAGCGGCGCGGTAGACGCGTTCGGCATGTCCGTCTCGAAGAAGGCGTCGATCTCGGCCTGCTCTTCCATGAACCAACGCGGGAAGAAGGTAGTGAGGGCCAGCTCGGGAAAGACCACCAGCGCACACCCCTTGCGCTTCGCCTGCTGCATGAGTGCGATCATGCGCTCCACGGCCGACGCGCGCGGCTCGTCCTTCGCAATCGGTCCCAGCTGCGCTGCCCCGACCGTGACGATCCTGCTCACGAGCGTGCCAGCCGCCGTCGCAAACGCCGCGCGTCACTGACCTCGGCCGCTCCCCCCGCGCGGAATGCACGCGCAGCGACGCCCCGCCGCGCGCGCCTCGGCCCGGCTGCCGGCCGGGCCCGGCTCACGGCTGCTCCCCCATGGCGAGCTGGTAGAGCGATCGCAGGAGCACGTTGGCGCCGTTGACGATGTCGGCCTGGTCCGTGTGCTCGGCGACGTTGTGACTGATGCCTCCGGCGCTCGGCACGAAGATCATTCCGGTCGGACAGCCGGGGGCGAACGACTGCGCGTCGTGGCCGGCGCCGCTCGGCAGGCGCCGCACCGCGAGTCCCATGGCATGAGCCTCGCGCTCGACCAGCGTGACGATGGCGGGATCGAACGCGACGGGCTCGAAGCGCGCCAGCGAGCGCCGCCTCGCCGTAACGCCCTCCGCTTGCGCCGCGTCTTCGAGAAAGGCCGCTACCCGGCGCTCGGCCTCCCGCAGCCGCGCCTCGCTGGTATTCCTGAGATCAACCGTCATTCGTGCACGGTGTGGAACGACGTTGACAAGATTGGGCTCTAGCTGCAGAGCGCCGACCGTGCCGACTTGCGCCCCGCCGAGCTCGAGCGCGAGCGCACGCACGTGCGCCGCCAGTGATGCCGCCACCAGGCCGGCGTCGTGGCGCATGGCCATCGGTGTCGTCCCGGCGTGATTGGAGACACCTTCGATGGTGATCTCCGTCCACGAGATACCCTGCACGCCCTCGACGGCGCCGATCTGCATGCCCTCGCGCTCGAGCACCGGCCCCTGCTCCACGTGGAGCTCGACGAAGGCGCAGGGCGTCATGGTGCCGCAGGCCGTGCTGCCCGCGTAGCCGATGCGCTCCAGATTCTCGCGCACGGTCGTCCCGTCGATGCCCACCACGGCCAACATCTCGTCGAGATCCAGCTGGCCCTGGTGCACCATGCTGCCCATGATGTCGGGCGGAAACCGCGCACCTTCCTCGTTGGTGAACACACCCACGGCGATGGGCCGACGCGTCGCCACACCCGCATCGTTGAGCGTTGCCACCACTTCCAATCCGGCCAGCACACCGAGCGCCCCGTCGTAGCGCCCACCGGTGCGTACGCTGTCGATGTGCGACCCGGTCATCACCGGAGGACCGTCCTCGTCTCCGCCTCGCACCCCGACGATGTTGCCGATGCGATCGATCGATATCTCGAGACCGAGCTCGCGCATCCAGGCCACGACGCGGTCGCGCGCTGCCCGATCCTCGTCGGTGAGCGCCAGACGGCAGACACCGCCGCCATCGATCGCCCCGATGCCGGCCAGGGCTTCGATACGCGCGGCCAGCCGGACGCCGTCGACGCGCAGGTCCGGGACCGGAATCATGAGCCCCGCACCGCGTCGGCGGGACGGCCGACGAGGCGCTCGTAGAGCACCGGATCGGTGTCGCCTTCGGTGCCGAACACCAGCACGCGGGAGCGGTCGTCGAGGCCCACCCGCCCCCGCAGCTGGGCGTCGGCCGCCACCGCCTGCAGCCCGGCAATGCCGGCCACAGCAGACTCGCCGGCAACGAGCGGCCGATCGCCGTCGCACCCCTCGGCGAGCAGGCGCATCATCGCTACTGCGGCAGCGTCATCGAGCGTCATGAAGAAGTCGGCACCGGGTGCGAGGATCTCCCAGGCCAGCAATGAGACCTCGCCGCACGAGAGTCCCGCCATCACGGTGTCGATGTCGCCTTGCAGGCTGACGCGCCGCCGCGCCGCCGCGCTCGCGTAGAGGCAGGCGGCGCGATCCGGCTCGACCACCACCAGCTGCGGGCGACGGGGACCGAGCTCCCACCAGAACCGCGCGCAGACCGCCGCCGCCAAGCCGCCCACGCCGCCCTGGATGAATATGTGCGTCGGTAACGCGCGTTCCGGGATGGCACGCCGCGCCTCGTCGACCATGACGGTGTAGCCGTGCATGACGTCGCGCGGTATGTCCGTGTACCCATCGTAGGTGGTGTCCGAAACCACGGTCCACCCGGCTGCGGCGGCGTCGGCCGCCGCGCGGTGGACGGCGTCGTCGTAATTGCCCGGATTGCGCACGACCCGCGCGCCGAACGCGGCGATCGCCGCTTCCCGCTCCACGCTGACGGTCTCGTGGATGTAAATCACGCAGCCGCAGCCGAACATCGACGCGCCCCATGCCACCGAGCGTCCGTGATTGCCGTCGGTGGCGCAGCATACCGTCAGTGCCGCGGTGACGGTGCGGTAACGACCGTCGACCAGCTCGGCCGCCGTCACCGCGTCGACACCGGTGCGCCGTTGAACCGCGGCGCCGAGCAGGCGGTACACCGCGTAGGCGCCCCCCAGCGCCTTGAAGCTGCCCAGCCCAAAGCGACCTGACTCGTCTTTGTAGCGCACCTGCGCGACGCCGGCGCGCGCGGCGAACCCCGGCAGCTCGACGAGTGGTGTCGGCGCATAGCCGGGCCAGGTGCTGATCTCGGCCAACGCCGCGGCAGACGACTGCTCGTCGAGCACGCGAGCGAGCGCCGCGCCGTAGTCGGCGCCGCGCTGCGCCAGCGCATTGGCGGCGAGGCGCACCGGCGCGGCGCCCGCGGCCGCGCCGTCGCCGGCCCCGGCCGCGCACGCATGCGCTGTACGCATCTCCCGGCTCACTGCTGCCGGGCCCTCGCGATGTCGGCCAGAAGCGCGTTCGGCATCCCGATGCCTTCCTGACCGAACTTGTCTTCGATGAGCTGCTTCACAGCCGGCGGCGCGGCATCGGCGAACTTCGCGAGCTCGCCGGCCGGCACGGCGTTGATCTCCATTTTCCGGGCGAGCTCGGGCAGCCCCTTCTCCGAGGCCTCGATGATCGGTGATATCCCGCGTCCCGCGTCCACCGACACCGTCGCGTCAGGGGCGAGCGTTGTGGACGTCGTCGCCGGCGGGCGCTGCGAAGGCGTCGAGCGCAGCGTCCACCGCGCGTCCCGCCGGCACGCCGGCGCCTTGGCGGCGCAGCGTTGCCTCCAAGGCAGCGAGGCAGAACAGCACGTTTTGCTTTCGACATGTGTAGCCCATGGTCCCGATGCGCCAGATGCGTCCGTGCAGCGGTCCGAACGACGTGCCGATCTCGATGCCGAAGTCGTCGAGCATCGCCGATCGCACCGCGTCGCCGTTGACGCCGTGGGGGATCTCGACACCGGTGACGTGCGGCATCTTGTGAGCGGCGTCACCGAAGAGCTTCAGACCCATGGCTCTGAGGCCGGCGACCAGCGCCTGCCCCACCCGGCGATGGCGGGCGAAGCGCGCCTCGAGGCCCTCGGCCAACGCCACCCGTGCCGTCTCCCGCGCCGCGTAGAGCATCGAGGTCGCCTCGGTATGGTGGTTGAGACGATGCTCGCTCCAGTAGTCCATCAGCATCGACAGGTCCATGTAGTTCGACTGGATCACGGGCCCGTCGCCGGGCACGAAACCGGCAGGCCGAATGCCCTGCTCGACGTGGCGGCGCCGGCGCACGCACACCTCCACGCGCTCGTTGACGGTGATCGGCGCGGAGCCGGGGGGGCCCGACAGACACTTCTGCAGACCGGCGGCAACGCCGTCGAGCGCCCACTCGTCGACGCGCAGATCGATACCGCTGATGGTGGCGGTCGCGTCCACCAACAGCAGCGCGTCGTAGCGGCGGCAAATAGCGCCGATGTCCGCCAGCGGCTGCGCCATGGTCGTAGAGGTGTCGCCATGCACCACGGCAACCAGCTTCGGCGGCCGCCGCCGCACCGCGTCTTCGATGGCTGAGGGATCGAATACCGTGCCCCACTCCGTCTCGATGGTGTCGACCTCGGCGCGAGCGCGGCGGGCGATCTCGCAGAGCAGGTGGCCGAAGCGGCCGAAGATCGGCACCAGCACGCGATCACCCGGGGAGATCACCGAGGTGAGAATCGTCTCGATGCCGGCGCGGGCGGTGCCGTCGACGAGAAATGTCCAGCGGTTCTGTGTCTGGTAGAGCGCACGATACAGGGCCATCACCTCGTTCATGTAGCCGGTGAACACCGGGTCGAACTGGCCCAGCAGCGGCATGGACATGGCGCGCAGCACGCGCGGGTCCACGTCCACCGGGCCGGGCCCCATGAGCAGACGCGGCGGCGGATTGAGGTCGTCGAAGCGCGGCGACGTGGTGTCGCACGTGGCGGCGCCAATGGCGATGGGATTCTCGCTTTTCACTCTGCATTCCTCGATTTGGTGCACGAGCTCAACATGGGCTCCTCGCTTTGCCGGGCACGGCGACCGTCACCCGCCCGCTGGCGCGCGGCCGTGCGCGCATCACCAACGCGGCGTGCCGCCAACCGCACGGGGCGCCTGCCCGATCGCTGCGTCAGCCGACGATGTCCAGGGCCAGCTCCGCCGCCTGCGCGTTCGAGGCGGCAACCACGACGCCGACCTCGGTGAGGGTGCGCAGCTGGCGATCGTAACCCTGCACATCCCGACGCGTACCGCAGAGCGACGCAACCACAGCCGGTCGTCGCGGTCCGGCGCTGCGCATGACGGCGGCCACCGCGCCTGCCGGATCGGTATGCGCACCGTAGCCTAGAATGACGTCGAGCAGCACCACCGCGACGCTATCGTCGGCCAGCGCGCGCGCGAGGTGATGATCGCGCACGCTCGGCTCCAGCATCGGGTGAGGCCGCCCGAGCGTGTACTCGTCGGCGCCGAGATCGAGCAGCAGATGGGCTGCCGATACGGCATCACCCGCTGCACCGGGTATGGGCGCATTGCTGTGAACAGCCAGTCCGGCGTCGCGCACGATCACTTGCGCCTCGGCGCACAAGGTACCCCCCGAGAACAGCCCGCGGATCCAACGCCGCCCTGCCGCGCGCCGCCCCCGGGCGGTGCGCGCTGCGTCACGGGCCTCCGCATCGGCCCCGAGATCGTCGTGCCCGCTGGCGAGGCGTGCCGCGGCGCGCACCGTCGCAGCCGCCTGCACGTTGGCCGGCCACTCGAGGCGCTCCGCGACGCCGAGGAAACAGACGACCGACGGCTTCGTCGAGCGGGACAGTCGATCGAGCACAAGCAAAGCCGTGCGCGGGCCCGGCGGCTTGGAGATCAAGACGATGCGCTCCGTCGCCGCGTCTGCATCGAGCGCGTCGAGCGCCGCCAGCGTAGACACCCCGCCGACCTCATCGCTCAGATCCCGGCCGCCGACGCCGATCCCGTGCGACAACCCGTAGCCGGCGTTGGCTAGCAGCACCGACAGCTCCTGCAGGCCCGTGCCCGACGCGGCGACGGCGCCCACCGCGCCCTGCGGCACCTCGTTGGCGAAGCCGAGCGGAACCCCGCACACCAGCGCCGTGCCGCAGTCCGGTCCCATGACCAGCAGACGCTGCTCGCGGGCGGCCATCTTGAGCGCCCGCTCCTGCTCGAGCGGCACGTTGTCGCTGAAGATCATCACGTGCAGCCCTTGGGCCAACGCCTGTCGCGCGGCGTGGGCGGCGAACTCGCCGGGGACCGAGATCAGCGCCAGACGGGCCTCGCGCAGCGTGGCGCATGCCGCGCCGATCGACCGCGGGCGACGCTCGACGTGCGCCGTGGTGGTCGCGCCGCCGGCCAGTCCTTCGAGCGCGGCAGCAACAGCGCCACCGGCGGCGGCTTCCGTGTCCGCTTTGACGGCAATGATCAGGTCGTTCGATCCCGCCTCGCGCCCGGCATCGGTGAGCAGCCCGCTTTCCTCGAGGAGGCGTTTGTTGGAGACCGTCCCGATCATCAGCGACGCATCCTGCACGCCCGCCATGGCAGCGATGCGGGTAGACATCCGCATGAGCGCGACCGAGTCGAGGTAGAGCTCGGTCTGCACCCGATTCGTGGTATGCACGGTCACGCGCCTTCGGCGGCGTCGGCGAACGCGGCCAGCGCCTTCTCGAAGCAGGCGAACGGCGCCCTCACCACACCGGCGCCGACCTGTCCCTTGCCCGGCTCGCGGTGGGCAATGCCGGTGTTGATCGTCGGCACGATACCCGTGTCGATCACCTGGCGTACGTCGATACCGGTCGGCACCCCGGCGAAGTCGAGCGCCGGCATGGTCCACTCCGGGTTGCGCGACACCGTGATCTCGTACATGTCCAGCGTGTAGCCGACTGCCTCGGCTGCCGTGCCTGCACCCACGAAGCCGGCGACGGCGGGCGCGCTCGCCATGGCGAAACCGCCGAGCCCGACGGTCTCGACGATGGTCGAATCCCCCATGTCGGGGTTGGCGTCCGCCTCGCTGAAACCGGGGAAATACAGCCCGCGCGGCATCTCGACAGGGGCCGTGAACCAAATGTCGCCGGTGCCGCTCACGCGCACACCGAACTCGGTGCCGTTGCGGCACATCGCCGTGACGACCGTCGAACGCTGGATGCCACGCACGGGATCCATGATGGCCTTGCCCATCGCCATGGCCACATTGAGGAAAAACTGATCGTTGCCGCCGATGAACTCGAGCATGCGACCGAGCGCGGCGGCGTCACGAGCGCTGCGCGCGAGCGCGGGCGCAAGCTCTCGCAGCAGCAACCCCGTGCAGGCGACGTTGCGCTGATGCATCTCGTCGCCCATGGCGAGCCCTCTCGCGATCAGGCTCTTCAGTCCGATGCCCTCACGGATGCGCAACGCGGCCGACAACGCCGGGCCCAGCTCCGCAGCCAGCCAGCGCAGACGCCCGAGCACTTCCTCGTCGTTGCCGCCAAAGCGCATCACCTTGCCGAGCCCCTCGTTGAGCGTGCAGTAGGCGCGATTGCCGAAACGGCGATTCTCCACCACCCACACCGGCATGCTGCGCGTAATGAGCCCGGTCATCGGCCCGACGGCATCGAAGTCGTGGGCGGGGCGGAACACGAACGCCCCCGCCGCAGCCAGCGATGCCGCCTCGTCAAGGCTTTGCGCCCACCCTTCCAGCTTGGCGGCGCCGGCAATCGCGCCGCGCATCGGACCGCACATGCGCGCCCACTCTATTGGCGGGCCGGCGTGCAGGATCGTGCCGTCGTCGAGCCCCGCAACGACCTCGGCTGCGGGCCGGACATCGACCAGCACGGGCTCGGCGGCGAGCATGCGCTCGACGGCTTCGGCGTTAGCGTCGTCGACGCCGTGCAGACGGCGCAAGCGCTCGAGACGCTCGACGGCCTCGGCCCCGCGCGGCGGCGTCCAGTCGACGTCGACCACCGGCACGCCTCGTGCGGCAAGCTGCTCGGCAAACAGCGACAACCCGACGTTGATGACACCCGGCGACTGATCGAGCAGTGTCATGGCGTCGGTCGCCTCCGCTCGGTCACCCCCCCAAAAAACACTGCCTTTCGTCCCCCGCAGCGAGCGCCATCGCCGCGCTGCCGCTTGACGCCTTGCGCGCCGTGCGGCGCGAACCTGCCGCAGCCGAAGCTATGACTCGTGCGTAACGAACACATATCGGCGACCGACCCGCACCCTAGGGACGCACGTAGGAGTATCCCTGCTGCTGCAGCTCCATGACGCGCAGAATGCCGGCCTTAACCTTGCCAACCCCTTCGAGCAGCTGCGGTTCTTTCCCCGCCTTCCGGGCGATGGCGGCCATGGTGTTGCCGCAGGCACTGAAAGTAATATCGTGCATCGCCAGGCTCTGCACGCGCTCAGCGTGCGGGCTTTCCGTCGTCAGCAGCTTAAGTCCCGGTCCCTGTGCGACGACCTCGATGTGGACCTTGTCCATGCCCAGCTCCTTTTGCACGTTGGAGGCGATGTTGAGCGCCTGCACCAGCGATTTCGGGTCATCCTGCGGGACGTGGACGACCAGCTTGTGCAGCTCGGCGGCGGACGCAACCCACATGGGAAATACCGCCAGACACGCGGCAATGAGCCCGCGCCGCCAGGGCACCGTAGCAAGAAAAGCCGTCATGGGCTCTCTCCGGTTGCTGTTCGAAAGACCGCCGAGTGCTCTCGACCGCTGCAGCGCCACGAGGGCGCACCGCGAGTGCCCGTCGCGCTGCAGGCGCAGTGTACACGAAACGTATCGCGTTCCGTGGGGCCCTGCTCGATCTCTCGTGCCGGCGCCGAGCGCCGCGCGTTGCCAGGGCGGCAAGCCGCGCACGACCGGCTGCCGAACGGGCCATTGTCGCGACGGCAGCGGGCAGGCCGACCGTGCGGCGCACACACCACTCGCACCGGCCTGGCGCACGAGGCCGGGGTGGCCGATGCTTAGCAGGGTGATCCACGCGCGCGACGTCTACCGAGACGCCGCGTCCGCCCGCCAGACTGCCCGGCGCCGACCATGGCCGACCCCGCCTCGCTGACGCTGTTCGTCATCGCCGCCGCGGTGGTGCTGATCACGCCGGGACCCGCCGTCATCTACATCGTCGCGCGCAGCATCGATCAGGGTCGCGTGGCAGGCTGGGTGTCGGCCCTCGGCGTCGCGGTCGGGTCGCTCGTCCATGTGGCGGCCGCAGCGCTCGGCGTATCCGCGGTGATGCTCTCCTCGGCGCCCATTTTCGATTCGGTGAAGTACGCGGGCGCGGCCTACCTGATCTTTCTGGGAGTGCAGCGGCTGCGGACCAACGACGTCATGCCGACGCTGGTGAAGACAGCGCCCCAGCGGCTTTGGCGTCTGTTTCTCGACGGGGTGGTCGTCAATGTGCTCAATCCCAAGACGGTGCTGTTTCTGTTCGCTTTCCTGCCCCAGTTCGTCGATGCCGATCGCGGCGACGCCGCCGAGCGGCTGGTGATGCTCGGCGTGCTGTTCGTCGTCATGGGACTGCTGAGTGACGGCCTCTACGCCCTGGTAGCCGGATCGCTGCTCGACCATGCGCAGTCCACGCGCCGTCTCCAACGTCTGCAGCGCTACCTGACCGCCGCCATCTTGATCGGCCTCGGCGCCACGACGGCGCTGGCGGGCCGCGCAGCGGCGTAGCCGCCCCGGTATCGACGGTCAGGAACACAACCGCCGGCGTCCGCACACAGCGTCCCGCAGCACGATTTTCCGTCCGGCGTAACCCTCGAGTCGCTCGCCGCGAAGCCGGCTGCGGGACGGGCGGAGCGACGAACGGATGGCGGCGGAAAAAGCCCCCACCATGGTCTAGACTCGCCAATGAAAGCGGGGCAACGCGGTCTCGTTCGAGCCCGCCGCCGCAACGTCCGCGAATTCGTATCCAACGCCATGGTGCCATTTCGATGAATGACGCGCTCGATCACCCGCCGGCGACGGCGAATTCACCCGTCAGCGCCGACGAGCCGTCGCTGCTCGACATCCTCAAGAGGGATGTCTCGCTCGATTCGATATGGGAGCTGCTGACGTACGAGCTGCACGTCAACAAGGGCTCGCTGAAGAGAGCGAAGCTGCAACGGCTGCTGCTCGAAAAAGGCTGGATCAGCAAGGCGCAGCTGAACCACTACGACTGGCAAGCCGAGCACCGTGGCGAGAGCGCTCTGGGCGATCTTCTACTCGACGACGGGGTCATCGACGACCGGCAGCTCGCCGAGCTCAACGCGGCGATGGCGGGGGTGCCTCTGGCGGAGATCACGCATGAGCCCATCGAGATCGACGACGCTGTCCTGATCGATCCCGACCTCATGGCCGAGGCGGCCGCGGTGGTCGTCAAACGCCAAGACCACGATCTCGTCGTCGCCTTTCGCGATCTGAGCACGCTGCCGCTGCTCAACGAGCTGCGGGTCGACACCGGGTATACGGTGCGGCCTGTGGTCGCTCCGCGAAGCCAGGTTCTCGAACGCATCGAGCACATCCGCGGGCTTGCCGAGAGCGACGAGTACCGCAAGGCCCTGGCGCTCTTCGAGGCGAGACGGGACGTCGAGACGAGCGACGAGACGGACTCGGTGGTGCGGCTGCTCGACTCCATTCTCGCAGAAGCATTTGCCGTGCGCGCCACCGATGTTCATTTCGAATCCCAAGATCACGGGCTGACGGTGCGCTACCGGGTCGACGGCGAGCTGCGCTCGGTGCTCGACGTCAGCAAGACCGTCGCACCGTATTTGATACGGCGCATCAAAGTCGTCAGCGCACTGAACATCAGCGAGACGCGCCGCCCCCAGGTCGGCCGTATCACCCGCAAAGTGGACGGGCACTATCGCGCGATGCGCGTATCCACCATTAGCACCATCTTCGGCGAGAAGATCGTCATGCGACTGGTACACACCGACACCGCCGCATGTCAGATCGACTTCCTCCATCTGATGCCGGAGAACGAGAAGCAGATCCGGGAGTTCATCGAGAAACCGTACGGGCTCGTCCTCGCCTGCGGCCCCGTGGGTAACGGCAAGACAACGACCATCTACTGCGCGCTGAACACCATCAACAATCCGGCGCTGAACGTCATGACGATCGAAGATCCCGTCGAGTTCCCGCTGGAGAACGCCAACCAGATCGAGGTCAACAGCCGCATCGGCGTAACCTTTGCAGAGGGTCTCAAGTCCATTCTGCGCCAGGATCCGAACGTCGTCGTGATCGGCGAGATCCGGGATCCCGATAGCGCACACATCGCCATTCAGGCCGGCCTGTCCGGCGTGCTCGTGTTTAGCACACTGCACGCCAACAACGCTGTCGGCGCCATCGACACATTGCTCAATTTCGGCGTCTCGCCGTACATGGTGGGCACCTGCGTCAAGGGGGTCGTGGCCCAGCGGTTGGTGCGGCGCGTGTGCCCCAACTGCCGCGGGCCCTACAGTCCAGACCCGCGGCTCGTCGAGCGACTCGAGCGAGCCGTCGGGCGCGAGCTCGGCATCACCGAGTTCGTTCGCGGCGCGGGCTGCCATCAGTGCCGCGAGACGGGCTATGTGGGTCGCGTCGGGGTGTTCGAGGTGTTCTCGCTCGACGACGAGATCGGCTACCGGATCACCCAGGGGATAGCGAAACAGGAGCTCCAGAAACTGGCGCTCGAGCACGGCATGATACCGTTCGCACACAGCTGCGTGCACCGCGTCGGCACCGGAGAGACGACGCTCGAGGAGGTGCTCAAGCTCGGCATCGCCTGAAGCCGCCAGCGCGTGCTGCGCGCCGCGGACACGCGCGCCGGGCGCAGACGCGTGCAACGCCTCGCGAAGACGGAACGTCTCGGCAAACATCACAACACTGCACGCGGCCCCGTGCCGGGAAGCGGGACAGACTCCGCGCGGCCTGCACCGCGCGGGGGCCCAGCGATCGATTGGGGCGGGCTGCTACGGCAGCCGACGTGCCATCTCGTTCTCGCCGCGCTCCCAGGTGCCCTTGACCAGCGCGGTGCCGCCATCGAAGGCGAGATAGCTCTGTCCGCCGTAGTGGGGCAGCGGGCCCGCTAGCGCTGCCAACCCCTCGGCGTTGCCCGCGCTGACGATCAGGGCGATGCGGTCGCCCGCCCGCTCCGTCCACACGGCGGCGCTGCCGCGCCCGGCCAGACGTGCCGGCACAGGGCCCAGCCCGAATCGCGGTGACACTCGTGCGACCTCCCCACGGGTGCCGACGAGAAGCAGGGGGGTATCGGGGTCGAGCGCCGGTGGCTCGTCGCTGCACGACGCGGCGGTGTCCATCAGGCGTTCGGCCAACGCGCGCGCGGCCGCGGCCGCCGCTTCGTCGCGCGTGGCAATCACGCACGCGCTGTCGCTGCTCAGCGTAACGTCGCGCAGGATCGGCGGCGCCTCGCCCGGCGCCAGGTAGCGAAACACGTCATGATCGGGATCGACGACCACCCCCTCGGCGCGAGCGCTCAACGCAATGGACCCGCTCCATGTGACGTCGCGCATCTCCACCACGTGTCGTTCGGTGCCACTGGGGGTCGCCACGTCGAGAGGTACCCTGAGGCGATACGGCGGCGCCTGCTGCGACAAACTCAGATGCAGCGCATGGTCGCCGTCATTACCTTCGAGGCGCGCGACGGAACCGAGGCGCAGACGGGGCGCTCCGGGGCGCTCCAGCCACTGTCTGAAAAACCACTCGAGATCGAGCCCCGATGTCCGCGCGAACGCGTCCGCGAGCTCCGGCCATCCGGCCAGTCTAAAGCGGTACTGCCGCCAGAACCATTGCAGCGCGGACTCGAACGCATCCCGACCGATTTCCGCGCGCAGCATGTGAAAGACGAAAGCCACCTTGTTGTAGCCGATCACCTGGGAGGCGTCGTGAGACTTGCTCCGAAAGGCGACGACCGGCACATCGCGGGCGTTCGGCAATGCGTTGAAGTCGCGCAGCCATCCGAGCCGCAGACGGCGCGCCGCTGCCGGATCGTCGCGCCCGGCCAAGCCGTGATCGGCCAGGTACGTCGTCAGTCCTTCCGACCAGTTACCGCGCGCGTAGTCCACATAGACGCCGTTGCCCCACCAGTTGTGCAGCACTTCGTGCGCCAGCGATCGACCCCGCATGTAGGGTGCCGGCAGCACGCGGCGGCTCACATAGGTCAGATTGGGAAAACCCAGGCCGACGGGCACGGGAGCAGCGATGACGTGGAAGTCCGCGAAAGGGTAGGCGCCGATCAGCTCGGTGTAGCGCGAGATATACCGTGATGCCGCGTCCAGATACGCCGGCGCCAGGTCGATCAGCGGCGGATCGAAGTAGGCGCGAACACGCACACCGCCGCTGGTCTGCTCGCGCATCGCGTAATGCCCCGCGAACACGGACGGACCCTCGCCCGGGTGCGTCCCGCGGAACGACGCCGAGAACGCACCCCGCGCTTCGCTCTCCTCGAGCAGCTCGCCGGTGGCAACCGCTCGATACTCGCTGGGCACCGTGACCCGCAGGCGATAGCTGATCCACTCCCCGCCGGCGCGCGGCAGCCACCCCGAGCCCGCGGGAAGATATACGCCATCAGTGTCAACGAACGCACCTCCGGCCCACTCGGCCAGCGAAGGCAGGGTGCCGCCGTAGCGCAGCTCGAGCACCACCGGTCCGCTGCCGTCGACACGCACGCGCTGCTGCGGCGCGGTGCCGCTCAGCGCCAGCCGCCGGCCGCCGGCGAGCGCACTTGAGACCTCGAGACCCGCCGCGAGGCCCAGCTCCAGCTCCCCGCCCTGCTGCAGGTGGACCCGGTCGGTCACCGTGAGCCGCCGTTGGGCCGGCTCGATGTGCAGCTCGAGATCGTGCAAGACGCCTGTCGGCTGCGCCGCGGCTGCCGAGGTCGCCGCAATGAGCAGCCACGTCAAGCGCGACGGCGTCAGCGCCGGCACCGCCCCCGTCACTCGCCGTCGCTGGCGGCGGGGAACTTGGCCACGATGTCGAGCCGCTGCGACCCGCGCTGCACATCGAGCGGCAGCCACGTACCCGGCGACTGGCGACGCACCACGGCGACCAGCTCCGAGGCGCTGCCGAGTGAGCGTCCCGCCGCCCCGCGGATGACGTCTCCGCTCTCTAGGCCGGCCGCCTGGGCGACGCTGCCGGCAAGCACCTCGCGTACGACGACGCCGTCCTCGCGGTCGTCGATCATGATGCCGAGCTTCGGCGAGGGGCGCTGCGCCTCAGCGAGGGAGGCGGTCACGAAGACCATGTCGGCGATGCCAGGCTCGACCTCCTCGCAGGGCGAGGCGCGCTCGACGGCAAGCAGCACGGCCGTGTCGTCGATGCCCAGTGCGCCCAGCTGGTGCGGCACGCCGTAACCGAACTGCAGGTGTCCACGCCCGATAATGCCGACAACCAGCGAGGCACCGGAGTCGCTGCGCGCACGGGCGAGCGCCTCAGCCATCGCCCGGTCCCAGACGAGCTGCGCGTCGACGAAGTGTGCAAAGGCGGCGTCGCCATACAGCTCGGCGACCTGCTCGTCCGTCCATTGATAATCGCCCGCGCTCGCGTCGTCGTCATCGCCCGCGTGGCTTGCCGACTTGGACAGCAGGACGGCTGCGAGAAATCGTCGATAGCTGTCGCTCGCCGGCGCCGGATCCGACACGCCCTCGCGTTCCGCTTCCGGGATGGCGGCCCAGCCCGTTCGCGCGACGCGAGAGATCAACGCGCGCTCCACGTTGAGCGCCACCATCGGGATGCGATGCATGCGCGCAAAATGGAACAGCGGCATGTAGAGCCGCGGGTCGAAACCCCACACTTCATTCCAGCGGCTCGCCGCGAGGAAGGCCGCTTCGTCCAGCTCGCCGGCGACCCATCGGTCGAGTACGGGCTGTGCGGAACGCGGAAACATTTCGAAGCCGATCACCATTGCGGGCTCACGCCCGTGCAGCGCGGCCAGGGTATGCAGTTGCCAGCGATGGTCTTCGGCGCTGTCATGATGCTCACCGAGCATGATCACCGACCGCCCCGCCAAATCCGCGATCACGGTTCGCGGATCCAGCGGCTGGTTACTGCCCGGATGGAGCCAGCCACCCGCGCGAGCACAGCCGTTTGGCGCACCGGCGTCGACGCCCACCCGGTCGGCAACCTCACCGGCGCGCTCCTCCGCGGCACTCGGCAGCGCGGCGAGCGCGACGACCACCAGCGCCGTGCCGCCCGCCGCTCGAGCGGCCGGGGCGCAACGCAGGGCAAATCCGATCCGACCAATCACGTGAGCGTCACACCTTCCACTTCGAGAACACGTTCGAGCGCGAGCTCCATGAGCTCGCGCGCCCTGGCCGTGGTCGCGTGCAGGTAGCGGTGCAGCGCCGCGTCGCGTGCGTTACGGCTTTCACACTCGCCGCTGTACGCCTCGAAAGCAGCGATCCCGGTGATGAGCCGAACCAGGTGAGTCGGGCACTCGCACTGCACGCCGGTCGACACCGCCGCAGCGCGCTCGAGCTCCGCATCGGTGAAATACCGGCGTGGCAACGTCTCGCCGAGCTCCGCGCTTGGCCCGCCGATTGGCCCAGCGGTCAATCCCAGGGCGCGACAGCGGTCGCGCAACCCATAAAGATCGAGCGGTCCGCGGATCGGCGTCACCAGCCCGGACTGGAGCCGACGCACCGCCGCCGATGAGCCGAATCGGTACACCACGAATGCGTGGCGCGCTTCCATGGCGCCAAGCAGCTCTGTCACATGCTGGGCCGTATCCGGTTGCACGGTGGGACGATCGACGACCAACACATCGGCTCGCAGGGAGCGTGCCTCGCGGAGCAGCTCGGCCGCGCTGTCGAAAACCGCCCGCACGTCGAACTCGGGAAAGGCATCGGCGACTGCCGTGAGCTCTGCTGCCAGTTGCCGGCCGACGACGACCAGCTCGAGGATATCACCTCCACCGCCCGCCGAGCGGCCTGACCGCGCTGCCTCGAGGTGGGCCAATCGCGCCTCGAGCTGATCCAGGCTCAGCGGGGCGAGCGTCCCGATGGCGTCGCCGGCGTCGACGAGTCGCTTCAACAGCGTCAACTTGGCGACGTCGGCCTCCGAGTACAGCCGATTCCCGCCTTCGCTGCGCGTCGGCGCAACGACGCGGTAGCGGCGCTCCCACATCCGCAGCACATGGCCGGACAGTCCCGTGAGCCTCGAGACGGAGCCAATGCGGTAGTGCGGCTCCACGCTGGGTTGCTGCGGTGCCATGAGCGATTCCTCGATGGAAGGTTGTCGAAATTTTACATCGACAGGGAGTATACATTGCGGCGCCACCGGCGGCTTCACCAACGGGGCGGACCGGCTCAAGCCGCCGGGGCCCAGCGGCTGGCAGAATGGAAGACCGAGCGGTTATCTAATGCCAAGCCGCCGGCCGGCACGGTGGAAGACCCGCTGAAGGCGGGGGAACAAGGACCAGCTGGTCGCCGTGCTGACTCACCACCTCGTCCCCGGTGAGGTGATGTGCGGGGCGGTCGTCGGCAGCCAGCAGTCCGTAACGACGGTGCAGGGCGGCAAGCTGGCCACCAACGGCCTGTCGGGCGTACGCGTCAACGACGCGCGGGTGGTGACGCCGAAGGTCGCCGCCAGCAATGGCGTGATCACGCCATCGACCGCGTGCTGCTGCTTCGCTGAACGCTCACTCGGGCCGGCGCCCGCTGGCGCCAGCCCGCTCCCGCGTTTCCGCTCGCGTCATCGTCGACGCACCCGCCCACGTCACATTGTTGATCCATGTCAAGCGCGGGTAGCGCGCTCTGACCAGATAATGCTGTCGTTGAATGAAGGCGTGCCCCGTATGGGCTGCCGCCCCCAACGACGACAACGGCAGTTTGACCATGCTCGAGCTCAACCCCGAAATTGTCTGCTTTCTGATTGTCAAAGCGCACGAGTTTCACGCCAAGGAGGGGGTCGTCATCCCGGAAGAACCTTACAGCCCTGCCGACGATTGGGGTCTGCAGGTGCTGGCCGACCACCAGGACGACGCCACCTACGCCGAGATGAAAGCGACGATCGAAGACCTCGAGCCCGACCAGCAGGTGCAGCTGGTGGCGCTCATGTGGGTCGGCCGCGGCGACTTCGCCATCGAGGAGTGGGACGCGGCGCTTGCCGAGGCGCAGAGAAACCAAAACGCGCGCACGGCCGACTACCTCATAGCGACGCCGCTCGTCGCCGACTACCTGAGCGAGGGCCTGTCGCAACACGGCTACTCCTGCGAAGAGTGAGCGACGTCCCGGGGTCAGGCCGGCGCGCAACGGGGCCGACGCCCGACCGGGGCTGAGCCGCCCACACGCCACGCCGGTCGCCGGTGAGCGGCGCCGCCGGCCACAGGCTGCTATGCTTTTCTCAGGCAGGCCCTCGACGTCCCCGGGTGAACAGCTGCATCATGAGTGACCCGACGAGAAAGATCGAGGAGTTGACGCTCCACGACCGCGCCGACGTCTCGAAGAAAGAGGCCGAGCTCCAGGCTCGCGGCTTCATGTACGTCGATCAGGCGGATGGCGAAAGCCTGCTCGCCTTCGAGTACACCATCGTCGAGCAACCGCCGGAGACCGTCTTCGACAGCCAGCCCTACTATATCGTGAAGTGGTGCGAGGGTTGAGCGGTCGAACGGCTACTTGTGCCGATGCAGCGGTCGCGACGCGCCGGCCGACATGCGCCGGCGGCTCGGCTCGGCCTCGTCGAGGGGCGTGGTCTCGACCATCGTCGACAGACAGCGCACAGCAAGCGCCCTGTAGTCGGCGGTTCCAGCCTGTTTCCACTGCATCTCTTGTTCGCTGAGCGCCCTCATCACCCGCGCCGGGATGCCGCCGATCAGGTGTCCGGCGGGCGCGTCAAAGCCCGCTTTTACGAACGCCAGCGCTGCGACGATGGCCGACTCGCCGATCACGGCGCCGTCCATGACCACCGCATTCATACCCACCAAGGCGTTCCTTCGAATCACGCAGCCGTGTAGAACGGCCCCATGGCCAATATGGCCGTCCTCTTCGACGACCGTGTCGGTCTCCGGGTAGCCGTGAATCACACAGGTGTCCTGAACGTTGCTGCCTTGCTCGAGCTCCAGACGCCCGAAATCGCCGCGCAGCGCCGCGGACGGCCCGACGTAGCACTTCGCCCCGACGATCACGTCGCCGATGAGCGTGGCGGTGGGGTGCACGTAAGCGCTCGGATGTACGACGGGTCGTATGCCATCGATAGCGTAATAGGGCATGCTGTCAGACCCTCGCGCACCAGGCGAAAAACGCTTTGCCGCCGTCCACTGGACAGCCCATCGCGGTACTCCGCGTACTCATGGTCCGCTCGCAGGCAAGCCCGCCAGAGCCGATCTGGCCGGACTGCAGAGCCAGCTGGTGACGGCCGCCTGAGCGAGAGGGTGTACGGTGCCGACGCCCGCTGGCCGAAGATGGGCGTATTATTGCAGCAACGGCGCCGCGCGTCTCGCGCCGGGCCCGACCGCAGCGCCGTCGCCGCACTGCTGACCCGGGCCGAATCCGGGTCCGGCGGCGCGCTCGTCCTCTACCGCCTCAGCCGCTGAGCTGTGCTCGACGAGCGCGGCGTCTCTTGCGGGGCGCCGCGTCATGCGTATTCCGTCGGCCTCGGCGACGAACGACTCGAAGCTCCCCGCGTGCGGCATCGCCGTTCGCGAACGGCATTCAGGAAGAGCGCCGTCGCGCCGCAGTGTCCGTCAGGTGTACGAGCCCCGCCGCAGGGAGATCGGGCGATCGTCGATCCCGCACCAGCGTTCTCGGGCTCGCGCGTGCATGCTCGGCCGCGCACGACGCTTGCAGACGGACACGGTCAATCGGCTGCGTGCAGCCGCTCGTACTTGACTTGCAGCGCCTCGGCGGTCTCCGGGTGATCGGGGTCCGGTTGGATACAGTCAGGCGGGCACACGAGCTGACATTGCGGTTCATCGAAGGCGCCCACGCACTCGGTGCAACGCTCGGGGTCGATGAGGTAGATCGGCGTCGCGGCACTGATGGCCTCGTTGGGGCACTCGAGAACGCACGCATCGCAGCAGGTGCAATCTTCGTCTATGCGCAGCGCCATGAAAACGTCTCCCGATCCAGACCGAACCCTGCGGTGCCTTGCCCAGACGGCCGGCCGCGGCGAGCTTAGCGACTCGACACGCGCCCCCGCATGGCAGCGCCGACGGCTCCCGCACAGACCGCATCGGGAGGCGTGCGTGGCTCGGGCGAGAGCGTGTGCTTGTCGAGCGACTCCTGCAACGCCGCCAGCAAACCCGCCTCGTGGACCAGCCCTCAACTCACGAACGTCACCCCATTATCGACCTTTGTCACGCGCAGCAGCTTGGCCAGCCGCTCGGCCATCGACAAACGAATGAATGCCTTTCAGTATATTCGGCGCAGAGATTCCGCGCGAAACCCTATTGACGACGTCGGTTTCGGCCAGCACCGCGAAGATGCTGGAGACCTTCTCCAAAATAAGGTTAAGCTCCGGCACGGATTCCTGATATCGGTACGTGCCGACCCGGCAGCCGGCTGCACTTGACTTGGATCAAGCGTCGCTCCGCGGTCGATTTGTACGCTCTCGTCGACCTATCCGCTTCCGGCCTATGACTGCGAGCTTCAGCGCTTCCGATTCCATTTCCATCGCCCTCGCCGGCAGCGGCGGCGCCGGCGTCATGACCGCCGGGAGCATTCTGCTCGACGCCGCCGGCCAGAGCGGATGGTACGGCTGCATGACGCGGTCTTCCGGCCCGCAGATTCGTGGCGGCGAGGCCGCGGCGCTGCTGCGCCTGAGCCGCCGTCCGACCGAATCCCACGACGACCGCTTCGATGTGCTGCTGGCCATCGACTGGCACAACGTGGCCCGTTTCGCCGCCGAGCTGATGCTCGATGGCGACAGCGTCGTCGTGGGCGACCCGCAAGGCGGCACCATGCCCGATGCGATCGTCGCCCTGCGGGCGCGCCATTACGACGTCGAGCTCAAGAAGATCGCCAAGCAGATGCGCGGGGGACGTCCCAACATGCTGGCGCTCGGTATGCTCTCGGCACTGCTGCGCATACCCCTGACCGTCGTCGTCGCCGTCCTCGAAGCGGCAATCGGCGCCAAAGGAGAGCAAGTGCTCGCTGCCAGCGTCGCCGGGGTGCAACGCGGCGCCGAGCTGGCCGGCGCGGTCGAGCTCGGCCGACCGGTTCCCGTCGTCGAGCGCGGTGAGACCCGCCGCTGGCGCCTGACCGGGAACGAGGCCACCGGGCTCGGTGCGCTACGCGGCGGCGTGCGCTTCGTTGCCGCTTACCCGATCACACCGGCGACCGACTGCCTGGAGTGGTTGGCAGCGCGCCTGCCGCGAGTGGGCGGCGTGCTGTTGCAGGCCGAGGACGAAATGGCATCGATCAATCAGGTCATCGGTGCCTCGTTCGGCGGTTGCCCGGCACTGACCGCCACCTCCGGACCCGGTCTCGCGCTGATGATGGAGTCGATCGGTCTCGCGGTCGCCGCCGAGGTGCCCGTCGTGGTCGTCGACGTCATGCGCGGTGGCCCGTCGACGGGCATCCCCACGAAGTCGGAGCAGAGCGATCTGAATCTCGCCGTATACGGGCTGCACGGGGACGCCCCCCACGTGGTGGTGGCCCCGACGTCCATCGCCGACTGCATGCGGACCACGCAGTGGGCGGTGCACCTCGCCGAGGCGCTGCAGACCGCGGTAATCGTGCTCTCCGACCAGGCCCTTGGCCAGACGCGCGCGGTGATCGATAAGCCGGCGGATGTGGCGTTCGTCGCCAAACGGGCACTGCCCGGCGACGCCGAGCCGGGCGCCGGCGCGTACCGCCGCTACGCGCTAACCGAGTCGGGGATCTCGCCGATGGCATTGCCTGGGATGGCGGGGCTGCAGTACACGGCCGATGGCCTCGAGCACAACGAGAGCGGCACGCCCTCGAGCCAGGCGCAAGACCACGCCGCGCAGCTCGACAAACGCGCGCGCAAAGTGGCGCACTTCAATTTTGGAGAATCCTGGGCCGACGTCGAGGGGGACGGCGATATGGCGATCATCACCTGGGGCTCGAGCACCGGACCGACCCGCGAAGCCCTCGCCCGGTTGGCTGCAGAGGGAAAGCCGACGCGTCTCGTGGCGCTGCGTCTGCTCTCTCCCCCGCAGCCGGCGCTTCTGGAGGAAGCCCTTGCCGGCGTGAGGCGGGTGCTGGTCGTCGAGCAGAGCCACGGTCGTCAGCTCTATCGCTACCTGCGCGCCCACTACGCGCTCCCCGGCGAGGTCCGCAGCCTGAGCCGACCGGGACCGCTGCCCGTGCGCCCCGGTGAGATCCGCCAGCAGCTAACGCAATGGAGCCAGCCATGAAGCCGGCCGAGAGTCAGACACCGCTCACGTTTCGGGATTACGCCTCGGCCTTGAAACCGGTGTGGTGCCCCGGTTGCGGCGACTTCAGCGTGCTGTCGGCGATCACCAAGGCGTTGGCCGAGCTCGCGCTGCGCCCCGAGGAGATCGCCCTCGTGTCGGGTATCGGCTGCGCGGCACGCATCCCGGCCTACGTCAATGCCTACGGCTTTCACGGCGTCCACGGTCGTGCCCTGCCGCTCGCCACCGGGCTCAAGATTGCGCGCCCCGAGCTGACGGTGCTGGTCACCGGCGGTGACGGCGACGGCTTTTCGATCGGCGGTAACCATTTCTTGCACGCTTGCCGACGCAACGTCGATCTCACCTACATCGTGATGGACAATCAGGTGTACGGCATGACCAAAGGGCAGGCGTCGCCCACCACCGAGCCCGACTGGGAACGCGGCAAGCTGACGCCGGGCGGTCCGCAGATCAACCCTTTCCAGCCGCTCGTGATCGCGCTCGCCTCGGGCGCCAACTTCATCGCCCGCGCTTCGAGCAGCGACCCGAACGGCGCCGCCCGGCTGCTCGTCGAGGCCATACGGCACCCCGGATTCTCGTTCGTGCAGGTGCTGAGTCCGTGCGTGACGTACCGTCCCGAGCAGCGCCATTGGAAGAAGCTGGTTCGACCGGCACCGGTAGAGGCGACGGACGAGCCCGCCCGTGCGGCGCGCCGGCTGTTGACCGACGACAGCTTCAATATCGGCGTGCTCTACCGCGGGCACCGCAAGCCCTATCAGCTGGCCATGGGGAGCGCTGGCGACAACTTGACGCTGATCGAGGAGGAGTTCTCGACATGAGCACCCACCCAGAGAGTCAAAAAACCGGGGTTAGCGTCATCGGTTCGGTGGCCGAGCTGCTGGCCCATTCCCTCGCCATCGAGACCGAGGCAGCGGAGCGCTACGCGTGTCTCGCCGACCAGATGGAGGTGCACAACAATCCCGAGGTCGCCAAGCTGTTCCGCAAGATGGCGGAAATCGAGGCGATGCACATCGATCACGTGCACCAGCTGAGCGCCGGCGTGGAGCTGCCCCACATCCCGCCCTGGGAGTATCAGTGGCAGGACCCCGAGAGCCCGGAGGCGCCCCATGACGGCGACGCGCACTACCTGATGACCCCCTACCATGCCATCGAGCTGGCGCTGCGCTCCGAGCAGCGCGCGGCCGATTTCTTCGCCGCCGTCGCCGGCTCGCAGACGACAGAGGAGGTCCGCGAGATGGCTACGCGCCTCGCCGAGGAAGAGCGTGAGCACGTGCGTCTTCTGGAGCAATGGCTGGCCCGCCTGCCGCGCCCCGATGAGGACTGGGACGAGGATCTCGATCCCCCCAACCTGCCCGACTGAAGGCCTGCTGCGCAGCGGCGTCGCGGCATGGCGGCGACAGCCGCCCATTCCGGGCCGCGGCTGGATGCCGATCGCGGTACGATAGTCTTCCGACCCGAGCACCGGAGAACCGCCGTGAGCGAGCTTCCCGAAGGCACTGCTCTGGATCCCATCGAAACCGCCAGCCGCGACGAGCTCGCTGCGGTGCAGCGGCAGCGCATCAAGTGGACCCTGCAGCACGCCTACCAAAACGTCGCGCGGTATCGCGAGAAATTCGACGCCGCCGGCGTCCACCCCGACGACTTCGAGCAGCTCGAGGATCTGGCGCGTTTTCCTTTCACCACCAAAGACGATCTGCGCGGGGCCTACCCGTTCGCCATGTTCGCCGTCCCGCTGGATCAGGTCATCCGCGTGCACGCCTCGAGCGGCACCACCGGTAAGCCGACCGTAGTGGGCTACACGCGCAAGGATCTCGACACCTGGACCCACCTGATGGCACGGAGCATCTACGCCGGCGGGGGCCGGCCCGGCGACGTCCTCCACAACGCCTACGGCTACGGCTTGTTCACCGGTGGTCTGGGGCTGCACTACGGGGGTGAGCGTCTGGGCTGCACGACGGTGCCCGTGTCGGGCGGAATGACCGCGCGCCAGGTTCAGCTCATCAACGATTTTCGCCCCGACATCATCGCCGCCACGCCTTCGTATCTGCTCGCGATTGGCGACGAGTTCGAGCGCCAGGGCCTCGATCCGCGCGACTCGTCGCTGCGCATCGGTCTGCACGGGGCCGAGCCGTGGACCGAGTCGATGCGCGGGGAGATCGAGGAACGCTTTCAGATGCACGCGATCAACCTCTACGGGCTGTCGGAGATTCTCGGGCCGGGCGTAGCGGCCGAGTGCATCGAGACCAAGGACGGGCTGACCGTCTGGGAGGATCACTTCTACCCCGAAATCATCGACGCCGAGCATGGCGAGCCCCAGCCCGACGGGAGCTTCGGCGAGATCGTGTTCACCACGCTCACGAAGGAAGCACTGCCGATAATCCGCTACCGCACGCGCGACCTCAGCCGGCTGCTGCCGCCCACAGCGCGTCGCATGCGTCGCCTCCAACGCATCGCCGGGCGCAGCGACGACATGATGATCATCCGCGGCGTCAATGTATTCCCGACGCAGATCGAGGAGCAGATTCTCAGACACGACGGCCTCGCCGCGCACTACGTGCTCGAGCTGCGCCGCGTCCATCACCTCGACGACCTGACGGTGGTCGTCGAGGCGCGCCCCGAGCTCGCCGCCTGCGGGGAGGCGGCTCGCTCGGCGGCCGGCGCGGCTCTGCAGCGCGACATCAAAGCGCACATCGGCATCACCGCTCACGTGCGGGTCGTGCCGGTCGGCGACGTCGAGCGTTCGGCGGGGAAGGCCAGGCGCGTCATCGACCTGCGCTCGGATGCCCCTTAGCGGTGCGAGCAGACCTGAAGCACATACGGCGCCGCGGCAGGCGGTGCATGGTGCGCGCTCTGCTGTGTGCGCTGCCGTGGCTCGCCGCTGGCGCGCAGGTGGGCGCCGACGACACGCCGCAGGTTGCCGCCGCCGCCAGCGTCAAGTTCGCCCTCGACGAGATCGTTGCCGGCTTTCAGCGCGCGACCGGCAGGCAGGTACGGATGAGCTACGGCGCATCCGGCAACTTCAAGCGACAGATCGTACAGGGCGCACCTTTCGAGCTGTTTCTCTCCGCAGACGAGGATTACGTGCTCGCGCTGCACCGCGAACGACGCACGCTTGACGCGGGCAAGGTATACGCGCTGGGGCGCGTTGTGCTGTTCGCGCCGACGGACTCGCCTCTGCAGCCTGCGCCGAGCCTGCAGGCGCTCGCGCGCGCGCTCGTCGACGAACGCCTCGGCAAGTTCGCCATCGCCAATCCACGGCACGCGCCCTATGGCCGTGCGGCACGCGAGATCCTCGAGGGCGCCGGGTTGTGGAGCGCCATCGCCGAGCACCTCGTGCTCGGCGAGAACGCCGGTCAGGCGACGCAGTTCGCGATCTCAGGCTCGACGAGCGGCGGCATGGTACCGCTGGCGCTGGCACTGGCGCCGCCGGTGTCGATCCGCGGCAGCTATGCGGTCATCGACGCCACGCGCCACCGGCCGCTGCGCCATCGCATGGCGCTGCTGAAGGGCGCCGGCGAGACCGCACGAGAACTCTACGACCACCTGCTGTCGGTCGCCGCCCGTGACGCCCTGCTGCGCCACGGTTTCGACCTTCCGGTAGATTGAGCGGGCGAGACGCCAACGATGGAATGGAGCGCCCTCGAGCTGTCACTGCTGCTGTCGGGACTGACCTGTCTCGTGCTGATACCCGCATCCATCCCGCTCGCCCGCTGGCTGGCCTTTACGCGCTTTCGCGCCCGAAGCTTCGTCGAGGCACTGGTGGCGTTGCCACTGGTGCTGCCGCCGACGGTGCTCGGCTATTACCTGCTGATCGGCTTCGGCGCGGACACGCTGCTCGCTCGGGTTTACCAATCGCTCGTGGGCCGCGGCCTGGTGTTCACCTTCGATGGACTGCTGCTGGCATCGCTGTTGTTCAACGTGCCCTTCGCTGTGCAGCCCATCCAGCGCGCCTTCGAGACGGTGGGTCGCGATCTGCGCCACGCCGCCTACGTGAGCGGCATGTCGGCCTGGATGACGTTCTGGCGCATCGAGCTGCCGCTGGCCTGGCCCGGTCTCATATCCGCACTGGCCCTGACCTTCGCGCACACCCTGGGCGAGTTCGGCGTGGTGCTCATGGTCGGCGGCAACATCGCCGGTGAAACCCGCACCATCGCCATCGCCATCTATGACCGCGTGCAGGCCTTCGACCAGCATGCCGCCGGCGTGATGTCCGCCGCACTGCTCGGGCTGTCGTTCGTCGCCATCGCGGTCGTCTACATGCTGGCGCCGCGACCGCAATCCGACCGTGACTGACGCGACACCTGCAGAGAACCGCCCAAACGTCGAGTGCGACACCGGCACCGCGGCGCAAGTGCAGCGCGGTGCCGGGCTGTACGTCCGGGTCGCGCGCCAGCATCCGACCGTCATCGACGCAGAGCTCAGCTGTGAGCCCGGCGAGCTGCTCGCCATCGTCGGCCCTTCGGGCAGCGGCAAGACGACGCTGCTCAGAGTGATCGCCGGATTGGCACGCCCGAGAACCGGCGTCGTCCACTGCGGGGGCCAGACGTGGACCGATCTCGACCGGGGCGTACATCGGTCCCCGCAGCAGCGCCGGATCGGTCTCGTGTTTCAGCACTACGCGCTATTCCCTCACCTGAGCGCGCTCGACAACGTCGCATGCGCCCTGGGTCACGTGCCGCGACGGGAGCGCGCCGCGCGTGCGCGGCGCCTGCTGGCGCTCGTCCACCTGGAGGGTCTCGAGCCGCGCATGCCGAGCCAGCTCTCCGGCGGCCAGTGTCAGCGCGTCGCCCTGGCGCGGGCGCTGGCGCGTGAGCCGTCCGTGCTGCTGCTCGACGAGCCGTTCTCAGCGGTGGACCAGGTGACGCGGCGCAAGTTGCACCAGGAGCTCGTGCTGCTGCGGCGACGCATCAACACGCCCATGGTGCTGGTCACCCACGATCTCGACGAGGCGCGCGCCCTCGCTGACCGGCTGTGCGTGCTTCACCACGGCACCACCCTGCAGACCGGCCCGCCGATGCAGGTCATGACGCGTCCGGACTCGGCGCTCGTAGCGAGACTGATCGACATCGGTAATGTCTTCGAGGGCGTCGTCGAGGGGCACGATCGGCACGCCGCGGTGACCTGGCTGCGCTGGCAAGGATACCTGCTGGAAGCGCGGCCGGCGGTGGGCTTCGCGCCGGGCACCACGGTGTCGTGGGTGGTGCCTTCTTCGCACGTCGTGCTGCATCGTGTGGGACGACCCTCGCGCGGTCACCGCGAGAATCCGGTGCACGGCATCGCCGCCGAGGTGGCGACGCTCGGCGATTACACGACGGTCATCATGCATGTCGACGGTGACGAGCGTACGGCGCTGCGCTTCAGCGTGCCGACCCATGTCGCCGAGCGCAACCGAGTCGTCCCGGGCACTGCGATCAGCGTGTCGTTGCTGGCAGACGGCATCCATCTGCTGCCGTACGAAGCGGAGCGCAGCGACGACACGGTGGCGTCCACCGACCGTCGAGTGCAGAAGACCGAGACCCGCGACGGCGTCGATGCGGCGTCAGCGCGCGGCCTGCCACGGCAACGGACCTAGCGCGCGCGCATAGCGCCGCGCGCAGGCGAGGCCGAATTGGCTCGGTGTCAGCGCCGGCTGCCGATCGTGCACTTCGCTGATACCGAGCCGCCATGCCGCGATGCGTTTTCCGTAGCAGAGCAGCGTGTCGATTGACTGCATGATGAACACGATGGCAGGCAGCAGCTCGCGGTAGAGCGCCTCGGCGTGCTGCTCGTCGTCGGCACGACCGCTCGCCATCAGCTCGAATATGCGGCATTGGCGGTCGAAGGTGTCGGGCGACGGAATCATGCCGGCGCAGCCCGCACGCAGCACGTCAGGCAGCTCGAGGCCCGCGCGGCCGTTGAACACGGTGAGCTCGCCATGGGTCGCCTCGATGAGCGCGCGGATCTCCACCGCCGACGCCTCGCCCTTGAGCAGGACGACGTTGGGGTGGTTGCGGCGAAGCGCCGCCAGACCCTGCGGAGACAGCCCCACGCCGAGATACTGCGGCGCATTCTGCACGGCCACCGGGAGCTCGGCGGCGTCGGCGACGGCGCCGAAAAAGCGAATCAACTCGGCTTCGGACTGCCCGCGATCGCGGGGCGGCTGCAGGATGACCCAGCTCGCCCCGGCGTCGCGCGCCACTCTGACGAACGCGCTCTGCTCAGCGACGGTGCTGCCGAAGACGGTCACCGCGAGCGGCACCGCGCCGGCCACATCCTCCGCGACCCACTCGAGCAGACAGCGACGCTCGGCGCCGTCGAGCTTCGCCACCTCCGTGGCGAGACCGAGCACAGCGATGCCGTGGGCGCCGTTGCCGACACAGGCGGCGGTCTGCCGGCGCATGGCCTCGCGGTCGAGGACATCGCGCCCGTCGAAAAAGGCATACAACATCGGGTAGATGCCGGCAAAAGACGTCGTCGTGGCCGTCACCGCCCAACGCTCGTGGGATATCGACCGCCTCAGAAGCGGCCGAACTTGAGAAACGCCTGCTCGGGATCCATCCCGGCGAGGATGGCTTTGCGCATCTCGCTCTCGGTCGACATCACAGCCTCGGTCCGCGCCACGACTTCCTCGACATCACGTCCCGGAATCACCACGACGCCGTCACGGTCGCCGATCAGATAGTCTCCGCTCGATATCGTCACGGTGCCGATGGTGATCGGCTCGCCGAGCCGATCGTAGGTCCAGCGCTCGGCTATGTCGGCAGGCGTAGCGAGCTCGCAGAACACCGCAAACCCCATCTCGAGCACGTCCTCGGTGTCGCGGCAGTGCCCATCGACGACGTAGCCGCGCGTCCCTTTTACCATCAGCGCCCGCGCCGACAGCTCACCCATCAACGCGATCGTTCGCGTCTGTGGCTGACACACCAGGACGCGACCGCCGGGCACCCGCGAGAGCACGCGCGCCCAACGCAGCAACGTCTCCTCGCGTGAGAGCGTCTGGTCTACGTAACCGGAGATGGTGAACACCTCTCCGGCGAGTCGGCGCGTGGGATCAAGGGGGCGGATGCGCGGGGGCAGTACGACGTTGCGGTGCCCCATCTCGCCCAACACGTCGTTCACTGCGCTGGCGCAGCATCTGCTCAATCGTTCGGCCAACTCGCTCACGCTTCCTCCTCCCGACAAACCCGTGCCCGCGTCATCGCCAGGGCACCTCCGGGGTCGCCATGGACCCGGACAGACGGGCCGGGTATGATCGCAGACTGCGCGGTCGGATGCTCGTCCCGGCAGCAAATTCTCTCTTCGTGGCGAGGCAGTCTGCGGCGGCGTGAGCCGACGCCATACCGGACGGTTGCGGGAGGGGGCTTCCGGGTCGAAGGCGATGTGCCCGTCGAGCGTCCCGATGCCTTTGCTTGTCCCGCGACCTTGCAGGGCGGAAGCTCTGGACGCTGCACACCGCCGGGCTTTCCGACGACGCTCCGGACTCGACGCACGGATGCGGAGTTGCGGAGATTTTCCAGACACGCGGCGACGCGGCCGCGCACGGCAACGCTCATGAATCGATGCGGTGCTCGCAGGCGGTCGGTATCCCAGCGGTCGTTCCGATGCGGCGAAAACAGCGAAGTGACGACATGACGGTGTGCGATTCGGCTACCGCGTCGTTCGTCGTCAACGGCGAGGCGCAGACGATCGCCTTTCCTGTGCACCACACGCTGCTCGAGGTGCTGCGCGAGCGATGCGGGCTGCCCGGCACCAAGCACGGCTGCGAGCTCGGCGAGTGCGGGACGTGCTCGGTGCTCGTCGACGGCGAGCCGGTGCTTTCCTGTCTGCTGCTCGCCATCGAGGCGAGCGGGAGACGCATCGAGACCGTCGAAGGCCTCCAACAGGGCAATCGCCTCCATCCTCTGCAGCGCGCATTTGCCGACCTGGGCGCTGCCCAGTGCGGCTACTGCACGCCCGGCATGCTCATGGTGGCGAAGGCGCTGCTGCGGACGCACCCCGAGCCCACCGCCGCACAGATCGAGGAAGCGCTGTCGGGCAATCTCTGCCGCTGTACGGGCTACGGCCGCATAGTGCAGGCAGTGCAGTGGGCGGCCGCCATGCTGCGCGGCGACCCGTGGCGGCCTCCCGCCGAGGCGTTCTTCGGTGCCACGGCGACGGACGACGCGGGTACGTCGTGAACGACAGATGGGACAGCCGCTCGGCGGATCGAGCGCCCCCGGTCGATGCCGAGAACGACGTTGCCGCCGCTACCGTCGCGCGGCAGCCCGGCATCGCGCCGAGACTGATCGGCCAGCCGTTCACCCGCGTCGATGCGCGTGCGAAGGTGACCGGTCAGGCGCAGTTCGCCGACGACATCGCGCTGCCGCGCATGACCTACCTCAAGCTGGTGCGCAGCACGGCCGCTCACGCGCGCATCCGCGGCATCGACCTCGCCGCCGCACGGCGGGTGCCCGGCGTGCTCGGCTTTCTGAGCGGCCGCGACCTGCCGCAACCCTACGGCATCCTGCCGGTGTCCGAGGACGAGCACGCGCTCGCCCTCGACACCGTCCGCTACGTCGGCGATCCGATCGTCGCCGTGGCGGCGACCAGCGAGGAGCAGGCTCACGAAGCGGCGCTGGCGGTGATAATCGACTACCAGCCGCTCACCACCATCGCCAGCGTGGAGCAAGCGCTCGACACCCCCGAGCCACGCATCCACCAGTACGGCGAGCAAGGCAACATCCACAAGACGGTCTCGCTCGCCTTCGGCGACACGGCGGCCGGCTTCGAGGCGGCCGAGTGTCTGCTCGAAGACACGTTCTTCTACGAGGGCAACACTCACCTCGCGCTCGAGCAGCACGCGGCAGTGGCCGTGCCGGAGGACGACGAGCGCATCACGGTGTACTCCTCCACGCAGACGCCGCACTACGTGCATCGGGCACTGGCCAAGGTGCTCGGCCTGCCCGCAGCGCGCATCCGCGTCATCGCCTGCACCAACGGTGGAGGCTTCGGAGGCAAGACCGACCCTTTCAACCACGAGATTGCAGTGGCCAAGATGGCCCTCGAGCTCGGCCGGCCGGTCAAGGTGACGCTCTCGCGCGAGGAGGTCTTTTACTGCCACCGCGGCCGCCATCCGGTGTTGATGCACCTGCGCACCGGATTCCGGCGCGACGGCACCATCACTGCGCAGCACCTGCGCACGGCGCTCGACGGCGGGGCCTACGGCAGCTACGGCGTGGCCAGCACCTACTACACGGGCGCCCTGCCCACGACGACTTATCACCTGCCCGCGTATCGGTTCGAGGCGGTGCGCGCGTTCACCAACAAACCGCCGTGCGGGCCGAAGCGGGGCCACGGCACGCCACAGCCGCGTTATGCACTCGAAGTGCACCTCGACAAGGCGGCACACGTGCTCGGCATCGACCCTGCCGAGCTGCGACTGCGCAACATCGCCTCCGCCGGCTCCGTAACCACCAACTGGCTGCAGCTGGGCACCATCGGTCTGGCCAAGTGCATCGAGGCCGTGGTCGCCGGCAGTGGCTGGCGGAAACGCTACGGCAGGCTGCGCCACGGGCGCGGACTCGGGCTCGCCTGCGGCGCCTATCTCTGCGGGGCAGGGCTGCCCATCTACTGGAACCACATGCCGCAGTCCGGCGTGCACATCAAGCTGGATCGCAGCGGCAACGTCGCCGTGTTCTGCGGAGAGGCCGAGATCGGCCAGGGATCCGACAGCGTGTTGGCGGCCATCGTCGCCGAAATTCTGGGCATAGCCCTCGCGGACATTCGGCTGTGCGTCGCCGACACCGATCTCACGCCGGTGGACCTCGGCAGCTACTCGTCTCGGGTAACGCTGATGGTGGGTCATGCCGCCGTCGAGGCCGCCGAGCGCGCGCGCGCCGTCATCGCCAAGGCGGTGGCCGCGCAGCTCGGCGTGCCGGCGGAGCAGCTGGTCTTCGCCGAGCGGCGCGTGTTCGACGCGCGGGATCCCGCCTCCGGGCTGCCCTTCGCCGACGCCGTGGTCGCGGCGGAGGCCCGTTACGGCACACTCGTGACCGCCGGATCGTACACGCCGCCGAGGGCACCGGGGCGCTACCGCGGGTCCGGCGTCGGCCCGTCGCCGACCTACTCCTACACGGCCGCCGTCATCGAAGTGGAGGTCGACCCAGAGACCGGCCTCTTCGACGTCGAGCATGTCTGGATTGCTCATGACATCGGCAGAGCAATCAATCCCGTGTTGGCGCTCGGACAGATCGAAGGCAGCGTCTATATGGGGCTCGGCGAAGCGATGATGGAAGAGCAGGCATTCCGCCGTCTGCCCCCGCGACTCTCCGGGGCACTGGTGCACAAGATGCCTTCGATGCTCGAGTACAAGAGCCCGAGCTTCCAGGACATGCCTGAGATCACCAGCTATCTGATCGAGTCCCCGGATCCCCAGGGGCCGTTCGGCGCCAAGGAGGTCGGGCAGGGTCCGCTCCTGCCGATCATTCCCGCGCTGGCCAACGCCGTCTTCGATGCCGTCGGCGTGCGCATCGACCAGGTGCCCATCCAGCCAGACCTGCTGCTGAAGGCGCTGGCGGCCGCGGAGAAGGGTCGCGAGCCGCGCATCGGCCCCAACGCGTTCCCCGACGTCGACTTCGGCGAACCGCTGCGCGTGCCGACACCGCAGCAGGGCGGCGACGGACGCGCCCTGGACGACCCGCGCCGCCAGCAAGCGCCCGGCACCCGCTCCGCCGACGGCACCATGAGCGAGCGCGAGCAGGCGCTGCGCAAGGGCCACGATGCTGCGCTTACCACCCCTTGAGCTGAGACGTCCCACGACGGTGGGCGACGCCGCCGCAATGCTCGCCGCCGCGGGCGACGCCGCCCGCCTCGTGGCCGGCGGCACCGATCTGTGGCCCAACATGAAACGCCGCCATCAGCGCGCCGACACGGTGATCAGTCTCACGGGCATCGACACGCTGCGCGGTATCCGACTCGAGGCAGAGGCGCTGCGCATCGGCGCGACGACGACGCTGTCCGCCATCGTGCGGGATGCCCGCGTCCGGCAGGCCTATCCCGGCCTGGCCCGGGCCGTCGCCTCGATATCCTCGCCGCCGCTTCGGAACATGGGCACGCTGGGCGGAAACCTCTGCGTGGACACACGCTGCACCTATTACAACCAGAGCGAGGAGTGGCGACGCGCCATTGACTACTGCCTCAAGGAGGCGGGGGAGATCTGCTGGGTGGCCACGAAGTCCCCGCGCTGCTGGGCGCACTCGGCAAGCGACGCGGCGCCGATGCTGTGCGCGCTGGGCGCCAGCGTCCAGCTCGCGTCCGAACACGGCGAACGCCGACTCCCCGTCGCCGATCTGTATCGCGACGACGGCATCGACTACCTTGCCAAGCACCCTCACGAGATCGTCACCGACGTACGGGTGCCCGCCGCGTCCGAGTCCGGTCGCTGCCGGTCGGCCTTCTGGAAGCTGCGCCGCCGCGGTGCGATCGACTTCGCGGTGCTGTCCGTCGCGGCGGCGGTATGGCTCTCGGCGGATGGCCGCGTCGAGCGCGCAGCGCTGTACCTGGGTGCGGTGGGCTCCCGCCCGACGGCCGTCGAGGGCGCGGAGCAGGTCCTGGCCGGGCGGCGCCTCGACGACGAGAACATCGCCGCCGTCTGCCGCCTCGCGCACCGCGCAGCGCGGCCCATGGACAATACGGACTTCGTGCCCGCCTGGCGCGGCAAGATGGTGGAGAAATACACCGAGGCGGCCCTGCGCGAGATCGCCGGTCTGCCGGTGGCGCGGGCCGCACCGCGCCACGGTCTCGTCGGGGTGTGATCGAGACCACCGATCGCTGATGCCGTCGAAGCGCGGCGCCCCAGCTTGTCTCTAGCGCCGGGACGCGCGGCGACCTCCGCGCTGCCGCCGCATCACCCGTCGCAATGCCGCTGCAACGCCGAGCAGCGCGATCGATGAGGAGGGGCGCACCATCTCCTTGTCGTCGCCATCCGGCGCCGACGAGCTACCCGAATTAAACGGCGCTCCGTCTGCGCGGCGCGCCGACCCCGCATCCGGCTCAAGAGTGGGCGCGGGGATCGATCTCCATTCCGGCGCCGGGATCGGGGTCCGCGATCTCGACCACGCGATGCCCGCCAAACAACGGGCTGGCGAGCAGCACCAGGCGCGAGGCCTGCCCCGGAGTGATCTCCTTCAGGCCGAACACCTGGGGCATGGTGGTGTCCCACGGCCAACGGAACACCAGCACGAACACCAAGATCAGCACCAGCGCGATGACGATACCCGATCAACGATCCCACGAGGACCTCCATCTCAGCTCTCCGGGCAAGGCGTTCGAACAATGCCGCCATCGTGCACCGGCGAGGTTCGACCCGATGGCGGAGTCGGTCGGGTCGACGCCGGGTCCCGGCAGCGCAAGGCACGCAGCGTATCCGTACGGCCGCCCCAGAAAAACACACGATGCTTGCAGATAAGCCTTCGACGGCGGACACGCATGTGGCCGCCGCGGCGATCCTATTCCTCTGCGTCCTCTGCGTCCCTGAGCGCGCTTGCCATGGTCGCCGACCGCCGCGTCTAGCGGGTCGACGCGCACCCGCACCGGGCAGCGCCGGTCGGCGACCCCCGACACCTAGCGCACCGTATCGCCGGCGCCCCGTCGCTGCGGCGCCGCATACCGCCCCGATCCCCGCCGGGGCCCCTTGGGCAGCGCGAAGCCTTGCTGATGGCAAGCACGCGTAATCACCGCGAACTTCCACAGCCCCCCACCCACGATCGCCGCCGCACCGGCAAACACATACAGCGCGCGCGGTGATTCGAGGGGCAGTGCGGCGCCGAGCAGCGCGGTGGGCAACAAGTGACCCACGCCATGGAGCCACGGCGTCACGTCATCGATGACGGCGCGCGCAGGCCGACCGACGCCGTTGCCGGCCGCACCTCGACGGTAGCGATGCCACAGCGCTGCGTTGACACCAGCAAGCACGATGCCGGCCACCGCTATCGGCGCCGTGAGCGCCGCCGACGGCAGCAGCAGCCCGGCTGTCAGCGCGAGCAGACCGACACCTTCGAGCATGCCACTGGCCAGCAGCATCCACGGCATGAGCGGAACACGCCAGGCGGGAATCCCCTTCGCCGCGTGCAGAAGACGCGCCTGGCAGTACAGAAATGCCAGTGCCGCCAGCGCCGCCCCCGCGTGCGCCAACGGCGACGGCACCACGACGACGCCCAAGACCAACGCATAGAACAGAGCGACGGCATAGACCTCGCGCGTCATCCACGATGTCTGCGGCCGACGCACGACATACGCAAACCGCGCCTTGCGTCCGATCTCGAGAAACACGGCGAGCAGGCCGGCGGCAGTGAGGGCAGCGCTCGACACGAAAAGTCCCGGCAGCGTCGGGCTCGGAACGGCTCCGACGAGATGCGAGAGATAGGCCATGACGGCAAGCCCGGCGCCGGCGCCGCCCAGTGTGAAGTTGGCCGCCGCCCGGGTGTCCCACCAGCGCTGCGGCGTGCCGCCCAGCACCGACGAGCCGTCCGCAGCGCAAGGCGCCGTGTCGTCGTCTGCGGTGATGGCACGGCCGGGCACGGCGGGGTGTTCGTATAGATAACGAATCTGGGGATCGGTACCGAGCTCGGCGTGCATCTGAAAGCTCGGCACGGCCGCAACGAGCTTCGCGACTGCACTGTCGGTGTCGTTGAAGTCGCCGAAGCGGATCGCCTGGGCAATACACGACGCCGCACAGGCGGGCGTCACGGCAGGATCGCATCCCGGGTCCAGGCGTGCGCTCCGCGCCTCGTCGATCTTCTCGACGCAGAACGTGCACTTCTGTGCCACGCCCAGTCGCTCGGGGTGAGCGACGGCGCGCTCCTGCAGGGTTGGTGCATCGAAGTACCAGGCCCCGTCGTGGACGATGCTGCGCGCCTGGTAAGGGCAGGCCACCGCGCAGTAGCCGCAGCCGAGGCAGAGATCGTAATCCATGGCTACGAGGCCGTCCTCGCGCTGATAGGTCGCTCCGCTGGGACACACCGGGACGCACGGCGGCTCCGCACAGTGCTGACAGCCGACCACCAGGAACAGGCGCTCGACGTCGGGGTAGCGGCCCATCTCGACGTCGAGCACCTGCCGCCACTGCACGCCCGGCAAGGTGTCATTGGCGTGCTTGCAGGCGGCCGTGCACGTCTGGCAGCCGACGCAGCGATTGAGATCGACGACCATGCCATAACGCGGACTCACGGCGATCCTCGCTGTCGCGCCGCGTCGCGGCGGATGCGCACACGGGCAATGTCCGACGTGCTGCCGGTGGCGTCGGTCAGCTCGAGCGCCAGCGACTGCACGGAGTTCAAGCTGGGCACGCCAAGGTCCTTGGCAACCGGCGTCGCCCAGTGATCGAACTGCCCGATCATGAGCACGGTGTCGGGGCGAATTCCCTCGCGAAGCACGGCATGCCCGCGCGTCTCACCCGCCACCGATTCGATGACGACGCGATCGCCGTCGCCGATGCCGAGCTGGCGGGCCGTGCGCCGGTTGATGACCACCCCACGATGGCCGGTGATGCTCTGGGCCAGCTCGTTGATCAGCGGAATACCGACGTTGGCGCCCCAGGAGTACTGCATGCTGCGCGCGGTCAGCGCCCACAGCGGATACGCGTCGGGATCGACGCCGCGGTCGCGCAGGAAATTGAGCCAGATGTCGGGCAGGCGCCGGTAGCGCGGCAGCGGCTCGTACTCCTCGAGCTGTCGGTCCCACCAGGCGACGCCGATCTCGTGCAACCGACGGGCGAGCTGCGTGCCGTGGCGCAGTATCCCCTCCTGATAGGGCAGCTCGAAGCGCATGCCGCGGCGCTTGAGGTGCGGATACAGAAACCAGTTGATCTCAGCGAACGGGCGCACCATGTAGCCGTGCTCCCGGAACCACTCGAGATCACGCACCTCGGCACCCGCGGACAGATCGTGACTTGCCGCGCGCGCCACGGCATCCCAGATCGCCTCGCAGCTGTGTGCCGTGTGCGTATCGAGCCCGTAGTCGAAATCATCGGTCACGAGCTTGACGCCGGCAGCGCCGCCGTTGATGGCCGCGTTGTACGCCTCCAGCAGACCCGTCCGGCGTGCGATCTCGGTGGCGATGTCGGTCATGTCCATGCAGTCGACGACCGGCTCGGCGACCGGCTGGCGTATCGCCCACCCCTCGTGCCGCCACAGCTGCTCGATGAACTTGGTGCTGCCGATCTGCATCAGCTGAAGGCTCTCGAGGTCCGTCGCCTCGGGGAGCAGAATGTCGGCCATGTGATTGGTCTCGTCGCGGGTATAGGCGAACGCCACGACGAACGGGAACAGGGCCATCTGCTCGGCGACCTCGCGGGTGTTCCACGACGAGATCGCCGGGTTGGTCCGGTAGGTGAACCAGATCTCCGGGCGCGTGGGCGCGGGCCAGTGCTCAGGCGGGGATCGCAGAAACAGCCAGGGAAGATGCGCCGGCCCGAGCGCCGGCGACCAAGGGGAGTTGGCGACCAAGGGCACCAGAGTGCGATAGGCGTTGCGAATACCGGGCTGCCGCTGCCACGCCTCCCGGGACGTGTCGTTGAAGGGATATGCCATGAAGCCGTCTGGACCCGGCACCGCCGAGGCGGCGCGATCGTGCGCCGGCCGATTGAGCTTGACGTTGGTGCCCACCACCCCGCCCGCGACTTCCAGCGCGCCCACGAGACACAACAGCACCGTGCGCGCCCAGCAGCACTGGTAGCCGCCCCAGCCGTTGTTGACGGTCTTTCCGAGCAGAATCACGACCGGCCGCAGCGGCAGCGTGTGCCCGTCGATCGACACGGTGTCGCCGATGCGGGCGTGAGCGAGAAACTCGTCGGCCACCGCCCGGATACGCTCCGCAGGCACGTCGCACTCCGCTGCGGCCCATTCGGGTGTATTGCCGGCAACATGTTCGATCAGACATTGAAATGCCGGACGACACTCGGCGCGGGTGTGCTCCCACATCTCCCCGTCGGCACCGATCTCGACGCCCGACGCGATGACGCTACCCTCGAGCTGCGGTGAGCCGATCTCGGCGTCGAAGGGCCGCGGCACCGCGGCATCGCTGTCCCAGATCAACGGCTTGCGGCTGGCGGGATCGCGCAGATAGTAGCCGTTGGGCGCCACCAGATAGGGCGCGCCGGTCATCTCGCCGAGGAACGGCACGTCGCACACGGCGCGCCAGTCGCGCTCGTGAAGCAGGCGATGGATCAGGGCGTAAAGGAAAGCGGCGTCGCTCTTCGGCTTGATCGGAATCCATTCCGCCGCGACGGCGCCGGTGACCGACAGATGCGGCTCGATCTGGACGCGCTTGAGGCCGCGCGCCCGTGCGTCGGCGTGGCGCCACACGCCGGCGACGCCCGCCGACGCCTCGCCGTTGTGCCCGAACGAGAGAATGTAGTCGGTGCGCTCGGTGTCCGGCGCCACGATGAAGGCCCGGTGCCAAAGCTCACCGTAGAGGTGCTCGGAGTGATAGCACTTGACCCCCTGGCCGGCGCCGAAACCGAGATCCACCGTGCCGAGCGCGGAGAGCAGCGCGGGGAATGTGCCCATGTACTGGGTCGGCGTACCGCCACCGCCGAAGCTCGCGGCGATGCGCGGGTAGCCTTCTGCGTCCCTGGGCCCCTGGGCGAGCGCCTCGCGGAGCTTGCCGGCGATGGCGTCGAGGGCCTCGTCCCAGGAAATCGGCACGAATCCTGGGTCGTGGGCACGTCCTTTGCGCGGATTCGTGCGCCTCATCGGCTGCGCGATGCGGTTGGGGTTGTAGGTCTTCTGGATCAGGCCGTAAGCCTTCACGCACACCCGCCCGCCGCCGGGATGCTCGGCGCGGATATCGAAGTTGGCTACGACGCGCGTGGCGACGCCGTCTTCGACCTCCACCTTGAGCAGATCGGGACCGGCTACGCACTGATAGCAATAGACCGGAACCTGAATCTTGTGCCCCACCGAGGATGCTCCGCGTAGACGAGTCGTAACCGGGCGCGCTGCTGCGCACCCCTATCGGCGGCCGCCCGCGGCGCACCCGCCCGTGCCCGGACGGCCACCAATTTACCATAGCACCGCCGCACAGCCAGGCGGCGGCGGACTGCGCGGACAAATCGAGTATCATAGTGACCATCGCCCGCCACGATCCGTCGTGCCAGAAGACGACCAGAGGAGGAGACGACTATGGCCCCTACTCAGAGGCCCCTAAGACCGACCCGTTTCGCGCTCACCGGCGCCGCGCTCGCGGCGATCCTGCTCATCGGCAGCGGCCTCTCCGCGCCCGATGCGTTCGCTCAGGCTGGAGAGACGACCGCGGAGCCGCTCTCGCCACAACCCACCGCGGAGCAGCTCACGCCGGGACTCGCCGTCAATTACTACTACAACTATTACCAGCATCTGAATGAGTTCAACGCTGCGATGAAGGCGTCGCGCGGCATGGCCGGTGAGCCACTGACCCAGCTCACCCACCGGACCAAGACCGGCAACGTGCTCACCTCCGACAAGGTGATGGGCGTAGGCTGCCGGATTCGCGGCGCTATCAACTTCCCCACCACCGGCACCTACCACATACGCATAGAGTCCAACGACGGCGTCGAGGTGAGGATCGGTGACAACAAGATCTGGCGCGATCCGGACATTCACCCCAACCGCTGGTCGCCGCCGCTGCCGTTCGAGATAAAGCAGGCGGGCTGGTACAAGCTCGACATCGACTACTTCCAGAAGAAGGGAACGTCGGCGCTGCAGATGGTCTGGACGCCGCCTGGGGGAGTGGAGGAGCCCGTACCGCCCGAGGCATTCGCGCATTTCAGGGAGTAGCCGCTCCGCGGTCCGACGGCGCGCAACGAGTCAGGGGTCGGCTGGCAATCGCCAGATGAGACTGCGCGTCGTCGGCTGCGGCGAAGCCTTCGACAGCGGTCTCGGCAACAATGCGTTTCTGCTCTACGGTCGCGGCATCCCTACGGTGTTGTTCGACTGCGGCTATCAGGTACCGGAGCGGCTCTGGCGCGATGGCCTTCATCGCCGCATCGACGCCGTTTATCTGACCCACACCCATGCCGACCACGCTTTCGGTCTGGTCCCGTTGCTGACGCGATACTGGGAGGAACACCGGTCACGACCGTTGGTCATCATCGGGCGCGCCGGGCTCGACCGCTTCGTCGAGAAGCTGATGGATCTCGGCTACCCGACCATGTGGCCGCGATTGCGCTTTCTCGCATTCCAGACGCTCGGCCCGGACACTGCGCTGTCTTTCGGCGCACTCACTCTGCGCTGCGCGCCGTCGGCGCACTCCGTGCGCAACTTGAGCGTCCGGGCGGACGGGCCGGGTGGGAAGTCGGTAGCGGTCAGCGGCGACGGCGCGCTGACGTCCGCGACAAAAAGCTTGTACCGCGGCGTCGACGTGCTGTGCCACGAGGTATTCGCGCTCGGCAAACCGGTGCAGGGTCACACCGATCTGCGTACGCTGGAACGCTACGCACGCAGCGCCGGTATCGCCAACATTGTCGTCTCGCACCATGCGCGTCGGCTGCGATCGCGCTTAGAGTCCGCGGTCGGCCGCCTGAACACACCGGGCACCCGGTGGCTGGTGGCCCGCCCCGGGCAGTCCCTGGTGGTCTAGGCGAAGCGTCCACGAGGTGCCCGGCGGCAGGTCTCCCCGCCTGTCGCGCCGGGGCCGCGTTCGGACCGATAACCCCTGGCGCGAGCTCCGCCTGCAGTGCCGATGGCGGTAGGCGACGAACGTCACGACCGTCTCGTCGACACGCGCCATATGCGCGTCCCGCCAGATCGGCGCTCGTCGCGCCAGGCCGCGATGCGTGCCGTGCGGGCGCGCCGGTCGTCGCCCAACGATCCCCCTGCGCCGCCAGAGCAGGCGCGACACTGCGGTTCGCCCGCTCCGCGGCGCGCGTCAGTTGTGTCTGCGTCGATATGGACTACATTGAGGTCTATGGGCGGAATGACGTCGCTCGACCTTCGCACGGAGGCGCTACAGATGCTGACCCGAGCCGGACTAACGGATCCGGTGCAGCGCGACGTCGTGATCCGCAGGCTCGGTTTGCGTGGCCGGCCGATGACGTTGAAAGCGATTGGCGCACGGCACGCTTACACCAAGCAGCGCATCCAACAGATCGAAGCCGAAGCCGCGCGTCTGGCGCGTTCGGCGGAGCCGGCGAGCCCGCTGCTCGACAAAGCGCTCAAGCTGGTGCGCGAACGCACACCCATGTCGGCGGTCGGCGTGACACAGTTGCTTCAAGCGCACAACATTCACGCCATCGACTACGAGCGGCTCACCCGCATCGCCGACTTCTTCGGGCGACCCGGCTTCGACGTGCAGGTGATTCTCGGCAACCGGATGGTCTGCGCGCGGGGCCAGGGGGAAGCGCTGCGAGCCGTCACCGAGTGCGCGGAGAAACTGTGCTCGCGATTCGGGCTTTTCACGCTGAGCCAGCTGAAGGAAAAGCTCGACGACGGCCTGTCCCTCGACCAGCTCCGCGAACTGCTGGGATCGTTGGACAACTACCGCTTCGTCGACGGCGGCATGATATACAGCCGCCGTCTGCTCGCGCGCAGCTCACTCATGCTGAATCTCAGGAAAGTCTTCGCGGTGCGCTCCGCGCTACCGCTCGAAGACGTGCTCGACGGTCTCAATCGCGCCCGCCGGCAGCGGCACCGCAAGGCGCCGCTGCCGCTGTCGGCGCTGCGTTCGTTGTTCGAGCAGGAACCCGGCTTCCGGCTCCGCGAGAACATGGTGACGTGTAACAGACGCCTGCGCGCCGAAGCAGTGCTGTGTTCCTCGGAGCTCGGACTGCTGCGGGTGTTCGAGGATGCGCACGGCGAGACGCTGTCGTTCGAGGACGCCGTGCACAAGGCCTCACGGCGCAAGGGTCTAAGCCGAGAGGCCGCCGTCTATTATCTTCAGCACTCGCCGATCATCAAAAAACAGGGTCGCGGCCGCTACGCGTTGCGCGGCTGGCGCTCGACTCCGGCATAGCCCGGTTACGCTCAGGGACGGCGGCGACACGTTCGTCACGGAAAGCGTCGCGCACGTGCGAGAACGCTGCCCCGCCAGCGGTCAGGGTATACTCAGTGCATTCACGGCAGTGTTCCCCGGCTCAATGCAAGAACACGACGAAAGAGACATAGACCTCACTTCGCGGGCGAGCTTCCGACACTGGACCTCGCTGACGATCCGTTTCTGCGACCAGGATCCGATGGGGCACGTCAATAACAATGCCTACAGCGTGTACTTCGAGACGTCCCGTGTGCTGTTCCTCGATCGGTTCCTCGACGGTGGTGGCCCCATCGACACGGTGCTCGCTCGCATCACGATCGACTTCCTGCATGAGACGCACTTTCCCGGCACACTGCAGGTCGGCGCGCGGCTGCTCGGCATCGGGAACAAGTCCGTGCGCAGCGGCTACGGGCTGTTTCGAGAAGAACGCTGCATCGCGACTGCGCGCTGCGTGAACGTCTTCTTCGACACGCGGCGCCGTTGCTCGGCGCTGCCCCCGGAAAGCGTTCGCGAGGCGCTGGCCGTCGAGCTGGCAATGGCGTGAGCCTGCCTGCGATCCAGCGGCGGGCGCGATCCTCTCAGCGCACCGTGACGCGCTTCTTGACGACGTCGGCCTGGCTACGCCGCCGTCCCGAGCCGTCGCGTTCCCGGGCCTCGAGCCATTGCTCGATGTCCTGCACGCGCCGGGCGACCGCACGCGCCTCTTGCTCCCTGTCACGCCGACAGAGCTGCGTGTCGCATTCACCGCCAACCATCTCGTGCCAATCCGCCGTCGGTGGCGGCATATCGCCGTAGTGGACACGGCCCGTGGCGTCGACCCACTTGTAAGTCGGGCCATCGGACGCCTGAGCAGCAGCGGTTCCGAGCAGGGCAGCTCCCATCAACAGCGGTGCTAGACGCATGGCGGACCTCCTTGTCCGGTTCGTGGTGCGCTACGCTCGCTTCGGCGAGCGGTGCAGCGTCGCTTGGGCGGTGCGGCGCTCGATCAGCAGCGACACAGTGATCTCGCACCCGCCCTCCGGCCAGAGGCGGCGGTCCTGCGGTCTCCGCGCTACGGTTTGCGCGCTCGTCGCCCGCCAAAGGCCCTGCCGCACGACGCCGAAGGCCGGATCGGCGAGACGTCCACAATGTGCGCGCGGCGCGAATGCGGCGCCGAGCCCACCGCCACGGCAACGTGCTGCGCTCCCCGCGCCCGTCGTTCTTGGCAAACAAACGCCGGGCATCGCCTTCTCGCGCGGATCAAGATAACAGCCGCGCGGGCGGCCGTGCAGTGGTTATTCTCACCAATCGCGCTCGGCGACGACCCCGAGTGGTTCTGTCATCACCGACAGGGGCCGCGCACCGCGCTCTACGGGCCCGGCCGGGCGGTCGGCAGCGTCACGCTGCTCAGGCAGACGGCTAGTCCGTAATCGCGAGAAAGACCTCGTCGACCTCCACCTGGTAGCCCTCCACCAGGCGGTTGGTCTCGTTGGCCATGCCGACGACAGCGATCAGCTCACCGAGCATGCCATCCGTCATGCCTGCCCGACGTGCAGCGGCGGTGTGGCTGTGGATACAGTATCGGCAGTGGTTGGTGATGCTGACCGCGATGTACAGCATCTCCTTCGTCAACGGATCGATGTGCCCGGGCGCCATCACTTCTTTGATGCTCTCCCAGGTGCGTCGCAGCGTGGGAGGATGATTGGCGAGCGCTTTCCAGAAATTGTTGATCCAGTCCACCTGGCGCGTCTGCATGATGTCGTCGTAGACGGCGCGGACCTCGGGTGATGCATCCTCGTACTCGATCAAGCTCGCAATAGCCATTGGTGCCTCCTCGTCCGTCGGCGAAAGTCGTCATGTTCGCTGGCCGCGCCCTATCGATCTCGGTTCGCAGTCGTGCGCAGCACCCCCGCCGGCATGGGCCGCACGAGCGGATTCAGCGCGAAGGGTGCGAGAGACCCGGCCGCAGCCGCGTGCAGGCGTCGCCGCAAGGTGGCTCGCCGCATCACAGCTTGACCAGTTGCTTGCCGATGTTCCCGCCGTGCAGCAGGCGCAGAAACGCAGCAGGCGTGTTCTCGAGACCTTCGACGATATCGAAGCGCTGTGCCAGCGCGCCCTCGCGCACCCACCCCGCCAGCCGTTCGCGCGCCACGCCGTACCGGCTCTTGTAGTCGAGCACGAGAAAGCCCTGCATCGTGGCGCGTGCAACGAGCACGTGACGCAAGAAGCGCGGACCGATGTCAGGCTCTCCGAAACGAGCCGCCAGGCTCACCGTCCCGCAGATGACGACGCGCGCGTGCGCGGCCAGGTTTTGGAGCACGGCGTCGTGAATCGGTCCGGCGGTATTGTCGAAGAAGACGTCCACGCCGCGCGGACAGACCCGCGCCACGGCCCCGCACAAGTCCGACTCCTCGCGATAGGCGACGCCGTCCGCGAAGCCCAACTCGCGACACGCCGCGAGTTTGGCCTGCGTGCTGGTCACCGCTATCGGCCGGCAACCGGCGAGACGGCACAGCTGGCCCACGATCTGACCGACCGAGCCGGCGGCCGCCGATACGAGCACGGTGTCTCCCAGCTTGGCCATCCCCACCTCGAACAGGCCGAAATAGGCGGTCAGCCCGTTGAGGCCGAGGACGTCCAGCCAGCAGGGCAGGGGCGCCACTTCCTCGTCGACCGCTCGCACGTCCTCCGGCCCGAGCACGGCGTAGTCCTGCCAGCCGAAGCCAAAATCGCTGACCACAACGTCGCCGGGGCGAAAGCGGTCGCTGTTCGACGCCACCACCTGCCCCACCGCGCCCCCGAGCATGACGTCGCCCGGCGCAACGCCGGCCGCGTAGTTCTTCTGCGGGCTTATGCGTCCTCGCATGTAGGGTGCGACGTCGAGATACAGAGCACGGATCAGCATCTCGCCAGGGCCCGGCTCGGGAACCGGACCCTCCGCGAGCGTCCAGTCGCTCTGCTTCGGCATGCCCACGGGATACGCGGCGAGACGCCACTGCCGATTGGTGTCGGCCATGTCGGGTCCTCCTAGATGGTGAGCCCGTCGTCGGCGGCCTGGCGGGAGCAGCGCACCGCACTGGGCCCGCCTCGCGCGCAGCGCCCCGCAGCGGGCACGGTCCACGACAGCGCAACGGCGGCGCGGGCGCAATCATGCGCGTCGCCGATCCGCCCGATCAATGCACACCGAGAGCGATGCGCACGGGCGCGTTGCCGCCCTCGAAGAAGGACTCAGCAATGGCCCTGCGCAGGACCGCCACCTCGATGCCGAGGAACTCGCCTTGCTGCTCCTCAATCTTTTCCACCCCGGACGCAGCCAGGCGTCGGGATGCCTCCGCGAAGCCCTGATGCCGCTTCAGATGCGCCACCGCAACCTGGATGAGCCCCTGCAGGAAGCGACCGGTGGCGGTGCGCCTACCGGCTGCGACCCACACTGCCTCCCAGGCCTCGTGAGCTTCCCACCAAAAGTCGTGATTGAAAAGATCAACGCCGAACAGGTACGCCTCGCAGTGGCGCCACCGCTCAGCCTGAAACTGGTCGAGCCGCTCCGGCGCGGTCCCGTAAGAATGACCCGCAGGGTCGCGCAGCGGATGCGGAGTACGTCCGGGAACGAAGCGGTATTCGGGAAAGGGACGCGCGGAGTAGCGTCGCACCGCTAGCATGCCGCGGGTAAGCGCTCGTGCCATCGCGGGCCGCAGCCGGACATCGGCAACGACATCTCAATCGAGACCCGCGGCCACGCGCCCGCGCCATGAGTCTGCGCCGGCGCGCGTCACGCCGTCACAAGGGATTCGACAACGCCTCCACCATGGCCGAAAGCGACTTCTCTTTCGCCCACAGCTCCGTGGCCCGGCGCATGTACCATCGGTACAGTTCCCTGTCCAGCCGCTTGTAGCGCGCCCGCGCGTAGGCGAGCGCAACGGCCGTGTTGAGGAACGCGCAATCGTGTTCAGAGAACCGACCGTCGTCCTCCGTGAAAGCCGGTTGAGCCGTGTCGATATCGAAGTGCTCGACGAAACCCCTGTCGGAGAGGAAGGCTATGCGGCGCTTCCGATCGCGACGCGCCGCAAGTTGCTGCTCCTGAGACAGCACTCGAACTTGATCAACTGCGAGCATCTGACACCCCTTCTCAATAAAATGGCAGCATTGCCATCAAGCCTCGGGCAGCACCTTCAATCGAGCGCTTTGCCCGCCTACCCCTTAGTTTAGTACCATTTATCGGTAAAAAGCAACCGTTCGGTCTGGCCGTCCCCCCCGGCTGGCCTCGCTGCCGACAGCGGGGCGCAGGGCGGCGCAGAGCGCGCGGCCCGGCCGCTCACGTCGGCCACCAGCCGTCGGCGGCCGCGTCGCGCCGTTCGGCAGGCACTACCCCCGGCCGCGCAAGGCGTGGCTCACCCGCTCGATCTGCTGTTCGACGGACACTGCCATGCGCCCGGTGACTTCAAGGGCGCGATCCTCGTAGACGTCCACGGACGGATGAGACTCGGCCCACGCCGCCACGACCAGGTCGCGATGCCGGAGCAGGGCCGCCACCTGAGGCCGAAAGAGCCTGACCATGGCGCTGATCCAGCGATTGCTGGGCCACGACGGGTAGGCATGGTCGACGTCGAAGCGCTCGGCCATGCGAATGACGTCCTCCGCACGATACCACGTGTCGCCGGTGACCCAGCGGTTGACCGCGAACAGGTCTATCGGATAACCGCGGCTGTCCATGGATATGGCGACGAGGTGAGCGAGCGCATCGTCGCCGGCAGGCCAGCTCTCGGTGCCCTCGTAGGGAACCGCTCGGACGTCGGACGGCATGCCGCCGCGGCGCAGAAACGTGTGAAAATGGCCGTGCTCGTGGGGACTGTCGGGGTGCGCGTGATAGTAGTACTGCGAGTGCGTCTCGACGTCGAACACGTCGCCGTCGGGATAGTGGTTCATCTCGTAGAAGGTGCCCTGTCCGCGCAGCACTTCGCCAACCACGTTGAGACCACCTTTGGTGAGAACCCGATAGCACTCGACGATCTCGTTGCCCGCCGCGCGCATGATCTGCAAGCGCCGGCGTGACAGCGAGCGAAAATCCGCGACCAGCGATGCGGCCTCGGGAACCGTCTCCATAGCGATCATTGGTACCAGCTTCGTGCTCATCGCATCAGCCCTATTGTGCATCGATACCATCGCTGCACGCCAAGCGGGGTCGCGCCGAGCGCGACCCTCTTCGCGGCCGCGCGCTGCCGCGAGAATCAGAGCAGTGCCTGGCGGAAACGGTCAGTTGGTCGCTGCGCAAGGATTACAGGGATTCTTGGCTGCGCAGGGGTTACAGGGGTTGGCTGCCGCGCACGGATTACAGGGGTTCTTGACCGCGCAGGGATTGCAGGGGTTGCAGGGGTTGCAGGGAATTTTCAGCGCACACGGGTTACACGGATTGCACGGGTTGCACGGGTTGGCGACCTGCGCGGCGCACGGATTGCACGGGTTGCAGGGGCTGTGGCTGGCGGCCGTCGCCGCGCCGCTGAGCGCCAGGCTCGTCGCACCGGCGAGGACGGTCAGGCGCACCGCGCGTGAGATGGGCTTGAGATCAGTAGCCATAGACAATTCTCCTCATATGCTTGACGTGGACCGTGAGCAGCGTGGACCTCGGTCAAACGGTCCCTCGCGTAGCTTTGATTGCGCCCGAGCCGGCGAGTTCAATTTCAGGCGCAATTCCCGACCCCAGGGTCCCAGCCGCTGTGCCCCGAGCGGCAATGCCAACATGCTCTCGCCGATACGTTGACCGGCGCCCGGCATCGCCCGTAGCATCACCGCGCACGCATCGACCGCAGCGGTGTGCTGCCGACAACGCATGGGCCCGAGGCGAAGTTGCCGAGTAGCGAGCGCCGATGAAGATCACCGACGTCACGACCCACGTGGTCGCCAACCCGCCGCCGCACTACGGTGGTCGCTATTGGATTTTCCTCACCCTCACCGCCGACGACGGGGTGCGGGGCGTCGGCGAGGTGTACTGCGTGCCCTTTCATCCCCGCGTCGTCGCGCGCATGATCGAAGATGTCTGCGAGCGGTGCGTCATCGGCGCCGATCCGTTTCAGATCGAACGGCTGTGGCGTGTCGTGTACTCGAGCGGCTACACGCAGCGTTCCGACCTCTCGGTGCTCGGCATACTGAGCGGCATCGAGATGGCGTGCTGGGACATTATCGGCAAGGAGCTCGACAGGCCCGTCTATGAACTGCTCGGCGGCCGCGTCCACGAAACGCTGCGCTCCTACACGTACCTCTACCCGGAGCCCGGCGACACCCGTGACGTCTACAGCGACCCCGACCTGGCGGCGGAACGCGCCGTGCGCTACGTCGAGCGCGGTTTCACTGCGGTCAAGTTTGACCCCGTCGGCCCCTATTCGGCGTTCGACCCGAGACAGCTCAGTCTCGAGGCGCTGGATCGCGCCGAGCAGTTCGCCCGCACGCTGCGCGCTGCGGTAGGCAGCCGCTGCGAGCTGCTGTTCGGCACCCACGGCCAGATGACGGCGTCGAGCGCCATCCGTCTGGCGCGCCGGCTGGAGCCCTACGACCCGCTGTGGCTGGAGGAGCCGGTGCCGCCGGAGAATGTCGAGCAGCTGGCGCGCGTCGCGCGAGCCACCCGCATCCCCATCGCCACCGGGGAGCGTCTGGCGAGCAAGTACGAATTCGGAGCGGTGCTGACGCAGCAGGCCGCGTCGATCGTGCAAATGGCATTGGGACGCGTCGGCGGGCTACTCGAGGCGAAGAAGATCGCCGGCATGGCCGAGGCGCACTATGCGCAGATCGCGCCGCATCTGTACTGCGGCCCCGTCGCGGGCGCTGCCGCTATTCAGCTCGACACCTGCAGCCCCAATTTCCTCATCCAGGAGGGCATCCTCGACTGGAGCGGCTTCCACGCCGAGATACTGAGACGGCCCATCGAGTGGGAGGACGGCTACCTCATCCCACCGACGGCGCCGGGTCTGGGCGTCGAGCTGGACGAAGCCGTCGCTGAACGCCACCCCTACGAGGGCGACGCGCTGCATCTGGAGATGCTGGACCGGCCGGTGCCGTGATCCGCCTCAGCTCACCTCGAACCAGGTTATCATGCCACTCGCCGAGTGCTCGAGCATGTGACAGTGAAGCAGCCACTTGCCCGGATTGTCCGCGACAAACGCGATGCTCACCACCGCGCCGGGCTCGATCAGCTCCGTGTCGCGCCACGGTGAGTCGTCCACCGCCACGCCGTCACGTTCGACGACTTGGAAATGGTGGCCGTGCAGGTGCATCGCGTGGGGCCAACGGTTGTCGTTGCGGATGTCGATGACGACGGTGCGCTGCCGCGGCACGCGGAGCAGCGGCTCGTCGCTCATGCCGACGGTCTGATTGAGCGCCCAGAGCGCGCCCTCACGAGCGAGCTCCTGGATCGAGCGACGCTCTTGCCGCAGGATGGCGCTGCGCATGCCGCCCATGGCACCACCCTCCATGAGCAGACCGACGCGCTGCGCGGCGGCGAGGTCGAGGCGGCGCGGCAGCGGATTGCCGGGCAAGCCCGCGAACGGCTGCCCACCCTGCGGTTTGGCGCCGGGAGTCTCGGTGACCAGCTGGGCCACCTCGAGCAACCCTTCCCGCGTAACCACGCTAAAGGGCACCGACGCACCCGCCGCGTCCGGCGCGTCGATGAGCAGGTCGGCGCGCTGCCCTGGGCCCAGTTTCAGCGGTCCGTCCAGCGCCGTCGGTGCTGTCGGCTGGCCGTCGAGGGCGATGAGCAGAGGCTGCAGAGCGCCGAAATCGAGCGAGAATATCCGCGCGTTGGCAGCGTTGACGACCCGCAGCCGCAGACGATCGCGAGCGGCGACGGCATAGCGCTCGAACGGCTTGCCGTTGACCGTTACCCACTGGCCGAGCCGACCGCCGTGGGCGCGGTCGTGCAGCGACTCGAAGCTCGCCGCATGGATCTGGGCCGCCTCGTCGAGCCGCCAGTCGTCGACGAGGAGCAGCAGATCGCGATCGACCGGGATCGGCTGGGGCTCCTCCACGATGAGCACGCCATAGAGCCCGCGCGCGACCTGTTCCCAGGAGCGTGTGTGGGCGTGGTACCAGAAGGTGCCCGCATCGGGGACCTGGAACCGATAGTGAAAGGACGCATCCGGCGCGACGGCATCCTGCGTCAAGCCCGACACGCCGTCCATGGCGTTGTCGATGCGCACGCCATGCCAGTGGATGGATGTCGCCGTCGGCAGGCGATTCAACAAGCGCACGCTGAGCCACTCGCCTTGCGGCACCCGCAGCGTCGGTCCCGGAACGCGGCCGTCGTAACCCCAGATGCGCGTCGGCAGCTCCGCGCCGTCAGCGATACGCGCCTCCCCCGGCTGGGCGACGAGCTCGCGATAAATCTCTGCACCCGCGCGCGCCGCACCGAGCCATGGCAGCGCGGTCAGTGAAGCGCCCCAGCCGAGGAAATGCCGTCTGTGCATACGCCTGTGCTCCGTGGTCATTCCACCCTGCAATTATCCGACCGTCTGGCGGACGCGGCGTCTTCGGTGCACTGCGCGCATGCCACGAACCGTCAGATACCCAAACCGCCCATCTGCTTCTCGGGGTACCGCGTGCCGGCGGTGACGCCCGGACCGAACACGGTCTCGAGGCGGTCGCATTCCTCGGCCGAGAGCCGCACTTCGCTGGCCGCGACATTGAGCGCCAGATAACGGCGTCGCTTCGTGCCCGGTATCGGCACGATGTCCACGCCCCGCTGCAGCACCCAGGCAAGCGCCACCTGAGCGGACGTCAGACCGCGCTCGGCCGCGATGGCGTCGAGCGGTTCGAGCAGCGGAGCGTTGCGTGCCATGTTCTCGACATGGAAACGCGGGTGATCGAGGCGGCGGTCGCCTTCGCCGAGGTCCGCTGGCGAGCGGATGGTGCCGGTGAGAAAGCCGCGCCCGAGGGGGCTGTAGGCGACGAATCCGATACCCAGCTCCCGGCACAGCGGGAGCATATCGGCCTCGACATCGCGCGTCCACAGCGAATACTCGGTCTGCAACGCACTGATGGGATGCACGGCGTGGGCGCGCCGCAGGGTTTCGGGTCCGGCCTCCGACAGCCCCAGGAAGCGCACCTTACCGGCCTCGACCAGCCGCGCCATGGCGCCGACGGTGTCCTCGATGGGCACCTGCGGATCCACCCGGTGCTGGTAGTACAGGTCGATGACGTCCACAGCAAGACGCGCGAGGCTCGCGTCGCAGGCCGTCTCCACGTACTGCGGTCGGCCGTCGACCTGGCGCCCGTCCGGGGCATCGCGTCGGTTGCCGAACTTGGTCGCCAGCACGACCTCGTCGCGCCGATCCCGGATGGCCTGACCCAGCAGCTCTTCGTTGCGGCCGGATCCGTACGCATCGGCGGTATCGAGAAGGTCCACGCCCGCATCGAGCGCGCGATGTATGGTGGCAACGGACTCGCGGTCGTCACGCTCGCCGTAGGCAATGGACATCCCCATGCAGCCCAGACCGATGGCCGATACCGTCAAGCCCTGCCCGCCGAGCGCACGTCTCTGCATAGCCGTCTCCCCTGTTGGCCGGTTCCCCACGCTGCTGCCCGCAGGGCTCTGATACTCTAGCAGACCTCGAGGTCGTCGCGGTGGGCGGGGTTTGCGGCTCGCCCGTCGTCGGGCGATATGTCGGCAACGCACGTGGAGAAGCAGCGATGGGATGCTGTCAATATTTCGATCCGAGCGCGAAAGGCGGCGCCGACAGCTTCACCGTCGAGATGCCGCGCGTCACCTTCGGTCGCGGCACGCGGCACGAAGCGGGTGCGCGCGCCCGCGACCGCGGCATCCGCCGCGCCGCCCTGTTCACGGATCCCATGCTCGCCGACTCGGCGTTCGTCGCAGACGTGCGCGCATCACTTCGCGCCGCCGGCGTCGACGTCGCGGTGTTCGCCGAGGTACGCATCGAGCCCAGCGATCGATCCGTCGCTGAGGCCATTGCCTTTCTCGACGACGGCCACTTCGACGGTGTCGTCTCCGTGGGCGGCGGCTCGGTGATGGATACGGCAAAGGCCGCCATGGTCTACGCCCACCATCCGGCCGCATTCACGACCTACTTCGCCGCGCCCGCAGGCGACGGCGTGGCGATCCCCGGTCCCGTGCTGCCGCATATCGCCTGCCCGACGACATCCGGAACGGGCTCGGAGATGACCGGTCTGGCGGTCATCCGCCTCGTCGACCTCGGCACCAAGTTCGTGCTGGCTAGCCGCTTCATTCTGCCCGACGAGGCGATCATCGACCCCGCCGCCACCGAGACATTGCCCTCGGAGGTGGTCGCCGCCAGCGGCTTCGATCTGCTGAGCCACGCGCTCGAGACCTATACCGCACGCGCCTACACGCGCTGGCCCAAGACCGCCGCACCGTCAGCGCGCCCTATGATTCAGGGCGCCAACCCGTGGAGCGACCTGAGCGCCCGTGAGGCGCTGCGTCTGGTGGGGCGCTATCTCGAACGCGGCGTCCGGGATGCGGGCGACAGCGAGGCGCGCGACAACCTGAGCTGGGCGGCATCGCTCGCCGGCGTGGCGTTCGGCAACTGCGGCACCCATCTGCCCCATGCGTTTTCGTATGCGGTCACCCATCTGGTGCGGGATTTTCGCATGCCGCATTACCCGTCGGCGGAGAGTCCGTTCGTGCCCCACGGTGTGAGCGTCATCGTCAACGCACCCTCGGTATACCGCTTCACCGCCGCGGCGGCGCCGGAGCGCCATCTCGAGGCCGCGGCCTGTCTCGGCGCGAACCTCCGTGACGCGACCCCCGACGACGCCGGGGAGATCGTCGCCGCGCACATCGTCGGGATGATGCGCGCAACGCACATACCCAACGGACTCGGCGGCGTCGGCTTCACGGCGGACGACGCCGACGCGCTGGCAGCCTCGGCGCTGCGCCAGCGGCGGGCGATCGGCAACGCCCCGTGCGCGGTCTCGGCAGACGACGCGACGCGGATCTTCGCCAACGCGATGCGCTACTGGTAACGATGCGGGCGGCGTATGCCCAGATAATCAACGGCGACGCCGCCGAACGACCGTGGTTCACGCTCGTTCACGGCGCCTCCCAGAACCGCCACCTGTTCTCCGCCCAGATTACCCGGTTCGCGCCGCACTACCGCCTGCTGCTGGTGGATCTGCCCGGCCACGGCCGTTCGGCGCACGTGCGCGGTCCTTACGGGCCGGCCGAGTACGCCGATGCGGTGGCGGCAGCGATGCGCGGCGCCGGCGTCGCCGCGAGCCATTACTGGGGCACCCACACCGGAGCCGGCGTCGGGCTTCTCTTGGCGCTGCGCAGCACCCCCCGTCTTCGCTCGCTCGTGCTGGAGGCGCCCGTGCTGCCGGGCGTCGAGCTGCCGTCGGTGAGCAACTGGGTGGGGCGCGCGCGATCGTTGGCGCTGACGCACGGCGTCGCCGTGGCGCGCGACGACTGGTTCCGGCGTGCCGGATGGTTTCGGGTCATCCGCGCCCATCCGCGACGCTGCCGCGCCGCCGCCCACAGAGCGATTATCGATGCGTTCGGGGGCGCACCTTGGCTCGACGCAACCTCAACGCAACGGATCCCCGCGCTGCGTCAACGGCTCCGCAGGATCGACTGCCCGGTACTCGTTTTGAACGGCGAACACGACCTGCCCGACTTCGTGGCCGTCGCCGACGAGCTCGCGGATTCGCTCGTCAATTGCCAGCGCCTGCGCATCGCCGGGGCGGGCGGCTTTCCTCTGTGGGAGTTTCCGGATGCCGTCAACGCCGGTGTCGAGACGTTCCTCGCCGCGGGTGCGTCGACGCCTTAGCCGGCCGCTGCGCGCCGATACGGCCGCGCCGCCGGCCCCGACCTTACCGTCCACCGCAGACCGCCGCGCGGCATCCCAATCCTCGTACGGCTCTCTGAGGCGGGCCTCGAGGGCGCGGTCCTCGCGGAACTGCTCGATCCGCTGTCGCGCACTCCTCTGCACCTGCGGGGCCAGGCCAGGCTCCGCGGAGAGGTCGTCGCCAAGCAGTGTTAGGATGACCTCGTCCAGAATCTCTTCTTCAACCATTTCGCTGTCGGCACGTCTCGCCGTAGGGTGTTTACAATGCTGCGCCCGGCACCGGGCGCAGCGGTGGTCGGCGGACACCACCGGTCCGCGCGCAGTCAATACACCCAACGACATGCCCTGGCAATGATCCCTCGCGCGAAATTTTCCGATGGCTGATATCGTTGATTTCGATACATAATGCCCCGCGCCGCGCCCGGCGCCGTCGGCTCCGGCTGCGCCGGCGAGGCGGTACGGATGATGCGGCGAGACCCGTCGACGGTCGCGCGACCCAGGGTCCGGTCTCGGCAGAGGGGCGGCAAGCGCGCTTTTCGCCGATGCGCACTTCGATCATTGTTCCCACAGCGGGCCAATCCCAAACGTCTCTCGGTCGGTCGATGACAACGTCACGGTAGCAGAACGCGATGGACATCACCCTGGCACGGACCTTTCTCGAGGTGGTCGCGAGCAACAGCTTCGTTACCGCGGCGCGGCGACTGCATGTGACGCAGTCGACGGTGAGCGCCCGCATTCGATCACTCGAAGCCGAGCTCGATAGAGCACTGTTCCACCGTTCCAAGACCGGCGTGACCCCCACCGCTGCGGGAGAGCAATTCGAGCGCTATGCCACCGCCCTCGTCCGTGTGTGGGAGCAGGCCCGTCACGACATTGCGCTGCCCGCCGGGTACCGGGCCGTGCTCGCGATCGGCGCACAGGCCAGCCTTTGGGATCAGCTGTTACTCAAATGGCTCGACTGGATGAGCGCCCACGCCCCTGATATCGCCATTCGCGCCGAGCGTGGGGTATCGGACAGCCTGATGGGACATCTCGTCGATGGGACGCTCTCCATCGCAATCATGTACACGCCGCAGTCGCGACCGAATCTGAAAGTTGAGAAACTGCTCGATGAGACGCTCGTTATGATTGCCGCTCCCGGCACGGATGCGCTTGGGACCGCGGACCGCTACGTGTACGTCGACTGGGGCCCGGAGTTCCAGGCCTTCCACAGTCTCCACCACCCGCAGCTGTCGACGCCGCGGCTGCAGCTCGACCTCGGCGTCGTCGCCCTGCGTTACATCATGCGCAACGGCGGCGCCGGCTACTTTCCGAAGCGCATGGTCGAGCGCCACCTGAAATCCGGCAAGCTGCGCATCGTGGAGGACGCCGCTGTCTTCTCGTTCCCCGCCTACATGGTCTATCACGGCGACGATGCCAGCGTGGCCCTTCAGTCGGCGCTCCAGGGACTGCGCGTCGTCGGCCAGCGCCCCGGCGGGCCTCGTTCATGACGTCGCGCAGCAACGCCTTCAGCGATGGCGGCCGACGCGCACCACCGGCTCCGCAGCACAAGCCAAACGGCTCGACACGAAAATTGATGAACCGACGGGCAAGTGCCGGCCGCGGACGACGGCGCGGCGGCAGCCGTGCCTGGGTGCGCCGGGTGATGCGGGCTCAGCCGTCGTAGGCACGCTGGCCGTGACCGCGGTGCCAGGTGCGCAAGAGATGCCGTCGGCGAGCCGGGTCCCCGGCGTCGGTGAAGGCGCTGCGATAGTGGACCAGCTCACGATTGTTGAGATACTGCAGCTGGCCGCGCCGGATGGGCGCCTCCACCCACAACGCCTCGCAGTTCGCCACGGCCTCGACGGCAGACAGCGCGTCCTCGAGTTCCGCATCGAGCTCGATGCCGGCGACCTCGTAGCCCTTGCGCACCAGCGAGACGTTGGCGCGGGCGGTGAGCCGCTGCCCGTCCCACACGAAGAATGGCGCCCAGGCGGTAGGCGCCGCTCCGGGGGCGTGCTCTGCCTGACGATCGAACAGCATGGGCCGGTAGAGTCGCTCCAACAGCGCGCGATGATGCGTCAACATGCGGTTGTGGATGGTGTAGAGGCTCGCGAAGCGACTCACGCCTCCGCTCGCGGCCGGGTGCTTGCACAGCAGGCCGACGTAGTCGGGAAGCGCAACACCGAACGCGTTGTCGGTATGAAAGACCAGCTCGACGCGTGTGTGTGAGCCACGCACACCGTAGCCGTAATCACGTCCGGTGTCCGTGACGTCATAGATCATGGTGCCGTCCCATCTCTGCGCGACGGTTCGCTCGATGCACTGCCCCAGCGTCCAGAAGCACGCAATCATGTCTTCGCTCGCGTGCGCGTCCATCGGTAGCGCATCGACGACGGCGAATCCGCAGCCGCTGTCGAGCCTGGCCTTGGCCTCAGCCATCAGCGCACGCAGAACGGGGATGTGGAACTGCTCCGGCGCACGCCGCAGCAGCGGTAGCGGCCGGGCGTGCAGCACGTCGACCATGTGCTCGATCTCGGCGAGCGCCTGCGCCGTGACGGGCACCGTCCAGTCGTCGCGCGCGAGCTCCCCACCAAGCCACGCGCGCCCGCCGGTCACGACGTGACCGAGCATGCGCACCGGCTGCGTCGGGACCAGATCGATGGCATCGAGGGGACAGGACATAGGGCGAACCTCGCCGCGCATCTTACCCCAGCAGCGCAGCACCTGGGCGCCGGGCAGCGAATCCCGCTCGATTGCTCACCGGCCCTCCCGCGACCATGCTAGGCTTGTCACCTCGTCCGGCAGCGGCCGGGCCGCCGGCGGCAGAGGCGGCTCGGCGCCACGGCGTGTCCCGCGGCGACACCGCGAGGTATGCTCGCCGAGGGCCGGTCCCTCACCTCTCAATGCAATGATGTCCTATTCGACGGTACTCGAGGAGCTTCGCTCCCGCATCGGCACCGAGGTGCATGTGAGCGACTGGCTCACGCTGACCCAGGACCGCATCAACGCCTTCGCCGACGTCACCGGCGATCATCAGTGGATACACGTCGACCCGCAGAGAGCACGGCGAGAGTCGCCGTACGGCGCGAGCATTGCGCACGGCTATCTGGTGCTCGCGCTGTACCCGTATCTGCGCGGCCACGTCGGCGAAGGCGCCGCCGTCTACCCGGGCGTTCGCAACATCATCAACTACGGACTCAATCGCGTCCGCTTCCCGAACGCCGTCCGGGCCGGTGCACGGCTGAGGGCACGCACGGTGCTGAAAGGCGTCGAAGCCCTCGACGGCGCGCTACAGACGGTGGATACCGTGACCATCGAGATCGAGGGCGAGGACAAGCCGGCCTGTGTCGCCGAGCTGATTCGCCGGTTTTATTTCGGCGAGGCATAATGGGCGGCCCAGACCGGCGAGCTCCGTGACGCCCGATGGACCGCTGCATGGGTGGGCACGGTGCCGGCGAGAACACAGGCGCGCTCGGTCTGCAGAACGCGCCACGCGCAGGTGACGAGCTCATGACGTCGAACGCGAGCAGGGCGCCGCTGCTCGAAAGCGCCGCCAGGAGGAATCCGAAATGACGAGCGAGCAGCGCGGGGAACCCTACAGAGGGGTATTTCCCATCGCACCGACCCCATTCACCGACAGCGGCGAGCTCGATCTCGATTCCCAGCGCAGGGTCATCGACTGCATGGTCGACCAGGGGGTGAGCGGCATCTGCATCCTGGCCAACTACTCCGAGCAGTTTCTTCTCTCCGACCGCGAGCGCGACATCCTGCTCGACCTGTGCCTCGAGCACACCGCCGGCAGAGTCCCCGTCATCGTCACCTGCAGCCATTTCAGCACGCGCGTCGCGGTTGAACGCGCACAGCGGGCAGAGTCCGCAGGCGCCCAGCTGCTCATGATGATGCCACCCTATCACGGCGCGACCCTGCGCGCCGACGACGACGGCATCTTCGAGCACTTCGCCCGCATCGCCGAGGCCATCTCGATTCCGATCATGGTTCAGGACGCCCCGTTGAGCGGCGTGCAGCTGTCGATACCGTTGCTGGTGCGGCTCGCTCACGAAGTGCCCGCGGTGCGCTACTTCAAGATCGAGATGCCGGGAACGGCCGCCAAGCTGCGCGCACTCATCGAGGCAGGGGGCGAGGCCGTCGCCGGTCCTTTCGATGGCGAGGAATCCATCACGCTGATGGCCGATCTCGACGCCGGCGCCACGGGCACCATGCCAAGCGCGCTGCTGCCGGACCTCATCAGGCCGGTGGTCGACGCCTACCTGGCGGGCCGCCGGGAACAGGCCGCCGAGGCGTATGGTCGTATCCTGCCGCTCATCAACTTCGAGAACAGACAGTGCAATCTGAGAGCGACCAAGACCGTCATGAAGGAAGGCGGCGTTATCCGCAGCGACGCCGTGCGTCACCCCCTGGTCCCGCTGCCGGCGGCCGCCCGCGAGGGACTGCTGGAGCTCGCGAGAGCGCTGCAGCCGCTCAGCCTGCGCTGGGGACGATGAGGACCGCGGCGCGCCCGCTGCGCGGCGTCCTCGCGTCAGACGCCGCCCGGCGGTCTCTTCCGCCGAGTGAACGCAGGCCGCGGGACGTCAGTCGACGCGCGACCGGGACCGGTGCCGACGATGCCATGCCGCGACGCGGCGCGAGCCCCGCGACCGCCGCGAGAAAGAGACCCATGCACGAGGCGCGGCTCCGCGTCAGCCCTGTCATCCGTATGGCCCTGCCCGGCGCCGGCCGCCGTGCACTGCGCGCGCTCGCCGCCACCGTCCTTGCGCTGGCGCTGCTCGGCGCCGCCGCCCCAGCGGCGGCGCAGCAGCAGGATGCAGCGACCCTGTGGCGGGCGCTGCGCAGCGGCGGACACGTAGCACTCATGCGCCACGCCCTGGCACCGGGGACCGGAGACCCGGCAGGCTTCCGCCTCGGTGACTGCTCGACGCAGCGCAATCTCTCCGAGGAAGGACAGCGTCAGGCCGCACGCATCGGCGAGCGGTTCCGCGACAACGGCATCGACAGCGCGCGCGTGCTGTCCAGTCAGTGGTGTCGCTGCGAGGAGACGGCTCGCCTCCTCGCGCTCGGGCCGGTATCGGCGCTGCCCGCGCTCAACTCGTTTTTTCAACAGACTCAGTTTCGCGACAGCCGGACCGGCGCGTTGCGGCAGTGGCTGGTGGAGCAGGACCTCTCCCGCCCCACCGTGCTGGTGACGCATCAGGTCAACATCAACGCGCTGACCAATACCTATACGACGTCGGGTGAGATCGTCGTCGTCCGGGTTGGAGACGACGGTCGTCTTGCCGTCCTGGGCAGTATCCGACCCGAGTCGTAGGACGCGGCCCTGCGTTGGCGCCCGGCGCTGAGGTGCGCGACAACGCCATCTGCGCTGTCCACGCACGCTGCTGCTGCCGTCGACGTCGTGCGCCGGTGAGACGAGTGCGCGATGACGCGACGCGCTGCCACGTATCAGATCGGAAGCCGGTCCCGGCCGTTGGGAGACAGTCGAATGGACGAAACGACAATCACTGCGGTCCTCGATTTCTGGTTCGCCGAGCTGGAGCCAGAGCAGTGGTGGAAGAGCGACGCGGCGCTCGACAACGAGATCGCCGAGCGATTCCGTGAATTGCACGAGGCGGCGGTTGCCTGCGAGCTCGACTGCTGGCGGAAAACGGCGCCGGGCCGTCTCGCCGAGGTCATTGTCATCGACCAATTCTCGCGGAACATCTACCGCGGTCAGCCCGAGGCGTTTCTCTTCGATCCGTTGTCGCTGGGACTCGCCCAGGAAGCCGTACGCGCGGGGGCACACTCTGCGCTCGCACCGCAGCAACGGGCATTTCTGTACATGCCCTTCATGCACAGCGAATCGAAGCTGATCCACGAACGCGCCGTTGCGCTGTTCAGCGAGCCGGGTCTCGAGTCCAACCTCGAGTTCGAGCACAAGCACAAGCGGATCATCGACCGGTTCGGACGCTATCCTCACCGCAACGCCGTGCTGGGACGGAGATCGACCGACGCGGAGCTGGCATTCCTGGCAGAGCCCGGCTCGTCCTTCTGAGGGTGCGGTGCTCCGGGCGCGTGGGCACGCCTGCGACGCGTTGCGTCACCGGACGCTGCAGAAGCGGGTGTCGAGCGGACTGCCTACCCGCAGCCGCTCACCCGACCCGCTGGCGACGGCCTTGCACCGTCACCCCGTGATTAGAGACCCCGCAGCAAGCTGCGGGGTCGCGTCAAAACAACCGAGACGACCGCTCAGGTTGCCACTCTGACATTTGCAGCCTGCGGTCCCTTCGGCCCGTTCTCGACGTCGAAGTCGACCGCTTGCCCTTCGGCCAACGTGCGGAAGCCGCTCCCCTGTATGGCCGAAAAGTGAACGAAGACGTCCTTGCCGCCATCCGAGGGTTTAATGAATCCGTAGCCTTTGGACTCGTTGAACCATTTGACGGTGCCTGTAGCCATGTAAATTACCTGCCTAGATAGAGAGAAAGTCCCGTGCTCTTCAATTGCAAACCAGTACCAGGCAATTCACAGCAGCTACCGAAAGGACACTTCTGCAACGACCCGTCTTACTAGGAGTGCAATCGAAACACCCGCGCCGATCGCGACCGACGACCAACTGGCAGATCGCTCTCGACCGACATTCCCCCGATGATCGTAACGGCCGTATCACCGGGTCGTTCCCAGTATAGGACCGCTTCCGCGCTCGATTCAAGACAAGTTTGGTTCGATCACACCGTGGCGCCCATGCCTCCGTCGAGATTGATGGCTGTCCCGGTGATGAAGGACGCGCGCTCGGATACCAAGAAAGCGACCAGATCGGCGTACTCCTCCGCCTCGCCCACGCGGCCGAGCGGAACATGTTTTCCCATCTCGGCGTAAAGCTCGGCGACCGGACGATCACCGGCACGCCGCTCCCACTGCGCGCTCTTGAGGTAGCCCAGGCAGATTGTGTTGACGCGAATATTGTCAGCGGCGTACTCGTTGGCCAGAGACTTCGTGAGGTTGATGCCGGCGGCGCGCGTGACGGTGGTCGGCAAAGCCCGCGCCGCCGGCGCCTTGCCGCCGACGGTCGTGACATTGACTATCGCACCGCCGCCGCGTTCGCGCATGATGGGAATGACTACGCGGCACATTCGGACGGCGGCCATGAGCTTGAGATCGATATCCGCCTGCCAGGCGGCGTCGTCCAGAGTCTCGAGCCCTTGAGCGGCCGAGGTGCCCGCGTTGTTGATCAGGATGTCGACGCCGCCGAACGCCCGTGATGCGGAATCGACGAAGCGACGACAGTCCGACGCGATGGTGACGTCAGCGGCCAGCGCCCGCACATCCGCGCCGGTGCGCTCGCGCAGCTCTGCCGCCGTTGTCTCGAGCCGATCCGCCCGCCGTCCGCAGATGGCGACCCGCGCGCCCTCTCCTGCCAGGCGCGCCGCCGCCGCGCGACCCAGGCCGGCGCTCGCTCCCGTGACCAATGCAACTTTCTCGCGCAGACCGAGTTCAAACATTACCGCCCCCCGTGGCTTGGCCGGACGCACAAAGCAACCGGCGCCGGTCCGATCACCCGATCCTCCGTTTGCAGCCGCATGCCGAAGGACATCTCGTCGAGTGTCATAGCGTCGAGCACGCCGTGCATCGGTTCGGACGCTGGTCTGCAATAATACCCGGGCGGTAGCCGGCGCGCCCCGTCGAGCACCATCGACGACGCTGCGCCAAGAGGGCGGCAATGACCGCCGACTCGGGTTGCACGCACCGCGGCGCGCAGCTGCGGGCACAGGCTTACGCTGAGAACACGGACCGGCTTTCGCCGACCACCGACGAGGAGGAATGCCATGGCGACCGTTCTGATCACCGGGGCCAATCGCGGCATCGGGCTCGAGCTCTGCCGGCAGCTGGCACAGCGAGGCGATGAGGTGCTCGCCACCTGCCGTCGCTCGAGCGCCGATCTGGAAAGCCTCGACGTGACCGTCTACGAAGACGTCGACGTCACCGAGGATGCAGCCCTGGCGCGTCTCGCCAGGTCACTGGGGAGACAGCGGATCGACGTGCTCATCAACAACGCCGGCATATTGTCCAGGCAAACGCTCGACGAGCTGGACTTCGACGCCATGCGGCGCCAGTTCGAGGTCAATGCCCTCGGACCGCTGCGCGTGACGCGGGCGCTTCTGCCCTGTCTAGCCTCGGGCGCCAAGGTCGTGATCATCACCAGCCGCATGGGATCGATCGCCGACAACACCTCCGGCGCACACTACGGCTATCGCATGTCCAAAGCGGCGGCCAACATGGCGGGAAAGAGCCTTGCAGCCGATCTCGGCGAGCAGGGAATTGCCGTAGGCCTGCTCCATCCGGGCATGGTCGCGACGCAGATGACCGGGAGACACGGCGAACCGGTGGAGCGGGCCGCGCGCGGTCTGATCGAGCGCATCGACGAGCTCGGCCTCGAGCGCTCCGCCAGCTTCCGGCACGCGAACGGCGAGTCGCTGCCGTGGTAGCCGCCTCAGAAATGGGTCAGCCAACGGCCGTTGCGCCGGAGCCAGCCCCTGGCGCTGAGGTAATCGGGACAGGCGCTCTCCACACAGCGCCAGAAAGCGACCGAATGATCGAGGTGGCGCAGGTGTGACAGCTCGTGCACGACAACGTAATCGACGACGGCGGGCGGGGCCATGATGATCTTCCAGTTGAAGCGAAGCTCGCCGCGATCGTTGCAGCTTCCCCACCGCGCCGAGTAGGTCCTGACGCTCAACGACGCAGGCGCGACGTCGAGAACCCCCGCGAAGTGCACGCTGCGCTCGACGATGCCCTCCAGCGCTCGCTGCCGATACCAGCGCTCGAGCATCCGACGCACGTATTGCCCGTGATCGCGCGCCGAGCGGGGAACGCGGACGCTCACGACGTCACCGTCGAGCGTCGTCCCGCCGCGTGATCCCGCTTGGACGTCGAGCGCGTAGCGTCGACCCAGGTAGAGCAGCGGGGCGCCGCTGACGAAGCGCATCGGCGCCGGCGGGGCGACGTCGCTTTGGCTGCTCAGCTTCGCCTTGATCCAATCCGTCTTGCCCGCCACCAGCTGCGCGACTGCGCTGAGCGGCAAGCTCGCCGGGACGATTACCGACACCCTTGCGTCTCGCACCCGTATGCAAATCGTGCGACGGCGCGTCGAGCGAACGACTTCCGCCCGAAAGCCGTTCCCCTGGACGGTCTCCGCGAACAAACACAGCTGCCGGTGAGGGCCTCGGGCGAAGCGCGATGTCATGAGCAGCTGTAAGGGTCGCTGCGCGCGTCCGCACCCGCCGCGCGGCGTCCACCAAACGTGCGGATTCGCTGCACGGGACGGCGCGCGATGACGGCCTTCGGTGCTCCGCGCTGCTTCAGACGGCGCGCGGGGCGGCCTGCCCTCACGTATCGGTTTCCCCGGGCCCGCATAGATCCAGAGCGGGCGACCTCCACCGACTTCGGGACGAGCGCGACATCATTGGGCGTCAATCGGCGGACGGCATCCACACCTCGACCTGGTCTCGGGCATCGACGGCGAAGCGCGCCGGCCCGCCGCGCAAGCGTAGCAACCGCGCCGCCGACGGGCAACGCCCGAGCCTGTCGCTCGCCTCGCGGATCGTCGCCCGCCCAGCGTCGCCGGAGCCGGCGCCGCAGGAGAAAGGCCGCGGCTGGTTCTGCTAGCATCTTCTGCGAGCGATCGGCACGCGCCCGGCCGGCGTTGCGCAGCCGGCCTGAGCAACTCGACCGATATCGGCGGCGCCTTGGCCTCAGCGTCAACGCCGCGATGCGCCAACGAGCACGACGTCTGCACAGATGGCGGGATCATCGAAAAAAGTCATCGTCGCCGCGCTGGTCGGCAACACGCTCATCGCGATCACGAAGTTCTTCGCCGCCGCCGTCACCGGCAGCTCGGCGATGCTCTCCGAAGGCATCCATTCGCTGGTGGACACCGGCAACCAGGGACTGCTGCTCTACGGCCTGCGTCAGTCGAAGAAACCGCCGGACATGCAGTTTCCCTTTGGTCACGGCAAGGAGATCTATTTCTGGAGCTTCGTCGTCGCAATTTTGATCTTCGCCCTCGGCGCCGGGATATCCATCTACGAGGGTATCCTGCACATCCTTCGTCCGACACCGATCGAAAACCCGTTGGTCAACTATGTCGTACTCGCGCTCGCCATGGGCTTCGAAGGGTTTGCCTGGTATTTCGCGCACACCGAGTTCAGGAAAACCAAGGGCGGGTGGGGTTACATCGAGGCGGTCCAGCGCGGCAAGGACCCTACCCTGTTCGTCGTGCTGTTCGAAGATTCCGCGGCGATGCTCGGGCTGTTCATCGCGCTTCTGGGCGTGTTTCTCTCGCAGGTCACGGGGATCGCGCACTTCGACGGCATTGCCTCCGTACTGATCGGGGTGGTGCTGGCCGCGACGGCCATGTGGCTGGCCTATGAGACCAAGGCCCTGTTGATCGGCGAGAGCGCCAACGAGCGTGTCGTCAACGGCATCCGCCGCATCGCCGAGGCGCACGGTGAGGTCGAGCGCGTCAACGAGGTGCTGACGCTGCACATGGGTCCCGACTTCATCCTGGTCAATCTCAGTCTCAGCTTCCGGGACGAGCTCCCGGCCGCAGCCATGGAAGTGGTGATCGCCAAGATCGACAACGAACTCAAAGAGGGCTTCCCGAACGTCAAGCGCGTCTTCATCGAGGCCGAGGCGGGCCGCGACCCCGCTCGCTAGCGCGAGCGCCCCGGCAGCGGCGCCGCGACTGGCGGGTGAGCACGGTCGATACGTGCCCCGCCTGCGAACCGGCGTACCGGCCCGCTCGGCACCCGTTGGAACCAGAGCGGTCACGGGCGAGTTCTGCGAGGATGCGGCGCCGACCGCGTCATGCCGAACGCGCTGCACCCGACCCTGCCGCGTCCGACACAGCCGCGCCGGCGGCGGGCACGCCACCGGTGCATGCCGGCGCCGGATCAACCCATTATCGAGTAGCCACCGTCAACGGGGATCGCCGCGCCGGTGACGAAGTCCGAGGCGGCGCTGGCGAGGAACACGGCGATGCCCTGAAAGTGGTCGATCTCGCCCCAGCGACCGGCCGGCGTGCGCGCCACGACGCGCTCGTGAAGCCCGTCCACCTCGCGGCGGGCGGCGCGCGTCAGCTCGGTATCGATCCATCCGGGCAGGAAGCAGTTCACCTGGATATTGTCCGCCGCCCACGCCGTGGCGAGCGACTTGGTAAGCTGCACCATGCCCCCTTTGCTCGATGCATAGGCACAACCCCAGGGTGTGCCGAAAATAGAGAGCATAGAGCCGTTGTTCAGGATTTTTCCGCCCCCGGCCCTTTTCATATGCGGATAGCAGGCCTTGCTGCACACGAACGCGCTCGTCAGGTTGGTGTCGAGCACCGTGTGCCAATCCTGTTCGGCGAGCTCTTCCGGCCGCTTACGGATGTTGGTACCGGCGTTGTTGACCAGAATGTCGATGCGCCCGAACGCGGCCATGACTTCTGTCACCATCGCTTTGACCGACCGCGCGTCGGACACGTCGCAGGGCGTCGCCCGCGCGGTCGCACCGAGGCCCTCGAGCTCCGCCACCGCACGTGCCGACTTCTCGGCGTTGCGTGCCGCCACGGCAAGCGCGGCGCCGGCACTCGCCAGCCCGCGGGCGATACCGAGCCCGATGCCGCCGTTGCCACCGGTGACGATCGCCACCTTACCTTCGAGATCGAACAGTGTCATCGCAACGTCTCCTTCCCCGACGGCGCGGCGCCGCATCGCCGAGCGGCCGCTGCGCGGCGGCCCGACCCAGCGCCCCACACGAGTTCAGCTTCAGAAATCCGTCGGCGCCCCGCCCTCGCGTTTGCGCCGCGCCACGAACGCCTCGAGCTCCTCGCGAATCGCCACGTCGAGCGGCGGCGGCACGAACTCGGCGAGTATCTTCTTCCATGCCGCGTTGGCTCGCCGCGGCGTGTCAATGGCGCCGCGCTCGGCCCAGCTCTCGAAATTGCTCCACTCCGAGAGAAAAGGACCATAAAAGGCGCTCTCGTAGCGATCCTGGGTGTGCCGGCAGCCGAAGAAATGTCCCGTGGGCCCTACCTCACGTATAGCGTCGACGGCGATGTCGTCCTCGGTGACCGAAACGGGCTTGAGGTAGGCGATGAGCTGTTGGAGTGTTTCGCAGTCCATGACGAATTTCTCGTACGAGGCGCACAGCCCACCTTCCAGCCAGCCGGCCGCGTGGTAGACCATGTTGACCCCCGCCGAGACGCAGGCCCACAGCGAGAATACGCTCTCCCAGGCGGCCTGCGCGTCGGGACAGTTGGCAGCGCAGGCGTTGGAGGCGCGCAGCGGCAGGCCGTAGAAACGTGCCATCTGCCCTGAGATCTGCGTCGCGCGCATGTACTCGGGCGTACCGAAAGCCGGCGATCCCGTCCTCATGTCCACATTGGACGTGAACGACCCAATGGCGCAGGGAACCCCCGGCCTGACGCACTGCAGCAGCACGATTGCCGACAAGCCCTCGGCCAGGAACTGTGCGACTGCGCCGGCCAGCGTTACCGGCGCCATGGCGCCTGCGAGCGTGAACGGGGTGACAATGGTGGGCTGTCCGCGCCTCGCCAGCCGCATCGCGCCGTCGAGCATCGGCCAGTCGTGCTTGAGCGGCGAGGAAGAATTGATGTTCGTGTACATCCGCGGCATCGCCTCGAACTGCTCGTGCGTGAGGCCGCCCGCGATGCGCACCATCTCCATCACGTCCTCGACGCGAGCCGTTCCGAGCGAATAGGCGTGTGCCACCTTGTCGGTCAACGTGAGCTTGTCGTACAGACAGTCCAGATGGCGAGTTGAGGGGTGCAGATCGACGGGCTCCACCGGATAACCGCCGGCGAAGTGGATGCAGTTGAAGTACTGGGTGAGCTTGAGCAGGTCACGGTAGCTTTCGCGATCCCCGGGTCGTCGCCCCCGATCGAGATCGGAGCAGTTGGGCGGGCTCGAGACATTGCCGAACACCATGTGCCGGCCGCCTATCACGATGCGCCGTTCGGGATTTCGCGGCACGATCGTGAATCGATCGGGCACGAGCTTCACCATGGCCAGGACGAGCTCGCGATCCATGCGTACGGTGGTGCTTCCCGCGCGCGTCTCGCAGCCGGCCGTCTTGAGGTAGTCGCGGGCCTCGTCGTTCAGGAACTCGATGCCGATCTCTTCGAGGATGCGCATGGCGCCGTCGTGAACGGCCCACACCTGCTCCTCGCTCAGAGGTTCCGTCGGTGCGTCGGTGTTGATCGGAAGCTGCCAGGGCAGCTGCCGGATGGCGGCCTCGCTGCCGCGGCGGTTGGCACTGCGTCCGCCGGCGCGCCGCCTGCGTGGGCGGTCCTCCGCTATCGCTGCAGCCATTGTCGGCTCGTCCCCTGCAGGCCACGTCTCGGTCCGTAGTATGCGCTCAAGCGGACCGGCAAGCCATCGACGGAATACGACCGCCGGCGCCGCGACCGTCGCAGGCCATCGGCGGCGACCTTCCGGCCCGCGTCGCGCGGAAGCGCCACGATGCACACCCCCTTATAGATATCGGCCGTCCGGGGGCACGTGAATCGACGTGGACCACCGGCACCTGCAGCGCGCAGCGACGCCATGAGCCACAGCGGCGTCGCGATCGGTTGCCGCATCGGATATTGTTCCGGGCACAGGGCCGCGCTGCCATCAGCCGCGACCCACCGATCCCTCCGATGGTCGCCTGGGCCTCGGTGGCTCCGGCGCGCAGCCGGGGACGCCTTGACGCATGAGGGTCGAGAACATCGCACCGGGCAGCCGGGCCGCAGAGCGGCGGTGGTGAGACGCCCGCTCGGGGGCTATCGCGTGCTGGACCTGACGAACGTGCTCGCCGGTCCGTTCTGCTGCCACCAGCAGGCTCACCTCGGCGCCGAGATCATCAAGATCGAGCTGCCCGGCTCAGGCGACTTCGCAAGGCAGCTCGGACCCGATCATAAGCTCAACGCCAAGCGCATGGGGGGTCTCGTTTCTGGCCCAGAACGCCGGCAAGAAATCCGTCACGCTCAACCTCAAGCACCCCCGCGGCAAGCGCCTGCTCTAGGCCCTCGTTCGGGAGGCGGCCGTTCTGGTCGAGAACTTTCGCCCCGGTGTGATGGAGCGGCTCGGCCTGCGCGTGGGCGGAAAAGCTCAACGCGGCAGGCGTTCCGGCGGGAGGCCTGCTCACGGTTCCCGCCATCCTCGACCACCCGCAGCTCCGCGACCGCGAGCGGGTGGCTCGCTTCGCCGGTGTGCCGGGACTCGACAGAGACGTCCGGCTCGTCGGCTGCGGGTTCACGATCGATGCTCAGGCAGCGCGCGTCGATGGGCCGCCTTCGCGCCGGGGCGGGAACACCGACGAGGTGCTCGCAGGGCTCGGGTTGTCCGCCGGGGAGATCGCGCAGCTGCGCGAGCAGGGCGTGGTATGAGCGGCGAGCGCCCGCGCTCGGACTGACCGCGCGAACCCGGCAGCAGCCGTCGCACCTCGACACACGATTCCGATGCCGGCCCCGCAGGCGCCCGCGTTGAAGCGTGAGCGCGCTGCTCAAGCCGGCGACGGATACGGGCATTGTCGACACCGTCGTCGCGGGCCCGAAGCCGGTTCTTCGACGTTCTTTATTTTGCGAGGTCCCGTAGGGAGAGCGTGGGAAAACCTCTGGCGAGGTGCTGCGTCGGCAACGCGCCGCCGCCTTGCGGGCGCGCATCGAAGCCGGCGAGCCTGGGCTGAGGAAACCCCACAAGCGGGCCGCCGGGCCGGCGGCTACACGAACTTCGGCATCAAGAGCTTGGGCAGAGCCAGAATGATCTGCGGCAGCAGAATCACCAGCAGCAGAACGCCCAGCATCGGGACCAGGACGATAGCGACGTCGCGCAGCGCCTGATTGAGCTTGACCTCGCCGATGGCGCACGCGATCAGAAGACACAGTCCGTACGGCGGCGTGACCAACCCGAAGGCGAGCGAGATGACGCCGATGATCGCGAAGTGGATCGGGTGCATGCCGGCAAACTCAGCGAGCGGCCACAGCACCGTGCCGAGGATGATGATCGCCGGGATGGCGTCGATGAACATACCAATGAACAGGAACGCGCCCGCGACGATGAGCCCGGTGCTGATCGGGCCGATCCCGAACTGACTCAGGTACTCGACGAGCGCGAGCGGAATCTTGAAATAGGCGAGCAGCCAGCCGAACGCCGACGCCGTGCCTATGCAGAACAACGAGATGGCGGCGAATCGCGCCGAGTTGTACAGCACGGCGGGAATCTTGCGCAGACCCACCGTCTTGTAGACCAGTGCGCCCAGCGCAAGCGAGTACAGCACCGCGATGGCCGATGCCTCGGTTGGGGTGAAGAATCCGCCGACGATTCCGCCGACGATGATGAGAGGGGTCATCAGGGGCGGTATCGCGCGGAGAACCGAGCCGATCACCTCACGGAAGGTGCTGCGCTCGAAGACCGGGTAGTTGTAGAGCTTCGCGTAGACGTAGACCGTGCCCATCATCGAGAGCGCGATCAACACGCCGGGCACCACGCCGGCGAGAAACAGCCCGCCGATGGAGACGGTCATCAAGCCACCCCAGACCACCATCAGGATGCTCGGCGGAATGATCACGCCCATCACCGACGAGCAGGCGGTGATGGCCACGGTAAAGCTCGACGAGTACCCCTGCTTCTTCATCTGCGGAATCAGCAGCGAACCGATGCCAGCGGCATCGGCGGTCGACGACCCGGAGATGCCGGCAAAGAGCATGCTCACCGTCACGTTGACGTGGCCGAGCCCCCCCGGGAAGTGGCCGACCAGCGCCTGCGACAGGCGCACCAGCCGGTCGGTGATGCCGGCGGCGTTCATGATGTTGGCAGCCAGCAGGAAGAACGGCACCGCCAGCAGCACGAACGCGTTGTAGGACTTGAACATCTCGTTCATCAGCAGGAACGGCGTCAGCCTCTCCTCGAGCCAGAACACCGGCACGCAGGCAAGGCCCAGCGCGAAGGCCACCGGCACCCGTAGGATCACCAACCCGATGAACAACGGAAAAAGAATCCACGCGACCTCGGACGCCGTCATACCTCGACCCCTTTGTACAGTCGGACGTGGTCGACGAGGCGTTCGCCGAGAAAAAGAATCCAGGTGAGCCCGGCAACGGGCCAGGCGGCGTAGATGTAGACCATCGGCAGCTCGGCCATCTCGGACTCTTGCATCAACCCGAACTGCACGAGCGGCCAGCCCCACACAACGAAGATGAGCGCCACGAGAAACACGACGAAGTCGGCGAACATCCGCACCAGCGCCTCCCAGCGGGGGCTCTTGGGGTGGGGCAGAAAATCAGCCGTGAAATGGGTACCGTCGCGCACCGCGACCATGGCGCCGACGAGCACGATCCAGATGAAGCAGAACCGCGCCAGCTCTTCGGTCCAAATGTAGCGTGGAACGAAACCTACGTAGCGCGAGAGAATCTGCAGTGAAACGGGTACGAGCAAAACCGCTATCAGGGTAGTCAGCAGAAACCGGAGAAAGCGGTAATAGCCTTCGATGAACGAACGCATGGGCATCATGCCGCCGATCGCATACGTGACGCCGTGGGATGCGGCCGGTGACCCGCAAAAGCCGCCGGCCGCGTCCCACGGTCGAAAGTCCGGTTGTTGCCGCTCGGGCTACTGCACAGCTTGGATAGCCTCGTAGAGCGCACCGGCGTCGTTGTTCTCGAAGAACGACTTGAGCACCGGCTTAGCCGCCTCGATGAGTCTCTCGCGCTCGGTGAAAGCGATCGTCTCGAGCTTGCCCTCGCCCTGCATCTTGGCGAGCTTCGCATCGCCCTCGGTCAGCTCGATGACCCGACCGTAGGTGCCGGCGTCCTTGCCCGCCTGCACGATGGCCGCCTGAAGATCCGCCGGCAGCCGCCGGAAGGTCTTGCCGCTGAAAGCGAGCGGACGAACCGTGATGGAGTGGGCGGTCAGCGATATGTTCGGCCCGACCTCGTAGAACTTCATCTGCTCGATGCCCGCAGCCTCGTTCTCCGCCGCATCGATGACCCCGGTCTGGATGGCGTTGTAGACCTCGGAGTAGGCAATGACCGTCGGTGCCATGCCAAAGGCGTTGAACATCTCGGTCTGGATCGGCGCACCCATGACGCGGATCGGCACGTCCTTGATCTCGGTCATGTTGGAGACCGGCTTGTTGACGATGAGGTGTCTTACTCCACCGCCGCCGTATCCGATGAGCATGATATCGGCGCGTTTGGCGACGTCATCGACGATGGGCTGCAGGACGTCGCTGTCGAGCACTTTGCTCCAGTGACCGGGATCCCGATACAGCATCGGCGGATCGAGCAGGGTGGCCATCTTCGAGAACGTAGACATGTGCGACGGCGCGGCCACCGCATAGTCCACCGATACGCCCTGGTTCATGTAGGCAACGTAGTCCTTCTCGAGCCCCAGCTCGCTGTTGAGATACATCACGAACTCGAGCTCATGCTCTCCTGTGTAGTAGAGTTTCGTAAGCTCCTCGAACTTGCGCATGAGGCGGGTAAACGCGTGTTTCTCATCGAACTGGCTGGCGCCGTGCAGGGTGATGGTTTCGGCCTGGGCGGCGGGCGCTATCAGGGCGGTGACCAACATGCCGGCAGCCATGAAGCGGGCGAGCTGAGTGATGCGGGCTTTCATCGTGTTTTCCCCTCCTGAGGTTTGCCAACGAGGACCATCACGGTCCGCAAGTACTGCTCCGGGTCTTGCAACCCGGGTCCGGCCGTCCCCCCTGGAGCTGCGCGGGCGACGCCTGGAACTCGCCTATCCGGGATGCGCCCCACCCCGACGCCGCGAGTGGTGCGTCGCGGCGCCTCGGCAGCGCCCGTTTGTCGCCGGCGCATCCCACGGCGGCGGCCGGGACGGCGACAGGCCTTTCGGCTACGCGCCCGGGCCGCAGCACCAGATGGAAGCGGTCGGAGCCGGCTCATCGCGGCCGCGGTCACCGAGCTCCCGGGGCCCCGGACTTGCACCGGGCTTCCGACGAATCATTCAATCGAGAAACCGTGACGCACTCTAACTCCGGGCCAGGGGGATGTCCATAGATCGGACACCCGGGTAGTGAGCCGATTTGGAGCAGCCAGCGCCGCGATCGGGCGGCGCACGTCGGTCGCCGCGCTCTGAGCGCTCACCGCGCCGCGTCCACATGATGATGCTTCAGCTGCAGACACGGAGAGAGGGACGATGATTGCGATTGACGATACCCTGCGTGCCACCAGCCTGGCCCCGGCGCTCAAGGCGATGTGGGAAATCTCTGCGACGAAGATCCGCGCCCTGGAAGGACGCTGGGATCCGCGCTGGGGTGCCCCCGTGTACACCGTGGAAGGCCGTTACACGCGCCGCGGCTGGACGGACTGGACACAGGGCTTCCAGTACGGCGCGAGCCTTCTGCAGTTCGACGCCACCGGCGAGGAAGCGTTTCTCGATCTCGGGCGCGTGCGCACCCGTGACTTCATGGCACCCCACGTGACGCACTTCGGCGTGCACGATCACGGTTTCAACAACATATCGACCTACGGCAATTTGCGCCGCCTGCTGGCGGAAGGCGCGGCCGCGTTCGAGCCCTGGGAAGGCGAGCTGTACGAGCTCGCGCTGAAGAGCAGCGGCGCGGTGCAGGCTCGGCGCTGGACGCAGCTCGACGCGCAACGCGGCTACGTGTACTCCTTCAACGGGCCGCACTCGCTGTTCGTCGACACCTTTCGGACACTGCGCGTGCTCGTCGCCGCCCACTTGCTCGGCCAGCGCATGCTCTCCGAGCACGATGAAGCCATCTCGCTGCTCGACCGAACGGTCCAGCATATCCGCACAACCGCCGAGACCATCGTCTACTACGGCGAGGGGCGCGACGCCTACGACGAGCGCGGTCGCACCGCGCACGAAGCGATCTTCAACGTCAACGACGGCCGCTTCCGCTGCCCGAGCAGCCAGCAAGGCTACTCACCGTTCTCGACCTGGACCCGCGGCCAGGCCTGGGCGGTGCTCGGCGCCGCAGAGCTCCTCGAGGCGTTTGCCGCGATGGACGATGCAGCCTTCGCGGACACGGCACCGCGTGCCGAGGTGATGGCGATTCTCGAACGGGTCGCGCTGGCGACGGCCGACCATTTCATCGAGAACACGCCCACCGACGGCATCTGCTACTGGGACACCGGCGCACCCGGACTCGCCCGCCTGAGCGATCACCGCGACCGCCCCGCCGACCCGTACAACGCCCACGAACCGGTGGACAGCTCGGCGGCGGCGATCAGCGCCCAGGGCCTGCTCAGACTGGCCGCCCACCTCGCGGCCAAGGACGGGGCGTCGAGCGGCAGGCGCTACCGCCAGGCCGGGTTGACGGTACTGCGGCGTCTGCTCGAGCCCCCCTACCTGAGCCTCGACGAGGCGCACGAGGGCCTGCTGCTGCACGCCGTCTATCATCGGCCGAACGGCTGGGACCACGTGCAGACGGGGCAACAAATCCCCAACGGCGAGTCGTGCATGTGGGGCGACTATCACCTGCGCGAAGCCGCGCTGCTCGTGCAGCGGGAGATCGACCGACGTCCCCCGTACCGCTTCTTCAACGGCCTGCCCGGCACCACGGGCTGACATCGGGCGCGGCAGACCACCCGAAGGGCCGTCCGACGCATTGGCGACGGCGACGACACATCGCCCAGGCGCAGGCCACGGCACACCGGCGACCCGCCTGCCCGCTTACGCGGACGCCGTGTCCTGCAGGCGTGCCAGCTCCCGCACCGCATCGATGGTGTCCGCTTCGCTCGCGCGCTTGTCCTGCCGATAGCGTTTCACGCGGGCAAAACGCAAAGCGTAACCGGCCGGGTAATGCGGGCTCCTTTGTACGCCGTTGAACGCAACCTCGACGACCAGCTCGGGCCGCACGTGCACCACCTCGGCTTCGCGGCCAATCTCGAGCGCCAGAAGCCTCTGCGTCTGCCAGCGCAGCATCGCGTCGGTAAGCCCCTTGAAGGTCTTGCCGAGCATCGCAAAGCCGCCGTCATCGGGGTCGCGTGCGCCGAGGTGAAGATTGCTCAACCAGCCCTGCCGTCGACCGCTCCCCCACTCCGCCGCCAGCACGACCAGATCGAGCGTGTGCGTCGGCTTGATCTTGAGCCAGCTCGCCCCGCGGCTGCCGGCCTCATAGCAGGCATCGAGCGCCTTCGCCATGAGGCCTTCGTGTCCCTGATCGAGAGCTTGCTGCAGGAAGGCGGCGGCGGCGTCGCGATTCGATGTCACGAGTCGCGGGATCACGGCGTCGCCGGGCACCACGCCCGAGAGCGCCTCGAATCGTGCGCCCGCCGGTCGATCGATGAGGTCCTCACCGTCCACATGCAGACAGTCGAAATAGAGCGCGCTCAGGGGAAGCCGTGCCCGCATGGTATCGACGTCGAGCTTGCGACCGAATCGGCGCATGGTGACCTGAAACGGTTGCGGACGGCCATTCGCGTGCAGGGCGACCGCTTCGCCGTCGAGTATCAGCTGACGCGCCGGCCAGGCGCGGACGGTTTCGACGAGCTCGGGTACACTGGCCGTTACCTCATGGAGCTGTCGGGTGAAGATGCGAATTTGCCGACCGACTTTGTGAACCTGCACTCTCGCGCCGTCGAGCTTGTACTCGAGCGCCGCCTCGCCCAGGGCCGCCAGCGCCGCATCCAGCTGCTCGGCCGGCTGCGCCAGCATCGGCGTGATGGGCTTCATGAGGACGAGCGAAAACTGCCCGAGCGCGCTGCGGCCGCCGCTCAGCACCGCCTGTGCGACCGCGCCGGCATCGCCGGCGAGCATGACGGCACGCTTGACCTCCCGAGCACCGACACCGGCGGCGCGCGCAATCGCCTCGAGCATCACGCCTTCCAGTGCGCCCTGGCGAAGCTCGCCCAGCACGAGACGGCTGAGAAACTCCTGCTCCTCCGTCGTCGCTTTCGCGTAAAGCGCCCGAAGCGTCTCGCGCCGCCGCGTCGCCGACCCCTGCCCCTGCGCTTCCGCGACGCGTGCGAACGCCCCGTCGGTTGCCCGCAAGGTCAACGAGGCGTGCGCGGCGCCGGTCTGCATTCGCGCCTGTCGGAGCGTCGCCGGACCGAGACCGATGCGACCCTGTGGCAGCACCCCCGTCAAGTAGGCGACACCAACGGCGATCTCGTGCGCGGGGAGCTCACGCAGCAGCGCCGTGAGCAGCGCAATCTTCCGCAGGCGGCTGCGCGTCGCCGAGACGGCGTCCGATGTCTGCACGAGCGTCGACAAATGCATTGGTCGCCCTGTCCTCGTGCCGGAGTCGAGGAATCGAGAAACGCCTGAGTGTGGCCCCCGGGGTGTTGGCGCGGCACGCAGCGCCCGGTGCATTATGACGACGCGTCGCCGCGCTGGCGAGCGGCATCATGCAAAGCCGCGCGGTTTCATGGACAGTGTCGCCAACCGCGTCACCCGGGACTCCAGCCGGTGCCTTCGTCCGGGCGCGCTGCCAACGGGATGCCGCCGCCTGCGTCATCCCCTGACCCCTCTTCGACTGCCGTAGTCTCTGGCATGTCCGGCAGCAATTCCCCGCGCGATGATCCAAGACAATCGGAGTGGCGCCCACCCTTGCGAAAAGACCGATCGCGAGCGCATGCATTGAAACTGCATCTCTCGACGCCGAACACCAACGGCACCATCCTCGTCGCGACGCCGGCGTAGACGAAGGCGCGGCGGCTCGAGCACCGCGCCGACGGTTTGCTGCTACCTCGAGCACCCGTTGCACATGCAATCCGCTTCGCGGAGCATGGAGAGCAGTTGCTTTGCTGAGTTCGCTTCTGCTAACTTTCCATGGAACGCTATCCGGATCACGGCTGTCCCGCCCAAGGACCCTTACGGATGAAGCAACCGAAGAGCCGCCGCTATAGAGTGCGGAGCGTTTCAGCGACTGATTAGACGAGGGGGCACCAGAGATGAAGACATCGGCTAGGTTACGTTTTATACCATGGACAATTGCGATCGCGATGCAGTTGACGATTTTCACGGTGTGGTCTTCGACCGCTCTCGCGGAGGAAAAACCAAAGGTTCGAGGCGATGCCCTTACTACGTATGACATTGGCCACGTCGACGAGGGGAATTATGAGTTGAAGGCCACTCTTTTCACCATGGAGCCTGGCGCGGAGGCGCCTTACCATATACACAAGGGCCCGGGCGTCAGGTACGTTCTGGAGGGCGCCATCACAATCAACTGGAAAGACGGTGGAGCGAATACCTACGGCGCAGGCTCCACCTACACGGAGGGACCCGGCGAGAATCACCCACCCGGGGTGATTGCAGCGAGGAATTTGACTGCTGTCACGACGAAGGTTCTTATCGTCGAGCTTTTGCCGCGGTCAAACTGATACCGTCGAAATTTGCTTACACATCATCTGACCGGAGTTGCGCGCCGGCGCCGTTGGAGAGCCGGCTGCGTGGTGCGCTGGTCAATCGCTCACCGGAGCGACAGCGACTGCAAGATCCCTCCGGAACTAGCGGCCCTCGATGGCAGCATTACATACGCAGCCGCTGGGGAATAGAGCGGCTGTGTCGCCAATTGACGCCGGTACAGATCCGTCCGTGACCCAACCGCGCGCTGAGGTCTCAGCTCAGTATCGAATGCGGTGGTTGGCGGCCGCGGTTCGGCTTTGCGAAGCCGAACGTGCCCGCCGAAAATGCTCCCCGCCTATCGACAGTTCTCGACGGTGGGCTCGAGCATACAGGTGAAACTTACATTCTCAGGCAAGCCGGCGGCGAACAGATCGGCCGTCAGTGATTGCCTGTCGTCATCGTTAGCGAAGACCGTCCGATCCATGTATCGCGCAACGTGAAACGAGGGGTCGGCCTGAAAGATTTCCTCGGCCTGCAGATCCGCATCGGGCCCTCGGTCGCTGCGAATATAGCTTGCGATTAGAAAGAGACGCGCCTCGAGACTTTTGCTCACCGACCGCTCGAGCGAAGCGATTGCATCCTCATGGTTCCCGGCAAAGTAATTGGCGATGCCGACACTCCAACGATACCAGTCCGGCGGTCGCGGGTTGTGTCTGAGCGCGCCCTTCCCGAATGCGACCGCCTCGGGCGCGGCGCCCGCAAAAGCCATCGTTTTGGCGGCTCCGGCGAGGAGATCCGGATCCTCGGGACTCAGCTTTAGCGCGGCTCTGATCTGCGCCGCGGCGTTGGGATGATCGCCGGCCGTCATGAGCGCTGCTCCAAATGCCCAACGGCTGAAGGACAGGGACGGATCGAGCGATACGGCCTTTCTCGCCGACGCGAACGCGCGTTGCATTCGCGCTGCCGGCTCGTCGGTCCATTCCATCATGACGCCGAATATGTCATTCCATGCGAACCACGCGTGAACTATGGCGCTGTCCGGCTCCAAACTGATCGCCTCAGCGATCAGTTGCGCCGCTCTCTCGTTATCCGCCGGCGTCGAGTTTTGAAAATGACCGATGCCCTGGAGAAGCTTCGCGTAAGACTCGCCGTGCTGCGCGAGGCGGCGCCCCCCGACGGCGCCGCCATCCGACTGAGCGGCATCGACCAAGCTCTCGCGGACGACATCGACGACTTTGCTCTGTATGCGGTGGAGCTCTCCGATTTTGCCTTCCTCAGTCTGACGCCAGAGCTGCCGGGCATCGATGGCATCGATGAGCCGTGTGTCGACGACGACATCGTTGAGATTCCGCGTGAAGGTACCCATCAACACGTACCGCACGCCCAGCTGCTCCGCCATCTCCCGCGCCTTGCTGCCGCGGAACCGATTGCTCATACTGCTGTGCTGCCCGATCACAAAAAGCGATGGGCCGCGAATAAGCTCCGCGGTGACGGCATACACGAAGCCGTTCGCGAGGAATGGATCGCCACCGTCCGTTTCCGACCCCTCGAACGGTTGCACCGCGACAGACGGCTTCTCCGGCAGCGGAAAGGCCATGCGTTCCAACACGGCGGCCTCGATGGGCGGTGCCGACTCAGGCTGTAGGAAAAACCACGACGCTACTCCGCCAATGGCGAGAAGGGCCACGATCGACCCTACCACGGGCCATTTCAACGATCGCGTTTTTACGGGCGTTTCGGCGGCGGCAGGCGGGGGCGGCTCCTTTCCCCACCACACCTTGTAGGTGGATACGGGCTCGGGAATATTCTTCAGCGACTGCTCGCCCATGTTATTGAAGCCGAACTCAACCTTGTTTCTGACCTCGTTGTACACACTGCGCGAGATGCAGATTCCGCCCGGTTCCGCGATGGATTGCAGCCGTGCAGCAACGTTGACACCGTCGCCATAAATGTCATCGCCTACGACAATGATGTCGCCGATATTGATGCCAATGCGGTAGGTGATTCGCCGATCTTCGGGTATGTCGGCGTTACGCGCCGCCATCGCCCGCTGCACCTCGACGGCAAAGAGCACGGCGTCGACGACGCTTCCGAATTCCATCAAGCTGCCGTCGCCCATCAGCTTGACGACGCGGCCGCGATACTCCGCGGTTTTCGGCTCGATCAGCTCCTTTCGGTGAGCCCTGAGCTGCGCCAGCGTTCCCGACTCGTCCGCGGCCATCAGTCGGCTGTAACCCACGACATCGGCGGAAAGAATGGTCGTGAGCCGTCGCTCCTCGGATTTTGATTCCACGGACAGTCCCCGATTGTTGCTGGACGAAGTTGACCCGTCGAGTTTAGGGTAAACGACTTGGTGGATGGAATAGAAAAGGTTCCCGGGCACTCGCCCTGCATATGCGCCGCTTCGGGAAATCTTTGACCGGCCTCGTGGTTCCGACCCTACGGCGATCGCCGGAATGGTCCCGGCGACGGCCATTGCGGAAGCGGTGCGGCCGCTCTTTGGCTTGCCCACCCCTGATGATGCCTGCTCCGAATCACTCGAAGCTCTCCGGCTGCGCACCTACGGCCAGTTGCACTGACTGGACGTCGGCGTGCCCGGAGGGCCCGCCCGGCGATCGTTGCCCGCGGCCTAGCCGCAGGCAGCGGCGGGTTGCGTCCGATCGACCCAAGGACTTCGCGCCTTCCGGTAGCCCGTGTGGATGAAACCACACGACGTGGTTCACGACCGCTACGGCGCCGACGTCGTTGCGCCGCCGTTGCGCGGACGGTTTCGCAACGCACATACGGCTGCGCTACCCTATGCAGGCGCGACGTGCTGGCGTCGATAGGGCATTCGGAAGAGGCTGACCGATGATAGAGACGAGGTGCTACCGCAGCGGTCGCTGCGCACTGCTGATGATCCTACTCGTGCTTGGCGTCGTCCCCGCGGCCGGTGCACAGATGCCCCGGATCGGTGTGCTGGCTTGGACGTCCTGCGAGCACCCGGAGTTTCTTCGCGGCCTCAGTGAGCTTGGCTACGAGCCAGGCAAGAACGTATCGATCGAATGTCGCAGCGCGGGCGGGAGCTACGCGACGCTGCCGCAGGCGGCAGCCGAAATCGTGGCACTCGGCGTGGACGTCATCGTGAGCGCATCACAGCCGGTGGCGATGACCGCCCACGACGCTACCGACACGATTCCGATCGTGTCGATTCTGAGCGGTGATCCGGTGGCCGTGGGACTGGTTGACAGCCTGGCCAGGCCCGGTGGAAACCTCACCGGCGTCAGCTACTATGCCACCGAGCTGACCGCCAAGCGCCTGGACCTCCTCAAACAGGCGCTGCCGGGGCTCTCCACCGTGGCGGTGCTCTCCAATCCCGTGGTCGCCTATCTGCCCTTCGAGGAGGACGCCAGGCGGGCCGCCACCCTGCTCGATATCACGCTGGTGATTCACGAGGTCAGCGAACCCGCCGACCTCGTCGGCGCGTTCGCCGCGATGGCAGCCGAGGGCGCCGATGCGGTCTTCGTGCTGCCCGACATGATGCTCGCCGCGGAGGCGCCGCAAATTGCCACCCTGGCGCTGCAGCATCGACTGCCGACGATGGCTTGGGGCGACTGGTACACCAGCGTCGGGTGCCTGATGGCGTATTCGGCTCGGTACGGCGAGCTGATCTATCGGCTCGCCGCCTACACTGACCGCATTCTCAAGGGCGCCAATCCAGCCGATGTGCCGATTGAGCAGCCCGTGAGATTCGAGCTATCGATCAACCTGAAGACGGCCGATGCCCTGGGCTTGGAAATACCCCACGCGCTGTTGGCCCGCGCCGACGAGATCATCGAATGACCAAGCGGCCGTCACCTATCCGCGCCGGCCTCTCGGTGAACGCGCCTCGCCCATGATCGTCGCTCGACCTTTTCGCATCGCCGTCCCTGACGACACCCTTGCCCGGATCCGCCGGCGGGTCGCGGAATACCCCTGGCACGAAATGCCCGACGATGGCGGCTGGGCGTACGGCACCAACCTCGATTACATGAAGGAGCTCTGCGCGTACTGGCTGAACGAATTCGATTGGCGCGAGCAGGAAGCGGCGATAAACCGATTCAGCCACTTCACGGCGCCCGTCGACGGCATCGACCTGCACTTCATTCACGAGAGAGGCAGTGGACCTTCGCCCCTTCCGCTGATCATCAGTCATGGCTGGCCCGGTTCCGTTGTCGAATTTCTGGACATCATCGAGCCCCTGGCCCATCCCGAGCGTTTCGGCGGCAGCGTGGAGGATGCGTTCGACGTCATCGCACCGTCGCTGCCGGGATTCGGCTTCTCGGGCCGACCGTCACGCCCGATCGGACCACGCAGGGTTGCCGAGCTGTTCGACAAGCTGATGACTGAGGTGTTGGGATACGACGGCTATCTGGCCCAAGGCGGCGACTGGGGCGGTGCGATCTCGACCTGGCTCGGGTTCGACCACGCGCCGGCCTGTCGGGCTATTCACATCAACATCATGATGATGCGCCACCCCGATGGTCCACGCGGTCCGGACGAGGAGCGCTGGGCGGCGGACTTCGAGCGCGAACAGCTTCTGGAGAACGGCTACCGTACCCAGCAGGCCACCAAACCGCAAACGCTGAGCTACGCAATGATGGACAGCCCCGTTGGTGTCGCGGCCTGGATCGTCGAGAAGTTCAACTCGTGGTCGGATACCGAAGGCGATGATATCGAAAGCGTGTACACCAAAGATCTCTTGCTGACCAATATCATGGTCTATGTGGTGACCAGAACCTTCAACACAGCGTCCTGGATATACTACGGCCGGCGGGAGGAAGGCGGTCGCCTGCTCTCGGCGGAGGGCAAGCGTGTCGAGGTTCCGACCGCCGCGGCTCTTTTTCCGGCCGAGCTTCTGTCCTGGCCGCCTCGCTCCTACGCGGAGCGCGTCTACAACATCGTGCGCTGGACCGAGATGCCGCACGGTGGCCACTTCGCGGCACTCGAGCAGCCGGCGCTGCTGATCGAGGACATCAGGGCATTTGCCCGCACGCTGCGGTGACCGCTTCGAACAGATCGGCGCGTCGCCGATCCGGCAGTTATCGAGAAGATCCTCTGCGACGTCGCCCCGACAGAGTCTTCGGCAAATGCGGGCCATTCACCCTCCGGTTGGGCGCCGGCCCAGGCAATGCCGTTCAACTGACACGACAGTTCGCGATTCACATGATGCAGTGCCCCACGACACCGTCCGCAACGCTTCTTGCCCCAAGACGCCAACCGACCGTAAGGCGGCGCCGGTAGCCAGAAGACTCTACGACTAAACCCCACGCTCGAAACAGAAGCACGCATCGACACTCCGTTCACCACTCGGAAGCGCCTCTGATGTCCCGCCCGCGACCCGAACTCGAGGTCCTGAGCTTTGGCGGGGGAGGCTTCGGGCTCGACCAGGCGTATCTTCGCGACCAGGAGTTCGCCGACACCGTCGCCTGCGACGTGGTGTTCATCGGCTTGATGAGCGAGAACATCGATCGGCGGGTCAGCATCTACAGGCCTTTCTACGTCGAGCAGACCGGTCTGCCGCTGACGAAGCCGCGCTTCGTCCTCGACGCCGAGCGTCTAATGCTCAGACCGAATCCCATGGCGTCGCTGGCCGACCACCAGGCCTTGCTCGATGATTCGAAGTCGACCCTGCCGTTGCTCGGGTCGTCACGACTATTACTGCCGGTCGGGCTACGCCGCACACACCCTGGACATCTTCGCCATCTGGCGGCTGGCGCGTGTGCTGCAGCGCGCCTACCACGATGGTCTCCGCGATCGCGTGCGCGTCTACGCCCCGACGATTGCGCAACGGCTTGTTGCATACACCGGTGCCAGGCACGCGCTGGCGCCGTTTCTCGCCATTATCCTCCCACCCCGCATTTCCCGGATGACGGCACGGCGCGAAGCTGAATTCACATGCCCAGGATCAAGTCCTACCCTCCGCATATGCAACGGCCACGAGTTCGGGCGGCGCTCTTGGTTCTGCGCCCTGTTGCACAACAGAGACGCCAATCTGTTACTCTTCGGCTGTCTTTCCAATATCCCTTCGTTCAGCCCGTCAACGCCGTATCGCCTTTCTACCCTCGAGAGACGTTGTTTTACATGATTCCCGTACTTCAGAGCTGAACCACGGATCGACCGGAGGAAATCAACATGAAAGCCAGGCTTCTGTCTTAGCTGCTGCCGCTGTTGTGACTTTAAAGCCCTGCATCGGCCGATCTCTTCCGGGCCACGACGAGCGAGGGCCCGGGTTTCACAACGCCGGACGAAGTGGTCGAAGCGCTATCGTCAAATCTCTCCCGAAGATGAACTGACGCGTTTATAGGTATCCCATGCGCAGAGAAGTTGTCGTCGTCGGCGCAGGCATAGCTGGCCTCGCCGCAGCGTATGGACTTTCAGCAGCAGGCAAGGATGTTCTCGTTCTGGAAGCACGAAATCGTATTGGCGGACGAACCCACACTATTGATCTCGCCGGTGCCATTGTCGATCTCGGCGCTTCCTGGCTTCACGGTCCACGCGGCAACCCGATCACGGGCTTTCTCATTGAACAAAACCTACAGTGGCGCCCGGATGCTGCATGGGGCCATGGATTTGGTGTCGCTCTAGACGGTGAGCGGGTCTCGCAGCACGACGCAAGCTCTTTCGTCACATCGCTGTACGACTGGCGTGCCGAGGAGGTTATCGCGGCAATCGGAGACGACGCTGATAAGTTCAGTGACGCAGTCGATTGGTATATCGAAAACAGGGGGCTCGAGGGATCTGCTGCGTCCGTGGTGCGTGAAGGGCTCAATCAGTTTCTGGGTTCCGGCGTAACCGGGGACGATCCGGAAAGCATCTCTCTTCGTGGTCTTGCCGTCTATATGGAACATGACGGCGGTAATGTCGTGTTGGAGGGCGGCTATCGAGTCCTGGTCGAACGCTTGGCGCATGACTTGGACATCCAAGCGGGAAGTCCCGTCACAGCTCTCGACTACGACACAGCTGGGATTACAGTGCACACGGACGATGCCGATATTTCAGCTGATGCGGCAATTCTTGCGGTTCCCTTGGGTGTGATCAGGGCGCACACGATCAAATTCAACCCTGCCCTGCCCAAACGACAATCGGACGCCATCGAGCGCCTGGCAATGAAATCACTCGAGAAGGTGGTGCTTCGGTTCGACAAGCCGCTTCTGCCCGATGGAATGCGCGCCTTTGTAACTCTGGGCACCGACCAGCCATTCAATGCCTTCGTCGATATGACTCGACACGCCGGTTCGCCCACTGTGATGGCCTTCTCAAATCCAGCGACTGTGAGCCGAGATCTGTCGGGGGACGCATTGACCGAGACCGCCGTGGACGTGTTGCGCTGCTACTTCGACGATGTCCCAGAACCTATTGCATCGGTGTCCACGGATTGGGCGGGCGATCCTTATTCTTATGGTGCATACAGCTTCATTCCGACGGGTGCAAGTGCGGAGGATATGGATGCTCTCGCCGTCCCGATTTCACCATCGCTGGTGTTGGCCGGTGAACATACCTCGTCCACGTATTATGGGACGGTCCACGGTGCGTTCATTTCAGGTCAAAGAGCAACGGCTCAGATTCTACAGACCGCCTCTTGATGTCTGCGGCAAGACGGTTGAGTGTCCGGTATTGGCCGTAAGCGGTCTATTGCAGCGCAGCAGTCGCAGCACGGCTTCGGTCCTATTGCGCGAAAAGAATCGGCCTCGCTCCGCTTTGTCGCTCGACATGGAAAGCTCCAATATCGGGCGCCAGCTTGCCCCAAATCAGTGTCCAGGAAAATCGGCGAGCAGGGGATTTCCCGCTACCAGGCATCAGGATCGCTTGCTCGTTCTTGCCCAAGCGCGGTCGGAAATACGCGACAGATCACGATGGGTTGACCACGGCTGCGCCCCAACCAGATGAACGGCTAGCGACGAAGCAGCGCCAGCAACTCGGACCCTTCGATGAGATCTGGTGTCTTCTGGCCTTCGGTGAACCACGCGAGAAGTGGCTCAAGCAGCGCGGCAGCTTCGGCGACCCTATCTTGATCTCGCCACAAGCGTGCGAGCGCAATCGACGCGCGTAACTCGAAGAGGCGAGCCTCTTGCGCCCGCGCCAAGTCGAGCGCCTTGGCAAAACAATGCTCGGCTCCGATCGACTTGCCCTGACTGACTAGGATTGACCCCTGCAGCCGATAAATATCCGGCGCCCAGCGCATCTCGCTCGTCTCCTCGACTACCCTCGACGCCTCCGCCACTACCTCGAGCGCCTTTTCGGGTTCACCGGCTAGGCGCAGCACCTCCGCCAACACGGAGAGCTGAAACGACAGTCGGCGAATGCCCGTCGCACGCACCGCCTCCACACCGCTGGCTGCCAGCTCGAGTCCGCGAGTCACGTCGGACTGCGCCGCCAGCGACCACCCGCGGATCAGCTTACTCATCGCATCGAACATCGCAAACCCATACTCCGCGCACAGCGCGGACAATCGGTCACAGTACGTCTGTGCAAGACGAGGCTCGCGGCGCAAGAAGTGGATGGAGTGTGCAAAACTGAGCGCCAAAGCGAGACTCGGTTGGTGGCCGACCTCTTCGGCGAGCGCGACGCCCGCTTCGCTCCACTCGTGCGCCTGATCCAGATGGCCCATCAGACACAGGGTCATGCCGCCGAGGAAACGGGAGCACACGCCAGGGTCGTGCCCGCCGTAGAGCAAGGCGTGCCCGCCGTGCTCCTCCTTGCGGTACAGCCTGACGCCTTCGCGCGTATGCGCGAGCACGCTTTTCAGGTCGCCACCCGCGAAACGGCTCGTCCAGGCCGAGTGATGAGCCTCCAGCAGCACGCCCGAATCGGACTGCCCACGCCCGATAACGAGCAGTTCGTCCGCTAACGCACAGGCCTCTGCAATCTGGCCGGTCTGATTCTTCGCGAACCAAAGTCCCCAGATCACCGGGAATCGGTGGGACGCGTCGCCGACTCGCTCGCAAAGCACTCGCGCCCGCTCGTAGTTCTCGGCGAAGGCGGGCGCGCCGAAACCCTTGGTCGCGGCGAGCGCCGGGCCAAGTCCGATCCGCAGAGCCAGCTCCTCTTCCTCATACTCCTCCGGCTCGGGCAGTGTCTCCAGCTGCTCAAGCCCCTTGCTGAAGTGGCTGACTGCCTCCAAGGTGGCCGATCGCTGCGCAGCAAACTCGCCGGCCCTCCTCCAGAAGCCGACTGACCTCCCGACGGCACCAGCCTCGGTCAAGTGGTGAGCGAGCACTTCCGGCTCGGTGCCGACGACGCTCGGAAATTCGCTTTCCAACACGTCCGCGACTCGCTGGTGAAGCTTGCGGCGCGCCCGCTTGAGTAAGGTCTGGTAAGCGATGTCCCGCACGAGCCCATGCTTGAACGAGTAAATGACCGCGGGCGGTACGCCACGTCGCTGTAGCAGCTCGGCCCGCACCAGACGATCCAACGCATCGTCGAGCTCCGTCTTCGAACGTCCCCATGTGGCGGCCAGCAGCTCTTCGCTGAAACTTCGTCCCAGAACGGAAGCGGCCTGAGCCACAGTCTTGGCGTCCCCGAGACGATCGAGGCGCGCGAGCAGCGCGTCCTGAAGTGAGGCCGGAATCGCCAGACCTTTAGCCAGTTGAGGGTGATTCGTTGAGGGAATCGACTCGAGGAGGTCCTTCGTGAGCTCCTCGATGAACAGTGGTATGCCATCGGTTCTCTCAACGACCTCGCCGACCAGCTGCGCAGACAGTCTGCTCATCGAGTCCATGCCAAAAACCAGGGCTTCGCTCTCCCTGCGCGTCAGACGACTGAGCGTGAGCTGAGTGACGTGCGGCTGCCCCGTCCAGGTAAGGTCGAAGCCCGGTCGACAGGTGATCACCACTAACAGGCGTGCGGACTGCAGCTGTCCGATCACGAGATCGATGAATTCCCGCGTCGAAGGATCGAGCCATTGCACGTCCTCAACGATCATAAGGGTAGGTTCACGAGCCGTCATCGCCTCGAGAGTGATAAGCAAGCTTCGCAGAACATTCTGCTTGGTCTGCTCGGCACTCGACGCTGGGGCGGGATAGCGATCTCCGGTGGGCAACGACAGCAGCTCGGCCAGCGCTGGTGCCGCCTCCGAGGCAGCAACGCCGAGATCAGCCAGAATCGCTTCGAGCTTGTCCAGCCTCTGTGAGGCCGTGTCGCCACGGTCGATACGCAGTGCTCTCGTAAGCTGGTTGATGGCGCCGTAGAACGCACTGTTTCTATAGTACGGCAGGCCGTAGTAGAGCACCCGATTACGTAGCCCGTCGCCAATACGTGTCTGCAACTCGTCCAGGATCCGCGACTTGCCAATACCTGCTTCCCCCGATAACACGACGACTCGACATTCGCCGTCGAGCGCCTGCTCCCAACGGCGCATCAGCAGACCGATCTCCTCCTCACGCCCGACAAGAGGCACCGATGGCTGCATCGCGGGTACTGCGTGATCAACCCCGCTCTCGGTGACGGCTTTCACCCTCCAGCAGCGAATCGGCGCCGCAATACCTTTGAGTCGGTGCAATCCCAGGTCCATACACTCGAACCGACTCCCAATCAGCTCGCGGGTGTGGGGACTGACGACCACCGTATTGGCCTCCGCGAGCCCCTGCAGGCGGGCGGCGAGATTTGGCGTGTCCCCCACTACGGCACGCTCTTCCGAGGATCCCTCTCCGATCAGGTCGCCGACTACCGCGCCCCCGGTTGCGATTCCCACTCGAACCGCCAGCGTAAGATCGTGTTTCGCCCCCAGGTCGGTGTTCAGGACCTTGATCGCATCGACGATGTCGAGTCCCGCTCGCGCTGCGCGCTCAGGATCGTCCTCGTGCGCCTGCGGATAACCGAAGTAGATCAGAACTCCGTCACCGATGTAACGAGCGACGAAGCCATCGAACCGCATGACCGCTGTCGCGCAGGTGTCTTGATAGGCCTTTATAATTTCGCGCAGATCTTCCGGATCGACCCGTTCGGACATTTCGGTAAAACCGATCAGGTCACACATCATGACGGTGAGGTGGCGACGCTCGGCATCGGGACCGCCATCGTTCACCGCCGGACCCGAAGTAGAGACCGTGGGTGTAGGTGGGTGCCGGTCGGCAGAAGTGAGGGCGGAGATAGCCGCGAGCAGCCTGCGGCGATGACCGAGCGACACACCGATATCTTTCAGATCGGTGTCGCTCAAATACGGTAGAACGCCGAGATCGATGTCGTGCTCGTCAAAAACCGCGTCGTACTGACTCAACCCCAAATCTTCGAGCCAGCTCGCCAGATCGGACATCTGCTTTCACCTCGTCGGGCCCGCGACGCGCGTATGCTAACAGATCCCCGGGTCTTGTTACGCAATTCCCAAAAGCGATCGTATTGCTCCGGCGAACACAGTTTCCAAGCGACCGCGAAAGCAAAACTCCCACCCGCTCTGCCTCGATTTGAAGCCCGCGGTGCGCCCCCAACAGATACCGCCGCGGAGGGGCGTTTCCCGGAGTATGCGGGATGCTTATTTCAGGGTCATCCGGCGTGCGCTCCCGTTTCTCTTTCATCGCATACCCTCCGGGGCTTACGATGGAACAGAAACACGCTGTCAATCCATCGGCCACTTCTGTCCAGATGGCGCTGTCGGGGAACAGGGTCGAAAACCATATACCACCGTGACCTGGGTTCTCACGCTCGGCGACGGAAAAGAGGAAGATCGCGCTAGGGAATTGCCTTTTCCGTTTCGTCGGTGGGACAGTTTCTCTCAGCTCCATCGAGAATCTCCTGCTCCCGTGTCTGAAGACTTCTTCTGACTGCGACGCCTATCAACAGGTCGCGGTTTTCTTGCGCCGCTTCGTGTCGCCGTCCATCAGTACGAGTCCCATCGGTAGCTTCACCTCTGAGGTCACGATCCCGCCGGCACGAAAAGGACCTGTTTGGCGAGCCAAGCGCAGATCTGGTCAGCGGCCAGCCGGTTGCCGGCGATGTTCCGGTGAGTGTTCCTGGGGAGATATAGGGGTTTCAATTCCCCGGTGGCCTGGACAGACGGCAATAGATCGAGAACCTCGATTCCGTTCGATCGCAGAATCTCCAGGATGATCCGGTTGGGAAACTCGGGATCCCAGTATCGTGCATAGGGTTGGTACCCCCGCTCCATCACCCCTGCAGCCAGTTCCTTATCGATCTGAAGCTGGTCCGGTGCCAGGACAGCAAAGAACCGGATCCCCTTGGTATTGCAGACAGCTTTCATGTCGAGCAGCGGTTGCAAGGCATCGGCGATGTTGGATTGCGCCTCTCGAACGTTCGTGAAGAAGTTCTCCGCATAGGTTGTCTCGACGGCAAGAAACTCTCCCACCGGCCACCTCGGACAATCGTCGCAGAACACGAAGCTATTGGGATCACCCCGCGGATTCATTGCCGGGTGGCTCGACGAACGGCCGAATCCAGATCGGATACCGCAGCGCACCCCACAGGTAGGAGTACCCCCGGGCAAGATCATTTCGCTCCTTCGCCTGCCCCGCGCCCTGCGTGATGTCGTTGCCAATGAAGAAGGCGACGAGAACCGCGTCCGGCTCTTGAGACAAACGTTCTCGAACGAGCAGATCGAAGTGGTCTTTTGGATCGATGCCTGCGATGCCCATGTTCAACATCGCAACCGTGCCGATGGCGTTGAGATGGTCCTCCAACACGGTCAGGTAGTTCTGTCGATACGGGACTACACCATAGGCGAAGAACTCTCCCGGTGAGGCAATCCGATACACGACTGGCTGCTTGGGACCGAATTCGACATCCATGAACCCGAGAGAGTTGAGACGGATACCCATCGCGCGCGTACCCGGCTTACCCCGCCATCGGTTTTAGAAATCATCGTGGAATATGAACACCGCTCGGAAATGGTGCAGGATCCTGAGGCTGATCTCTCGGAGGACCGCCGTCACCAGGGCAAAGGCCAGCGTGGGTGCGAGCAGGCGTTTTGGGTGATTGGACATCATGTCTCACGGAGAGTCGCGTCAACCAACCACACCGTAGTGGTCGGAACGCCACGGGCCGCGGCGGCGTTCTTCACACTACGTGTGGCGCAGCATTATGTGCTCGGCACTATCCGTAACACCGCCGGGCGGCGGGGGCCGGCTGGCGACGCGCGGGATCACGGTTGCGCCTCCCACGCCGCGGCTGCCCCACTGAACATACGTCGGTAGGCCAGGGGGGTCAGCCCGACCAGGCGCTTGAACAGGCGCCGGAAGAATGAGGTGTCGGCGTAGCCCACCTGCTCGCTGATCTCCTCCACCGGCAGATCGCTGCTTTCCAGCAGCTGCTTGCCCCGTTCGATGCGCAGGTTCTGCAGGTATTCGATCAGCGGTACGCCGGTGGCGGCCTTGAATCGGCGCTTCAGCGTGCGTTCGGGGATGCCGGTGCGCACCACGGCTCGGCCGATGGCATCGATCTGTCGGAAGTGCTCTTTCAGCCACTCCTCGGTGTTGCGCACCACCGCGTCGCCGTGTGGCAGCGGCCGAACCAGAGCTGTGTATGGCAGCTCGCCCTCGTTGTGCCATTTCAGCAGGTACACCTTGGCGATGCGCAGTGCTTCGCCGGGGTTGGCGTGGCGCGCGATGATGTGCAGCGCCAGGTCATGCCAGGAGGTGGTGCCGCCGGCGGTCACGATGCGGCCCTTGGGGTCGGCGTAGACCAGATTGGGTGCCGGGTCGAAGCGCACCTTCGGAAAGCGCCGACTGAACAGGTCCTGATAGCCCCAGTGAGAGGTGGCCGGGCAGCCGTCGAGCAGGCCGGTCTCGGCCAACAGGATCGCGCCGGAGCAGGCCGAGTACAGGTGCGAGCCCTGCCGATGGCGGCGCCGCAGCCAGTCGATCAGCGCGGGGTAGCGGCCCTGCAGCGTCTCGTCCGGGCCCAGCCACAGCTCGGGCAAGATGACGATTGGCGCCGCGGGATCGTCGCCGACGGCGCAGTCCGGATTGACCGGGATGTTGTTGCCACAGCTGAACAGCCGGCCGTCGGGCGAGACGATGCGCACCCGGAAGTAACGCCGCTGGTCACCCGAGCGCAGCAGCGTCTGCCAGATGCTGCCGGTAGCCGAGAGCAGGTCCAGCATACCGTACAGGGCCGATCCGGCCGTCTCCGGAATGGACACAATCAGCACGTCTATCGGGTATTTTTTGCTCTGAGACGTCTTCATACCTCAAATAGTGGCATAAATAGCGCGTATCTGACAAATTTGCATCTTAAAAAATCCATTTCCCAGGCCTATCGTTATCTCCAAGCCGCACAGGTTCGCGGTGCCAACTCACAATCGCAGGAGAAACGACCATGACCGAGGCAATGAGAAACGAGAAGACCATGTCACCCGCGCGCGTCAACGGCGTCGACATCGAGACCCTGATGGGTACCGTCAACGCGATCAAGGACGACCCGGAACTCGGCGCCTGCCGCTTCCGCGCTCGCAACACCTGGCTCGGTGGCAACCACAATCGCAGCACGGTGACCGGGTTCCATGGCGCGAGGCAGGAGATTGCCCACAAGCAGACGTTCACGATGGACGCCGACGAGCCTGCCATCCTGGCCGGCGAGGACGAAGGCGCCAACCCGGTTGAACACCTGCTGCACGCCCTGGCCTCCTGCCTGACTACCAGCATGGTGGCTCATGCGGCGGTCCGCGGTATAGAGATCGACGAGCTGGAATCCGAGCTGGAGGGTGACATCGACCTGCGCGGTTTCCTCGGCTTGAACCCGAACGTGCCGAAGGGCTACACCGACATCCGCGCCAGATTCCGCGTCAAGGCCCGACCCGAAGACCTCGACCGGATCCGCGAGCTGGCGAAGTTCTCGCCGGTGTTCAACACCATCACCCGCGGCGCCCGTGTGACGGTCGACGTGGACCTCAAGTGAAGTAGGTAATGCATGCGGGGGCGGGGCCGGGTGC
>JBFEOO010000007.1:0-94278 GCA_041550555.1 Arenicellales bacterium
CGCCGAGGCCGTCGATGCGGCCATGGGCGCCCGGTCAGTCGGAACGCGGCGGGCGTGTTTCCAAGAAAGCGGCTGTCAGGATCATCGCGCCCGCCGCCAGCTCGCGCAGACCGACCGTTTCCCCGGCGACGATCGCCGCCGAAGCGATCGCGACGGGAACCTCGAGCAGCAGCAGCAGCGTGACCCGACCGGGGTCGAGCGTATTCCCGCCATGAAGCATCATGACGGTCCCCGGCACCAGAACGAAAACCCCGACCAGCAGAGCCACGCCATAGGCCGCGGGGGCGGGCGCGCTCATTGCGCTCAAGGTGTCGGCGCCGAACGCGGCCGACACGGCCAGCGCGACCACCAGGGCGACAAGCGTCTGAGCGCGGCCTTCTATGCTCCCGGGCAGTTTCTGCGCGCCGGTGATCGAAGCGGCGAAGAGCAGCCCCGAAAGCAGTCCCATGGCGTCACCCCGCCCGAAGGCAACATTGCTCTCCTCGCCCGCATTGCCTACGAACCCGCTGCCCAACAGCAGCAGCGCACCGCCGATGCCGAGGAAGGCCGCCAACAGCCGGACACGACCCGGCCGATTGCCGAGCACCAGGTAGGACAGCAGCACCGCCCAGACGGGCGAGAGATAGAACAGCAGCGTGACCCGCGCGATCAGTCCCCAGAGCACCGCCAGGTTCCAAGCCGCCAGCGCGAACCCGAACACGACAGCCGAGAACAGCATGGCCGCACCGCCGCGCCGCAAGGGTGCCGTTCGCCATGGAACAAACGGCAGCAGGCCAAGGATTCCCGCCGCGTAGACGGCGACGGTGGCGCCGAAGTCACCGAAGCCGTTGGCCGCCAGCCAACGCAGCGGCCACCACCACAGCCCCCACAGCACGGCAGCGCCGAGCGTGGCGGCGACGGCGACTTTCGTGGACACTGCCTGACGATCGTTCATGGATGCATTCCTCCGCTCCCCTCGCCGTGAGCCACGCAGCGCAGCTGTTCACCCGCTCACGTTCCCACGGCGTCGTTACACAACCACGTCGAGCTCATGAATGACTTCGCAGGGTCGCGGAAACCCTTTACTGCACAAAACACTAATGGCGGCGTGGCGGTATTCTCGTGACTAACGCGGCTCGCGCCAAGGCACGTATCCGGTCGTGCATACTCTCCTTTTATCGGACAGGCGGTGCATTGCTGCTATGAGCGGTCCCCCTGCCAGGACGGCTGTATACCCAGTCTGCCATTCTCGCGCTAAGATTGACGGGAAAATTCGCTCCGGAGGGAGGCCCCTTGGCAGAGCCACAGCAGCGCAAGCTCGCCGTAATTCTGCACGCCGATGTCGTCGGCTCGACCGCTCTCGTCCGTCGCGACGAAACGCTGGCGCACGAGCGCATGCAAGGCGCCTTCCATCGCCTCGCCGAGGCCGTCAGCGCCTACGGCGGCACGGTGCACGAGATACGCGGCGATGCGCTGGTAGCCGAGTTCACCCGCCCCTCTGACGCCGTCTGCGCGGCGCTTCGCTTCCAGCGATCCAATACCGAGCACAATGCCTCATTGGGCGAGGGGATCGTGCCCGAGGTGCGCGTGGGCATCGCCCTCGGAGAGGAGGTGTTCGCCGACAACACCGTGACAGGTTCCGGCGTCGTGCTCGCACAGCGTCTCGAGCAGCTCGCCGCGCCCGGGGGAGTGGTCGTACAAGCCTCCGTTGCCGAGACAGTGCCGGGGCGGTTGCCGTTTGAATTCGAAAGTCTCGGCGATCAGGCGCTGAAGGGCTTTGAGCAGCCGGTGAGAGCCTATGCCGCCCACCTAAGAGCCGGTGAACAGATTCCGGAGGCGGAGTCTGCAGCGACGTCATCAGAGAGCCAGGAAAATGACGCCCAAAACCCAGTGGGACTGCAGCTGCCCGATAAGCCGTCGATTGTGGTGCTGCCTTTCACCAACATGTCGGGCAACCCCGATGAGGACGTTTTCGCCGACGGCGTGACAGAGGACATCATCAACGGGCTCTCGCGTTTCTCCGGGCTGTTCGTCATCGCCCGCAATTCCGCCTTCACGTACAAGGGGCGGGCGGCGAAAGCCCAGGACATCCGCCACGACCTCGGGGTGCACTACATCGCCGAGGGCAGTGTACGCCGGGCGGGAGATCGGGTCCGGGTCACGGTGCAGCTCATCGACAGCGAAAACGGCCGCCACCTGTGGGCCGAGCGCTACGACCGCGAGCTGGCGGACATTTTCGAGCTTCAGGACCAGCTTACCCAAGCCATCGTGGCAACCCTCCCGGGGCGGCTACTGCTCGCCGAGGAGACCCGCATCCGCCGCAAACCACCGAAGCAGATGGCGGCTTACGACTACATCATCGCCGGGCGCATCCATCATCACCGGGTTACCGCAGAGGACAACATCCAGGCACAGCGCCTGCTCGACGCGGCAATCCGCCTCGACCCCCAATTCGCCGAAGCCTACGCGTGGAAAGCCTGCACCATTGGCCAGGCGCTGCAGTTCGGATTCCTCGACGATCCAGAAAATGCCGAGGAGGAGGCATTCGCCTTGATCGACAGGGCGCTTGCGCTGAACGAAAACGACGTCGAATGCCATCGGTTGCTCTGCGAGGTGAGCATGGAGGGACGGCGGTTCGAGCAGGCGGAGATACATAACGAGCGGGCGCTGGCAATGAACCCGAACGACCCGCGTATCGTCGCGCAGCGGGGCGAGCTGCTGACCTGGCTCGGGCGCGCGGAGGCGGGCGTCGAGTGGATCGAGAAGGCGTTGCGCCTCGATCCCTTCGGAGCGCCCCGTCGAACACATCTGCTCGGACGCGCCCTCTACGGGGCGCGGCGCTACGCCGACGCCCTCGACGCCTACAGGATGACCGTCTCGCCGAGCTACCCGAACCTCGCCGAGGCCGCGGCCTGCTGCGCCCGCATCGGCGACGCGGCCGGTGCTGCCGAGCTGGTGGCGGCAGTGCTCCGGCTCAATCCCCGCTTCACGATCGCCCAGCACATGCGCATGCGCACCTATCGCGACCCGGCCGACGCCGCGCATCTCGCCGAAGGCTTGCGTGCGGCCGGGCTGCCGGAGTAGCGATCCGGTCTGCCCCCGACTCCGCCAGCCGCCGCCATCCGCGCAATTTTGCGGCTGCGCAGGCCAAACCGGCGATCGCCTCTCGCGCATGGGCCTTGCGGTCCCTCGCTTCCGAGCGTCGCCGGGGCTCGCTCTGCCCGAGGCGCTGTTGCGGCAAGCTCGAGCGAACGAATCGAAGACCGGTGAAGACGCCATTACCCCGCATTTTCCAGACGACATCGAGAGGGGCGTGCTGTTGGCGAGCTGAAACGCTTGGCACGCTTGGGATTCATCCCGCCGCCGGGTCTTCGGCGGGGGAACCCAATGGAGACGGGAAAAAGGCGGCTCCGGGCAGCGCTTTCAAGACATGGTCGCGGTGCGATATGACAGCGGGCGCGTTCTCGGTGGAGACCCTTCCGAGCACCGCGCCAATGCACGGTCAACGGGGAAATATCGGCTTACACCGCCGACGCCTGGGCCGCTTTGATCAAGAATCCGACCGATCGCACACGAACGCTGCAGGCCGCAGGCAGCGCCGCGCACTGCGCACCGCAGGGCTGACCCGCAGCGCCCGCTCGGGCGGAAGGCGGAGAACCGCGATCCCGCCGCCCGCCCGGCAACTCGCCGCGACGTCGCCGGCTCACATTGGTAAACCCCCTCTGGTTCAAGGATCCCGACGAATCGAGTTATCTGTGGTCGGCGCGTCCGCCGATGGAAGACGGAAATGCGGTGATCTCGCGCGCCGACCGACGGTTCGTCTATGAGGGCCCCAGCTCCATAGTGGGACTGGTGCTGGGCGGTCCTCGTGGCCACGTCTATGCGGGCATAGACGACTTCATGGCGAATTCCAGCAGCACGCGGCGCGTCGACGCGGACAACCCCTTCTCCAACTTCGAAAAGCTGCTCAACAATCGAATCGACATCACCATCACGCCGTAATCAGCGGCGCTGTTCCTGATTCGGCAGCACGGTCTTACCGACAAGCTGTTCATCTCCCCCGAGCCGCACGCCCGATACGCCCGCCGGATCATGCTCACCAACGACCGGGCAGACGTTCTGAGCTTCGTGAGTGACGTTGCGGTCGTCGACACCGTGTTCGGCGTCGCACAGGACATCACACAGAGAAAGCTGCAGAGCGCGCAGCTCGAACAGGCCAAGGAGGCGGCGGAGACCGCGAATCGGGCAAAGTCACAGTTCCTCGCCGTGATGAGTCACGAAGTCCGCACCCCGTTGAACGGCGTTGTGGGCGTGATCGGGCTTACGCAGGAGACCCCGCTCGAGCCCAAGCAGCGGGACTACCTCAATCAGGCGAAACAATCCGGCGAGCACCTGCTGCACCTGCTCAACGACGTTCTCGACCTCTCCAAGCTCGAGGCCGACAAGCTCGAGCTCGAGTCGAGCGTGTGCAACACCCCGGAGCCGGTCTCGGGCGTGCTGGCGCTCGTGGAGGCCCGGGCTCGTGAGAAGGGCATCGTGTTGACGTACGACATCGACCCGTCGGCCCGGGTCACCTGCAGCGGCGACTCGGATCGGCTGCGCCAGGTGTTGCTCGACCTCGTTGCGAACGCCGTCAAGTTCACCGACGAGGGAAGCGTCCTGGTCACCGTTTCGAGCCCGGCACTCCGGGACGACGACCGAGTGCAGCTCGTGTTCAAGGTAATCGACACGGGGATCGGGATTCCGGCGTCGGAGGGGCATCGGCTGTTCCAGCTGTTCAGTCAGATCGAAGATCCGTACAAGCGCCGGCACGGCGGCAGCAGGCTCGGTCTGTCGATCTGCAGGCGCATACTCGATCTGATGGGCGGGGACATCGGCTACCAGAGCGCCGAAGGCGCGGGCACCACCTTGTGGTTCTCCGTGGTGCTCGACCGCGCCGTGGAGGAGCGGTCCGCTTTGGACGCCGACGTCTCCACGACACCGCGCTCGACACCGGCAGCGCGGGCCGCGCTGCTCCGCCAGGCCCGCCGCTTGCGGATTGCTGAAGAAGCGGTCGCGGTGCTCACCCGCCGCCAGCGGCACGCTCTGCTGGCGGCCCGGCAGCGAGATGTCCGGAGCGACGCTCTGCAATTGAAGACAGTTCGCAGACTTCATGGCGACGTTGCCCGCAACTGCTTTCGTCGACTTGCCATCAAGATCATGGTTGTTTTCACCAGCTGGCGGTGCATCCCAATGCTCGGCAAAATAGTCTGGCGTCAGAAAACCATCCCGGTTTTGTCGACGATCGCAAAATTCCTGAATGGCCACTCCTTCGGGCTGATATTTCCGTCGCGGTCGTGTAGCCTTATGGGGCTGAGGTGACGCCGTTCGACGCGCTCTTTCGACGATGATCCACAACCGATCTTGGCGTTAGCGCCGAGCAGCCGGTTACCCCTGTAGTACAATGATGCGTTTCAGGTGGTGACACCGACCCGCTGCCCGTGTCCGAACAGCGCCTGCCTCGAAAACTGGCCGCTATTCTGTACGCCGATGTCGCCGGCTACAGCCGCTTGACCGGAGAAGACGAGGATGCGACCCACCGCCGGCTCAGCCAGTACCTCGATCTCATCTCGACCACCATAGAGCACCACCGTGGCCGCGTCATGCACTACGCGGGGGATGCGGTGCTCGCCATGTTCGAGGCCGTAGTCGATGCGCTGTCCTGTGCGGCCCATGTCCAAAGGACCCTCACCCTCCGGAACGGCAATCTCCCCGAGGAGCGCAGGATCCGCTTCCGGATCGGCGTCAATCTCGGCGACGTCATCGAGGACCGGGGGGACATCTATGGCGACGGCGTCAACGTTGCGGCGCGCCTGGAGAGCTTGGCGGAACCGGGCGGCATCTGTATCTCCGAAGCCGTGCACGCATCCGTCGGAACCAAACTCCCCTTCGAGTACGAGTTCCTCGGCGAGCAACACGTCAAGAACATCGCCAGGCCGGTACGGGTCTATCGCGCCACCCTCGAGGCAGACGCCGAGCTGCTCGAGCCCGCATACCGACGTCGGCCTCGCCTGCGCCCCATCCTGATTGCGGTCGGGCTCGCGGCATTGCTCTTGGCGGTCGGCGCCACGATCGTCTGGCTCAACCCCGCCGGCATAGGCAGCTGGTCGGGGCGCTGGCCACAGTCGGAGCTCGCTTCGGTGGAGCGACCGTCGATTGCCGTGCTGCCGTTCCGCAATTTGAGCACCGAACCGGAGCAGGACTACTTCAGCGACGGCATCACCAACGACATCATCACCGACCTCTCCCGCTTTCGCACACTGTTCGTCATCGCCAGCAATTCGACGTTCGTTTACAAGAACACCGCCGTCAACGTTCAACAGGTGGGCAGGGAGCTCGGCGTGCGGTACGTGCTGGAAGGCACGGTGCAGAAATCGGGCGGTCGCGTGCGCATCAATGCGCAGCTCAACGACGTGTCGACAGGCGGTCAGCTGTGGGCTGAGCGGTATGACAAGGCATTGGAGGACGTGTTCGAGATTCAGGAGGAGATCGCCAAGCACATCGTGCGCACTCTCGCGGTGCGGATCACCCGGGCCGAGCAGGAACGCGCTGCGAGCAAACCGACCAACGATATGGCGGCATACGACTACGTGCTACGCGGCGACGAGAAGCTGTGGGAGTACACACGTCGCGGCGTCTTCGAAGCGCGCGAGCTGTTTCGTAAGGCAATCGCTCTCGACCCCGAGTATGCGTCCGCCTACGCGAGGCTGGGATACACCTATATGCTCACCATGCTCTATGGCTGGACGGGATCGCCGACACAGGCGCTGGCTCGAGCGGAAGAGCTGGCGCTCCAGGCGTTGGCGCTCGACGACGCGGAGGTGACGGCACACCGACTGCTCGGCAGGGTTTATCTTCAGCGCAGGCAGTACGACCCTGCTCTGCTCGAGATGGAGCGGGCCATCGCCCTCAATCCGAACGATGCCGACAGCTACGCGAGCCAGGGCGTCGTGCTGACGTGGTCCGGGCGGCTGGAAGGCGCCGTCCAGGCCCTCGAGACGGCGCTCAAGTTCGATCCGCGTGCCAACACCGAGCGTCGATTGCACCTCGGCATGGCGTACTATCTGACCGGGCAGTACGCGAAAGCGATCGACGAGCTCAAGCGCGGCGTCGCTCGCACTCCGGACAACGTTTTCCTGCACATCACTCTGGCAGCAGCCTACGGCCAGCTGGACCAGCAGGTGCTCGCCCGTCAGACCGCAGACACCGTGCGCCGGCTCGATCCCTTCTTCGAGCCAGACGGCTACGGTGCGCTGCTACGCGACCCCGCCCACGCCGCTCACATTATCGAAGGCCTGCGCAAAGCCGGCTTCTGACTCGGCGGCCTGAAACGCCGCCCGCCTTGTGATCAGAGATTGTTGCGCAGTCGGTCTCGATTGTTCTGCCAGTTGTACTCGGCGTAATCGATGTGCGCCTCGGGGGCTTTGTTCCAGACCTTGTGGTAGTCCTTGCTGTATATCAGATACAGCTTGCCGTCGACGATTTTCCAAGCCTCCGGATCGGCGTCGGCCCATTCGCCGACCGCCATGCCACCGGCGCAGTAGCCGCCGTACTGAGGCGCGTAGCGCTCCGGGTTGGCCTCGAAAAGATCGCGATTTGCCGCAGAAGTGAACCACCACCGCGCATCTTCCCACTGGGCCTCGAACGTTTCGTTGCCTTTCGTAGCGGCGCCGTCGGTGAAATAGGCGACGGTGTCATACCCTTTGATGGCGACATTGCGCTTGTCGACATTGATTCGTGGAATGGGTGCCTCCCGAGACATCACGATTGTGGTGGACACAGCCGTGACGGTGGCTATGAGAACACCGTAAACGAGAAATGCGCCGCGGGATGCAAGCGGAGAATTTGCTGCCATGAGACACCTCCCAGACCTGAACGGTCTGCACTGTCCGCGGGTGCGATGCGGCAACGCAGCGCCCCATCAGGAAGCGGAGCTCGAGCCGGTCAGCGTAGGGCTCGCTGCTCGACTCACCGAAATCGTCGCTCCCCGATCAGGACGCTTCGCAGCCGGACACGCCCCTCTTCGTGCCCCATGCCTACCACAGCCCACAGCCGAGTTCAAGCCGCTGGGACGTTGGTGCCCGAGGGTGGCCCTGTCCGTTGTCGAGGTCTGACCAGGCAAACGCCCGCCGCGCAGCCGGATCCGGGCGTGCGTCAGCGAAGCGGGCGGCCGGCTCCGAATTGGCGCCGCTCACGCCTTGAGCATCGCCCACCGATTCCGAAGGTTTCCCCCCCCCGCCAGCGGGGCGATGGTGCGGTCCCAACGCGGGGCCGAGGCGCCGCAACGTTTCTTTGAGTCGGGGATGGCGATTGGGTAGAGTCGGGATTCGACAACCGATGGATCAGAATTTAGGAGGAGCCTATGTCTTGGAACGTGTCGGGACGCAGCATGGAGCTCTGCAGCTGCAAGGCGCTGTGCCCCTGCTGGCTCGGTCCGGAGGGAGAGCCGGATCAGCAGTGGTGCGGGGCGGTTTTCGGTTTCGATATAGAGTCCGGCAGCTCGGACGGCCTCTCGCTGGCAAACACCAAGGTCGTCATCACGGCCCACTGGCCCGAGAATTTCTTTTCCGGCAACGGCAGCGCCCGGCTGTACATCGATTCAGCGGCCAGCGCCGATCAACAGCGAGAGCTGGAAGCCATCTTCCACGGTAAGAAGGGCGGCCTTCTCGAGGGCCTCTGGAGCGCCGTGCTGAGCACCTGGCATCCGGCTCGCACCAGCAGCATTGAGATCGACTGGGGTGACAATCCCACACTCAGGGTCGACGGCTTCGGCGCAGCGACGCTGAAGCCGTTCCAGGACGCTGCCGGCAAGCCGACCACGCTCTCGGGAGCTGCCGCTCAAGCGGCGTTCCAGATCGACACCATGGTGCTGGCCAACGGCAAGGACAGCAGCTGGTCCGACCCGGATCTTGGCAGCTGGCGAGGCGACTCGGCGACGCTCCACCGCTTCAGCTGGTCCGCGTGACGCGCCGCGTGGGTTCTCCTGGCGTTTTCGCCGCGCATTGCGATGACGGACGCGGACGTTCGTCCTCGCAGGCGCGCGCCGGCGGCCTGCTCGGCTGTGCGTTGCACGGTCTGATCGAGTGAGACCGGAACGACACTGATGTATCTCGACAAGGCCGTCGAAGGCGCCTTCAAGCGCGATACCGTCGTCGTTCTCGTTGCGCTGTTGCTGGTCGTGACGCTGGCGTGGACGTACGTTCTCGCCGGCGCGGGAATGAACATGTCCGTGCTCGAGATGACCCGGGCCAGTGCCGGCAGCGCCATGGGCATGATGATGACCCCCGCCGTGTGGGACACCGGTTACGCGATCCTGATGTTTTTCATGTGGTGGGTGATGATGATCGCCATGATGCTGCCCTCAGCGGCGCCCATGGTACTGCTGTTCGCCGCCGTGAACCGCAAGCAGCAGGAGGCGGGTAATCGTTTTGTGCCTACGTCGCTCTTCGTGCTCGCTTACCTGGTCGCGTGGGCGGGCTTCAGCGTAGCGGCGGTCGCCCTGCAGTGGGGTCTCGAGAAAATGGCGTTGCTGTCACCGATGCTGGTGAGCTCGAGCGCGATTGTGGGTGGCGTCGTATTGCTGGCGGCGGGCGTGTACCAGCTGACACCGCTCAAGCGCGCGTGTCTCAAGCACTGTCGCTCACCGCTGCACTTCGTCATGATGCACTGGCGGAGCGGCGCCGGCGGCGCCTTCGGGATGGGGCTCGAACACGGCGTCTATTGCGTTGGTTGCTGCTGGTTCCTCATGGGGCTGCTGTTTTTCGGCGGCATCATGAACCTTTATTGGATCGCCGGGATTGCGGTCTACGTGCTGCTGGAGAAGACGGTTCCGATGGGCCACTGGCTCGGCTACCTCGTCGGTGCCGCGCTGGTCGGCGGGGGGATCGTGGTGCTGGCCAGGGCGGCGTCGCCGCTGCTTTGATGCGGCGGCGGTAGCCAGCCTGGCTTCGGGCGGCGCAGCGTGCGGCAGGCGCCGTCGCAACCGTGGCGCGATGTCTCCCCCACGGGGCGCGCCGAATTTTGGGACCCATCGAGCGCGCAAAAGCGCTCAGCCGCGTCGCTGCGGCTCTTATCTCACCGTGATACCTTCAATCTCCCTACTCCGGTATCCCGGCTTTCCGCAGTCCCTCCAGGTAAATTGCCAGATAGCCGGGGTCCTGGATGGGCTGCGTTTCGATGATCGTCGCGATGCTGCCCTCAAAACCCATGATGTCCAGCTCCGCGACCTGCCACTCGGCATCCTCGATGCGCCCGACCTGAGCGTAGGAAGCGGCAAGCCACCATCGCACGAATTGCACCGTCGGCATTCGCTCCGCTGCTGTCTCGAAATCCGCAATCGCCCCCTCGTAATTCTCGACGACGTAGCGGGCCATCCCGCGCATGAACAGATACCAGAACGGGTAGTCCGGGTTGAGTCGCATGGCGGTTTCCACGGAGCGGACACCGTCCTCGGCGCGACCGTCCGCAATGTACAGAACGCACAGGTACGCATAGGCGTCGCTGAAATTCGGGTCGAGATCGATGGCCCGTTGCAGCGCCTCGATGCCGCGTTGCAGGGCGTCCGGCGTCCTGAGCCGCGCTGCGGCCCGGCCCAGGCTCCAATAAATCTTCGGGTCCTGGGGATCGAGGGCGAGCGCCTTCTCGGCGAGCTCGACGGCCCTCGTGAGATCGGCCGGGACATCGTCAGACCATCCGTTGCGGGTACTCAATTCGAGGATGTTCGCCATGCGGGTGTAGGGCAAGGCATAGTCCGGATCTATCGCCAGCGCCTGCTCGTACAGCTGCATGGCCTCCCGGTTTCCTTCGCGGCTGAACGCCGATTCGTGGAAGAGACCGCGCAGGTAAAGATCATGCGCCGCGACGCTTTTGGTCCCTCTCACCGCGAGGCGGCGGCGGTCGTCTCCCGAAAGGGTTAGCGCAAGCGAACCCACGATCTGCTCCAACACCCTGTCCTGCAGGCTGAAGATGTCGTCGAGCTTGCCGTCGTAGCGCTCGGCCCAAAGATGACCGCCGGTGCTCGCGTCGATCAACTGTGCGTTGATGCGCACCTGCTCACCGGCCTTGCGCACGCTGCCCTCCATCACGTATCGGACACCGAGCGCTTCGCCGACCTCGCGGACATCGATCTTGCGCCCCTTGTAGCCGGACGTCGAAGTTCGCGAAATGACCGTCAAGCCGGAAATCTTGGACAGGTCGGTGATGAGGTCCTCGGTCATGCCGTCGGAGAAATACTCCTGATCGGCGTCTCCGCTCATATTGACGAAGGGCAGGACGGCGATCGATGCCTGCGCCGACTCCGACCGGGACACGACGGGTGGGGCAGGCGCGGGCGGCGTCGCAGCGCTGGGCGCCGAAGCAGGTTCTGTCGCAGCGGGGGCAGGCGGGGGCGGTGCGGTCGGGGCGGGGGGCTGCATCCACCACCAGCCGACGGCGCCAACGGCGAGCGCGACCCCGATCAGGAGCGCGGCAGCGGCTGGCCGGCGTCTTGGCGTCGGCCGGCCGCGCGAGGTCTCAGCCGCCTCCGCGCCGGTCAGCACCCGGATGACGTGGATCGGCTCGGAGACGTTCTTGACCTCGACGTGTCCCATGTCCTCGAAGCGGTACCGCAACCTGTTGCGCACCTGCTCGTGAACGCTGCCCGAGATGGAAATGCCGCCGGGTTCGGCGAGGGCCTCGATGCGGGCAGCCACGTTCACGCCCTCACCATGGATGTCCTCGCCGTCGTCGATGATGTCGCCCAGATGAACGCCCATGCGAAAATCGAGAGGATTGGCGTCCAGCTTCGCTTGCATGTCCATGGCGCAGCCGACGGCATCCTGAACGGTGGAGAACTCGGCGAGAAACCCATCGCCCGTGAGCTTGACCAGACGTCCGGAGTGTTCCGCAACGGTGGGATCGACAATCTGTTCCCGGGCGGCCCGCCACGCCGCGACCGTACCGTCGGCGTCCTGCTCCATAAGCACCGTGTAGCCGACCACATCGGCGGCGAGGATGGCGGACAAGCGTTTCGTGACGGCAGCGGGGCTCATGGCGGGTCGTGCTGCTTGAGTGCCTGTCCAAAATTGTACTGGATGCTCGGCGAGAGCACGAGTCGACGACACACACCATGGCGACTCGCCGCGGCCGAGGGCGGTAAACCGCTGCTGTCCGCCACACATTGAGCGACTCATCGGCTCTCGTGGATACACTGGATCATTGAAGTAAGACCCGCTTCGAGAACCTGGGTCAGCAGCGGTCGAAGGGGTTCGACGAGCCCGTTCGGATCTACGCGGTCACCCTGAGTCGAGGAGCGTCGGTGCCCGCTCCCGAGCCGCGACACGACCGGAAACCGGCCGTGCGAGCTGGGCGTGGGCTACGTCCTCGCAGGCAGCGTGCGCAAGACGGGCGACAAGATTCGGATCAATGCGCAGCTCGTCGACGCGACGACCGGGACCCGGATCTGGATACAACGTTTCGATCGTGACCTTACGGACGTGTTCGCCGTGCAGGACGAAGTGACCGCCATCATCGTGAACGCACTGTTGCGGATCAGCTCGCGGGATTCTCGCATCATCGAGTCAACGACCGAGGCCGTGCCGAGCATGTGGAGGTCGTACACCCCGACCGCAAGAGAGCCGCTGATCTCGGAGAACGACCGGCAATACGTGGTCTCCCACGGCGGCGCGCCAATGGCGGGCTCTGCCGCCGCGTGAGCGCCTATGTGGACGACATCCGGCGCGAGGTCGAACAGGAATACGGGGTCACGGTGACGTTTCAGTTCGGCACCATGATCGAGGTCGTGCGCGCCTGCATGCGCGCCCGGCAACTGGCGGAGCTCGCCCAGTTCTTCTCTTTCGGCACCAACGACCTGACTCAGGCAACGTTCTCGTTCTCCCGCGAGGATGCGCAGAACAAGTTTCTGCCGTTCTACAACGAGAGCCGCATAGTGCAGGACAACCCGTTCGAGGTGCTCGACGTCAAAGGCCTCGGCCAGCTCATCGCGACCACGGTGACGTGGGGCCGCGAGACGCGGCCCGACCTCGTCGTGGGCATCTGCGGCGAGCACGGCGGACACCCTAAATCGATCGCGTTCTGCCACTTCTCGGGGCTCGACTACGTATCCTGCTCGCCGCTGCGCGTCCCCGTGGCGCGCCTCGCCGCCGCTCAGGCCAAGCTCTGCGAGGGCGACTACGACCCGGGCTGGTGACCTCGATCGCTGCGTGCGCCGGAAACGGCCGCCTGCGGGCAGGATGCCCGACGCGCATCGTGGGCCATCCGGCGTCAGCGCCTACAGGGGAAAGGGATCGCGAACCAGCGCCACGAGTACGATGTAGGCGAACGTCGCCTGCGCCGCCATCCATGCGGCGACGCGTGCCGGACGCCGCGCAAGGAAGCGGAACGCGGCCATGCCGAGAAGGACATACAGAAGCACGGCGACGATTTTCGCCGTGAGCCAACCGTGAATACCCGGGTACTGACGAATGATCATCACCAGGCCGATTGCGCTGGCGAGCAGAACGGCGTCGACGCTGTGCGGCACGACCCTTACCCAGCGCGCGCGCAGCAGGGCGCTGTCGCGCAGCATCCACACCCCGCGCAGCAGGAACAGTAGGTAGGTCACGACGACGCACGACACGTGCACGTACTTCAGCAGCGGGTAGAGATCAGCCGACACGGCGCAGGGGGCGCTCGGGTTCCCCGGGCAGGCTAGCCGAGCTGCCGATGCAGCCGGGCGTCCTTGGTGCGGAAATGTTCGCTGAACCACACGTCGAGGCGTGCAAACAGCACGTCGTGGTCCTCCAGAACGCCGTCCTCACAATCATCCATGAGGTCGCGGATCTCCTCGAGGAGGATCTCGTGATCGACCTTGTGCTCCGGGTACTCGTCGTAGCCGGCCTCGCGCATGAGCTTCTCCTCGAGAGCGAAGTGTGCCGAGATGCGCGTATGGATCTCGCCGAGAAAATCGAGGATCGTGGTCGGCGAGTTCTCCGCCTGGACGTGCTCGTAGAGCTCGTTGATGAGCTCGATGAGCTCCCGATGCTCGAGATCCACGGCCGGGACCCCGACCGAGTATTCCTTCTTCCAGGTGATCAGCGCCATCGCTGGGCGCCCTCTCCGCGTTGCCCCACCGCCGTCCGAGTCCAGCGCCGCCTTCTCACAGCAGCTTGAACCCCCCCGTCTGCGCCTCGAAGTCAACCACGAAGCTCTGCCGCGGCGCAACGTCGACGACCTCCTCGAACTCCCAGTCGAAGCCGCTCTCGCGACGGCTGTCGCGCAGCCGCGCGGCAATCCGGTGACGACCGGGCGTCACGGCGATGCGTTGGTAAGCGGTCGAGGCGCCGTCGCGCGCCAGGCCGGCGGGCGGCAGCTGCGCGCGGTAGACGACCGCGTCGTCGATCTCGAACTCGACGTACAGCGCCACCCGCTCGCGAGCGCAGTCCATCGGCCGCCGCATATTGGGTGCCAGCTGCGCCAGCTCTTCGGGCGTGTAGCGGCGGCACTCCTCGCTGCGGGCACCGGCATGGCTGAAGCTGAGCCGAATGAGACCGAGCTCGGGGTCGACGTGCGTGTAGGTGGGCGAGGCCGAGAAGTAGCCGATGACGGCGACGAACGCCCCATATGCCGCCAGCTGCGCGGCGAACCTCGGCAGCGCGCTCATGCGTCGCTCTCCGGCGACGGCTGCTCCGCGACGACCGGTGTCGCCGGCTGCGGACGCGTGAACGGCCCCAGACGAATCAGGCGCTCGCAAAAAGCCTCGAGCTCGCGGGCCAACGCCCGCTGGCGATCCAGGCCCAGCCAACAGCTGACCAGGCGCTCCCGCGGAACGCGCTGACGCAGACGCGGGTCGCGCGTGCCGGCCAGCCGCTCACGCGTCCAGCGGATGCCGAGGCGGAAGTGGCAGTCGCCGTCGCGGCAGCCGGTGAGCAGAACACCGTCCGCGTGCCGCCGAGTTATGACGAAATCGATGAACGACGGCGGCAGCTGTCCGATGCACTCGAGCGTTACCGTCCCAACGGCCGGACCCGCAAGATTCGCCAGGGGCGGCCCGCAGGAGCAGCCGAACACCAGCACCCGTCCCGCGCCGCTCAGCGCAGCGGTCGCCGCGAGCGTCTGGCGGCGAATCTCGGCTACTGTCAGATCGGGCACGTCAATGCCGGGCACCAGCGCGCTGCGTCGCCGATACGGCGTTGCGGTGGGGCAAGCGCCGGCGCAGATGCCGCAGGCGACACATTTAGCCGGGTCGACCACCACCTCCTGGGCGAAAGCGCTGCCGTCGCTGCGCGGCCGCATGGTGAGCGCCATGAACGGGCAGTCCGCGACACAGCGCGCGCAGCCGTTGCAGTTGTCGAGGCTGACCAAAGCGTGCGGCGCGCGACGCTTGGGCGGCAGCCACGGCAGCGTCAGCAGCACCAGCGTGGCCACGCCGACGAGCATCCAGAGCGCGGCTCCCGACATGACATCGAGCAACGGGTAGAGCGTCAGGTAGAACCAGTCGAGATCGACCTCGGCCGGCACCTCGCTGAGGTTGGCCGGCCCCTGGCTGTACGCCGGATAGGCGAGCGACAGCACCAGCAGCGCAGCGAGCGAGCCGAGCGCCAGCCCGCGCGGCGGATTGACCTTCGAGTGGCCGTGGCGCTGGATGTGCACCCACATCACGAAAAGCAGAATGAGCGGTACGGCGATGTGGATGAACACCATCAGCGTGAAGAACCGCCCGCTGAGGGTGCTCGCGTGGATGAAATTGCGCGCGATGGGCTCCCCGAACAAAGGCAGCGCGTCGAGCCATTCGCTGGTCACCAGGGCCACGTACTGCGCGAGCTTGTCCCATACCACCCAATAGCCGCTGATGCCCGAGGCATACACCAACCAAAGGATCGGAACGCCCGTCAGCCAGGCGAACCAGCGCGGCCCGCGAAAGCGGTCCATGGCGAATTCACGCAGCAGATGCAGCACCATGACGACCACCAGCGCGTCCGAGGCGTAGCGATGCAGGCTGCGCATGACGCCGGCGGCGTACCACTGCACGTGCGTCATGTATTCGACCGAGGCGTAGGCCTGCTCGACGCCGGAGTCGTAGAAGATATAGACGTAGAAGCCGCTGACCGCGACGATCCAGTAGAAGAACCAGCCGAGCGCACCGAGCTGGTAGAAAGGGTTCCACGCGGGCGTGAACATGACGTCGAAAACAGACTCGACGCGCTCGAAGACCGCCCGGGCAAAGCGCTTAGCGCTGTTCATGCCGTCAATTGTAACGCCGCGAACGCGGCGTCACGCATGCTGTCGAGTACGCCCCGACTGCCGCCACAGACGCACGACGAATACAGCGACGAATCCCAGACAGCCGATGCCGATGACGGCGCCTATGAAGATCGAGTAGTCGAATCGGTAGCGACCCGCGGCGGGGTCGTAAATGGTGCAGAACAGCCGCACGCCGTTTATCCAGCCTTCGAGCGACGATGCCTTGGCTTTTTCACCCCAGAGGAGCTGCTTGAGCGGCTCGATCAGCGCTGGCGGCTCGAACGTTTCACCGTATACCTGCCGGTAGATGACCCCCCGGGCGTCGACCACCGTCGTCTGCGCCAAGTGATCGAACCCCTTGGGCGAGGCCGCGAACGTGAAACCGAGCTCGCCCGTGAGAGCACGCATCGTGGCGGCGTCGGCGCTTGCGAATACCCAGCGGGGATCCACCACACCGTGCATCGACGCAAAGGTGCGCATGCGTTCGGGGGTATCGACGGGCGTGTCGAAACCCACGGTCAACACCCCGAAGCTGTCCTCACCGAGCGCGTCGCGGGCATCCTCGACCACGCGCGCCAGGTACCGGGTCATCATTGGGCACGTGTGGTGACAGCTCGTGTAGATCAGACTGATGAGCAGCGGCTTGCCGGCGAGACGGCCAAGCTGCAGAGCGTTCCCGCCCTGGTCGGTGAGCCGGTGGTCGCTGAGCGTGCGTCCGATCGCCGCCTGGCTCATCTCGAGGGCCGCCCGCTCATCGAGCACGGCGGCGGCGGGCCCGCCGCCGCCGTCGTCGTGCGAACCCGCACCGGCGCTGCTCGCCGCGAGCGCGGCCAGCAACGCGAGCAGGGTGCGCAGGCTAGCCATGGTCAGCCGAGCAGTGCAGCGTCGGCAATCGCCGCTATCAGCAGCAGGCCCAGCTGAACCAGCGAGGCGTGAAAATTGGCCATGGCATTGACCGGGCCCGGCTGCAGCACCAGCCGCACGCTGGCCCGCAGGAACACCAGACCGCCGACGGCCGCCCCGGCCAGGTAGACCGCTCCCATGCCGAGCGCCGCGGGCACCAACGACAGCGCGACCAACGCCGCCGTGTGGGCGAGGATGACGCGCGCGGCGGCGGCGTCGCTGACCACGTTCGGCAGCATCGGCACACCGGCAGCTGCGTAGTCCTTTTGGAACACGAAAGCCAGGCTCCAGAAATGCGGCGGGGTCCACAGAAACAGCACCACGGCCAGCACCATCGGCGCAGGCGCCAGGCTGGGGCCGACCGCCGCCGCGCCGGCCAGCACGGCGAAGCTGCCGGCAAGACCGCCGAGAACGATGTTGAGCCACGTCCGGCGTTTGAGCCATACCGTGTAGACGACGCCGTAGGTGATCGCACCGAGGAACACGTAGAGAGCCGACAGCAGGTTGACGCCGAGAGCAGCGGCGGCCACCGACGCCGCCAGCAGAATGCCGATGGCGGCCAGCCAGCGGCCATCCGCCGTGAGCTGCCCGGTGACGAACGGCCGCTTGCGGGTGCGTCGCATGCGGGCGTCCAGGTCGCGCTCGACGAACTGGTTGAAGGCGCCGGCGCTGGCCGAGGATGCCAGCACCGCCAGGGCCAGTATCGTCAGCTGCCACGCGGGCGGCGCGTCACCGGGAGCGATGGCGACGCCCGCCAGCGCACACAGCATGATGGCGAAGCCGATGCGCAGCTTGAACACCGAGAACAGCAGCCTGACAGTCTCGCTCATGTGCGTTTCTCGCCCGCGGCTTACGCCCTAGCTGAGCGGCCATACCTCGGAGAGGTACTTCCAGTTGACGAAGTAGTACAGCACGAAAGCCGCGAAGAACACCGCCACCAGCACCGCCGTGCCGGGGATCTTGACTTCCTGCTCGCTGCCGTAGGTCGCCACGGTCGAGGTCGCGGCGGAGGCCGGCGCCGGCTCGCCGAGCTGGACCTTCTCCGTCTCGCCGATGCGACGGCCGGCGAACACCGTGCCGACGACGATGATGATGAACATCGCACCGCCGACGCTGGCCAGGATGGCGAACAGCGCATTCAGCCCCATCATCAGGTTGGCGGTGGCCGGGTAGTCGAACTGCAGCGCCGCGTCGGCGAAGGTCATGTCCCAATGGCGGCGAGAAACGCCGAGCGTACCTGCACCCATCATGAACAGCGAAATCCCGCCGACCCCGATACCGAACAGGTACGGCTGCAACTTCGCCCAGCCCGGGAGGATCACCTCGCGACGGAAGATCAGCGGCAGCAGCAGGTAGGTGGCCGCCATGAAGGCAAGCGTCGTGCCTGCGACGACCGTGGCATGGAAATGTCCCGGCACATAGAGCGTGTTGTGCATGATGAGATTGAGCTGCTCGGTGCCCATGACCACGCCGGAGATGCCACCCAGGAAACCGAACATGACCAGCGACAGAAACATGCCGGCAAAGGACGGGTTGCCCCAGGGCGCCTTGCGCAGCCACTCGAAGAGGCCGTTGTTGAGCCCACGCTTGCGCTGCGCCGCTTCGATAGAGCCCGGCACGGTCATACCGTGGATCATGCTGCCGAGCACCGCCAGGTAGAGCGCATAGCTCGTATTGAAGATCTTGAACTCCGAACTAAGCCCCGGCTCGACCAGCATGTGATGCGCGCTGGCCAGCTGCAGGAACAGGATGTAGAACAGGAACGCCACCCGGCTCACCTTCTCGGAGAGAGGCTTGGCGCCCAGCAGCACCGCCGCGATCATGTACCAGATTGCCACGTGCGCCGAGACGTTGATCTGCTGCGAAGAATGGCCCATGGCCCACCACACCGTCTTGTACATGAGCGTATCGATATGGGCGATGTAGCCCATGGACCAGAGCAGCGTGGGTATGAGAATGATCGCCCCCGAGGCGATGGTAAACACGGCGATGATCGCCGCCGTGACGGCGCCGAAGGTAACCAGCGGGATGGACCCTTCGTAGGTCTTCTCCTCTTTGGCGACGACCAGCGTGCCGAAGAACACGAAGCAGCCGATCAGCGCCCCCACGGCAAACAGGATGATGCCGAGGTAGAAATGCGGCTCGGCCTTCATCGGCACGTAGGAGGTGAACATCACGCTCGACTTGCCCTGCAGCACCGCGACGTTGACGATGATTGCACCGACGACCATGAGCACGAAGCCGAGCCAGGCCATCTTGGGCGTCGCCAATCGCGAGTTGAGCAGAACCGCCGAGGCGAAGTAGAGCACCGCCATCTCGAAGAAGATGATCCACACGATGAGGACGTCGAGACCGTGGGCGGTCAGCACGAGATAGAACCAATCCGCCGGCAACAGGTGCAGCTCCGGCGAGCGCGTCAACGCCACCAGCAGACCGAAGAAGCCGCCGATGGCAAGGAAGATCACCGCTGCCACGGCGTTGGCTTTTATCAGACGCTCGGCGGGCAGATTCACCTTGAGCCCGGTGGTGGGGCAGGTGCGGAATTGTGCGGTTGCTGCCATGACGCCCCTCCTACTTGTCGACTACGTAGATCTTGCCGATCATGGTGTGGTGGCCGATGCCGCAGAACTCGTTGCACACGACACCGAACTCGCCGGCCTGGTTCGGCGTCAGCGTCACCACCAGATCGTAGCCGGGATGCACCTGGACGTTGATGTTGACGGGCTGCAAAGAGAAACCGTGCTGCCAGTCCATCGACGTCATGTGGATGCGGTAGCTCTGGTCTTTCTCGAGCTCGAGAATCGGCCACCACTGCCACAGGCGCGCGATCAGATACACGTCGCTGCCCGGCGGCGGATGCACCACGGGGATGTCGGCCTCCTTGCGAACCGTGTACTGGTCCACGATCGCCTGAGCCTTGGCGGCGAACTGCTGTGGCGTCGTTCGGTAGGCCTCGTTGGACAGGTTCTGCTCGCCGGCACCGTGCCAGTAGATCATCATGAAGAACATCACCAATCCCCAAAGGAAGGCAATGATGACCCACACGAGTTCCGTGCGTGCGACCGGTTCTTTCCACCAGATGCGTTCACTCGGCGGTGCTATAGCCATGGCGGACCCTCCCTACTCGGCCATCGGAATGGAGATGATCTCCATAACCCCCCAGATTACGTAGAACACGGCGGGCACGGTGACCCCCAGAAAAAGCAGCAGAAACGGGTTGTCGAGAATCCTCTGCATCACCGGGATGCGCTCTTCACCCGTCTCGTGTTCGGATTCGGCCATGGTCATGTTCTCCGTCGGTGACATTTACTGTCGGGATTACGTCCGCTATTGACCCTCGATCGGCCTCGTCGGGTCATTGATCTAAGTCAATTCTTGGGCAGTCTTACCGCCGCCGGCTGCTGATCCACGCCGACCCTCAACCGGCGAGCGCCGCGCCGGCGCGACCTTGATCCACCCGCAATTTCAGAGAGTTGTGTGAGTCAGCGCGCAACCGAGCGGGCGCGCCGTTGCCAGCGGCCTCGATCGGCCGGCTGTGGGTTACAATGCGCCCGCCGACAGCGCCGGGCTGCTCGCCCCGGCCGTCCGGCGCACCGGAGCCCGCTTCACCATGCCAAGCCACCTCTTCCCCGCGGCAACGGCCGCGGGAAAACCCGGCCGCACGCTCAACGCCGTGCTCGGCGTGCTCGGCGCGCTCGCCGCCGTGGCGCTATGGGGGGGCGGTGCGCCAGCGCCGGCTAGTGCCCAGGCCGAAACCGCGCCCCCAGCCGTCGAAAGCGCGCTGGCCAGCGACGACACCCGGGCCCTGCTGAAGCAGGCCGAGACGCTGAGCGCCGATGAGCGGCGTCGGCTGCTCGGCCGCCTCACCGACAGTGAGGTGCGCGACCTGGTGTGGACACTCATCGCCGTCGAGGCGCCGCCCGCGCCGGCGCAGGGCGACGTCATCGACGAGCTGGCCGACACCGCGACGGCCGTCCGACAGACGCTGCACGACCGGGCCGCGGCCGTCGTCGAGCTGCCTGCCCTGCCGGCGTTCATCGCCGACGCAATGACGCCGCCCGGCCGGGATAGGGGCACAATGTTCCGAGTGCTGCTCGGCATCGTGCTGATCGTTGCGGCCGGTCTGCTGGCCCAGGCGCTGACAGCGCGACTGCTTCGCGGGCTGCGGCAGCAGGCACACCCCGCCCCGGACGCCTCGTTCTCGCGCAAGCTTGGTTTCGGCATCGTGCTGCTGCTGCTGCGCATGCTCGACGTGGCGGCCTTCGTCGCCGGCGCCACGATCCTGTTCTTTGCGCTGTGGCACGGCCACGAGCCCAACCGTTATCTCGCGCTGGCGATTATCGCGGGCGTCGCCCTGTATCAGACTGCCGTGCGAGTCAGCCAGTTTCTGTTCACGCCTCATGACGCGTCGCTGCGCCTGATGCCGCTGTCGGACCCCGATGCCTCGGCCGTCTCTGTCCGTGTCAACGGTATCGTCGCACTGGCGGTAGCGATCTTCACCCTCGACCGCTATCTCACCGCCATCGGCGTCAGGGTCGAGCTGGTCGATTTGATTACGCTGACGACCGCGCTGGCATTGATCGTGCTGATAAACGTCTTTGCATGGCAAGCGCGTGAGCCCATCGGCCGCGCGATCCGCGGCCCGGGTGAGAGAACCGGTGCGCCGGCGGCCTTCCTGGGACACGCCTGGCACGTGCTCTTCGGGATAACCGTCATCCTCGTCTATGTCGTTGCCGTTGTGGCCATGGCCGCACCGGGCGACGTGCCCGAGGGGGTCGGGTTCCTCACCCTGATGGTGGTGACGTTGCTGCCGTTCGTGCTGGGGTCGGTGCGGCCGCTCGTCCACGATGCACTGCGTCTGCCCACGGAGTCGCTGGTGACGGTCGGCGAGGTCGTGCACTCGCGCCCCGGCCTGCAGAAGCCGGTGACGCGACTCATTCGGGTCACGATCATCGCCCTGGCGGTGATCTACCTCGGCTGGCTGTGGGGCGTGGACGTGGTGGCGGCCGTCGATACACGGCTCGGCAGCCGCATCGGGGAAGCGGCGCTGCAGATCGCCGCCGCAGCGCTGACCGCCTATCTGCTGTGGCTGGTCGCCAAACGCGCCATCGATCCCTACATGCCCGACGACGTCACCCCGGGGGCGCCGGCGGAGGACATGGGAGGCACCGGCGTCTCCCGCGTCGCCACCTTGATGCCGCTCATACGCAAGGCGATTCTCGTCACGCTCGTCTCGGTGACAGCGATGATCATCATGTCCGCCATCGGCGTGCACATCGGACCGCTGCTGGCCGGCGCGGGCGTGGTCGGCCTGGCCGTCGGGTTCGGCGCACAGAGTCTCATCAGCGACATCATCTCGGGCATTTTCTTTCTGATGGACGATGCGTTCCGCAAGGGCGAGTACATCGAGATCGGCAACATTCGCGGCACGGTGGAGAAGATCTCCGTGCGCTCGTTTCAATTACGCCACCACAAAGGGGCCGTGCACACCGTGCCCTACGGGCAGATCACGTCGCTCACCAACTACAGCCGCGACTGGGCAATCATGAAGTTCGAGCTGCGTATTCCCTTTGAGGTCGACGTGGAGAAGGTGCGCAAGATCATCAAGAAGGTAGGTCAGGAACTCATGGACGACGCCGACATCACACCGCTGCTGCTCGAGCCGCTGAAATCCCAGGGCGTCAATCGCATGGATGACTCCGCCTTCATCGTGCGCTGCAAGTTCACGGCCAAGCCGGGACATCAGTTCTACGTGAGGAGAGTCGCGTATGCCAGGATTCAGGAGGCATTCCAGAAAGAGGGCATCCAGTTTGCGCCCAAGCGCGTCATCGTCGAAGCGGTGACACCCGAAATCGCCGCGGCGGGGGCCGCCGCGATCGAGACCGAGGCCCAGGCAAACGCGACGCAGGACGACGAGCGCGGCTGAGCACAGCCGCCCGCCGCCGGCAGCGGACGCTCACCGCACGCCGCGCCGGCTTCCGCTGACTGCCTGCCGTGGCGCTTCGCGCGCCACTCAACGATCCTTGCGCCCGACGATCACCCAGGTGCTCGACGGCATCCACACTTCGCCGTCGGCGCGCGCGTGAACGGACAAGACGGCCTCGAGCTCCTCCCGGATCAACGGCAGCTTGGCCTGACCCTCGTCGCCGGCCTCACGAATGATCTCGCCGGACGGCCCGACCAGGATCTGATAGTCGATGGCCTCCCCGACACTGATGCCGACACAGATCTCGGCATCGACGCGGCGGAACAGGTCCGTCCGCCCAAAGCCGGCCGCCTTCATCATCGCCCGGGTGGTCTCCTCGTCAGCCATGGAAAAAGGGCCCGGCCCGCAGGTCCTGGCATCGTCCCCGGGAGGCGGGAGATGTCGGAGCGCGACCTCCTTCGCCACCCGCCAGCACGGGTTGTCGGCGAGCGATCGCCAGACGATCATGCACAGCCTGGCGTCCGGCGTGCTGGCGCGATGCGCATTTCGCAGGGCCATGACCACGCTGCCGAAGAACATCACCCCGAAGCGTGAGTAGACCACGTCGAAGTGGGCTTCGGGCAACGCGTGGGTTTGCGCGTCACCGAGCGCGTAGCGAACATTCGACACGCCGGCCGCACGACGCTCGGACTCGGCGATGTCGAGGAACTCCTTGGTGCAATCGAGACCGAGCACTTCCCCCGACGGTCCTACAATCTGGCCGATCTCGAGGCAGGTCTCCCCGAAGCCGCAGCCGATGTCGAGCACCTTCTCGCCCGGCGCAAAGGCGAAGTCCTCGAGCGCAATGTCGCTGTGGATCTTCCCGTTACCCGACAACAGGTGACGGAATCGCTTCCATTTCGGAACCAGAATCTCGTTCCAGCAGCCGATGAAATCGACGTTGGACATCTCCGCTTGCTGCATATGCCCTCGCTCCCGGGTCAATGCCGTTGGCGGCTCGCCAACGGGTGCCCGTGTCGGTCATCCGTCTACGTCCGTCAAAACACCACTCGTCATTGATTGACGCCGCGTATACTATGCGTTCGTGGCTCCGAGGATTCAATTAGCCCCACTCAATCGTGGCTCGTTTGCGCGTTGCCACTCGTCGCGGGCGAGCGCGGCACGCCCGCCGGCAGGGCGTGCGCTCCGCGGCGGCGTCCCATGGTGCGCCGGCGTCGTGCTCTGTGCCCTCGTCGCGGCGCTCCCGGCGAACGCGGCGACCTACGTCCTGCCGCCCAGCGATCAGGCCGTCGTCGGCACGCTGCGGACGGTGCGGGCGCGCGCCCGCGATACCCTGCTCGACATCGCGCGCGCCCAAAACGTCGGCTACGAGGAGATCCGGCTCGCGAATCCCGGCCTGGACCCGTGGCTGCCGGGCGAGGCGACGCAGGTGGTCATTCCGAGCCGTTTCCTGCTGCCGGACGCACCGCGCACCGGCATCGTCGTCAACGTGGCCGAGATGCGACTGTACTACTACCCGCCGGTGGTCGGCGACGAGATGCCGCGCGTGGTCACGTTTCCCGTAAGCGTTGGGCGCGGTGACTGGGAAACGCCGCTCGCCTCCGCGCGCGTTCAGAGCAAGGAGCGGGACCCCGCTTGGATACCGCCCGAGTCCATTCGCGCCGAGCACGCCGCCAGAGGCGATTTTCTTCCGGCGCGTGTGCCCCCCGGGCCCAACAATCCGCTCGGCCGCTACGCCCTGCGGCTCTCGTTGCCGGGATACCTGATTCACGGAACGAACAGGCCCGCCGGGGTCGGCATGCGCGTCACTCACGGCTGCCTGCGCTTGTATCCGGAGAACATCGAGGCACTCTACGAGAGCGTGCCCGTGGGCACACCCGTGCACATCGTCAACCAGCCCTACAAGATCGGCTGGCACTTGGACGAGCTCATGCTCGAGGCCCACCCGCCGCTCTCGGAAACGAATGGCGACACCCCCGCCGATATGACGTCCGCCGTACGTGCCTTCATATCGGCCACGTCATCCGGACCGCCGGCAGCCATCGACTGGGACCGCGTGTACGCCATTGCGCGCGCGCGCTCCGGACTCCCCGAGCCGGTGGGCGCGGCGGCGCGACCGTAGCGATGGCCGCGCCGCCAGGCAGGTGACTACTTCATCATCGACTGTTTGAACATTCGATCGATCTTCTCATCGGTCATGGCCGCGCGCTGATTCGCCTGCGCCGCGTCGGCCGCCGCCGCGTCGGCGATTGCCTTCGCTTCAGCAGCTGTGCGCTGGGCTTCCTCGGCAATGGCGCGCACCTCATCGAGCTGCTTCGTCGACGCACAGCCTGCGCCAAGCATCGCCACAACGGCCAAGCTCACCAGACCGATATGCTGGGGGATCCTCACTGCCATGGGGGTCTCGCCTCCTTCGACGATACTATGGGGGGATGATAGCGAAGCCAGCGCCACAAGAAACCGTTCACGCTGCACCGCGCCAACGGTGACAATGCGTTCTACGGCGCGACGCCGACAACACACGTTACCGATGGGCCGTCACTCTACCACAACACGCGTGCCGATTCGGATCCAGCGATCGAGCTTGTCGATCTGTTCATCGGTGAGCGCCACACAGCCCTGCGTCCAGTTGAAGAGGCTGTGGACATGGCGATCGGCGCCGCCGAGTCCGTGTATGCCGAGATTGCCGCCGAGCGACGTATTCTGCGGCGGCAGGCGTCCGGCCCGATGAGCCGCTGCGATGTTTCGATAGACCGATTGGGTGATGTCGCCCTTTTGCAGCGCCAGCCGGGCGCGCGTCAGATCGGGATAGCTGAACACGTAGAAGCGATGGAACTGGCTCGGCGTACGTACCGCCGCCACCCGGAATTCACCGAGCGGCGTGCGATGATCACCCATGAGGCGTTCTCGCGTCGCGCCGCCCCGGCCGATGGAGATGTCGCCGAGCTCGAGCACGGCGCGCTCACCCACCACCACCGACACCGTGGCGCGCTCGGTGTCCACCCTGATCCAGGCGTCTGCGAGGGCCGTTCCGCGGGCGCTGACCGGGAAACCGAGCAGCAGGACGCATGCCGCCGCGGCGGCGGCGAACAACCTCGCGCCGAGCAGGGTCGTGGGGCTCATCGGGTGCCGCCTCGCGGGTACGACCATATGTCGATGGTATAAGGCCGATGCCGGCGACCCGTCAACACGGCGTCGACGACCGGGGTTCTGTGCGGGACAACCATGACCCCAAAGGTTGCCGGTCACCGCTGCCGCGACTGCTTCCTCTGCCAGCCGATGTCGTCGGCTAAGCCCCGGTCAGCCGGCGAATGACGGCGAAGCTGATCAGCGCCAGCGTCAGCAGAATACCGAAGAAGATAAGCGTGCGGTTTTCGAACCGCACCCCGCGCGCCGACTCGATGCGGTTGAGAACCCAATCGGAGAGGACATAGAGCCCGATACCGGCAATCGTGAAATAAATCATCTCCATGCGCCGTCTCCCGCACTCACGCTATCGCGTTCAGACGACGCGCCAACGCCGCGACATCGACCTCGGTCTCCGAATCGACCGTAATCGTAAACACGCTCTCCTCGCCGCCGGGCGGCTCGTCGCGATCGAGCTGACGCGCCAGCACCTCCAGCGTGGCCTCGGAGGGGTCGGCGCCGCGTGCGGCGCGCCGCCGGACGCGGTCCGCCAGCACCTCTCGCGACGCCTGGAAATCGATGATGGCGAAAGGTATCCGGTGCCGAGCCGCCAGCCGCCGGAATGCGTCGCGTCGCTCGCGCTCGACAAACGTCGCATCGACGATGACGGGATAGCCGGCGCGGACGACGCCCTCGGCCAGCGCCGCCAACCGCCGGTAGGTCGCGTCGCTCGCGTCGCGGGTGTACAGCCCCGCGTCGAGCGCACTGCCGCTGCGCGCCAACGCGGCGAGACCGAACAGCCGCTTGCGCTCGATGTCCGAGCGAACACGGATTGCATCGATGCGCTCGAGCAGGTGGTCGGTGACATATGTCTTACCGCTGCCCGAGAGCCCGTGCGTGATCGCGAGCCACGGCGATGGCTGCTGCTCGGCGTAGCGTTCGGCGAGGCCAACATGGCTGCGGAACTCACCAACGGCTACCTCGCGTGCATCGTCGCCGGCCGTCTCCTGCCGCATACGAATGCAGGCCACTTTTGCCCGCACCATGGCCCGGTAGACGAGATAGTGACGCAGCACCGAGAGCCCCTCGTAGTCCCCCCCGTGCTCGAGATAACGGCCGAGCAGGCGCCGGGAAAGATCGCGCCGGTGACGGTAGTCGAGATCCATCAGCGTAAAGGCGATCTCGCTCATGGTGTCTATCCAGCGCAGACGCGGGCTGAATTCGAGGCAGTCGAAAGCGACGATGCGATCGTCCACCATCACCATGTTGGCCGCGTGCAGATCACCATGGCACTCGCGCACACGCCCCTCGCGCTTGCGCTGCCGGAAGCGCTCCGCGTTGTCGCCGAGGGAAGTCTCCGTCCACGCCCGCAGTCGCCCGAGCACGTCTGGATGTTCGAGACGTTGCTTGCACGGCGCCGATTGCTCGAAGTTGTCCATCACCTGCTGACGCAAGCTGTCCCGCTCACCGAAAGGACTGTCCGCCGCCGCCACATCGACACCGTCATGGAATGCCGCGAGATCGGCGGCGAGACGATCGATGTGCGCGGCCCCGACGGCACCGGCGGCCAGCAGGCGGTCGACCTCCTGGCGGCCGTCGAACTGCCGCATCTTCACCGCGTACTCGATGGCAGGGCCCGGGCCGCCAACGACCGGCGCCTGCTCCGACCCGCAGATCGGCACGACCTCGAGATAGAGCTCGGGGGCGAGCCGACGATTGAGCCGCAGTTCCTCCTCGCAGAAGTGCTTGCGCAGTGCCAGGGTGCTGAAGTCGAGAAAGCCCAGGTCAACCGCCTTCTTCAGCTTGTAGGCGTAGCTGCCTGTGAGCAGCACATAGGAGATGTGGGTCTCGACGACCCGCGGCATCTCGATCGGGTGGCCGAGCGCGGCCGGCGAGCAGAGCGCATCGACCAGCTCGGCGCGCGTCACGGCGTTGCGCGTGTAGTCGGAACCCCTCTCGGGGGTGCCACTCCGACGACGCGTTGTCCGCCTACTCCGCGATCCCGCCCATGCACAGGTACTTGACCTCCACGAATTCGTCGATGCCGTACTTCGACCCCTCGCGACCGATACCGGACTCCTTCATGCCGCCGAACGGCGCCACCTCCGTCGAGATGATCCCGGTGTTGATGCCGATGATCCCGTACTCGAGCGCTTCGGAGACGCGCCACACGCGCCCCAAGCTGCGGCTGTAGAAGTAGGCGGCGAGCCCGAACTCGGTGTCGTTCGCCATGTGCACGGCCTGCGCCTCGTCGGCGAAGCGGAACAGCGGCGCCACCGGCCCGAAGGTCTCCTCGTTGGCCACGGCCATGGCGGGCGTCACCTCGGTCAAGACGGTGGGTTGGAAGAACGTGCCGCCCAGGGAATGCCGTGCGCCGCCGACGGCGACACGCGCGCCCTTGGCCACGGCGTCGCCGATGTGCGCCTCCACCTTCTCCACAGCCGCCACGTCGATCAGCGGACCCTGCACGACCCCCTCCTCGAAGCCGTCACCTACCTTCATCTCGGCGACCCTCGCCGCGAACTTCTCCGCGAACGCTTCGTAGACAGCGTCCTGCACGAGCAGCCGGTTAGCGCACACGCAGGTCTGGCCGGTGTTGCGGTACTTCGACATGATCGCCCCTTCTACGGCGGCGTCGAGATCGGCATCGTCGAAGACGATGAACGGCGCGTTGCCGCCCAGCTCGAGCGAGATCTTCTTCACGTTGCCCGCGCACTGCGCCATCAACAGCTTGCCCACCGCGGTCGAGCCCGTGAACGTCAACTTGCGCACCACCGGATTGGCGGTGAGCTCGCCGCCGACAGCCTGTGCCGAGCCGGTGACGACGTTGAGCACGCCGGCGGGGATCTCCGCGCGTTCGGCGAGCACCGCCAGCGCCAGCGCCGAGAACGGTGTCTGAGAGGCCGGCTTGGCCACCATCGTGCAGCCGACGGCCAGCGCCGGGCCCGCCTTGCGCGTGATCATCGCTGCGGGAAAGTTCCACGGCGTGATCGAAGCGCACACGCCGATCGGTTCCTTGAGGACCACGATACGCTTGTCGGCCTGGTGGGGTGGAATGGTGTCGCCGTAGACCCGCTTGCCCTCCTCCGCGAACCACTCGATGAACGAGGCCGCGTAAGCCACCTCGCCGCGGGCCTCCGCAAGCGGCTTGCCCTGCTCCGCCGTCATGATGGTTGCGAGGTCCTCCTGATTCGCCATCATGAGCTCGTAGAGCCGCCGCAGTCGGGCCGCGCGCTCCTTCGCGGTCAGCGCGCGCCAGCGCGGAAACGCAGCCTGTGCGGCCGCCACCGCCCGCGCCGTCTCCGCGCCGCCCATCTTCGGGACCGTGCCCAGTACGGCACCGGTAGCGGGATTGGTCACCTCGATGGCGGCGTGGTCGTCGGCATCAAGCCATTCGCCGGCGACATAGCACTGCTGTCGGAACAGGGATTCATCGTTGAGCTTCATGGAAGGCGCTCCTGGTGTCAGTAGCTCGCTCGGGTCCGACTCACGCGCTGAAGGCCTGAATACCGGTCTGCGCCCGCCCCAGGACCAGGGCGTGAATGTCGTGAGTGCCCTCGTACGTGTTGACCGCCTCGAGATTCATGACGTGGCGGATGACGTGATACTCGTCGGCGATGCCGTTCCCGCCGTGCATGTCTCGCGCCATCCGTGCGATGTCCAACGCCTTGCCGCAGTTGTTTCGCTTGAGCAGCGAGATCGCCTCGGGAGCAGCGCGGCCCTCGTCGAGCAGGCGACCGAGGCGCAGACAGCCCTGCAGCCCGAGGGTGATCTCCGTCTGCATGTCGGCGAGCTTCTTCTGGATGAGCTGGTTTGCCGCCAACGGACGCCCGAACTGCTTGCGATCGAGCACATACTGGCGCGCTGCGTGCCAGCAGAATTCGGCAGCACCGAGACTGCCCCAGCAGATGCCGAAACGCGCACGGTTGAGACAGCCGAACGGCCCCTTGAGCCCCGATACGTTGAGCAGATTGTCCTCGGGAACGAACACGTCCTCCATGACGATCTCGCCGGTCACCGAGGCGCGCAGCGAGAACTTGCCCTCGATGCGCGGCGTGCGCAGCCCCTCCATGCCGCGCTCGAGGAGAAAGCCGCGCACGACGCCGTCATCGTCTTTGGCCCACACCACGAACACATCCGCCGCGGGCGCGTGCGTAATCCAGCTCTTGGTCCCGCTCAGCGCATAGCCGCCGTCCACCCTGCGCGCGCGTGTGGTCATGCCGCCGGGGTCGGAGCCGTGGTCGGGCTCTGTCAGCCCGAACGCGCCGATCAGCTCACCGCGCGCCAGGCGCGGCAGAAATCGCTCCCGCTGCGCCTCGCTGCCGTAGCGGAATATCGGATACATCACCAGGCTCGACTGCACACTCATCGAGGAGCGGTAGCTCGAATCGACGCGCTCGATCTCTCGAGCGATGAGGCCATAGCAGACGTAGTTCAATCCGGCGCAGCCGTATCCCTCGACGGTCGAGCCGAGCAGCCCGAGCTCGCCCATCTCGTAGAGGACGTCGCGGTCGAAGCGTTCGTGGCGGTTGGCTTCGAGTATCCGCGGCATGAGCTTGTCGAGGGCGTAGCGGTGGGCGGTCTCGCGTACCAGCCGCTCCTCCTCGCTGAGCTGCTCTTCGAGCAGCAGCGCATCGTCCCATTGGAACTGCGGTCGGGTCTTGGTCAACATGGATTGGCTCCTGAAGAATCGGCGCCCGGGTGAAGTGACGGCCCTCGCGTACCGCCCCCGATTACGCCGCATCATAGCGTTTATCGGCGATCGACAGAACCGACGCCGCGCCGGCGTCGTCCTCGCGTAGGCGCGCACGGGCCGTGTGGCGGCCGCCGGCGGGCCAATCGGTGTAGAATGACGCGCGCCGACCCGGCACCGTTCACGGAAAACACCCAACGCGGCAGAAAGCGACCTATGAAAGAGATCACAGCACCCCACGTCGGCGCGCCCGACCCCGAGGCCAAGAATTCCCCGGTTGTCGACTACGATCTCGAGGAAGGCGAGTTCGCCGGCGTGGACACGGAAGCAGCGTTCTGCTACTTCAACAACGTCTCGTATCAGATTGGCGATTATGTCTGTTCGGGCAACGAGCTGTTGCGCTGCGAGAAAGGCGGGGTGTGGGCGCGCAAGGGTTCCTGCTACGAATAGCGGCGCCTTGGTCGTCGGCCCGTGACGGTGGAGCGCGGCGTGCAGGCCGCCCACGACCAGCCCGCGCGGCGGGCGGCGCAACCGCTGCCGCGCCCCGACTACCGGGGTGGCAGCATCGTCAACCTCATGACGACCATCGTCGATGGCCTTGGCGGCGCGCCGTCGCCCTACCCCGCCCTGCGCGGGCTCGATGGCGACATCGGGACGGCCGTGCGCAACGTCGTGCTGCTGGTCGTCGACGGGCTCGGCTACCACTATCTCGAGCGGGCGGAGCACGCGCGCGCCCTGCGGCACCATCTGCGCGGTCCGATCACCTCGGTGTTTCCGCCGACCACGGCCACCGCCATCACCAGCTTCCTCACCGCCACGGCGCCGCAGCAGCACGGGCTGACCGGCTGGTTCACCAACTTCACCGAGGCCGGCGGTGTGGTGACGACGCTGCGGCTCACCATGCGTCAGGACGAGGCGTCACTCGCCGCACGCGGCATAGAGCCGGCGACGCTGTTCACGGCGCCGGGCGTGTTCGACCGCATCGAGGCGGACGGCTTCGTCGTGAGCCCCCGTCAGATTGCGCACTCCCCGTACAACGCCTTCCATGCCGGACGCGCCGCAATCAGACCCTACCGCTCGTTGGCGCAGCTGTTCGCCGTCACGGCGTCCATCGTTCGCAGCGGCCACGGACGCCAGTACGTCTACGCGTACTGGCCGGAGCTCGATCGGCTCGGCCACGAGTACGGTATCGAAAGCCGGCGAGCGCGCTCGCACCTCATCGAGATCGACGCCGCATTCGGCCGTTTCCTCGAGACGATCGCAGGCACCGACTCGATCGTCATCGTCACCGCCGACCACGGCGTCGTCGACTGCGGCCCGCGCAACCGCCTCGAGCTGTCCGACCATGCCGCGCTGGCCGACACGCTGGCGCTGCCGCTGTGCGGCGATGGGCGCACCGCCTACTGCTACGTGCGCCCCGAGCGGCAAGTCGACTTTGCCGACGTTGCCGCCGAAGCGCTGGGCGACCGCGCCCACGTGGCGACGAGCGAAGCCCTGATCGAGGACGGCTACTTCGGCCTGGGCGATCCTCATCCGCGTCTCGCGGAGCGCGTCGGCGACTTCACCCTGCTCATGCGCGGACGTCACACCATCAAGGACTGGCTCCCGGGAGAGCGCCGCTACGTGCACGTCGGCGCCCATGGGGGGCTCAGCGAGGAGGAGCTGTTCGTGCCGCTCGTCGTGGCACGCCCTTGACCCTTGATCATGGCGGTCATCTCTTGCAGCGGCGGTGGGCCACGCGCCGGTCGGGCGTGTGGTAGGCCGTGACCTCCCTTCGGCTCACCTGACGATGACCGAGCCGTCGGAAGGCATTTTTCGCAAGGATCTGATCGAGCTGCTGCGCGATCGGCCGCTGGCGCTGCACGATATCGCCCAGCTGCTCGGGACCACGTCACGAGACGTCGAGAGCGCGCTCACGCACTTGAGGCGCAGCCTGCGGCATACGACGCATCGCCTTAAGGTGACGCCGGCGCGCTGTCGCCGCTGCGGCTTTACCTTTCGGGCCGACAAGCTGCACAAGCCCGGAAAATGTCCCACCTGCCATCAGAGCTGGATCCGGGCGCCGCGGGTATGGGTCGAAGAACGACCCCAGCCGTGATGCGCAGCGCCGCCGCGCAACGCGCCGGGCGGGCTGCCGCTCAGCCCGGCAGCTCGGGCGCCGCGCGCATGCAGGCTCGGACGTCGGCCGCGCAGCGCGCGAAGGGGCCCGACCGCTCGAGCTTGAGCGTCGCCGTGGCCGCGCCGAAACGGCCCGCCGCCTCGACGTCATCCGAGCGCAGTCGCTGGCTGAGATATCCGGCCATGTAGGTGTCACCGCAACCCGTCGCGTCCACCAGCACGCTCGGGGCGTAGGCCGGGATGCGATGCTCGCGGCCACCCGCCCAGATAAGCGATCCGCGGTCGGCCAGGGTGACGATCACCTCGCGCGGCCCCCACCCGGCAAGCATCCGGGCGGCGCGCCCGACATCCTTCTCGCCGGTGAGTATCTCGGCTTCCTCGCGGGCGGCCTTGAGCACGTCGACGGCAGCCAAACCCGCTTCTTTCTGCGGCCAGTCCTCGAGCCGGACGGACCCCTCCTCGCCCGCCACGCGAACCATGCCTTGGACGTCCATGGACAGGCAATCGGTGTGGGCAGCCGCGGCGTGCAGGAACGCCGCGTCCATGTCGAGGCGTGTCAGCGGCCCGAGGTGGATGATCGAGGCCTGCACCGAGTGCAGATCGCTGAGCTCGAAGGGGGCCGCCGAGGCCAGCAGGCGCACCGTGCGCCTGGCGGCCGGCGGCGGCGTGTAGCTCAGCTCGAAGAACGTGCTCGCCGCGCTCTCTCCCCAGCGCACCACCGCACCTGCCGCCCGCAGCTGCTGCTCGATGGCGGGCCGCTGCGACGTCGGCGCGCGCGTCACCACCTCAGCAGCCACGCCGAGGCGGCCGAGAGCGATCCCCGCGTAGTAGGCGGCACCGCCCGGCAGCTCACAGTCGGGCATCGCGGGACGGCGGATGACGTCCCGGGTCACGTGGCCGACGACGCAGATCGACGACATCGAGTCAAGCCGCCCGCCGCAAGCGGCAGTAATTGCCAATTACAGGCCGCATTGGTTTAATCCCTCCCACGAACGCACACGGGCGACACGTCGAGATGAAACAGCCGGCTCAAAAACGCTCCGGCAGAAGAGGGCCTCCCTCCGAGGGCGCCAGACCGCCGATGTTCACGCTGCTGCGCTTCCCCCGCAGCGCCGAAGCATACCAGGCTTCCGCCGGCGACGACGCCACGGCGACGCAGCGCAACGCTTTCGGCGTCGGATTCGAGCGCTTGCGCGACCGCCTCCACGCCCACATCATCCGAGCGCTCACGCCGACGGCCGACTGGCTGGGCCGGCACGGGCTGTCGCCCAACGTGGTGACCGTCGCCGGGCTGGTTGTCAACGTAGTGGCCGCAGGCTTCATTGTCAGGGGCCAGCTGATCACCGCCGGCGCGCTCTGGCTGCTGGCCGGTGCGCTCGATCTGCTCGACGGCACCACCGCGCGTCACACGCAGACGGCCACGCCGTTCGGCGCCTTTCTCGATTCGACCTGCGACCGCCTCTCCGAAGGCGTGGTGTTCGCCGCCATCGTTTATCACTTTGCGGCGCTGGGCGCGGGCCTCTATGCCGCACTGACGACGCTCGTGCTGCTCTGCTCGCTCATGATCAGCTACATCCGCGCACGCGCCGAGGCGGCCGGCGCCCAGTGCAGAGTCGGGCTGGCCACCCGCGCCGAACGCGTCGTGCTTATCGCCATCGGGCTGTGCTTCGGTTCTCTGCCCGCGGTGATCTGGATCCTGTTCGCCATGACCACCTTAACCGTCGGGCAGCGCGTCTGGCACACCTATTCACAGCTCGCCGAGCGCGCCTCCCCGTGAACGTGCTCTACCGCGCGCAAAGCGGCTCGACGCTGCGCGGCGCGGTCGGGGACCATCACCACCCCTCCGGGACACCGCCAGGCCGGGGGCAACCCGAACTCAAACAGCGGGACCCGGCCTCCAACCAACGCGACACAAGACAGTTTAATCAATGGGCTACTTCCTCCAGCAGCTGATCAACGGCCTCACGCTCGGCATGATCTACGGACTGATTGCCATCGGCTACACGATGGTGTACGGCATCATCGGCATGATCAACTTTGCCCACGGCGAGATCTTCATGATCGGGGCGTTCATCTCCATCATCACCTTCCTGATCGTGGGGATGCTGGGGCTCGGCTGGGTGCCGCTGGCGCTTATCGTCGTGCTGCTCACCACCATGCTGCTGACCTCCGTTTACGGCTGGGCGCTCGAGCGGGTGGCTTACCGACCGCTGCGCAACTCGCCGCGGCTCGCGGCTCTGATCACCGCCATCGGCATGTCCATTTTTCTGCAGAACTACGTGCAACTCCTGCAGGGTGCGCGCGTGAAGCCGTTGCAGCCGGTCATCACCGGCAGCGTGCGGCTGATGAAGGAGAGCGACTTCGTCGTCAACTTCAGCTACCTGCAGATGCTGATCATCGTGCTGACGCTGGCGCTGATGGTCATATTCACACTGCTACTCACCCGCACTGCGTTCGGTCGCGGCCAGCGCGCCTGCCAGCAGGACCTCGGCATGGCCTCGCTGGTCGGCGTCAACGTCGACCGCACCATCTCGCTCACCTTCGTCACCGGCGCCACCCTCGCCTCGGTGGCGGGGCTCATGTTCTTGCTCAACTACGGCGTGATCGACTTCTACATCGGCTTTCTCGCCGGCATCAAGGCGTTCACGGCCGCCGTGCTCGGCGGCATCGGCTCGCTCCCGGGCGCCATGCTCGGCGGTCTGCTGATAGGGCTGATCGAGGCGTTCTGGTCCGCGTACTTCACCGTGGAGTACAAGGACGTGGCCGCCTTCTCGATTCTCGTACTGGTGCTGATCTTTCGGCCTACGGGTCTGCTCGGCAAGCCGGACATCGAGAAGGTCTAGCGCGATGGCCGCAGTGAGTCCGGCGATGACGGCCGCGCGGCCGCTCGACGTCCCTGCTCTGATCAAGGAAGCCGGCCTCGTCGCGGCGGTCGTTTTCGCGCTCGCTATCAGCCTGGTCGGGTTCAAGGTTGAGGATGTGCCCGGCGGCCTCGACATCGTCGTTCGTTTCGGCGACGTCATCACGGTAACCGCCATCGGCTTCCTCGGTCGACTCGCGCTCATTCTGCTTCGGGAAGGGCGGCCGCTGCCGGTGCTCGTCATCACGGTGCCCGTCGGCGTCACCCTGCTGGCGCTGCTGATCGGCAGCGCCGTCGGCGAGACGGGCACCGCACTCGCGCGCTGGCTGCCCTTCGGCAGCGTGGTCGTGAACTGGCTGCTGGCCATCCTGGTCGTAAGCGTAGCGGGGCGGGCACTGTGGCTGCTGCGCCGCACCGCCGGACAACCCGCCGGCGAGAGCCGCGAAGAAGCTCTCGATCAGGTCGCCGCGAGGGTGGGACGCGGCGCCCGCTACCTGGCACCGGTGCTGCTCGGCTTTGCGGTGGTGTTCCCCTTTCTGCCGTTTGCAGACCGGCGTCTGCTCGACATCGCCGTGCTCATCTTTACCTACGTCATGCTCGGGTGGGGCCTGAACATCGTGGTCGGGCTGGCCGGACTGTTGGATCTCGGCTATGTCGCCTTCTACGCGGTCGGTGCGTACAGCTATGCGCTGCTTGCAAAGAACTTCGATCTCGGCTTCTGGATCTGCCTTCCCTTCGCCGGCATCATGGCCGCCTTCGCCGGGATCCTGCTCGGCTTCCCGGTGCTCCGCCTGCGTGGGGACTATCTCGCCATCGTGACGCTCGGCTTCGGCGAGATGATCCGCGTCATCCTGCTCAACTGGTACGAATTCACCAACGGTCCGGACGGCATCTCGGGCATCCCGCGTCCTACCTTTTTTGGACTGCCGTTCACCCGCAATCCACCCGAGGGCGGCGAGTCGTTTCACAGCTTCTTCGGCCTGAACTACGCACCGGTCGATCGGATTATCTTTCTCTACTATCTGATCCTCTTGCTCGCCCTGCTCACCAATCTGTTCACACTGCGCATCCGCAAGCTGCCGGTGGGCAGAGCGTGGGAGGCCCTGCGCGAGGACGAGATCGCCTGCCGCAGCCTCGGCATCAACCCCCGCAACACGAAGCTCACCGCCTTCGCCATAGGCGCAATGTTCGCCGGCTTCGGCGGCTCGTTCTTCGCGACACGTCAGGGATTCATCAGCCCCGAGAGCTTCACGTTCATCGAGTCGGCCATCATCCTGGCCATCGTCGTGCTGGGCGGGATGGGCAGCCAGATCGGCGTCGTCTTCGCTGCGTTTCTGCTCATTGGGCTGCCCGAGATCTTCCGCGATCTGCAGCAGTACCGCATGCTCGCCTTCGGAGCGGCCATGGTCATTATCATGGTGTGGCGACCGCGCGGACTGCTCGCCCATCGCGAGCCCACCCTGCGCCTCTCGGACAGGGGCCCTCCCGGGGAGGGCCGGGCGTGAGCACCCCGGGCACACCGCGAACACTGCTCAACGTCGAGCACCTGACCATGCGCTTCGGCGGCCTGGTCGCCATCGACGACGTATCGTTCTCCGCCAACGAGGGTCACATCACGGCCATCATCGGGCCGAACGGCGCCGGCAAGACCACGGTGTTCAACTGCCTCACGGGATTCTACAAACCGACGGCGGGTCGGCTCACGCTGCACCATCCGACACGCGGCGACTTTCTTCTCGAGCGCATGGAAGGCTTCGACATACCGCAGCGCGCGGGCGTGGCGCGCACGTTCCAGAATATCCGCTTGTTCCCGGCGATGTCGGTGCTCGAGAATCTGATCGTGGCACAACACAACGAGCTCATGATCGCGTCGGCCTACACCGTGGCAGGCCTGTTCGGTTTGCAGCGCTACAGCGAAGCGGAGGCGCGCGCGATGGATCGGGCGCGCTACTGGCTCGACCGGGTCAACCTGACGGCACGCGCCGACGTCAACGCCGGCAGCCTTCCCTACGGCGACCAGCGGCGGCTCGAGATCGTACGGGCGATGTGCACGGCGCCCGTGCTGCTGTGCCTGGACGAACCCGCTGCGGGCCTCAATCCCCGCGAGTCCGCCGAGCTCAACGCGCTGCTGCGCTTCATCCGCGACGAGCATGGTGTCGGCATCCTGCTCATCGAGCATGATATGAGCGTGGTCATGGGCATTTCCGACCACATCGTAGTGCTCGATTACGGTCGCAAGATCTCCGACGGCGATCCGGCCTTCGTACGAGCCGATCCTGCCGTCGTGCGCGCCTACCTCGGCCAGGAGGAGAGCGACGAGACGCTTGAGACGACCGACGTAGACAGCACCCACTGATGAACAGCGCGGCACCGATTCTGAAGATCACCGGTGTTCACACCTTCTACGGGAACATCGAGGCGCTCCACGGCGTCGATGTCGAGATCAACGAGGGCGAGATCGTCACCCTCATCGGCGCCAACGGCGCAGGCAAGTCGACACTGCTCATGACGCTCTGCGGCAACCCGCGAGCCGCCCGTGGGTGCATCGAGTTCCAGGGCCGGGACATCACCCGTCTACAGACGCATGAAATCATCGCCTGCGGCATCGCCCAGGCACCCGAGGGACGTCGCATCTTCCCGTTCATGACCGTACTGGAGAATTTGCAGATGGGCGCGACGCTCAGCGACCCCGCCCACTTCGAGGCCGACCTCGAGCGCGTGTTCACGCTCTACCCCATCCTCAAGGAGCGCCGCGACCAGCGCGGCGGCACGCTCTCGGGCGGTGAGCAGCAGATGCTGGCCATCGGTCGGGCCCTGATGAGCCGCCCCAGGCTGTTGCTCCTCGACGAGCCGTCGCTGGGGCTGGCACCGATGCTGGTAAAGCAGATCTTCTCGGTGATTCGTGAGATCAACGTCGAGCAACAGGTGACCGTGTTTCTCGTCGAGCAGAACGCCTATCACGCGCTGCGACTGGCGCACCGAGGCTACGTCATGGCCAACGGCCGCATCGTCATGGCGGGGACAGGCAAGGAGCTGCTCGCCAATCAGGACATCCGCAGCGCTTATCTCGAAGGCGGCCACTGAACGATCGGAGAGTCCGTGATGGAATCTATACTGGGCACATCCCTCGGCGTGTTCGTCGGCATCACCCTGATCGTCATGGGATTCGCCGCCTACATGACGGGACAGGCGTTGGCAACCACCTGGAAGCCGCTGCGACACGCCGTCGTCTACATCGTACTGCTGGGCTTCTTCGATCGTTTTCTCACCTTCGCCCTGTTCGACGGCGAGCTCTTGTCGGCCAGCGGCTATCTCGTCGATACGCTGGCGCTGCTCGCAATCGGTGTCTTCTCCTATCGTCTCAACCGCGCCCGCAAGATGGTCAGTCAGTATCCGTGGCTGTACGAGCGCGTCGGACTGTTCGGGCTGCGCGAGAAGGTCTCTTCCTAGCGCCTGCGTGAACCGGGCAGCGGCGCGCCGCGGTGATCCGCCGACAGTGCGTCGGCCGCCGGTTGCAAAGGTCGGTGTCCGGCGCTTGGGCGCGGGGCGGACCTCGCAGCAGCCGCATCCGCTGTGGCGCTCGGGGCGGGTATTCTATGGCCCAGACAGTTGTGCTACAGTCGCTGCGCACGGCGCGGTCGCGCCACAATAATCCAGCGGTCGCGCCACAATAATCCACAGATCGATCCCACACCTGGAGGTTCACAGCCCAATGAGAAAGGTTAAGACGATTCTAACGTCCGCCGCGGGGAGCATGCTGTTGGCCGTTGGCTCGGCGTCGGCGGACATTCTCATCGCCACCGCAGGCCCAATGACCGGCCAGTACGCCTCTTTCGGAGAGCAGATGCAGCGCGGCGCCGAGATGGCGGTCGCCGATCTCAACGCCGCAGGAGGCGTGCTAGGCCAACAGATCAAGCTCACCATTGGCGACGACGCCTGCGATCCGAAACAGGCCGTAGCGGTCGCCAACAAGTTCGTCAGCGACGGCGTCGCCTTCGTTGCCGGGCACTTCTGCTCCGGCTCTTCGATCCCGGCTTCGCAGGTGTACGAGGAGGAAGACATACTGCAGATCTCACCGGCGTCGACCAATCCGAAGCTGACCGAGGAAGGTGGACCCAACGTGTTTCGCACCTGCGGTCGCGACGACCAGCAGGGGATCGTTGCCGGCAACTTCCTCGCTGACAAATTTGGCGACAAGAAGATCGCCATCGTGCACGACAAGACGGCTTATGGCAAAGGACTTGCCGACGAGACCAAGAAGCAGCTCAATGCGCGCGGCCTCCAAGAGGCGATGTACGAAGCCTACACGGCGGGCGAGAAAGACTACTCCGCGCTGGTCTCCAAGATGAAGGGCGAAGGCATCGACGTGTTCTACGTCGGCGGTTACCACACCGAGGCCGGCCTGATGGTGCGTCAAGCCCGGGAGCAGGGCTACGGCGTGCAGCTCGTCTCCGGTGATGCGCTCGTCACCGACGAGTTCTGGAAGATCACCGGCGAAGCCGGCGCGGGCACACTCATGACGTTCAGCCCCGATCCGCGCAAGAACCCCTCCGCAGCGCCAGTGGTCAAGAAGTTCCGCGATGGTGGCTACGAACCCGAGGGCTACACGCTCTACACCTACGGCGCCATCCAGGCGTGGGCCCAGGCCGTAGAGAAAGCCGGCAGCACCGATACGCCCAAGGTGATCGAGGCGCTGCGTGGCAACCAGTTCGACACCGTGCTCGGTACAATCGGCTTCGACGACAAGGGCGACGTCACCGCGCCGGGCTACGTGTTCTACGTGTGGAAGGACGGCACTTACGATTATCTGTAATCGCTGTCGAACGCGCTTAGAGAGGACCGGGAGCCATTGGCTCCCGGTTTTTTTTGCGACGACCACCCTTGGCGCCCGGAGCCGGTCCCGGCCTTCGAGGGTCGAAAGCAGCGACCTTCACGCGGCGGATCGATGTAGCCCTCGGAGCCGAAGACAGCTGCGGCGATGCGGCGCAGCACCGCGCCACCGAGCACGGCACCCGCGTACGGCGCTCGCGTTCGGCAACGGCGACCCCTGCAAAACTCTTCGCTCGGCCGTCGCCAGGCGAGCGCGGGACGAACATGCCACGGCGCTTCCCTGTCGCGCTTGCATCGCTCGGGGCGCACACACCGCTCTTGACGTACAATGGCCGCCCCGCCGGGGAGGGTTACGCATTGGATACAAGCACACAAGGCTCGGCGACGCTCGCGCTCACCCGCGAGCTGATCCGGCGCCGGTCCGTCACACCGACCGACGCCGGCTGTCAGAACGTGCTCATCGAGCGCTTACGCCACATCGGCTTCGATGTCGAGCGGCTGCCCTTCGGAGAGGTCGAGAATTTCTGGGCCCGCCGCGGCAGCGCCACGCCGCTGTTCTGCTTCGCCGGCCACACCGACGTCGTGCCGAGCGGGCCCGAGAGCGATTGGATCGCGCCGCCATTCGTCGCCCATCTCGATGGCGGCCTCCTCTATGGGCGTGGCGCCGCCGACATGAAAGGCAGCCTGGCCGCCATGGTGACCGCCTGCGAGCGATTCGTCGCGCGCCGCCCCCGGCACAGCGGCTCTATTGCTTTTCTGATCACCAGCGATGAAGAGGGCGATGCGCGCGACGGGACACGCCGGGTCGTCGATCACCTCGAGCGCCGCGCTGAGAAGATAGACTGGTGCCTGGTCGGCGAGCCGTCGAGCGAGCAAACCCTCGGCGATACGGTCAAGAACGGGCGTCGCGGCTCGCTGACGGGAACGCTGCGCGTGCTGGGAAAGGCGGGTCACGTGGCCTATCCGCGTCTCGTCGACAACCCGATCCATCGTTGCGCCAACCTGCTGGCGACGCTCGCCGCCCGCCACTGGGACGACGGTGACGAGAATTTCCCGCCGACGACGTTTCAAGTCTCCAACGTCCACGCCGGCAGCGGAGCGGGCAACGTCGTTCCCGGGCACGTCGATGTGATGTTCAACTTCCGCTTCTCACCGCAGACGCCCGCCGCGATGCTGCGCACGGCGGTCGAGACGGCGTGCCGAGCGCACGCGCCCGACTACGAGCTCGACTGGACCCTGTTCGGGGAACCGTTCCGGACCGGACCCGGACGGCTCGTGGACGCGGTGCGTGCCGCCATCGCCTCGGTGGCGGGTATCGACACGCGCCTCTCGACCGCCGGCGGCACGTCCGACGGCCGCTTCATCGCGCCAACCGGCGCCGAGGTGGTCGAGCTCGGGCCCGTCAACGCCACCATTCACAAGCTGAACGAGCACGTGGCCGTCGAGGACCTCGATCGGTTGTCGGCCATCTACGAACGCGTCCTGGACGAACTGCTTTCATGACGCCGCCTGGCGCGCGCGGCGACTGATCCGGTCCGCTGGCATTTCGCGCTGCGGCGGTCTAAGGTACCCCCTCGCGAATCAACTCTCGCTGAAGAGACTGCCATGACCGTCGAAAGCGCGCCTGCCCGACAACAGTCATCACCGACCGAGGTGCTCGTTCGCACCGGGCATCAGTGCTACGTGCCGAACTACAAGCCCCGCGAGATCGTGCTCGACCGCGGAGAGGGCTCGCGCGTCTGGGATCTCGACGGCAACGAGTACATCGATCTGGGCACCGGCATCAGCGTCAATTCACTTGGCCATCGGCATCCGTCCCTGCTGGCGGCCCTCGCCGCGCAAAGCGAACGGCTTTGGCATACGAGCAACATCTACTTCACCGAACCGCCGGTGCTGCTGGCGCAGGAGCTGGTGGCGGCCACCTTCGCCGACCGGGTGTTCTTCTGCAACTCGGGCGGCGAGGCCAATGAGGCAGCGATCAAGCTGGTGCGCAAGTACTCGAGCCTGAGCCATCCGCCCGACAAACGCGAGATCATCAGCTTCGAGGGTTCGTTCCACGGACGCACCCTGGCCGCCGTGACGGCCACCGCCCAGCCCAAGTACCACGAGGGCTTCGAGCCGTTGCCCGCCGGATTCCGCTACTGCCCGTTCAACGATTTCGACGCCATCGAGCAACTGATCTCGGCGCAGACATGCGCCGTGCTCGTCGAGCCGGTGCAGGGGGAAGGCGGCATCACCTCCGCGGCGCCGGGCTTCCTGGCCCACCTGCGGAGCCTGTGCGACCGGCACCAGGCGCTGCTGGTGTTCGACGAGGTTCAGAGCGGGATGGGACGTACCGGTCGGCTGTTCGCCCACGAGTGGGACGACGTCACACCCGACGTGATGACGGTAGCCAAAGCGCTCGGATGCGGTATACCCATCGGGGCCATGCTGGCCCGCGAGGAGGTCGCCGCGGCACTCACGCTGGGGACCCACGGCTCGACCTTCGGCGGCAACCCGCTGGCCTGCGCGGTGGCGCGCGTCGCCCTGCGCGAGATCCGCACCCCGGCCCTGCTCGCCAACGTCCACGCACAGGGCGAGGTCTTCAGGCAACGCCTGCACCGGATCGGCGAACGTACGGGACTGTTTCGCGAGATCCGCGGCAGGGGGCTGATGATCGGCGCCGAGCTCGTCGACAATTTCGCCGGCAAAGCGGGGGAGATCATGGAGCAATGCCGGCGACACGGCGTGCTGATACTGCAGGCCGGCCCGGACGTGCTGCGTTTCCTGCCACCGCTGAACATCAACGACGCCGACCTGGCCCTGGGGCTCGAGCGTCTGGAGTCGGCGCTGGTCGACTACACCGCCTAGAGAGCCGGCAGGGGGTATCAGGAACGGGTCGGCCAGGCCTCGCTGCCGGTGATGAGCGTCCACTCGACGAGCTGCCTGATCACCTTGCCGAGCGCTTGATCGAACGCCGCGATGATGGCGGTCATGCCGCCGCCCTCGGCTTCGACGGTGCTCTCGAAGCTGTGCGACGCGACGATCACCTGCCGCGGCTGCGTGACCAGCTTGGCATTGATGCGCACGCGCACCGTGGGGGCGGATCCGCTCGCTCGGTAGTATTCGGCCTGAAACTCCCTGAGCTCCGTCTTGAGGTTGAAATCCGAGCGCAGACCAATGGCCTGCCGCCCCACGGCGACGATCTTGCGGGTGTTCTCGAAGCTCTCCACGAGCAGCGTCTGCACCATCTTCGGCGCGCGCTCGGTCCAGCGCGAGTCGGCAAAGTACTTGAGCGCGGTGGCGCTGGGACGCAGGGCGATCTGACTCGAATCGAGCCCGCCGGCGGCGATCGGCTCCTCGATGATGAGCTGCCAGTCGACCGTCGGCAGACTCTCACCGAACGTGCTCTTCGGCGTCAGGCTGTACAGATTGGGCGGCGGCCCCGCCACCGGCAGCAAGCTGCCACAACCTGCCAGCAGCAGGGTCAACGCCGCACCGGCATGTCTAGCAGCCCGCATCATTCACGAGACCACGGCTGAAGCCCACTATTCGAATCGACCGCGATTCGCTCGCGGCATCCGGCTCAAGGCACGCCGTGCAATCCGACGGGACGCCGGCTCCGTCGCCGTAGCGAGCGTCATCCGAACACATGATCGACGACATCATCCTCCAGCGCATCACATCACTCCGGCGCGAAGCCCGAGCCTTGACCGCCGAAGAAGTACCTCACCCCCTGCGCCTCAACGCGCTCGGTCACGCGCGACAGCCCCGCCACGAGCAGACGTGCCTCGGTGATGAATCGCTCGAACTCATTGAGACCGTCTCCGGTGAAATCTTTCAGAGGCTCCTTGTTGTCAGCCAATATCTGCTCGGCCTCGCTCGCCAACGCCTCGAACCGCTGAGCGGCGCCGCGCAGGTCGCCGACCAGCGCCTTGACGTCGTTATCGAGCAAGCTGCCGGCGCCGTCGAGCAGGCCGTCCACCTTGCCGGCGACGGCGTTGATGGAGGCCGCCGTCTCGGCGATGTCGCCGCTCGCCCGGTCGATCGCGTCGATCACGCGCTCGAGCTGCGGGCGACTCTCGCTCAGCATGCCGGTCAACGCGTTGACGTCGGCGAGGATCTCACCGACTGCGGCCCGGTTGGACTCGTCGAACACGAGCGCGAGGCGCGTGGTCACCTCTCTCGCCTGTGCAATCAGATCGGGCACGCCCTGCAGCAGCTGCTCGAGCTCCGAAGGGCGGGAAGGCACAACCGGCGCCGGCTCTCCCTCGCGGGCCGCCAACGGCGGGCTGTCCGCCAAGGCGCCCTCGATGTTGATGAAGGCGACGCCGGTGATCCCGAAGATCTTGAGCGTCGCGACGTCACCCTCACGCAGCACAACGCCGGGATCGATCTCGATGCGCACCGCCGCCAGGCGGGGATCGTACGCTTTGACACGGATGTCGACGACCTTACCGATCTTGATGCCGCGATAGCGCACCTCGCCGCCAACCGTCAGCCCGGTGACCGATTCCTCGAAATACGCGTCGTAGTACGAGCGTGCACCGCCCACCTCGATCCGGGCGAGCCAAATGACGAACGCGAACGCGCCGATCACGACCAGCAGCACGAAGCTGCCGATGAGCAGATAGCTGGCTCGCGTCTCCATTCAGGCGGCTCTGTCGGTGTCGTTGCGCAGACCGCGCGCGCGCGGTCCGTGAAAATACTCCCGCACCCAGGGATGCTCGACCTGCAACATATCCGCCATCGTTCCGGCAAGCAACACGCGCCGCTCTGCCAGCACGGCAATCCGGTCGCATATCGCGTGCAAGCTGTCGAGGTCGTGCGTGACCATCATCACGGTCAGTCCGAGCGCCTCGCTGAGCTCTGCCACCAGCTGGTCGAGCCCGGCGGCGCCGATCGGATCGAGACCCGCCGTCGGCTCGTCGAGGAAGACGATCTCGGGGTCGAGCGCGAGCGCCCGCGCGATGCCGGCGCGCTTACGCATGCCGCCGGAGAGCTCCGAGGGGTACTTCCCGGCGGCGTCGGGCGACAGTCCAACCATGGCGATCTTGAGCGCGGCGATCTCGTCCATGAGACGCTGCGGCAGTGACGTGTGCTCGCGCAGCGGCACCTGCACGTTCTGCCTGACGGTCAACGAGCTGAACAGCGCTCCGTCCTGAAACGCCACCCCCCAGCGCCGTTCGTAGGGCCGGCGTTCGCTGTCGGACAGCGTCGAGAGATCTGCGCCGAACACCTCCACCGAGCCGGCCACGGGGCGCAGCAGCCCGACGATGGCGCGCAGCAGCACTGACTTGCCCGTTCCCGATCCGCCGACCACCCCCAGCACCTCGCCGCGCAGCACGTCGAGATCGAGATCCTCGTGCACGACGTGCGTGCCGAAGCGCGTCGTCAACGAGCGGACGCGGATGACAGGCTCGTTGGTGTCTACCCCCTTTTTCACGCCTCACCCTCGCTCGGAGCGGCACCTGCAGGCTAACGGATCGCCCGTCGGGCGGCAAGCCGCGGCGACGCTGCCGCGCGCCGAACACGACGCCGACGGAGACAAACCGGTCGTAGCGCACGCTGGCTCCGGACGCCTGAAACCCGGGGCGCGGCCGCTGCGCAAGGCAGCGTATCAGATGCCGATCACGCCGAAGAAGACGGAGAACAGCGCGTCGGCAATGATCACCAGGAATATCGACTCGACCACGGAACGAGTCGTACGCTGCCCCACCGACTCCGCGCTGCCCTGCACCTGGAATCCTTCGAAACAGCCCACGATGGCGATGAGCGCTCCGAACACCGGCGCCTTGACGATCCCCACCCAGAAGGTCCACAGCCCGACACCGTCCTTGACCCGCTCGAGAAAAGCCTCCGGAGGGATGTCCAGGGCGATCCAGCACATGATAGCGCCGCCGAGCAGACCCATGATATCCGCGAGAAAAGCCAGCAACGGCAGCATGACGATCAGCGCAAAGGTGCGGGGCAGCACCAACACCTCGAGGGGATCGATGCCGAAGGTTCGCATGGCGTCGATCTCCTCGCGAACCTTCATCGACCCGATCTGGGCCGCGAAGGCGCTGCCCGAGCGACCGGCGACGATGATCGCCGTCAGCAGGATGCCCAGCTCGCGCAGCACGGAGATCGCGACGAGATCGACCGTGAAGATCTCCGCGCCGAACTGACGCAACTGCAGAGCGCCCTGGTAGGCGAGCACGATGCCGATCAGGAACGCGAGCAGGCTGACGATGGGCACGGCGTTCAGCCCGACCTGCTCCATGTGAAAGACGGTGGACGTGAAACGCAGCCGCCCCGGATGCAATGCGCTGCGCACGAGCACCACAAACACGTTGCCCAAGAACGCCACCAGCTCTCCGGCCGTTATTATCAGCCGCAGCGTGTTCGCTCCCACCGACGCGACGATTCTGATCAGCGCGTTGGGCATCAGCGACGCGGGTCGCGGCGCGACGTAGCTCGAGGCGACTCGCTTGAGAATGGCCGCGAAGCGCGGGTCCACGCCGGTCAGCCGCACCGAGGTGCGGCGCTCGCGCTGGGCGCGCACCGTGCGCACCAGCAGCCACGCACCGGCGGTATCCAACGTGTTGATACCGGCGAGATCGAGCACGAGGTGCTGCAGACCGTCGAGCTCGAGCGCTGCCAGCGCTCGGTCGAGCTCCGCCGCGTGTTCGACGGTCCACTCGCCGTTCACCGACACATGGGCTTGGTCCGCCGCGCGGGAGATTACCGTCACGGCCGAAGCGTCGGCTGCGCCGGCACGGAGTGTTTCGTGGCTCATCGCAGGTCGTCGCGTGTTCTCGTCGTTCTCGCCGCACGAGCGAGCGACGCCACAGCTCGCTTGCCGACCCGGGTTGCACCTCTGCGCCCTGCGGCAACATTACGCAACCGTAATGTGCCGTTCACGTCCCGGTAAGCGAAGGTTCTCTACGGTAGAAGAGTTCGTAGAGCGCTGGCGATCGCACGCCGGCCCCGCGCATCAAGTGAGACATCAGAGCACAGAGGAGTTTGCCCATGCGCACTCATATTTTGCAAGACCGCCACGCAACCAGGACCAAGGCCTTGGCGGCCGCCGTAGCCGCGGTCGCCATCACCGCGGTGGGCCTGTCGCAGCTCGCGACACCGGTACTCGCGACCGCATTGCCCTCTGAGTCAGGGCCGGCGTCGGCGCCTGCCGGCCAGCCGGGAAGCTTCGCCGACCTCGTCGAGCGCGTGCAGCCCGCGGTGGTCAGCATTGCCACCTCTGGCGCGGCGGTCACAGCGCCGACGCCGCCGCAGGAGCGGTTCCGGTTCCCGCCGGGCTCCTCGCTCGACGAGTTCATGCGGCGCTTCTTCGAGCAAGCACCCATGGATCAGCCTTGGGCGATGCCCAAAACCAACGCCGTTGGTTCGGGATTCATCATCGACGCCGCCGGGCACGTGGTCACCAACCGCCATGTCATCGACGGTGCCGAGCAGATCACCGTGATTCTGAGCGACGGCACCGAGCTCGAGGCTACGCTTAAGGGCGCCGACACCAAGACCGACCTGGCTCTGCTCGAGGTCGAGGCCGACCGACCGCTCCCCTACGTCGAGTTCGGCGACTCGGACAGCGCCCGCGTCGGCGACTGGGTGGTCGCCATTGGCAACCCGTTCGGTCTCGGCGGGACGACGACCACGGGGATCATCTCCGCCCGTGGTCGAGATCTCAACGCCGGTCCCCTCGACGACTTCATCCAGATCGACGCCCCGCTCAACCGAGGCAACTCCGGTGGACCGCTGTTCGACACACAGGGCAGAGTGATCGGCGTCAACACGGCGATCTTCTCTCCCAACGGCGGCAATGTCGGAATCGGTTTCGCCATCCCGGCGAGCCTCGCGCAAAGCGTCGTCACCAGCCTCCGCGAAAACGGCTTCGTCGACCGCGGTTGGCTCGGCGTACAGATCCAGGCGGTCTCCGCGGACATCGCCGAGTCGCTCGGTCTGCCGGAGGCGACCGGGGCGCTGGTGGTCGAGGTCGTGCCGGGTGGTCCCGCCGATCGGGCCGGCTTGAAGGCGGGTGACGTGATAAGGCGCTATGACGGCGAGCCGGTGGAGCGCATGCGCGAGCTGCCGCGCCTCGTGAGCGCCACGCAGCCGGACACCGTGGTCGAGATCGAGGTGCATCGTGACGGGGCCGATCAGACCCTCGCCGTCACCATCGAGCAGACCGAGGACGAGCAGCGGGTCCTCGCCGGTGCCCGAACGGGCAGCGGTGAGCACGCGGGCGAGCTGGGTCTGCGTCTCGCCGAGCTCGATCCCGATGCTCGTGCACGCTACGGCATCGACAACGATCGCCAAGGCGTGCTGATCGCCGGCGTACGCGCCGGGAGCCCCGCGGCACAGCAGGGGCTCCGTCCCGGCGACCTCATTCGTCAGGTCAACCGGACGGTCGTTTCCGAGCCGGGCGACGTGGTCGCTGAGGTCAAGCAAACGCGCTCTGGCGACCGCAAGGTGGTGCTGATGCAGATAGAGCGCGGCGGTCAGAGCCGGTTCGTCGCGCTGCGCATAGCGTAGCCATGGCGCACGCACGCTGAGGCGTTCGCCATGACGCCGAGGGGGGCGGGACGGCAAACCGTCGCGCCCCCCAGCGCGCTGCGACCGCCCGCCGGCTGGCAAATACGCGTGCGCGATGCGACCATTGCTGCCGCGCCGCCACCCCACATTCGACGCCGGGCTCGCATGCGTATCCTGCTGATTGAGGACGATCCGGACACTGCCGCCTACATCCGGCGCGGATTGACCGAATCCGGGCACACCGTCGACGCGGTGGCCGACGGCGACGAGGGGCTGCTGCTGGCGACCGGCGAGCGCTACGATGTCATGATCGTCGACCGCATGCTGCCCGGCCGCGACGGCCTGTCGATCGTCGCCGCAGTCCGCGAGCAGGGCGGCACCCTGCCGGTGCTCATCCTGAGCGCGCTCGGCGAAGTCGATGACCGCGTCAAGGGGCTCCGTGCCGGCGGTGACGACTATCTCACCAAACCCTTTGCCTTTGCCGAGCTGCTCGCTCGGCTCGAGGCGCTGTTGCGCCGGCGCGACTATCCGGCCAGCCAGACCCAGCTCGCCGTGGGCGATCTGAGCATGGACCTGCTCTCGCGCGAGACCCGCCGCGGCGACCGCAAGATCGACCTGCAACCGCGCGAGTTTCGTCTGCTCGAGTACCTGATGCGCCACAGCGGCCAGGTCGTGACGCGCACGATGCTGCTGGAGAACGTCTGGGACTACCATTTCGACCCGCAGACCAACGTCATCGACGTGCACATCAGCCGGCTGCGGGCCAAGATCGACAAGGGCTTCGAGCAGCCGTTGCTGCACACCGTGCGCGGCGCGGGCTACATGCTGCGGGCGCCCGGGTGAGTGATGGCCTTGCAGTGCATCGAACTCATCATCCCGGTGCAGGTGCCACCGTTGTCGAGACCGAACAGCCGCCGTCGCACATCGGCTGCCGAGTAGGCCGACCACATGTCGATCCGCCCGGCACTGATCCGAAGCTCCACATTCCGCCTGGCACTCATGTACCTGGCGCTGTTCGGCGCGTCGGTGATGCTGCTGCTCGGATTCATCTACTGGTTTACCGCCGGCTACATGGCCCGGCAAGCCGACGCGACCATCGAGCGGGAGCTCGAAGGGCTCGCCGCGCGCTATGAGTTCGGCGGCATCGCCGGCCTGAGCGCACTGATCGGGGAGCGCGTTGCCCGCCAACGGCCGACGGGCACGTCGCTGTATCTGCTGGTTGACGCCCGCTACCAGCCGCTCGTCGGCAACCTCAACGCCTGGCCCGGCGTCGAGCCCAACCGCGACGGCTGGCTGGTGTTCCGCCTCGAGGGCGAGGGGCGCACGGGGGCCGATGTGCACGCCGCTCGCGCTCGCTCCTTCGCGCTGCCGGGCGGGTTCCGACTGCTCGTCGGCCGCGACGTCCACGAGCTCGAGGCGCTGCGCCGTGTCACCCTTCGAACGATGGCGTGGGGGCTCGCCATCACGGTGATCCTGGGTCTGATCGGCGCCATGCTGATGACACGCGGCCTGCTGCGGCGCATCGAAGCCATCAACGCGACCAGCCGCGAGATCATGTCCGGGGACCTGTCGCGGCGGGTGCCCAGCCACCACAGCGGAGACGACTTCGATCAGCTCGCAGACCATCTCAACGGCATGCTCGATCAGATAGAGTCGCTGATGGAGGGCGTACGCCGCGTCTCCGACAACGTCGCCCACGATCTGCGCACGCCGCTGGCGCGGCTGCGCAATCACCTCGAGACCGCGCGCATGCAGGATGCCGACGCCGAGACCCGGCGACGCATGCTGGACAAGGCGCTGGCGGATGCCGACGGCCTCCTCGCCACTTTCAATGCGCTGCTGCGCATTGCCCGCATCGAGGCGGAAGAGCGCCGTGCCGGGTTCGCACCCGTCGAGCTGGCCACGTTGATTGCCGATGTCGCCGAGCTCTACGAGCCGCTCGCCGAGGAGAAGGCACAGCGGCTGCTGACCGAGATCGCCTCGCGCCCGACGGTGTCCGGCGACCGCGACCTGCTGTTCCAGGCCCTCGCCAATCTCGTCGACAATGCCATCAAGTACACGCCGGCGCAGGGGACGGTGCGCATCGCCCTGGGGGCGACGGACACCGAGGTGGCCGTCACCGTCGCCGACTGCGGTCCGGGCATTCCCGAAGGTTATCGGGAGAAAGTCTTCCAGCGTTTCTTTCGAATCGATCCGAGCCGCACCGGTCCGGGCAGCGGCCTCGGCCTGAGCCTGGTCGCCGCCGTCGCCCGGCTGCACCACGCCCGCATCGAGCTGGGCGACGCCCAGCCGGGGCTCACGGTGAGGCTGTCCTTTCCCTTGTCCGAGCTTCCGCCTAATCGAGAACGAAAGTGACTTTCAGGTTCACCCTGTAGGCCGAGACCTTACCCTCGCTGACAACGACCTGCTGCTCCTGTACCCACGCGCCGCGAACGTTGTGCACACTGTCGGTCGCCCGTGCAATACCCTGGCGGATGGCGTCCTCGAAGCTGTCCGTCGACTCAGCGGTGATTTCGATCACTTTAGCGACTGCCATCTGATTTCTCCTCTTGGCGGTGGCTGATGGGACATCCACGTCAGTACCCATCCGACTCCCCAAGCAAAATTATACCGCCCGCGTCCTCCCAGGGAGATGACCGAGATCACGCGTCCCCGTCGGGGTCGCTCCCACCCCCGGGCGACGTCCGTCACGGCGGCGTCGCCGGAGCAACTTCCGGCGCGCGAACCTCGTCCCCCCGCGATGCTGTGCCGCCGGCGAGGATGCGCCGCCCCGGCGAGCCCTGAGCTCAGGCGTGACTCACGGCGCGGGGCCGGGACCCTCACCGAGACGGTCGAGCAGCGCTTCGACGAACGCCTCGCAGCGAGCAATCTGCTCCCGGTCGATGAACTCGTTCGGCTTATGCGCCTGGGCGATGCTGCCGGGCCCGCAGACCACGGCCGGAATTCCGGCCTGCTCGAACAACCCGGCCTCCGTGCCGAAGCTGACCTTGCCGCTCTCGCGGCTGCCGGTGAGGTGTTGCGCCAGACCCACCACAACCGTTTGGGCGTCGCCCGACAGCCCCGGTATGCCGGAGAGCTCTTCCCACTCGAAACCCGCCTGTGGCGAGACGGCTTGCATCTCCGGCAGCAGACGGCGCTCGGTGAACGCGCGCACCTCGGCGAGCAGCGCCTGAGGGTCTTGCTCCGGCAGGTAGCGGAACTCGAACTCGAAGCTGCATTCCTTGGGAACGATATTGAGCGCCGTGCCGCCGCGCATCACGCCGGTATGCACCGTCGTGTAAGGGGGATCGTATTCGCCATCGTAAGGCCCTTGGTCGCGAAAACGCCGCGCCATCGCCTTGAGAAAGGCCACCGTCTCCGCCGCCGCCTCCACGGCGTTGACACCGCGGTGCGCGAGTCCCGAGTGGCACTCGAGGCCGTGTACGCAACAGCGCGCGGAGAGCTTTCCCTTGTGCGCCCGTACGACCTCCATCCGCGTCGGCTCGCCGACGATGCATCCGGTTGGCTTGACGGGTCGCCGCGCGAGCTCGTCGAGCAGTCCGCGCACGCCGACACAGCCCACCTCCTCGTCGTAGGAGAACGAGAAATGTACCGGGGTCTCGAGGTTGCGCGCGATGATCTGTGGAGCGTAGGCGAGGGAGACGGCGATGAAGCTCTTCATGTCCGAGGTGCCACGACCGTAGAGGCGCCCCTCGCGCTCCACCACCGCATAGGGATCGGTGTCCCAGCTCTGGCCGTCGACCGGCACGACGTCGGTGTGACCCGACAGCACGATACCGCCGCGATCCGCCGGGCCCAGCGTCGCGAACAGATTGGCCTTGCGCCGCTCGCGGTCGTACACGAGCTCCGAGGTGACACCAAGTCGGTCCAGCTCGCCGCGAACGAACTCGATCAGCTCGAGGTTCGAGTTGCGGCTCGTGGTATCGAAGCTCACCAGCTTCTTGATCAGCTCGATCGTCTCCGCTTTCGGCTCGCTCATGGTCGTTGCTCTCCGGTTGATTCGACGTCACGGACAGTGCGCTGTTGCCGAAACCCGCGGGAGCGGGAGCCGCCCCGCTCGCCGGCGGCGGTCCCGCGGCGCCGCGCTGTCCCCCGATTTCACGGCGCCGTCGCCGCGACGAACTCCACCATCACTCCGAGCGTCTCCGACGGCCCGGTGCGCAGCGCCTGGCCGGTGTCGACAACGCTGACGCCCGCATCCAGCAGGCACGCCCGCGCCCGGTCGAGATCGACTACCGCCACGCGGTAGCCCGCGAAGAACGGCGTAGCGGGACCCTCCGGCGTCTGCGTGCCGGGATAGCGGGCGCGAAACACCCGCTCCGTCAGCACCTCGAGCCGACCGCCGAGGGTCTGCACCTGCAGCGCGCCGTCGTTCTCGGATATGTCGCGTTCGTCGAGCAGGCGGGTGAAGAAATCTCTCGTCGCGGCAGGATCAGGAGCGAGCATGATAACCGCGTTCACGGCGAGCGCGGTATTGGCGTGCGCTTGGTAACGGCGCTTCCAGAAGTGCTGCGGAGCGTGCTGCTGGCACACGAAGAAAACGGCCTCGGGCATCCCCGCATCGGTGACGAATGCGAGCGAGAAGCCGACGGTGACCTCGCTGCCGTCGGGAAGCCGCGCCTGGCGCTCGAAATCGAACGGCGCGTAGGTCGTGAGGCCGCGCTCGACGAACTCGGCGTGGTCGCGGCGCGCGTCGTCGCTCGCGAAGACCAGCATCGACATGCCTTCGCGGACTTCGACAAAACGCCGGTTGTACTCGCCGAAGCTGAAGACGCCCGCACGCGAAGGCTCGATCGCACCAGGGTCGGCGATGCACAACAGCTCGAGGAAATTGCCCTGCAGCTGCACGAGGCGGTTCGCCGTGCCGAACGGATGCCGCGCGCGCGGGGTCAGGGTGAAGCCGAGCGCTTCGTAGCGGCTCTGCGCTGCCGGCAGATTTCGCGCACAAATGACCAGGTGATCGATACCGCGTTGCACCGCCGCGCCTCGCTCTCTTCTCTGCGGTTCGGCGCTATTGTGGCACAGCCGGATGGTGCCGCACCGCTGGCGGCCGACCACATCGTGCGGGCGTGGCCGCAGCGGGCGACGGTTGTTCGCGGCCGTACACCCGTGCCAGAATCCGACCGGCGGCGAAGTGACGGCCTCGCCACGCGCTGCACCGCCCTCGCACGTTTGACGAGATGAGCCGCCTGATTCTGAGAGGTATCTTGCTGTTGTGCGCCACCGCCCCCTGGCAGGCGATCTCGGCGCAGGGCGACGCGGAGCGCGGCCGCGAGATCTCCATCCGGCTTTGCGCACGCTGTCACGTCGTCGGCGACCACAATCCGATGGGTGGAATCGGCAGCACACCCTCCTTCCAGGCCATGACCTTTCTCTCCGACTATATCGAGCGCATGCAGACGTTCTACGCGCGACGACCCCACCCGGCGTTCGTTCAGGTGCCGGGCCAGCAGGCGGCGGCCGGCGGCCAGAGCTACGGACCCGAGCTAACGGTAACGCCAACGGAGATCGACGATATCGTCGCGTTCGTCGAGCAGATCGCCGCGCAGCGCTCGCCGTGAGCGAGACCGCGGGGGTCTGGGATTACGTCGTCGTCGGTGCGGGCAGCGCCGGCTGCGTCGTCGCCCATCGCCTGTCGGCCAATCCGAACACGCGAGTGCTGCTGCTCGAGGCCGGGACGCGCGACCGCTATCCGTGGATCCATGTGCCCGTCGGCTACTTCAAGACCATGCACAATCCGCGCACCGACTGGTGCTATGTCACCGAGCCCGACGCGGGACTGAACGGCCGCAGCATCAAGTGGCCGCGGGGCAAGGTGCTTGGCGGGTCCAGCGCGTTGAACGGCCTTTTGTACGTGCGCGGGCACCCGGCGGACTATGACCACTGGGCGAGGCTCGGCAACCCGGGCTGGTCTTACCGCGACGTGCTGCCTTATTTCAAAAGCTCCGAGGATCAGGAGCGGGGTGCTGATGCCTACCACGGCACCGGCGGCCCTCAGAAAGTCTCGGACATTCGCACCCGACGCGCTGTCTGCGATGCCTTCATTGCCGCCGCGGAGGAGATCGGCATACCGCGCAATGACGATTTCAACGGTGCCCGACAGGAGGGTGCGGGCTACTTCCAGCTCACAGTGCACGGCGGGCGGCGCTGGAGCACCGCCACCGGCTATCTGCGCCCGGCGCGCCGGCGCCCGAATCTGCGCGTGATGACACGCGCTCTCGCGCGGCGGGTCGAGTTCGAGGGCAAACGCGCCACCGGCGTCACGTTCTCGATCGACGGACAGTCGCAGACGGCGGGCGCCGCCGGCGAGGTGGTGCTGGCAGCCGGCGCCATCGGCTCCCCGCAGATTCTGCTGCTCTCGGGAATCGGCGACGGCGAGCTGCTGCGCCGCTTCGCCATTGCCACGGTCGCTGACGCGCCCGGCGTCGGCGAGAACCTGCAGGACCATCTGCAGATACGCGCCGTGTACAAGTGCCGCCGCCCGACGCTCAACGACGAGGTCAACAACCCGCTGCGGCGCATGTTGATCGGGCTCGAATATCTTCTGTTCCGCACCGGGCCGATGACGATGGCGGCCAGCCAGGTCGGTATCTTCGCGCGCAGCGACGCCGCCCTTGATCAACCGGACATCCAGTTTCACATCCAGCCCTTGAGCTCCGACAGCCCCGGCGAAGGGCTGCACCGCTTCTCGGGCATCACGTCGTCGGTATGTCAGCTGCGGCCCGAGAGCCGCGGCCGGATCGTTCTGACGTCGCCCGATCCGGCCGCCTACCCGGCAATCCACCCCAACTACCTGGCGACACCGCTCGATCAGAAGACCGCCATCGCCGGCATGAAAGCGTCCCGGCGCCTGGCTCAGACGGCCGCGCTCGCACCGCACATCGTGGAAGAGTTCGATCCGGGCCCCGGGGTGCAGACCGACGACGAGCTGCTCGAGCACGCGCGCAACACCGCCACCACGATCTATCATCCGGTGGGCACCTGCAAGATGGGACCGGAGTCCGACGATTCTGCGGTGGTGGACGCGCGTCTGCGCGTGCGCGGCGTCGAAGGTCTGCGCGTCGTCGACGCGTCCATCATGCCAACGCTGACGTCGGGCAACACCAACGCCCCGGCCATCATGATCGGCGAGAAAGGCGCCGATCTGATTCTCGAGGACGCCTCGCGTTAGCCGTTCGGCGACCGCCCCGGCGAACCCCGTCGCCGTCCCGATTCAGCCGGCCTGCTGCAGCAGCTCCTTCGCTTGCGCGACCCACTGCTCGCGCTCGATTCGGCCCGAGAAATTCAGCTCTCTGTTGACGCGCTCGATGTCCGCCTCGGTGAACTCGGCGATCTGCTGGAAGCGCGTCACGCCGATGGCGTGCAGCTTCTGCTCGATGGCAACCCCGACGCCCTTGATCAACTTTAGATCGTCGCCCTGCGACACCGAAGCCGGCTCGGCCGCACCGCTGGTCGCGGTCGCCTCGCTCGCAGCTACCCCGACCGCCGGCTGCGCCGCCGCGCTGCCCTCGGCAACCGCCTCGTCCGCCGCCACCGGTGACGACGCCGGCGCGGCCAACGGGGTGCGCAGTCGACGCTGGCGGTCTCTGCGATCGAGCTCTCCCAGCCAATAGAGAATCGCTCCCACGATGGCGATGCTCAAGACAAACCAGAGAATTGCCCAGCCTATGCCCATCGACATGCCTCCCTGACGGCGGTGAGGCGCACGGCCTTGCGATCAACGACCGCGTCACCCCTCATAATGATACCTTGGCCCGCGGCCGGCGGGGTAATCCATCGCGGGGTAATCCATCGCTAAGCAGGGCCCGACCGCGGCACTCGATACAGATAGTACGGCCAGCGGCCGACATCCGCAGGCAACGGCAGACGAATCCAGCCGGCACCCTCCATTTCCCGATCACCCAACACGACCGCGGCCTCACGCAGCAGCGGCGCCAGCAGCGGGACGATCTCGCGCACGGTGCCGGCGTCGGCGCTCAAATCGTCGGAGCCGATGTCCGCGTGCACGAGTGCAAACCGCCCGCGATAGCGATGCGACAGCGCCGCGAGCGTCTCGCGAAACTCGCCGAGCACCAGCGACGCCGGCGGCGGCGTGTGCCGCGGCGGCGCATGCAGCTCGCGGTCGAGAACGAGTATCTCCCGTTCGGCCAGCCGCTCCCGCAGGTGGTCGTAGGTGCGGCCCTTGCCCAGACCGAGCTCCAGCACGGGGCCCGCCAGGTCGGCCACCAAGGCGACCGCGTGATCCAGACAGGCGCGCTGGGTCACCAGCCGCTCGATCATGCGATCCAGCTCGCTCACAGCGGCTCGGCGGTCGCGACCGCCCCTGGCCCGCCCGGCGGCGGCACCACAGCGAACTCGCGGGGGCAGCCGGCTGTCATACTGAGCTGAGCAGACGCCGCGCGCAATGGCTGCCGCAGGGCCCGAGCGGCCGCTTCCTCCGGCCGGCGCGCCCCGTGCAGCCGCGTGCCGCACGCAGGGGCGAAGGGCGTGCCTGCAGAATTGAGGGGCAATTCCGAGTAAGCTCTGCATGCCGCCGACCGGCTTCGCCGCCCGTGCCTCGAGCGGGCCAGCCGGGCGAGCGGTCCCAGGGCGCCGGCCGCACGGGCGAGCCACTGCATGGCGTCCGGAGACACCGCGACGAGGGCCGCAACGGCTCGGCCGCGCACCGGGACAGCGGGCCCAATACGGCTGCCGCCGTGGGGATGCACCCGCTCGGCGGGGCTCTGCTGACGAGGTTAGGGCGATGATGGACAAGGTACGAACCACGTTTCTGGCGATGACTCTGCTGCTGCCGCCGGCGACCGCGGCAGGTGCCGAGCACACCGAGACCGGCATCGGCGAATTCCGCGGCGCCATGCCGACCGAGATACCTCCCTGGTTCAAGGAGAGCTTTCTCGACTTCGAGGAAGACATCGACGAGGCCGCTCGGGAAGGCAAGCGGTTGCTGCTTTACTTTCAACAGCCGGGCTGCCCCTACTGCAACAGGCTTGTCGAGCACAACTTCACGCAGCAAGACATCTACGACACCGTCCGCAATCGCTTCGACGTCGTGGCGATAAACATGTGGGGCGACCGCGAGGTCGTCAGCGTGGGCGGCAAAGCGTTCACGGAGAAAACGCTCGCCGCGGCGCTCAAGGTCAACTACACGCCAACTCTGCTGTTCTTCGGCGAGGACCGAAAAGTCGTGCTGCGGCTCGACGGCTACTATCCCCCCGAGCACTTCCGCATCGCACTCGACTACGTCGCAGGGCGTCACGAGAAGACGGCGAGCTTCTCCGAGTATTTTGCAGCACAGATGCCCGAGCCGGCCACCGGCCGGATGCACGCCGAGCCGTTCTTCGCCGCGCCGCCTTTCGATCTCGATCGCACGGGGCGCTCGGCGGAACGGCCGCTGGCCGTGTTCTTCGAGCAGAAGCAATGCTCGAACTGCGACGCCCTGCACCAGAAATCGCTGCGCGACGGCGCGACACGCGCGCTGGTCGAGCAGTTCGACGCGGTGCAGCTCGACATGTGGGGTGACGAACGCGTCGTGACCCCGGCCGGCGAGAACACAACGGCCAAACAATGGGCGCAGGCGTTGGACATCCACTACGCCCCCTCGATCGTGTTTTTCGACACCGCGGGGCGCGAGGTCATGCGCAGCGACGCCTACCTCAAGAGCTTCCACCTGCAGTCGGTCTTCGAATACGTCCTGACGGGCAGCTACGAGGAGCAGCCGAGCTTCCAACGCTACATATCCGCGCGCGCGGACCGCTTGCGCGAGCAAGGCATCGACGTCGACATCTGGCGGGACTGAGTCCGCTTGCGCCGGCTCACTTTATGAGGATCTGGTGCGCGAACGCGTCGCCGTCGGTGACGGTGAGCTGTTCGAATCCGAGCAGCTTCAGAAGATCGAGAAAGGTGAAGACCTCCTCGACCCTGAACTCCCGGAAAAACTCCGTGGTGCGGGAGCGGGCCGTCAGCAGCGCCAGCAGGCCGCGCATGCGATACACGGTCCCGAACGCGCCGTCGTAGAGACTGGTGATGATGAGCTTCTCGGCTCGCTCGCCTTTGGGAAAAATGGCCAACTGCGGCGGGTAGGGGTTGTTCATCATCGAATTGGTGAGCTGGGTGATATAGAGGACGCGCTTGCGCCGATCGCCGTCGGGCAACGTCTGGGTGCGCGAAACGTAGGTCTCCGAGCTGGTCGGCTCCGGGTAGTAGTAGCCGCTGTGCCGGTCGTCGGCCGACGCCGGGCTGCCGGCGAGGGCGCACATGGCCCCACCGAGCAGCAAGGCACGGGTCGAAATGCGGCGGTACTTCCGTTGTGAGGGGCCTGTCATGCGTCGTCTCCGGTGTCCAGTTGCGTGTCATGCGGTTCGGGGACCAGCGCCGCGGTTCGCGCTGCGCCGGCACACCGCGCAGCCATCGCATTGAAGCACACCTGCCCCTGAAACGAAAACCAATGTTGGCGGCCGAGGCCGACGTGTTGGAGGCGGACGAGCGCCTGCTCACCCACGCCCGCGATGTCGGCGCCATCGTGCGCGAGAGCTCCAGCATGGCGCCGTGCTCGGCGGCCCGCCCAGGTCATCGCGGCAACGCCGTGCACGATGTCGTTACGCTGCTGCACCGGGTCCACGCGACGTTGACCGCCGCCAGCGACAGCGCGCCCCATGGGCGCGCGGCGACGTAGGCGCCTCGGCGCCGCACCCGCTCGCGACTATACAGCTCGCCGCGGCTGCGAATATGATAGCTTGAGCGGCTGCGCGCTCGAAGGCAACGCCTCGGGCTCCCGCTGCGCAGACCGCCCGGCCCTGCGCCGGCGGCGCAGCAGCTCAAGAACCACACCCGTCCGGACGACCCGATGGAGGAGACGATGAGACGGTTGATCGCTGTCACGACCCTGCCGCTGCTCGGACTGGCCTGGCCCGCCACTGCGGCGGCCGAGCGATGGGATATGCCCATGGCTTATGCGGCCGGCAACTACCACACCGAGAACGGCGTCCGCTTCGCCGAGGCCGTCACTCAGGCGACCGGCGGCGATATCGAGGTCGTGGTGCACGCGTCGGGTTCACTGTTCAAGGGCGGCGAGATCTTCCGTGCGGTGCGTACCGGCCAGGCCCCTATCGGCGAGCGGCTCATCTCGGCGCTGGGCAACGAGGATCCCCTGTTCGAGCTCGACTCGCTGCCCTTTCTGGCGACCAGCTTCGCCGACGCGCGCAGACTCTACGACGCCTCGCGACCGGCGCTGGCGGCAAAGCTCGACGAGATGAATCTGAGATTGCTCTACGCGGTGCCCTGGCCGCCGCAGGGCCTGTACGTCAAGAACCCCGTGACGGCCGCCGCCGACATGAAGGGGATCAAGTTCAGAGCCTACAACGCGATGACGTCTCGGCTCGCCGAGCTGATGGGCGCGGTGCCGACGAAGATCGAGGCCGCGGAGCTCAGCCAGGCCTTCGCCACGGGCGTTGCCGACAGCATGATCTCGTCCGGCTCGACCGGCTACGACCGCAAGATCTGGGAGCACGTCAGGTACTGGTATGACGTGCAGGCGTGGCTGCCCAAGAACATGGTGTTCATCAACAAGGACGTCTGGACGGGCCTCGACGCCACGGCACAGGGCGTGATCGCCGGCGCTGCCGCCATGGCGGAAGCCGCGGGCTGGGCCGAGGCCGAGCGGCTCGCCACCTGGTACAAGGAGCAGCTCGCCGCCAACGGCATGGAGGTGGGTCCACCCGGCGAAACGCTCAGGGCGGACTTCGAACGTATCGGCGCCAAGATGACCGAGGAGTGGCTCGAGCGCGCCGGTGACGCCGGCAAGCGCGTCGTCGAGGTCTACCGCGGCGGCTGATACCGTCGGCGAAACCGCCCGCGCGGCGGCGGCGTAGGCCGCTCCGCCGACCACCCCACAGCACCCGCCTCCCGCGCATGCGCGTCATCCTGGACCGGCTGTACGTGGTGACGGGCGCGCTCGCCGCGCTGTTTCTGGTTGCCATCGCGGTCCTGGTGCTGCTGAGCATTGGCTCCCGCCTGGCCGGCACCTACATCGCAGGGTTGTCCGAGTACGCGGGCTACTGCATGGCCGCCTCCTCGTTCCTCGCCCTGGCCTACACCTTCCGGCACGGAGGACACGTACGCGTTCAGCTGCTGCTGCAGCGAGCGGGCGGCCGTTGGCGCCGTGCGCTGGAGCTGTGGTGCCTGGCCATCGCCATGGCGCTGGCCGGCTTCCTCGCCTGGTACACCATCAAGACGGTGATCGTGTCGATCGAGCTCGGCGACGTCAGCGAAGGCGCCGACGCCACACCGCTGTGGCTGCCGCAGCTCGGCATGGCGACCGGCGCTGCGGTCCTCGCCCTCGCCGTGGCCGATCGCTTGCTGAACGTCCTGCGCGGCGGCGCGCTGGAGGGCGGCGCCTCCGACACCCACGACTGACGAAGCGAACGTGGACGAGCTGCTGCTGACCGGCGTCTTTCTCGGCATTCTGTTCGTGCTGCTCGGCAGCGGCGTGTGGGTCGGCCTGTCGCTGATCGGTGTGGCGCTCGCCGGCATGCTGCTGTTCACCTCGCGCCCCGCGGGCGACGCCATGGCCACGACGATTTGGTCGGCCAGCTCGTCGTGGACGCTGACCGCGCTGCCGCTGTTCATATGGATGGGGGAGATACTGTTTCGCACCCGCATGAGTGAGGATCTGTTCCGCGGCCTCGCCCCCTGGCTCATGCGGCTGCCAGGACGGCTGCTGCATGTCAACGTCGCGGGCTGCGCGCTTTTTGCCGCGATCTCCGGCTCGTCGGCGGCCACCGTCGCAACAGTCGGCAAGATGTCGATCCCGGAGCTGCGCCGTCGCAACTACCCCGAGCGAATGATCATCGGCACGCTGGCCGGCGCCGGCACGCTCGGCCTGCTCATACCGCCGTCGATCATACTCATCGTTTACGGCGTCACCGTCAACGAATCCATTGCCAAGCTGTTCATGGCCGGCATCGTGCCGGGCATCGTGGTCGCGTTCCTGTTCATGGGCTACATCGTGGTGCGGGCGCTGCTCGAGCCGCACAGCATGCCGCCGGCCGACGCGGCGTTGCGCCTGAAGGAGAAGGCGCGCGAATCGCTTTACCTGCTCCCCGTGATCCTGCTCATCATGGCGGTGCTCGGCTCCATCTATCTCGGTATCGCCACTGCCACGGAGGCTGCCGTGCTCGGCGTCGTGGGCGCCCTGCTGCTCTCCGCCCTGCAGGGGTCGCTCGACCGCAACACTTTCGTCGACAGCCTCATGGGCGCGACGCGTACGTCCTGCATGATCGCGCTGATCCTCGCGGGGTCGTCCTTTCTCTCGCTGGCCATGGGCTTCACCGGACTGCCGCGCGAGCTGGCCGCCTGGATCGCCTCGCTCGAGCTGACGCCGCTTACGCTGATTCTCGTGCTGACTCTGTTCTACATCGTGCTTGGCTGCTTTCTCGACGGCATCTCGGCGGTGGTCCTGACCATGGCGGTGGTCGAGCCGATGATTCGGCAGGCGGGCTTCGACATGATCTGGTTCGGGGTTTTCCTCGTGGTGGTGGTGGAGATGGCGCAGATCACGCCGCCGATCGGCTTCAATCTCTTCGTGCTGCAGGGGATGACACAGCACGACATACCCTACGTGGCGCGGGCGGCGCTGCCCATGTTCTTCTTGATGTGCGTCGCGGTGGCCCTGCTGATTGCCTTCCCGGCGATCGCCACGTATCTGCCCGAGACCATGTCCCCCGCGCCGGGACGCCCGCCGACGTGACGCCATGAGAGCATTTCAGATTCGCGACGACTGGAGCATCGACAACATCGTGCAGGTCGAGCTCGCCGAGCCGCGACCGGGTCCCGGAGAGGTGCTGCTGCGAATGAAGGCGGCGTCGCTCAACTATCGTGACCTGGTGGTGGCGCGGCGCGGCTATGGCGCAAAAACAGGCACACTGCCGCTCATTCCCATATCGGATGGCGTCGGCCAAGTGGTCGAGGTCGGTGACGGCGTGCGCGCGGTGGCGCCGGGGGACCGCGTCTGCCCGCTGTTCATGCAGCGCTGGCGCAGCGGGCCGCCGACGGCCGAGCGCCTCGGCGCTGCCCTCGGCGGCCCCATCGACGGTGTCATGGCCGACTCGATGGTGCTCGGCGAGCACGGCGTGGCGCGGGTCGCCGAGCATCTGAGCGATGTGCAGGCCGCGACGCTGCCCTGCGCCGCACTGACCGCCTGGAGCGCGATCGTCACCGAGGGGCGGGTGCAGCCCGGGGAGCGCGTGCTCGTGCAAGGCACCGGTGGCGTGTCGCTGTTCGCGCTCCAGTTCGCCAAGCTCGCAGGCGCGCGCGTGTTCGTCACCTCGAGCAGCGACGGCAAGCTGCGTCGCGCGCTCGATCTTGGTGCCGACGAAGGCATCAACTACCGAACCGAGCCCGAGTGGGGCAGGCGTGCGAAGGCGCTTTCCGGCGGTGACGGCGTCGACCACGTCGTCGAGGTCGGCGGGGCCGGCACGCTGCCGCAATCGCTGCGCGCCGTGCGCGCCGGCGGCACCATCAGTGTCATCGGCGTGCTTTCGGGTGCGGCGCTGCAGGCACAGCTCGGGCTGATCGTCACTCGCCACGTTCGTCTGCAGGGCATTACCGTCGGCAGCCGCGACGGCTTCGAGGCGATGAACCGCGCCATCGCCGAGCACCGCCTGCAGCCTGTCGTCGACCGCGTCTTCGAGTTCGAGCAGCTGCGCGCGGCGCTCGACTATCTGGCGAGCGGTGCGCATTTCGGCAAGATCTGCATCCGCCACCAGCGCTGACGTCGGCGGCGGCCGCCCGCCGCGCGATCACCCGACGAGCGCGCCGGCGCGCCGCACCCGAGCGCCTCCGGGCCGACCGCGGCTCGACACCGGGTGCGGGACCGGGCGACGCCTGATGAGCCAACCCGCCCCGGCAACCGCGCTCCGTCCTTGAAGTGCCGCGGTCTCGACCCGATCTACCCGCTTGACGTGCCCCGAACATGCGGCGCCATAAAGGGCTCACCGAGCGCGCAAGCCGGGACACCGGAACACGCCGCTGGCGATCGACAGGCCATATCGGAACAAAACGAGGAGATATTCATGACTGAACTCAGCATGGACATTCACATCACGGACAGCTATGCCCAGGCTCTCGAGCGGGTGACCGAGGAGCTCAAGAAAGAAGGCTTTGGAGTGCTCACCCGGATCGACGTGGACAAGACGCTGAAGGAGAAGATCGGGGTCGACTTCCGCCCGTACACGATTCTCGGCGCGTGCAACCCGCAGCTCGCACACCGGGCACTCACCGCGCGAGCCGACGTCGGCATACTGCTGCCGTGCAATGTCACGGTCGAGCAGGCCGAAGACGGCGGCTCGCTGGTGCGTGTGGTGAACCCCATCGGCATGCTGAGCACGGGCGATCTGGGCGACGATCCGACGCTGCGCGCCGTGGGCGCCGAGGCCGACGAGCGGCTGCGACGCGTCGTCACCGCCCTGGCGAGCTGACCCCCTCGACACGACGCACGGCTCCGCCGCGATCGCGGTGGCGCCGGGGTGGCGCTTCAGCGCGCGCGCCGAGTCATGGCCTCGCGCGGCAGACGAATCGGAAACCGCTCACGTATGCGGGCGTCGCTAGCGGCGTCGATACAGTCCGGGAAGTGCGTGACCAGCGTCTCGCGCACGCGTTGCCGGGCCCGCTCGGCGACGTCCAATGCGCCCGCTTCCGTCCAGTCCTTGGGGCTCGAGCGATCGCTGATCTCCGGGTACACGTAATCGGTCTGCATCAAACGCATGGTCTGCGCATGGCCCAGAAAGTGGTTGGGGCCACCCAAGCAGACATCGCGCATCGCCTCCATCGACACGCTCTCCTCCGTGACTTCGATTCCCCGCACGGTTCGATTGACGGCGCCGAGCGTCTCGTTGTCGATGACGAAGCTCTCGTAGCAGGCAGCGAGCAGGCTGGCCTGCATCCCCGCCGCTTCGTACACCAGGTTGGCTCCCGAGTGGGCCGCAAGGGTGTTCGAGTACGCCTTCTCGGCCCCCGACTGGGCATCCGGCAGCTTGGCGTCGGCCATTCCGGCGGCGATGCCGGTGGGTAGATCGTAGAAGCGCCCCATCTGACCGCATGCCGCCATCAGCACCGCCTGCTCGCCGCTGCCGCCGCTCATGGCCCCGGTGCGCAGATCGGAGACGAACGGCCAGGGGCCGAATATCGCCGGATGCCCGGGAGCGATCAGGTTGACGTAAACGAGCCCCGCCAGCACCTCGGCCACCTCCTGCACGACCGCGCCGGCCAGGGCGGCCGGGCTGGTGGCGCCAGCCTGGCCCGCCGCCAGGAGCAGAATCGGCATGCCGCCGCGCACACAGGCTTCCAGCACATGACACGCGTCGGCGGCAAAACGCAAAGGCGGTACCACGAAGCAGCTCGAGCAGCTCACGAACGGCCGCTCGCGCCAGCGCTGCTCGCTGCCCGCGATGAGATGCAGCATGGCCAGCGACTCGTCGAGGTGCTGGGGAAGCACGAAGCTCGTGCCGACGTGCTTGAAGGTGCCCGCCACGCTGGCGTAGCAGGTGTTGATGTCGAGCTCCCGCGGATCACTCATGTCACGCGCCACGACCGGGCGCTGATAGAAGTGAATGTGCTCGAGGGTGTCGACCAGCCGCGCGATGTCGTAGAGATCGACGAGCGTCGAATCGCGGTAGCTGCGCGTGTCGCTCTCCACGATGTGCACCGCAGCGCCCGCGGTGCCGAAGTACAGCCTCGAGCCGGAGAGCAGCATATCGTGCTGCGGGTCGCGCGCACACAAGGTGAAGTTACGGCCAGCGGAAGCCACGGTGTCCTCGACCAGCGCACGGGGGAACACGAGCCGGCCCGCGTCGCTCACACGCCCGCCGGCAGCGGTCACCCGCTCGATGCACGACGGGATGGCGTCGGCCAGACCGATGTGCTCGAGCACGTCGAGCACGGCGTGGTGGATACGCTCGAGCTCCGTATCGGAAAGCGGCTTGAAGGCGCCGCCGGGCAACCCCGGTCTCACCGGCCTGTGCTCCGTCGCCAGCGGCGCCTGCCGCAGCGCCCGCCGCCCGGCGCGGCCTCCCATTCGCCTTCGTGCTTGCGTCACGCGCTCGACTCCCCGTTGTGCCCGGCGCTCTGCCCGCGGATTATCCCGCAATGTCGGGTGATACGCTCGCGTCTCGCTGCACGGCCGAGCGCGTCCGCCGCCACCGTGGGTGGTTGAGCGATGGCGGGTGGCTGCCGCTGGGGCGGGGCGGCGTACTCATCGCGGCGAGCGCGCGCGGACCGTCGCGAGCAGAGCCGCCAGATCGTCGCCCCGCGGCATGACTCTCTCCACCGCCACGAGACCGTGACGGCGGAGCGGTCGGGTCTGGACGCGGCCGCGGCTCAGCAAGACCCCGGAGTAGCCGAGATCGCGCACGATGGCCAGCGTGTCGTCATTGAAGTCGGGCTCGTCGCCGAACGGGATCGAGAACAGCCGACTCACGTTGAGCTCAGGGTGCGCGGCGAGCAGCGCGTGCGTTTTCTCGATCTCTTCGAGCTGCTCATGTCGCGACAACGAGGACGCCAGGTAGTGCGAATGGGAGTGGTTACCGTAGCTCACCAGCGGATCCCGCACGAGGTAGCGTGTCGAGTCGAAGCAATAATTGAGCGAGCCGAGATCGACGCCGCGCGCCGCCAGGAACCGGTCGAGAGCCGCGTCCAGCACGCGGCTGTTGTTGCGCGCGATCTTGCTGTAGCGGTAGAAGCTCTTCCCGGCCACCGTGACGAGCTGATCGCACACCGCGACGAAATCGTCGACAAGTCCGTGAACGATCAGATAGCGTACTTTGTCGCGCCACGGCGCCCGGCCTTCGAGCGTGGCGCCGTTGATGAAGATCGTGAACGGAATCGCCAGATCCAACAGCACCGGCATGGCGTGGGAGAAGACGCTGCGGTAGCCGTCGTCGAAGCTCAGGCAGGCAAGACCTCGCGTGCTTCGCGCCTCGGCGAACTCGTCCACCGACACGATGCGGAAGCTGCGGCGCAGCGCCAGGAGATGCCGCCGCAGGGTGCTCACCGTGACGTTGTGCAGCTTGACGTCGATGTCCTTCGGTACGTGATCAAAGACGGCGTGGTAAAGCAGACCGACGCCGCAGCGCGTCGCCGTCGCGGCCAGCTCCGCAGCCGCCGGCGACGAGCGCCGATCACCGCCCAACTCGCTCACCGGAGGCCGCCCCGCCGCGGCCCCGGGCCACCACCGTGCCCGCCCAGGCAGCTCACCGACCAGCGCTCCACCTCACGCGTTCACGATCAGATCGAGCGGATGGCGGCTCAGGCGTTCGCAGCCGGCCTCGGTCACCACGACGGTGTGACCCAGCGTCATGGCGCACTCGGAGTCGCTGTCCATGAGGATCATGTGCAGGAAGAACACCATGCCGGGCCGCGCCGTCAGCGACGCCCCCCGGTAGAACATCGGCCAGTCCATCCAGGTCGGCGTAAACGTCGCGCCGAGACTGTAGCCGCAGGCGTTGAGCCGGTGCTGGTGAAAACCGGCGCGGTCCATGACGCGTGCGTGGGCGTCGAAGACATCGCCTATGGGCCGACCCGGCCGCAGCACATCCATCGCCTCGCCAAGGGCGACCACGCAGGCGTCATGCATGGCGCGGTGTTGCGCGTGCGGCTCGCCGATCACGAGCGTGCGCATGAGACAGGCGTGGTAACGACGATACACGCCGGCGAACTCGACCGTCAGCTGGTCGCGTTTGTCGAGATGGCGTCGTCCGCTGAAGTAGCGGCACAGCAAGGCGTTACGACCCGATCCGATGATGAACTCGTTGCCAGGGTAGTCGCCACCGCCCCGAAACACTGCACCCTGCATGGCGGCGAGAATATCGCCTTCGAACGCACCCGGGCGAGCCAGCTCGATGACCTCGTCGAGCGCGTCGTCGGCCAGCTCGGCCGCCCGCCTCACGTACTCGAGCTCCTGCGCACTCTTGACGACGCGCATGCGGCTGACGAGGTCGGACGCATCGACGAGCGTGCAAAACCCATCGAGGGACGCGTCCACGCGATGGCCGTTGAACGCCGTAAGACCGTAGGCGTCGCGTTCGATGCCGAGCCGCATACCGCGCGCGGCGTACTCGTCCAGAACGCGGCGCAGCTCGTCGGCGGGGTTGCAACCCTCGGCATCGACCCACACGCGGATGTCGTCGATGACCGATGTGTGCCGGGCCTGGCGGAGATCCGCCGAGCGCGTGAGCAGAAACATATTGCCGTCGGCGCGCAGAAAAAGGCACTGGAAGAAGCAGTATCCGAAGGTATCGTAGCCGGTCAGGTGGTACATGCTCTCCTGGCGGAACATCAGCAGACCGTCGAGACCGCGCTCGACCATCGCCGCGATGGCCGCCCGGCGACGAGCGGCGAGCTCCTCTACCGCAAAGTGGATCGCCATGGGTCCGCCCCCGCGTTCGGTCGGCGCGCGCGTCGCCGGCGATGGGTCCCCGCGACGCCCCGCCGCGACCCGTCAGTCCGGCAGCGCGAAGCCGAGCTGCTCGAGCCCTTCTTGCAGAGCCTGCGCGGCGCTCTCTGCGAGCGGCACGAGCGGTGGGCGCACCGCTGCCCAGCCGGGCTCGTCGCGAAACCGCGCGACGATGCTCTTGAGCGCAGCGCACATGGGATGACCCTCGATAACCCGCCGCACGTCAGTCGCCGCGCGCTGCGCGGCGTCGGCCGACGCGTCAGCGCGCCTGCAGGCGTCGTAGACCTGGCGTATGCCATGTGGGTTCACGTTCGCCGTGGCGCTGATGCAACCGGCGGCGCCCTGTCTCAGGCCCTCGAGCAGCAGCGTCTCCGAGCCCGGAAAGATAGCGAGATGCGGGAACTGCCGCATCAGCGTCAGCGCGTGCTCGCGGACGCCCGAGCTGTCCTTGACGCCCGCAACGATGGCGGGATACCGCTCGCTCAGGCGCGCGATCAGCGCCTCGCTGAGGGGTGTCGCAGACTGTCGCGGGAAATGATAGAAGAAAAGGCGCAGATCGTCGTCCGCAACCCGGTCGATCACCGCCGCGTAGCTCCGGTACAGCCCCTCGTCGCTGACGCTTTTGTAGTAGAACGGTGGCAGCACCAGCACCTGCTTGCAACCGTGCTCTGCGGCGTGACTTGTCAAGCGAACGGTGTCGCTCAGTGCGCAGCAGCCGGTGCCCACCATGATGCGGTCGGGGTCGACGCCCGCGCTCAGCACGTCGTCGAGCAACGCCATGCGCTCCTCGACCGAGAACGAGGTCCCTTCGCCGGTCGTGCCGAACAGCACGACGCCGTGACAGCCGTGACGCAGCAGCCACTGCATGTGCGCGATGGCGCCGTGCGCGTCGATCGCCAGCGCGTCATCGAGGGGCGTGAGCACCGGCGCCCAGACGCCTGTGGCGAGGGCCGGCTCGCTTCGGGTTGTTGCCTCGGGGCTCTGCACGGAGACTCTCCAGCGTTGGGGGTCGGCAGCGAAGCGCGCCGTGTGGACACGCTCTCGGACGGAGCCTATTATCGATCAAACCGGCTTTCGATGAACAGCCAAGCAAAGCGTTCACCTGCTCGCCCGTAGCGCCGACCCATGCGACTCGGCATCGACACCGGGGGCACCTTTACCGACGCCGTGCTGCTCGACGATGCCGGCGGCGTGCTCGCCACCGCGAAGGCGCCCACGACGCGACACGACCTCGCCATCGGCATCGGCGACGCGCTGCGCACGCTGCTGGCGCGGCCCACGGCCGCCGATGCGCGTATCGGGCTGGTTGCCGTTTCGACGACCCTGGCCACCAACGCCCTGGTGGAAGGACACGGCAGCCCCGTGTGCCTCGTCGTGATCGGCCAGGACGCGGACATGCTGAGCCGCGCCCGCCTCGGTTTGGCGCTCGGCGACGACCCGGTCGTGTTCGTGCGCGGCGGACACGACGCCACGGGCGAGGAGCAGGCTCCTCTCGACGCGGTGCGCGCGGCTCGGGCCATCGCCGAGCACGCGCCGCGGGTATCGGCCTTCGCGGTTGTTTCGCACTTCTCTGTGCGCAATCCCGAGCACGAGCTGACCGTCAAGCGGCTCGTCCGCGAGGCCACCGGCTTGCCGGTCAGCTGCTCGCACGAGCTGACGCCGCGCCTCAATGCGCCGCGCCGGGCGCTGACCACGCTGCTCAACGCACGTCTCATCGCGCTGATCCAGCATCTCATCGAAGCACTGCAGGCAACGTTGCGCGCCCACGCCATCGACGCGCCGCTCATGGTGGTCAAGGGCGATGGCTCGCTGATCGCGGCCGCCACCGCCCTCGAGCGACCCGTCGAGACGATTCTGTCGGGGCCGGCCGCCAGTCTCGTCGGCGCCCACTACCTGAGCGGACGCGACGACGTGGTGGTTGCAGACGTCGGCGGCACGACCACCGATATCGCCGTGGTGTGCGGCGGGCAGCCGCAGCTCGACGATCACGGTGCGCTGATCGGCGAGTGGCCGACGATGGTACGGGCGGTGGCCGTGCAGTCGTTCGGCATCGGCGGCGACAGCCAGCTGACGCTCGACCCCGCCGGCACGCTGCAGGTGGGGCCGGAGCGCGCCGTGCCGTTGGCCGCCCTCGCCGAGACCTGGCCCGGGACGCTCGCCCTGCTGGATGCCGAGCTCGAGCACGGCGCCTCGGCGGTCGCCGGCTTTGCACTGCGCCGGCCGCGCTCCGGCCTCGACGAGGCGACGCTGTCGGGACCCGAGCGGCGCGTCTGGGATTCCGTGGCGGAGGCACCGACACCTCTCGGCCGGCTGCTGCACGACCCGCGCAACGCGCGGCCGCTCGCGAGGTTGCGGGCCCGTGGACGGATTCAGGTAGCCGCCTTCACGCCAACCGATGCGGCGCACGTGCTCGGGCTGCAGGCGAGCTGGAGCGTCGCGGCGGCCCGCGCCGGTGCCGAGATCTGGGTGCGCACCAAACCACAGCTGGCCGGCAGCGATGCCGCCGACTTCTCTCGCCGGGTAATCGATCGCGTCATCGGGCAGTCCATGGAAGCATTGCTCGGCACCGTCTTGCGCCATGACGCCGGTGTGGGCGCCGAAGCCCAGGGCGGCCTGCGTGCCCGCAACGATTTCGTCAGTGCGGCGCTGGCCCAGGCGGCGCGGACCGATTCCCGCGTGGCGATGACGATCGGCCTGCGCTCGCCCGTGGTCGCTGTCGGCGCACCGGCCCACCTCTACTATCCCCAGATCGCTCGACGGCTGAACACGACGGCGATCGTCCCACCGCACGCTGCCGTCGCCAACGCTGTCGGCGCCGTCGCGGCGCGGGTGATTCAGCGCGTCGCGGCGTTGATCTCCGCACCGGCCCGCGGATGCTTCCGGGTACACCTGCCGAGCGGCAACGTCGATTTCACCGATCTCGAGCCTGCGGCCGCCCATGCCACCGAGCACGCCGCGCGCATCGCGGCGCGCACCGCCCGGGCCGCTGGCGCCGTGAGCGTCCGCGTCGACACCACGCGCGCCGATTGCACGGTCGATGTCGGGGGTGAACGGCTGTTCGTCGAAAGCCGCATCGTCGCTACCGCCACCGGTCAGCCGCACCGGGAAGCCGTCGCGGCGCGGGCGCCCGGCAGCGAGCCGGGCCATGCCCTCACGTGACAGTGCATCGGGGTTCATGGTAAGAGTCGGCCACGCGGATTCTTGCGTGGGGCGCTGCCATCGCAGCTATACTCGTGTCGAGGGGCGGCACCGCATGGCGATACACCGGCCGTGTCAGCAGCGCGGCATGACAGCACCCGGACGAACAGGTCGAACAGATGAGCGATGACGCGGTCAATCGGCCGGCTCTGTACGGATTCCTGCTGGTTCCGGGCTATTCGATGATCGCGTTCTCCTCCGCGGTCGAGCCGCTACGCATGGCGAATCGACTGGGCGGACGCGAGCTATACCGTTGGCGCGTGGCGACGTTGGACGGCGCAGCGGTGGCCGCGAGCAACGGGCTGGTACTGACGCCACACGGTGACGCTGAGAGCGCGCTGCCCGCCGACGTGCTGTTTCTCTGCGGCGGCGTCGATGTCGAGCAGGCGGTCGACCCGCATCTGTCCCGCTTCCTGCAACGTGCGGCCCGCAGCGGCACGGCGCTCGGCGCTCTGTGCACGGGAACCTACCTGCTCGCGCGCGCCGGGCTGCTCAACGGTTACCGTTGCACCATTCACTGGGAGAACATGGCGACGCTGTGCGAGGAGTTCCCCAGCGCCATCGTCTCCGCCGAGCTGTTCGAAATCGATCGAAGTCGCTACACGTGCTCGGGCGGCACGGCGCCCCTCGACATGATGCTCACCCTCATTCGCCATCGCCATGGGGCGGACCTCGCGGCGGCGATCTCCGACGAGTTCATCTGTGAACGAATACGGGGGCGCAACGACCGCCAACGGATTCCACTGCGGCACTATCTGGGGACCAGCCAGCCGAAGCTGGTCGACGCGGTCTCGCTGATGGAATCCAACATCGAGGAGCCCATCAGTCTCGACGAGCTGGCGAGTCACGTCGGTCTGTCGCGACGCCAGCTCGAGCGGTTGTTCCAGAAACACCTGCGCTGCGTGCCGACGCGCTACTACCTCGAGCTGCGGCTACGTCGTGCACGCCAGCTGCTGCTGCAAACCTCGAAGTCCATCGTCGAGATCGCCTTCTCGTGCGGCTTCGTATCCGCGCCGCATTTCAGCAAGTGCTACCGAGACTTCTTCGGCGTCCCGCCCCGCGACGAACGCCGGCTGCGCAGCGCAGGCCAGGGGTCGAGCACATCCGCCGCGGGCGAGCTGCTCACCCACTGAGGGCGAGGGGGCACCGGCGCCGATCACCCCCCGCTCCCGCCAACCCGTCGCAGCAAGCGACCGGGACAACGCCCGGTCCACGCACCTGCGGTCCAGACCGTCTGACCGTTGACCATCACCAGATCGATCCCGACAGCGGGCTCACACGGGCGGGCATAGTCAGCGCGATCGATGACGCGCTCGGCGTCGAAAATGACCAGATCGGCATACGCCCCGACACGGATCGTGCCGCGCTCCGCGAGGCCGTAGACCGACGCCGTCAACCCGGTCATGCGGTGCACGGCCTGCTCGAGCGAGAACAGGCCGAGCTCGCGGGCATAGTGGCCCAGCACGCGGGGGAACGTACCCCACAGCCGCGGGTGCGGGAAGCGGTCGTGGGGCAGACCGTCCGATCCGATCATCGCGCGCGGGAACCGCAGCACGCTCTGCACCTCGTTCTCGTCGAGCATGAAGTAGATAGCGCCTGCCGGCAGCAACCGCTCGATGGCTTGTTCCACCGTGCAACCCCACTCGTGGCAAATGCCGTCGAGGTCGCGCCCGGCCATCTCGGGGTGCGGTGTCGACCAGCTCATCATGACCCGCTCGGCTCGCGCGACGAACTCCGGCAGCAGCACCGTCGAGGTCGCGGCGTACGGGTAGACATCGAAGTCGACCTTTTGCCGCCGGGCTGCCGCGTCGATACGCACGAGGGTCTCGCGGGTCTTGCCCCAGTTGTGCCGCCCGGCCGCCTTGTGATGGGAGATGACGACGGGCACCCCCGCACGGCGGCCAATCTCCAGCGTCTCGTCCACGGACTCCACGAGCCGGTCCCCTTCGTCACGCATGTGCGTCGCGTAGAGGCCGCCGTGCGCCGCCAGACGCTCGGCGAGCGCGGCGACCTCGTCGGTGGGCGCCGCCGAGGCCGTCGGGTAGGCGAGACCCGTGCTGAGACCGACGCAACCCGTCTCCAGCGCTTCGTCGAGCAACGCCGCCATGCGCCCGATCTCGGTCCGCGTGGCCGGCGCGCTCAAATCCTCCATGACGGCCACGCGCAGCGTCGAGTGGCCCACCAGCATGAGCGCGTTGACCGCCGGCGGGGAAGCCTCGACGGCGCGCGCGTACGCGTCCACGCTCGCGAAGCGATACCAGTGGCGATCGCCAAGCAGCGTCAGCGGCGGCGGCGGATCGCGGCCGACGAGCGGCGCGAGACTGACGCCGCAGTTGCCCGTGACCACGGTCGTCACACCCTGGCTGATCTTCGGCGACATATCCGGTGTCGACAGCAGCGCACGGTCGTCGTGGGTGTGGGCGTCGATGAACCCCGGCGCGACGATGGCGCCGCGGGCGTCGATTACACACGCCGGCGCCGGCTGCCCAGCCAGGTCGCCGACCGCCGCGATCCGATCACCTCGCACCAGCACGTCAGCCCGGAAGCGTTCGCTGCCGCTGCCGTCGATGAGGACGCCGTTGCGAATCAGCGTCGTCTCGGCTTCGGTGGTGGCGTTGCGGTGAGGCGTCTCGTTCATCAGTCGGTTAACTTGACGCCTTCGGCGGCGAGCACCTCGCGGGCGAGTCGAAAGGCGTCGTTACCGACGGGAATGCCACAGTAGACGGCAATCTGGATGAGCGTCTCGCGCAGCTCATCGAGGGTGCAGCCGTTGCGCAGCGCGCCGCGAAAATGCAGCTTGAACTCCTGCGGTCGATTGAGCGCCGCCAGAATGCAGAGGTTGTTGAGGCTGCGCTGCCTTTTGTCGAGCACGCCCCGACCCCAGGTGCCTCCCCAGCAGTATTCGGTGAGGATGTTCTGAAAATCGCGATTGAAGTCATCGACATTGCCGAGTGCACGCTCAACGTATTCTTCACCCAGCACTTCTTTGCGCATCTTGAGACCGATCTCGAACTGAGCTGACGACATTTCTCAGGCTCCTTTGGTCGAACCATCGAATGGTGATGACGCCCGGCGGGCGTTCCGCCGCGATGATGCCACATCCGTGGTCACCGTGACGCGTCATCCCGGATTACTCGGCGGTGAGCACCACCTTGCCGACGGCGAGCCCGGACTCGAGCCTGCGATGCGCCGCGGCGGCATCATTGAAGGTGAAGCGCTCGGGGTCGATCAGCGGCCTGAGCACCCCCTCGTCGACGAGTCGGGCAACGTTGCGCAGGATCTTGCCGTGACGAGCGCGGCCGACGTCGTACAACATTGGAATCAACATGAACACGGCGTGCAGTGTCAGCCCTTTGGTGTGAAGCGCGGTGAGATCGTGCTGACCGGTCGCCAAGATGGTCACGGCGGTGCCGTTGACCCGCGCGGCGTCGAGTGAGCGCTCGAGGTTGTCTCCTCCCACGGTGTCGAGAACGACGTCGAAGCCGCGTCCGTCCGTGAGGTCGCGCACGTAGTCGGCCACCGTGCTCGCCCGATAATCGATCACCGCATCGGCCCCGAGCTCCCGAGCAATCTCCGCCTTGCGCGGCGAGGACACCGTCGTGCACACACGGGCGCCGGCGTGACGTGCGAGCTGTATGCCGACGTGGCCCACCCCGCCGGCACCGCCGTGGATCAGCACGTTGCAGTCCTTGCCCACCGCGGCACGGTCGACAATCGCCTCCCAGGCGGTGATCGCCACCAGCGGAAGCGCCGCGGCCTCGGCCATGGACAGCGCGCCGGGCTTGCGGGCGATGAGCCGCGCATCGGCGGTCATATACTGGGCGAGCGCACCGCCGAGATTCGTGCCGGCCACGGTCTTGAGGCCCCCCGCGCAGCCGTACACCTCATCGCCGAGCGCGACGCCACCGACGCCGTCACCGAGCGCGATCACGGTCCCCGCCACGTCCATGTGCAGCACCGCCGGCAGGTCCGGACACATGGCCCGCCCCCCTGCCCGGATCTTGGTGTCCACCGGATTGACGCTGGTGGCGGCCACCTCGATCAACACCTCGCCCGGGCCGGGCTGCGGCGTGGGCAGCGAGGCTTCCTCGAAGAAGGTCGGCGCACCGTACTCAGTGACGACGTGGGCTTTCATGATGACTCCTGCTGTGGGCTCGGCCGCACTGTAAACCCTGGACCCGAAACAGGCGAGTGGGGTCGCGTCGTCGTCCACGCCGGGATCGCCGCGTGGTAATCTGTAAGACGATCCGGCATGACCAAACGGCTCGGGAACTCGGCCATGTTGACAGTTAAACCGCTAGACGCGGCGCTCGGCGCCGAGATCGCCGGCGTGGATGTCGCCGCACCGCTCGCCGAGGCTGACCGCGAGGCGCTGCGCGCTGCCCTCTACGAGCACTCGCTGGTGGTACTGCGCGGTCAACGTCTGGAGCCGGTCGCGCTCGAGCGGTTTGCCCGCTGTTTCGGCACGCCCAAGCCCCACATCCTCGACCACCTGCGCCTTCCGCAGTGTCCCTCGATACTGCTGCTTTCGAACATCGTCGAGAACGGCGCACCGATCGGCGTCTACGACGGCGCGGCATACTGGCACACGGACATGTCCTTCGAGCAGCGGCCGGCCGCTGCGACCGTCGTGCACGCCCTGGAGGTGCCTGAGACGGGCGGCGAGACGCTGTTCGCCAACATGTTCCGGGCCTACGCGGCCCTCGACGAGGACACCCGGCGTCGCATCGACGGCCTGACCGTCGTACATCACTACGGCAACCGCGACGACCTCGACGAGTCTTCGTCCACCTCCGCGTCCGCTCTCAACGAGCGGCAGAAACAGGAGGTGCACAACGTCTTTCATCCGTTGGTGCTGGCGCACCCGGGCACCGCACGCAAGGCGCTCTACGGCGTTTCGGGCAGCTCTTTCGGCATCGACGGCATGGACGACGGGGAGGCCATCCGCCTGCTCGACGAGCTCAAGCGCCACGCCACCGGGCCGCGTTTCGTCTACGCCCATCGTTATCGGCAGGGCGATGTGGTGGTCTGGGACAACTTCTCCACGCTGCACGCCGCCACGCCCATCGCCCCGGCGACCGGGCCGCTCGACAGGCGGATGCTCTACCGTATCAGCGTCGTGCCCGACCACGACATCGCCGCCTGAGCCGGGCGCTGGTGGGCCTCCGACAAGACCGCGAACCAGAGGTCGGCTCCCAATCCCACAGCCCAGCCGGGCGCGTCCACCCCGCCCGCCGCCGGCTCGAGCGTTGCAGCCGGCCCCCCCTCGCCGGCCCGGGACCTCGAGGGTTGCATCCCAGCCCGTTTCTTCGACTCTGCGGTCGGCCGCCTGCGTTTTTTTCACACATTGTTCAGGGCTATTGCCCGGCGCGGTCGCGAATGGCGAGGCGCGTTGCAGCGCCGCCAACGGCGCGACGGCAGGGAAGCCGAGGAATCTCTGACGCTTCCCGGCAACGCTTGCTTTTGCGTGCAATAAGTGGTACCAAAATCACCGTCGCCACGAGGAAAGAGTCGGGGCCAACCCGACCCTCGCGTCGGCGGCGCCAGCAGCCACAGAGGAGGCGTTCCGATGGAGTTCAATTTTCTGCAGCAGTTCAAAGGGCTTGCCCATGTCAACCTGCGCAATCCCAATCAGGTCGGCAGCGCGTTGTTTCTCGGCAGCCACATGGGGGAGCGAATCTCTGCGCATGTCGATGAGTTCGCGGCCAAGGCGAAGCTGCCCCGGCGCCACTTCCTGAAGTCGACGCTCGGCTTCTCGGCCGTGATGCTGGCGGCGAACAAAGCATCGGGCATGACCTTCTTCGAGGTGGACGAGGTTGAAGCCCATGACCCGATGGCCAACGCCGAGTTCCGCAAAGTAGCTCAGGCGAGCACTGATTTCATCGTCGACGCGCACACACACGTGTGCACCCGACCGGGTCATTACATCCTCGGGGAGAACACCACCGAGCGCGGCATGTGGTTCGTGGATCTTCTCGACAACCTCGGCAAAGCCATGGGTCTCGAGAACGGCACCCGGGACATGAACGTCGAGAACTACGGCAAGATGATTCTCGACGAGAGCGACACGACGGTGGGCATATTCAACCCCTTCGGCTTTCGCGAGGACTATGGCGGCGAGGACATGGTGCCCATCGAGTACCAGGCCGAGGTGCGCGAACGTTGGCCGGAACGCACCATCATGCTCGGCGGCGGCCTGACGCCGAACCAGGGCCTGCAGGAGACGCTCGATCGCCTGGAGATGTTCGCCAAGGACTACAAGATTTCCGGGCTCAAGCTCTACACCTTCGACTCGACCCCGAACAAGGGGTGGTGGTTCGACGACGAGAAGGTCGCCTACCCCATCTGGGAGAAATGTCGTGAGCTGGGCATCAAGAACATCGGCTGTCACAAAGGCGTGCCCTTCGGGCAGTTCTATGCCCGCTACGCGCACTGCGAGGACTTCGATGCCACGGCGGACGATTTCCTCGACCTGAACTTCATCGCCTACCATTCGGCGTGGCCGTATCACCAGGAGCTCGCGGCGATGAAGGGCTTCAAGCCGCAGCGCAACAACCTCTATGCGGAGATCGGCACGACCTTTGCGGCCACCGTGAGCAGCCGGCCCATGGAGTGCGCCCACGTGCTCGGCACACTGCTGCGCGACCTCGGCCCCGACTATGTGATGTGGGGAACGGACTCGCTGCTCTGGTCTGCGCCGCAGTGGCAGATCGACGCCTTCCGCAAGTTCCAGATCCCCGATGAGCTGGTCGACGGCTACGGGTACCCGAAGATCACCGAAGAAATACGACGCAAGGTCTTCGGCGAGAACGCGGCGCGCATCTGGAACATCGACAAGCAGACGGCGATGGCGGCACAGCAGCGCGAGCGCGCGCTGCGCTACGCGTAACACCGTTCCACCCCACTCGGACCGCGAGCCGCCCGGGCCTGCGGTCCGAGTGGGGCACCCTCTGCCACCGGAACGAGCCGATGCCCAATTACGAGTTCGCCTGCGACCCCTGCCGCATTCTCTATCAGACCCGTCTCGGGATAAACGATCCGCGGCCAACGTCCTGCCGATCCTGCGGCGGCGATCTGCGACGCGTCGTAGCGGCGCCCATGCTGAACACCCGCAACTTCACGAGCCCCACGGCCGCCAAGTACGCCTCGCTGTCCGAGCGCGACGAGCTGGCGAAGGAGCGCGAGCTGCAGAAGGTCTACGAGACGGTCTGGATACCGCCGGAAGCGAAACACAGTCCCTGGGACGACGATCACTGATCGACGGGTCGGCGGCCGCCCGCAACACGAGGCGCCGCTGGGCTCGAATCGCCGTCACACGGAGCGGATCCGCTCACACGCCTCGACCACCAACACCGCGTTGGGCCCATTGCGCCGCGTACGCTGACGCCGCGCGCTCCCGGACACGTCCAGCGGCGCTATCGAATCAGCCGCCCCCTCATCCTGGCGGCACCATACCCTGACCCCCGATGATCGCCTACCTGACCCTCATTCTCTGCTGTCAGCTCGCCGGTGAGCTCATCACCGTGGCGAGCGGCATCCCCATTCCGGGGCCGGTCGTGGGCATGGTGATACTGTTCGCGGGGCTGCTTGCGCGGGGCCGGCTACCCGACGGCCTGGCAGCGGTCGCCGACACCCTGCTCAGGCACCTCTCGCTGCTGTTCGTGCCCGCCGGCGTCGGGGTCGTGCTGCATCTGCACGTGGTCAGCGAAGACTGGCCGGCCATCGCCGTCGCGCTCGTCGTCAGCACGCTGGCGACCATCGCCGTCACGGCGTGGGTGATGGTGCTGCTCGGCCGGCATGCCCCGAGCGACACGGGGACGGAAGAGCGCTAGCCGATGGGCGCCGATCTCGAGCGAATCTGGGTATATCTGAGCGCGAGCCCGCTGTTGAGCTTGACGCTGACGCTGGCCGCCTACCAATTGGGCCTGTGGCTCTACACGCGAGCCCGCCTCAACCCGCTGCTCAACCCCGTGCTCATCGCCGTCTGCATCCTGGTCGGCATTCTGCTCGCCACCCGCACCGAGTATGGTGTGTACTTCGAGGGCGCGCAGTTCGTCCACTTCCTGCTCGGACCCGCTACCGTCGCGCTCGCCATACCGCTGTACCGGCAGTTCGAAGCCATACGCCGCTCGGCGCTTGCCATCATCGCCAGCATCGTCACCGGCTCGGCCACTGCAGCGCTGAGCGCCGTCGCTATCGCCCGTCTTTTCGGCGTCTCCGATACCGTCCTCGTCTCGCTGGCACCGAAGTCGGTCACCACACCGGTGGCCATGGGCATCGCCGAGCAGCTGGGCGGGCTGCCGTCGCTCACGGCCGTGCTCGTTATTCTCACCGGGATCCTAGGCGCGGCGCTGGGGCCGTTCATGTTGAACCTGCTGCGCATCCGCAGCTGGTCGGCCCGCGGCCTCGCAATCGGCGTCGCCGCGCACGGTATCGGCACGGCGCGCGCGCTGCAGATCAACGAAGTCGCCGGCGCCTTCTCCGGCCTCGCCATGGGTCTCAACGCCCTGGCCACGGCCGCGCTGCTGCCGCTGCTGTGGAAGCTGATCCAGTAGCAGTCTCCCGAGACGCCGCGCGCCGCGGCGGCGCCCGGCGGCCGGGATCGAGATCGTTCTACGCGGGCTGCGAGCGCCGCGGGCGGTCGTTACAGAGCGGCGCGGGTGCGCGCCTTCTCCGCGTGGCGTTCTAGAGCGAGCTCGATCAGCCGGTCGATGAGCTCGGTGTAGCTGATGCCGCTCGCCTCCCAGAGCTTCGGGTACATGCTGATCGGCGTGAAGCCCGGCATGGTGTTCACCTCGTTCAGAAATATTTCGTCATCGTCACGGCGTACGAGAAAATCGACGCGGGCGAGACCGGCCGCCTCGACGGCCCGAAACGCTCGCACTGCAAGGTCCCGGATGCGCTCGCCCATCGCCACCGGCAGCTCGGCCGGAATGATCAGCTGGGAGCGGTCGTCGACGTACTTCGCGTCGTAGTCGTAGAACTCATTGCACGGCACGATCTCTCCGATCACCGACGCCTGGGGATCGTCGTTACCCAAGACAGAGCACTCGATCTCGCGACAGTTCTCCACCGAGGCCTCGACAATCACCTTATAGTCGAACTCCATGGCGGTCTCGATTGCCCTATACAGCTCGCCGCGGTCGTGTGCCTTCGAGACGCCGACGCTCGAGCCGAGATTGGCCGGCTTGACGAACATCGGATAGTGCAGGCCCTTTTCCAGCTCGGCTACGATGGCGTCGGGCTCTACCCGCCAGCGATGGCGGCGCAGCACCCGGTGGTCCACCTGCGGCAGCCCCTCGGCGCGAAAGACCCGCTTCGACATCTCCTTGTCCATCCCCACCGCCGAGCCCACCACACCCGACCCCACGTACGCGATCCCGGCGAGCTCGAGCAGACCCTGCACGGTGCCGTCCTCGCCGAACGGGCCATGCAGCAGCGGAAAGACCACGTCGAGCTTGTGCTCCCCGGCGGTGAGCGCGCCCGAGGGCGTCGACTCGACCAGCGCCCGCGTCCCCGGATAGTCCAGCAGCACCGATGACATGTCCTCGCCGTCGACCACCCCCCCCGCGAGCACCTTGAGCGCGTCTCGGGCCAGCAGCCAGCGTCCGTCCTTGGCGATACCGATCATCGTCACCTCATATCTGTCGGGGTTCACCGCCTGCAGCACGGACCGCGCCGAGGTCACCGACACCTCGTGCTCACAGGAGCGGCCGCCGAACAGAATTCCCAAGCGCAGCTTGTCCGTCATCGTGATCTCCGCTTACGGCCGCTGCCGTTCAGCCGGCGTCGCGACGCCGGGGCGATCGAATCGGCCGGCGGCCGCCAGCGGCGCCGCACACGACAACGTAGCCGCGTGTTGGATGAGGATGCAGGCCGACGTCAACTGAACAGCGAGTCGCTGGCGTGGCGCCGCACGTAATCGGCGATGAAGTCGGAGAAGATCCCACGCACACGCCGCGTCATCTCTCCCCCGCCTTCGGGAAACTCCACCATCGAGCCGTCCTCCAGACGCAGGCTGCGTACCGGCATGACCTCACGGGTGGCGCTCGTCACGAAGCATTCCGTGGCGCGCGCCAGCTCGGCGGCCGGAATGTCGCGCTCCTCGGTGTCGACCCCCTGAGCGGCGCAGGCCTGGTGCACGGCGCGTCTGGTCAGCCCGCGCAGCACACCCGAAGCCGCCGTGACGACGCGCCCGTCGATGACGAACCACACGTTGCTGTTCGCCGCTTCCGTGACATAGCCCTCGCGGCTCAGAATGACGCAGTCGTCGGCGCCGAGCGCTCGGGCCTCGGTGATGGCGAGTATGTTGTTCAGATAGTTGCCGCCCTTGATGTTGGGGTCCAGCGCGTTGGTCGGGTTGCGCCGCACGCTGGGAATCGCCATGCGCATACCTTCGGAGTAGAACCGCGGGTTCCAGGGCGGCAGCTCTTTTACGATGATGACGTAGCGACTGTGCAGGTCCGGGCGCGGATACAAATCCACGGGACCCTCGCCGCGGGTGATCTGGTAACGCACGTAGACATCGTGCCCGATGCTCGCCCCCGACGCCTTGACCGTCCTGCGAATCTCCGCGACGAGCTCCTCGCGCGTCTGGCTGATGTGCATACTGATCAGTCGCGCCGAATTCTCCAGACGCTCGAAGTGCTCTTCCATCATGAAGGGGACACCGTCGTAGGTGCGGAACACCTCGTAGACCGAGTCGCCGTACAGAAAGCCGCGATCCATCACGGGAATGCACGCCTGCTCGGTCGGCGTGATGACGCCATCGATGTTCGTCGTATTGCGCACAGCGTTATCAGCCATCGTCGTCTTCTCCACCGTAGCGCGCGCGAGCGAGCATAGGGGCGGTCCGCGAGCCGTGTCAAACGCGCCGGCCTGTGCCGCGCGACGGCGCGCGCATACGCTGGCGGCGCGGCTGGTATAGAATTTCCCGGGGTCTCTACACAGCGTCTCGACGCGAGGATCGATGCCGTGGTCGCCATGTTGGACATCAACAAACCGTACCTGCTGTTTCTCGGGGACGCGCCCGACGCGCTCGCGGCCAAGACGGCGTTCGGCGTCTTCGACTGGCGCCGCGAGGACTGCGTGGGCCAGCTGCGCTTGCCGGGCTGCGTGCCGCGGCTCGAGCTCCCCGAGCTCACCCCCGCCGAGGCGGTCGCTCGCGGCGCCAGGACGCTCGTCGTCGGCGTCGCCAACCGTGGCGGCACCGTGGCGGAGAGCTGGCTGGGCAGCCTCGTCGACGCTCTCGAGCAGGGCATGGACGTCGCCAGCGGCCTGCACACGCGCCTGACCGCCGTCGACGTCCTGCGTGAGCGCGCCGTGCAGCTCGGCCGCACTCTTCACGACGTTCGGCATCCGGCACAGACGCTGCCCATCGGCACCGGCCTGCCGCGCTCCGGGCACCGTCTGCTCACCGTCGGCACCGATGCCTCTGTCGGCAAGATGTACACCGCGCTGGCCATCGAGAAGGCGCTGCGGCGACGCGGCGTGAGCGCTGATTTTCGCGCCACGGGCCAGACCGGCATTCTCATCGCCGGATCCGGCATCTCCGTCGACGCCGTGGTGGCCGACTTCATCTCGGGCGCCGCCGAGGTCCTCGCCCCGGCCAACGACCCCGAGCACTGGGATCTCGTCGAGGGCCAGGGCTCGCTGCTCCATCCCTCGTTCGCCGGCGTCACGCTGGGACTCATCCACGGCGCCCAGCCCGATGTGCTGGTGCTCTGCCACGAGCCGACGCGCACCCACATGCGCGGGCTGCCACACCAGCCGATGCCGTCGCTCGAACAGTGTCTCGAGGCCAACCTGGCGGCCGCGCGCCTGGTCAGCCCCGACGTGCGGTGCGCCGGCATCGCGATCAACACCAAGGCGCTCGAGCCCGACGCCGCCCTGCGCCTGCTCAAGGACACCGAGGACAACGAGGGCCTGCCCTGTGTGGACCCAGTCCGCACCGGCGTCGAGGCCATCGTCGATCGGCTCCTCTAGTGCGCACGTTGTCGGCGAGGGCCGAGACATGGCCGTTGCGCGAGGCGTTCACCATCGCCCGCGACAGTCGCCTCGACGTCGACGTCGTAGTCGCCACCATCAGCGAGGCCGATGTTCGCGGACGCGGCGAGTGCCGGCCCTACGCACGTTACGGGGAGAGCGTCGAGAGCGTTCTGGCCGCGATCGACTCGGCGCGCGGCCCCATCGCGGAGGGCATCTCCCGGGACGAGCTGCTCGAGCTGCTACCGCGCGGCGCGGCGCGCAATGCCGTAGACTGCGCGCTGTGGGATCTCGAGGCCAAACACGCGGGGCAACGGGCATGGGCGCTGGCGGGTATTGCGGCGCCGCAGCCGGTGGCTACGGCCTACACGCTCAGCCTCGATCAGCCGCAGGCCATGGGACGGGCCGCCGCGACTCACCGCAGCCGGCCGCTGCTGAAGATCAAGCTCGGGCCCGAGGGGTCGATCGAGCGCGTCCGCGCCGTGCGGGCCGGCGCACCCGAGGCGCGACTGATCATCGACGCCAACGAAGCGTGGACCATCGCCGAGCTCGCCCGTTGCCTGCCCGAGTTCGCCGCGCTCGGTGTCGAGATGATCGAACAGCCGCTGCCCGCGGGAGAGGACGCCGCGCTGGCCGCCGTTGATCGCCTCGTCCCCATCGGCGCCGACGAATCGTGCCACCATGCAGGTGACGTGGAGCGACTGCGCGAGCTCTACGACGTGCTCAACATCAAGCTCGACAAGACCGGCGGTCTCACGGCGGCGTTCGCGCTGCGGACGGCAGCGCTCGCTGCCGGCCGCAGCATCATGATCGGCAGCATGCTGGCGACCTCTCTGGCAATGGCGCCGGCGACGCTGCTCACGGCTCAGGCGCGCTACGTGGATCTCGATGGCCCGTTGCTGCTGGCCGCAGACCGGCAGCCGGGTCTGCGCTACGCCGACGGCTGCGTCTATCCGCCGGAGGCGGCGCTGTGGGGCTGAGGGCGCGTCGTTCCGTGCGACGCACGCGTGGCCGGGACGACGCCCTCGGGGGCAGCACCGCCGACGCCGTTCCGAGAGAGACCATCGATCACGAGGTGCGAGGAGTGGGTTTATGCGCGTAGTCAAGATCGTCGCCTGGCTGCTGGGGCTCGCGGTGACGGCGGTCGTGGTGACGGCCATCGCCGTCGCCCTGTTCATCGACCCCAACGACTACAAGGACGACGTCGCACGCACCGTGCGCGATGCCACCGGGCGCGAGCTCGAGATTCGCGGAGACATCGAGCTGTCGCTGTTTCCGTGGCTCGGCTTGGAAACCGGCGCCGTGACGCTTGCCAACCCGCCCGGCTTCGGCGACGAACCCATGCTCAGCATCGACCACGCCGCCGTGCGGCTGCGTCTGCTGCCGTTGCTCGGACGCCAGATCGAGGCGGACACCGTGGTCATCACCGGGCTGCGGCTGCGCCTGATCACCGACGCTGAGGGCCGCAGCAACTGGGCCGATCTGACCGCCGCCGGCGGTGCGCCGGACGACGGCGGCTCGGCAGCCGGTTCGTCGGCCGCCGTCGCCGGCGCGCTGGCAATTCAGGGCATCGACATCTCCGACGGCCTCATCGTGTGGGACGACCGCGCGAGCGGCGTGCGCTACGAAGTCGCGGACCTCGACATCGACACCGGCGCCATCCGCCCCGACAGCCCGATCCCGATAGCGGTGGAGCTGCGTTTCACCGGCAGCGATGTGCCGGAGCTGACGCTGGCGGCGCGCACTGAAGCCTTCGTCGAGCTCGCCGCGCGCAGCGGGCGACTGGAAAACCTGACGGCGCAGCTCGGCGGGGCCGTCGCGGCGAATCTGACCGCCGACGCCATCGATATGGCGCACGAGACACGCACGCTCGGTGCGCGGGGCGTGGCGTTGCGAGCCGAGCAGGCGTACGGCACGGTGGGGGTCGATGTACCCGAGCTCGACATGGATCTCGATGCGCTGGCGGCCGCCGCCAGGCGCGTCTCCGCCTCGCTGCAAGGGGAGAGCATCGACGTGCGCGTGGCGCTCGAGGCGCTCGACGTCGACCTTGCCCAAGGCACGCTCACGGGCCGCACCATGACAGGAGGCGGGCGCGTGCAGGACACCGATCTCGAGCTGACGCTCCCGGCACTCGACGGCGCGCTGGCCGGTCGCACCGTGCACACCCGCGACATGGTGCTGAACGCGCGTCGCGGCGCCTTGCAGGCCAGCGCCTCGCTGCCGGCGGTGGCCTTCGATGGCCTCGCCCAGACGCTGTCCGTGCCGGCCTTCACGCTCAACGCCGCCGGCACCGAGCTCAGTGGGGCGATCGAGGGCAGCGCACTCATCGATGCGCCGCGGGTGAGCGGTCGAATCGACGGCCGCAGCGCCTCGCTGCGCGGGCTGCTGCAAGCGCTCGCACTCGAGACAGCGACCGCCGACCCCGACGTGCTCGCGGCTGCGACGGTCAGCGCCGAGTTCGCGGCGTCGACCGAATCCGCCTCGCTGTCGAAGCTGCAGGGCACCATCGACGACGTCACCTTCGCCGGCCGGATACAGCTCACCCGCTTCGACCCGCCGGCCTTCGACGCCGAGCTCGACCTCGGCCGCCTGGTCCTCGACCGCTACCTCCCTCCCCCGGCGACGGGACAAACCGTCGCAGCCCAGGACGCGGCGGCAGCTGCAGCCGCGCCGGTCGGACTCGGTGCGCTCGACGCCACCGCCCGCATTCGCGTCGAGCAGCTCGTCATGCAGCAGGCGGGCTATGTCATCGACGATTTCGAGATAAGCACGACGGCCAAAGGCGACGCGGACGCCTACCCCGCGACGGTCAGCGGGACGCTGCGCGGCGCAGCGCTGCCCGAGGCGATCGCGGTGGCCGCGCGCAGCTCGATTGCTCTCGAGGCCGAGCGCCTGGGGCTGCGTGAGTTGCGGCTGGAAGCCCGCGGAGCGACGCTCACCGCCAGCATGTCCACGCCGGCGCTCGCCTTGAACCTCGACGACGGCAGCGCGCGCGTCGACGACGTCGCCGCCGCATTGAGCTACGCCGGCACGGAGGCCGCGCTGCGGCTCGGGCGGTTGACCCTGGCGCCAGGCGGCACAGCCCTAGAGGCCGCAGAGCTCGGCGGCGAGCTTGCACTCGCGGGCATGCGCACCGAGCTCGCCGTCCCCGCCGTGCGCGGCGACCTGGCGAGCGGGGCGTATACGATCTCGAACGCGGCGCTGCAGATCGCCGGCCCCCAGCGCTCGGCGGGTCGTGTCGTCGTTCCCGCCCTCGGGGTCGACGTGGGCAATCAGACGTTCGAGGCGAACGACCTGTACTTCGAGAGCGACGCCGGCCGCATCGACGCGAGCGTGTCCGGGGCGCGCATCCTGGAAGCGCCGAGCCTCTCCGGTGGTCTGCGCGCGCAGGGTTTCGATCTGCGCCGCCTGCTCACGGACCTCGGCGTCGACCTCGACACGGCGGACCCCGATGCGCTGAGACGGACCAGCATCGAAGCGGATTTCGCCGCCTCGGCCGACGCCATCTCGGTCAAACCGCTGATCGTCACCATCGACGATACGCGCATCGACGGCTTCATCGAGCAGCCCGACGCCACCTCCGCCGCCTACCGCTTCGAGCTCGACGTCAACGACTTCGACGCCGATCGCTACACGAGCAAGGTGGCTGCGGACGCAGAGCCACAGGCCAACGCCGCCGCTGCCATCGTGCTGCCCGTGGCGCTGATGCGAGACGTCAACGCCAACGGCCGGCTGCGCGTCGGGCGTCTGAAGTCAGCGGGGCTTGAGATCTCCGCCATCGACGTGACGATGGCATCGCAAGACGGCCTCATCGAGCTCGATCCTATCCGCGCCAGCCTCTACGAAGGCACATCGGAAGGCGCCATAACGGTGGACGCCCGCGGCGCCCAGCCGCGCGTCACCGTGCGCGAGCGCCTCTCCGGTGTGCAGCTCGGCCCGGCACTGAGCGCCGCTGGCGTCACCGACCGTTTGACGGGCGTCGGCAGCCTCGCGCTCGATCTCTCCGCGAGCGGCATCGACACCGCGGCGCTGACGCGAACCCTCGATGGCAGCGTGCGCTTCGATTTTCGCGACGGGGCTTTGAAGGGCGTGGACCTCCGCAAGGTGGTGGTGCAGGCAAGGGCATTGTACGAACAGGCGCGCGGCCGCGAGGTCACTGTCGAGCCCGTCCCCGAGGACGAGACCCGCTTCTCGGAGATGACGGGCAGCCTCATCGTCGGCGGCGGCGTGGCGCGCAACGACGATCTCGATCTGAAGTCGCCGCTGTTGCGCGTGCGCGGCGCGGGCAGCGCCTCGCTCGTCGACCAGCGGGTCGACTACCTGATGGACGTCAACGTGGTCGGCTCGTTGAAGGGTCAGGGCGGCGAGGTGCTGGAGGAACTCGAAGGCGTGACGATTCCGATTCGGATCTCGGGCCCGCTCGATGCCCCCAGCTATGGCGTCGACCTGGGCAAGCTCGTCGAGGCGCAGGTCCGCAAGGAGATCGAACAAGAGCGCGACCAGGCGCTGGACAAGCTGCAGAAGAAGATCGAGGAAAAGCTCGGCGACAAGCTCAAGAAGCTGTTCGATTGAACCGCGAGCGGTCGCGGCGGCAAACGACACCCCAGCGAACCGTCATGCCGGAGAGACACGCAGAGGTGCCCGAGAACTACGACGCGATCATCATCGGCGCCGGCATCATCGGCGCATGCACCGCCTACGAGCTGGCCCGCAGAGGCTGGCGCACGCTGAACGTCGATCGCGCGCCGGCCGCCGGTTACGGGTCCACGGGTTCGTCGTGCGCCATCATCCGCACCCACTACTCGACGCTCGACGGTGCAATCATGGCGTACGAAGGCTTTCACTACTGGAACGATTGGGCGGCGTACATCGGTGTGCAGGACGAACGCGGGCTGGCCGTGTTTCGCAAGACCGGCTGCCTGGTGATGAAGACCGAGCACAACCGCTTTCTCGAGCCGATCTGTCGCCATATGGACAGGCTCGGCATCCCGTGGCGCCCGCTGACGCCCACACAGATCCGTGAGCGGCTGCCGTTTTATGATCTGCGCCGCTTCGGACCGCCGCGGCGGCGCGACGACCCCGCGTTTGCCACGGCGAGCGGCGGCGAGATCGCGGGCGCCGTGCTGTTTCCCGATGCCGGCTACGTCACCGATCCCCAGCTGGCCACGCACAACGTGCAGCGGGCCGCCGAAGCCCATGGTGCGACATTTCGCTTCGGCGCGCAGGTGGTGCGCATCGACCGCGACACCGAGCGGGTGCGGGGCGTCGTGCTGCGCTCGGGCGAGGCCCTGCGCGCCGCGGTCGTCGTCAACGTCGCCGGACCGCACTCTGCGAAGATCAACCGCATGGCGGGCGTCGAGGACGGCATGCGCGTGCGCACGCGCGCGCTCAAGCAGGAGGTGGCGCACGTGCCGGCGCCGCCCGGCGTGGACTTCGAGAGCGATGGCCTGGTGACCTCCGACGGTGACATCGGCTGCTACTGCCGGCCCGAACTGGGCAACCACATTCTGATCGGCAGCGAGGACCCCGCGTGCGACGAGCGCGAATGGGTCGATCCCGATGACTACGATCGCTCCTTCAGCGAGCAGTGGCAAACACAGGTCTGCCGCGTCGCCCAGCGCATACCGAGTCTCGGCATACCCTCGCGCGCGCAGGGCGTGGTCGATCTCTACGATGTGAGCGACGACTGGATCCCGATATACGACAAGTCCGACCTGGCCGGCTTCTACCTGGCCGTCGGAACCAGTGGCAACCAGTTCAAGAATGCGCCCGTAGCCGGCGCCATGATGGCTGAGCTCATCGAGGCCTGTCAGGCCGGCCGCGACCACGACCGCGAACCGGTCTCGTGTCGCCTGCGCTATCTCGATCGCAGCGTCGACATCGGTTTCTACTCCCGACGCCGTGAGATAAACACCGAGAGCAGCTTCTCGGTGCTCGGCTGACGGGTCGGGGGACAGCGGTCATGAGCGACAACGACATGCTGGCACAGCCGCTGGCGCACATCGCGCAATCGTTGCGGCGCCGCGTCGTCTCCGCCGCCGAGCTGCAGCAGCAGGCGGTGACGCGTCACGAACGACTGGGAGCGCGTCTCGACGCGTACCGGTGCTGGACACCCGAGCCGGCCGAGCGCCGCGCGCGGGCGGCCGACGCCGCTTTCGACAGCGGCGCCGATCTCGGCCCGCTGCAGGGCATCCCCGTGTCGGTCAAGGATTTGTTCGGTGTGCAGGGCCTGGACACCTTCGCCGGCACCCCGCGCGCTCTGCCGCAGAAGTGGAACAGCGAAGGTCCGCTCGTCGCGCGGCTGCACGCCAACCTCGCCGTCATCACGGGCAAGACGCACATGGTCGAGCTCGCGTTCGGCGGGCTGGGCGTCAACAACCACTGGGGTACGCCGCGCAATCCCTGGGACGCGCACACCCATCGCGTCCCCGGCGGCTCCAGCAGCGGCGCCGGCGTCAGTCTCATGGAGGGTTCGGCCTGTGTCGCACTGGGCAGTGACACCGCCGGCTCCGTCCGTATCCCGGCGAGCATGACGGGGTGTGTCGGGCTGAAGACCAGCTTCGGCCGTTGGCCGCTGACCGGCACGGTGCCGCTCAGCACGACGTTGGATACCGTCGGGACGCTGACCCGCAGCGTCGCCGATGCCGCCTACGCGTTCGCCGCCCTCGATCCGCGGTGGGGCGACTACGCCCCGCTGCACGCGCACATCGCCGGCCTCGACGTCGCGCGCCTGCGCCTCGGCATCGGCGACGCGTGCATGTGGTCCGATTGCGATGCGGGCATCGCCGAGGCCGCAGAGGAGGCTATCAACGAGCTCGGCGGTCGTGGGGCCCGCATAACGGAGGCGGCGCTCCCGGAAGCCGAGCCGGCCATCGCTTTGCTCGCGGTGGGCAGCGTGGTTTCGGCCGAGTGCGACGAGTTCGTGGCCACCGAGCTGCCTGCATGGCGAGACGCGCTGGATCCGATCGTCAGCGCCCGCATCCGCGACGGGGGATCAATCGACGCGCGGGAGTATCTTGCGCGACGGCGCAAGCTCGCCGATCTGTCGCGGTCGGCGGCGACGCGCTTCGCCGATGTCGACGTCATCGCCGCCCCCACCGTCGCCGTTACGCCGCCGCCGCTCGACGCGGTGCGGGAGGTGGACGGCTATCGGCCGCGCAATCTGGCCTCGCTGCGCAACACCTGCGTCGCCAATTATCTCGGTCTTTGCAGTATCACACTGCCGGTCGGCCGCGATGGGGCCGGGTTGCCCGTTGGGCTGCAGCTGCTGGCACCACACGGCGGCGAGGAGCACTTGCTGGCCGTCGCGCTGGCCATAGAGGGCGTGATCGGCACACCACGCCAGCGGCTGGGCACGGCACCGATGTGTGCCGAGTAGCGCCGCCGCCGGGTCTCGTCCGGGTCACCTCCTGCGGGTGTCGCCGTCGATGGCGGCCAGAAAAGCGTCCTGCTCGCGCACATGGCGCTCGAGCGCCTCACGTGGAGGCGCCTGCGCGCGACGAGCGTGCCAGAACGACGCCAGTGCCGCCTCGATCTGCGCCCGGCAACGGCCCTCGCGGTCGGCGTCGCGCCGATACTCGAGGTAATCCACAATCGCAGCGGCCTCCTCCCGAGCAAACACCGACAGCCGGCAGCGCGCATAGTCGGCGAACGTCATCGCCCCGTAGCGCACCGGATTGAGCAGGACCGACCCGCCGGCGGCGCGGACGCGGACTCCCGCCGGCGTTGGCACCTCTATCGACGTCTCGTGGAACGCTCCCGTGAGATGAAAGAGCGGGTCAGCGCAACGCAGCAGGCCCGCCAAGTCGGCAATCAGGAAAGCGGGCAGGAAGAAGCGCAGTCCGGCTTCCGAGAAGAAACCGAGCGCCGCGCCGTGGGCGTCGAGCCACTCGGCGTCGAGCGCGCGCCAGTCGTTCTTGGCGCGGAATGCGCTCACCTCGTCGAACGGTTCGCAGCCCTCGAAGCTGCCCTGCAGATACGCGTCGCCGGGATGGCTGTTGGCGCCGAACGCACGCTCGATGTGCTCGATGACGGTTTGTCGCTTCATCACGATGGCGGCTCAGCACCAGCTCGCCTCGCCGGCGCGGGCGTCGTGCAGCAGCTCCTGCACGTTGGCTTCGAGCACTCGGTAACCAACATTGCCGTAGAGTTTCTGGCGGCCTTCATTGAGGAGAAAGGTTGGGCTTCCGGTTACGCCGAGCCGTTCACGATCCTGATAATCCTCCGCCAACGCCGCGTACGCCGTGCCGTCGGCAATCCGATCTCGGACAGCGGCGACGGGGACGGCAAGCTCGCCGGCCACATCGCACTGCACGTCCCACGAGCCGATGTCGCGCGCGTCGCGAAAAAATGCCAGCCGCAGCTTCCACAGCAAGCGCTCGGCCAAGCCCTCTTCGCCGGGGGCCACCGAGCCGCCGGCGGCAGCCTCGAGCAGCTGTACCGCCTTGACGAAAACGTGCGGGCCCGTCGAGCTGGCGGGCCGTGTGTGCAGCCAGATCCCCCGATGCAGCGCAATGTGCTCGAAGCGCTCGGCCACCTCTCGGAGATGGTCATTGAAGCCCGCGTAGCCGCCCCGCTCGGCCCATCCTTGCTCGATCTTCTGCGCCGCACTTGCAAAGACGGGACAGAAACGCTGCTCGATCGAGACACGCTTGCCGAAGCGGTTGCGGATCTCATCGATACGGATCTGCGCGACATACGCCCAAACGCACAGAACGTCGCTGAAGTAGGTAATGCTGACCAACGCCGAATGCCTCCGCGGCCCAACGACCGGCGCGAGCCGAAACGAGCGCGGTGCGCCGCCCGCGCCCAAGCGCATCATGGCGGGAGAGCACGCGCGTTTTCAACCCGTACCGGCGAGTGGCGTCGCGACGCGGGCAGCGCGCCCCGGTCGCGTGGGTTTTGGCGCCATGCATGTGCGGCCGGCGCTCCGGTTCTATGACGCGTTGCTCGGGGGTCTTCCAGCCCGCCTCGTTGACGCACATCCGGGCGGAGAAAATGAGAAAATGCGGCGCGAGAAGGTCCGATCCCGTTCCGGGACGAAGGCAAGAAGCGGATCAGATTCCACCTCCGGGAAACGCGGTCGCACAGGGATCCACAGCGTGGAGCAGCCCACGAGCCAGCACCCCTCCCCGTGGACGGTGCATCTGAACTCATCGTCGCAGAGCTCGCGTCGCATGGGTTCCGGCTCTGACCGCGTTTCTGGCGGGCGTGGGGCCCGGTGAGCGTGGGACGTGCGACCCCAGCGGCGCCGCTGGTCTTGCTGGCGCTCTTCGCGGGACTCGGCGTCTTTGCCGCCATGCTGTTCGTCCCCGCAGGACGGCTCGACTGGCCAGCGGGGTGGCTGTATCTGAGTCTCGTCACGCTCAACTCCCTCGCCAACTACGCGTATCTCAGGCGTACGAACCCCGAGTTGATCACGTATCGTTCCCGCTTCGGCAAAGGGACCAAGACCTGGGACAAAGTCTGGATGGCGCTGTTCACGCCAATCTTTGCGGCGATCTACCTCGTTGCCGGTCTCGAGGCGGGCCGCGATGATGCCGGCGCCATGCCCGGCTGGTCGTTCCTGGCCGGGATCGCTGTCTTCCTGCCCGGTACGGTGCTGTTCAGCCGCTCGATGGGTGTCAATCCTTTCTTCGAGAAGACGGTGCGCATCCAGACGGAGCGGGCGCACCACGTGATCGATACGGGACCCTACCGCCTCGTCCGGCACCCCGGCTATTTGGGCTTCGCGGGCTGGATTCTGTCGGCGCCACTGCTGCTCGGCTCCGCGTGGGCGATGCTGCCCGCTCTGCTCGCCGCGGCGGCGCTGGTGGTACGAACGGCGCTCGAGGATCGCACTCTGCGCGCGGAGCTGCCGGGATACGCCGACTATGCACGCCGCGTCCGATTCCGGCTGATTCCGGGGGTCTGGTAGAGGGCAAGTCGCGCGCCGCCGAGCTGGGCAGCGTGTGCAGCGATCCCGATTTCGATGCGTCCCGGCGCGCGTTCCACTGCGCACGCGTCATCGGATTCCGACGCCGCGCTGGACAGCCTACGACGCCTTCCGCTTCGGGATAGACCTTCACCGACGGGGCGCCGATGAAGACCCAGGAACAGGCCTACACCTCGGCGATCTGGCACACGCCGCTGTCGTAGCGCAGTTCTCGAGCTTCAGGGGTTGCCGGGTGAGTACGGACCTGCCGTGTGTGCCGAAGGCGGGCGTTACCGGCGCCTTGACGCCGCGCCGGCGACGCGCCACGGGGGCAGGACGCGCTGCCGGCTCAGCCACCCTCGGCCGACACCAGCTTCCAGACCTTGCCGGTGTTGCCCACGGGGATACCCAACGCCGTCGTCAGCAGGTAAAGCTCGCCGTCGGCGTCCTCGCCGAGGCTGTGCAGACGCACGTCGAGCTCGATGAGACGCGCGATTGACCACGGAGCACGCCACACCCCGGGCGGGCTGGC
>JBFEOO010000008.1:0-79201 GCA_041550555.1 Arenicellales bacterium
CGGCGTCGAAAGACTACCTGACGAGTTGAAGGCGGGGTGCCCCCGGCCGTGTATCGGATCGGGGGCATTACCGTCGGTAAGAATTGCCTGGCGGCCATAGCGAGCGGGAACCACCTGATCCCATCTCGAACTCAGAAGTGAAAACGCTCAGCGCCGTAGTTGGAATTTCAGAGTGTTGACGCCGGCGGAATTGTTGCCGCGCGTACGCTGCGTACGCTTTTTCAGCGTTGACTGACCGGATTGCACGATCCGCGCCCCTGTTCACAGCGGGGCGGGTCGTGGGTCCGCTTCTTTGCGAGGCCGCATCGGATGAATGTGGACCGCGACAACGTTGAAGTCTCTGGGCGCCACCGTGTCATAGCGCCGCACTGGACCGCACGTGGAGGTTGACGGCTCCTCGTTTTTCATTGCATAAACACCAACGCTGTGAGACGAGGCTGTCGGGGAGAGACGCGGGGTCCCGGGGTCCGAGGGTGGTGGTTGCCTGATTCGAGCCAATCTTGATTGCCTGCGCAAATTCCTCTGTGGTCTATACTGGTCGGTAGGATGCTGTTGTGAGCATCATCGGGGTCGTCCGACCCGAAAGGCGAGGGCGAGCGGGGTGACACGCCGGCAGCATCCACCTTTAACTTCTCCCTCCTCGAAGAGCGTCCCGACAGGGCGGCGTCGCATGCAGCGACCCATTTCGGTGCGCGAGCAGGGGCGGGGGTGCGGCACGCCGGCGCGGCGTCTTGACTGCTGCGCCGCCAGTCAGAGACCATCGTCGTCTGCGGGGTAGAACAACTCCGGCAAGATTCCGGCAGGATCACCCCAGGAGGACGGGCATGCACTGCTACGTGTTCCACATACTCCGCGAGACGGCAAAGCGGGCGCTGGATCGGCCTCCGCTCGAGCGGGCCGTCGAAGCGCTCGAAATCGCGGGCGTGCTCACCGGTCACGATGTGAGACCCCCGATCCAGCGGCCGATGTCATGACGGCGGCGCGCCATCTGCACGGCGGCGTGCGCCGGGCCGCCCGACCCGACGGCGGAGTCTGCGAAGCGATGCCGGTGCTGCTACCAAAACGGCATGTCGCGCTGGCGGGCGTCCTGCTGCTGTGCGCTGCGGCTGGCCCGGCATGTGCCGGCGAGCTCGTCTTCGAGCTCGCCGCGGCGAGCGGGGAGCATTTCGCCGAGCCGCACGACATCGTGTTGGCGCCGGACGGGCGCACACTCTATGTGGCGGACAACGGCAACGATCGAATCGTACGGCTCGATGCGCAGTCGCTGGCGATGCTCGGCGAGCTTGCTGCGGGCGAGGTGTCGCAACCCCACGACGTCGCCTTCGATGCCGAGGGGCGGCTGCTGGTGGCGGACACCGGCAACAGCCGCATCGCCATCTACGAGGTGACCGATGGACGCGGCCGGCTGGTGGACGAGCTCAGCGAACGCATCCGGCGGCCGGAAGGGGTGGCGGTCCACGCCGACGGCCGCGTGTTCGCCACCGGCGCGGCGTCGAACAATCTCGTCGTCTACCGCGACGGCAAGGTGATCGGTGAGACCGGCGGCTTCGCCTCGCCGCACGATGTCGAATTCGACCCCGGCGGCGCGGCCTGGGTGGCCGATGCCAACAACGACCGCATGGTGCGGCTAAACGACGCGCTCGCCATCGACCGCGAGTGGTCGGGTCCGGCGTACGGGTTTCGCGGCCCTCGTTACATGGATTTCGACTCGGCGGGCCGCATGTTCGTGGCCGACAAGTACAGCAACCGCGTCAAGATCATCGACGCCGAGGGCGTCGTCGTCGGCGTGCTGGGCGAAGCGCAGGCCGGCAAGGGCGCAGGACGGTTCGATCGTCCCGAAGGCGTCGAGATCCGCGGCAGCGACGTCTGGTTTGCCGACACCTACAACGATCGCATCGTGCGTTATCGCGTCGAGGAGCGCTGAGCGCCGCGACCGGCCTACCTGGCGATCATGGTGCGGATGTCCCGCACGGCGTGATCGATGCGATGGGCGCCCTGGCGCAGCTCGATGCGTTCGCGCTTGCTCAGCGTCTTGATCTCGACGCGGCTCGACGGCGGGATGCCGCGCTCGAGGTCTATGAGCTGTTGATGCAGCATCCAGGTCAGGAACGCAGCGTGCGTCTCGATCAGCGCGGCGGCGTCGCCCTCGGAGAGCCGCCCTGCGGCGGCGGCGTCGCGTAGCCGCTCGGGCGTCGCGCGCGCGGTCGACCCGATGCGCAGCGCCAGCGTTCTGGCCAGGCTCACCAGTGGCAGCAGGCCGTCGCGCTTGACGTCCACGCGACCGTTCTCGGCTCTGAGCCGGCCGAAGAGGGTGAAGCGGGGGGCCAATGCGTCCACCGACTCGCCGAGCAGCGCCAGGAAAGGCGGCGTCGCCGACGCCGCCTCCACGGCCTCGGCGTGCAGCTCGCGGGCCAGCCGCCGCTCGCCGCACACCGGGACCAGATCGAAGAAGATATCGACGTTGAGGAGATCCTCGGGGCGCGCCCGCCGCAGCCAGCCGTCGACGCGTGTGCGCCACTGCTCGCGCGACCCTCGCCACTCGCCGTTGGCGGCCATCACGCCGCCGGCGCATCGCTTCACCCCGGCGCCGTCCAAGAGCTCGGCGAGACCGGCGCCGAGCTCGGCAAACCATCCGTCGTCGGCGGGCTGCCCAGCGTGAATCAGGGCGTTGTCCTGATCGGTGCTCAGCAGCGACTCGCCGCGACCGCCGGAGCCGAGCACCAGCACGCACCACGGCGCCGGCGGCTCGCCCTTGCCCTCGGCGCGCAGGCGTGCGAGCGTGAGCTCTGCCGCCCGCGCCGTCAGCGCCCGGATCTCGACCGACACCACTCGTGCGGCGTCGACGCCGGTCAGGCCGTCGGCGACGAGCTGCTCGGCGACGGAAGGCAAGGTGCTGAAGGTGGCGGCAAGCGTCGCGAGGTCGTCGGCGGCGGCCAGTCCGTCACCGAGGACGACGGCGGCGCGCGCCCGATGATGCAGCAGGTCGCGCTGCGAGACCATGCCGACCACCGCGCCGTGGCTGTCGACCACGCACAGATGGCGAATCCGCAGCCGATCCATGCGTCCCAGCGCGCGGTACAACATCTCGTCCGCGGGAATGGTCTCCACCGGGGTGGTCATGGCCTCGCGCACCGTGATGCGGTCGAGATCGGCATTGTCTCCCGCGCTCATGCGCAGCAGGTCCCGCTCCGTCACGATGCCCTCGGGCGCTGCGCCCGCGACGCCGACCAGCAGCGCCCCGACGCGTCCATCGACCATCTCGCGAGCGGCGCTTCGCAGCGATGCGTCGGCGGCGATCCTCAGCGGCGCCGGGCTCATGACGTCGCCGACGTGGCGCTCGAAGACGAAGCTGTCGATGCGCGGCAGCGGCGGCGCCGGGCCCGCAGCGGGCTGCTGTCCCGGGACGGCATCCCAGCCCGCTTCGGCCTGACGCAGCACGAGGTCGCTGCGCCGGGCGGCAAAGCTGCGGGCTTCCCCGAGCGTGCGCACGTCCGCGGCGCGCAGACGCGGAATCAGTCGCGCAAAGGCGGCGGCCGCCGCCAGGCAGTCACCCATCGCGCTATGACGCCCCTCGATCTCTACGCCGAACAGCGACGCCACCGTCTCCAGACCGAGATCCGGCAGCGACGGCTCCAGCGCGCCGACGAGCAGCGCCAGATCGAGGGCCGGCGGGTCGTGCCACGGCACCCCGCCACGGGCCGCCTCGTGGCGCAGCACCGCGAGGTCGAACGCCACGTGGTGGCCGACGACGATGCGGCCGGCCAGCGCCTCGCGCAGCGACTCGGCGAAGGCCGCAAAGGACGGCGCGCCGGCCACGTCGGTGTCACGGATACCGTGGATGCGGGTCGACGCCTCGGCAATGGGCTCGCCGGGATCGATCAGCTGGTCGACACGCGGCGTGTCCAGTATGCGGCTGCCCTGCATGACCACGACACCGATCTGGAGGATTCGGTCGCGGCGCACGTCCAGGCCCGTCGTCTCCAGATCGAGGACGGCGACGGGGAGCGCGGCGAGAGCGGTGTGGTTGGGTGGAGGGAGTGTGCCCGGCATTGGCTGGCCGCCTCGCGGGCCTCACTTCACCAAAAGGCCGACCAGATAGGCGACGCCACGTGCGAGCTCACTCTCGAGAGGGAACGACAGCATGCCCATGACCGAATAGCCGAGCAGCCACGGCATCACGTAGAAGCGGAACATGAAGAAAAACCAGGCCACGTAGAGCGGCACCATCGGGCGGATGAGAAACTCCGGCGTGATGGGCGCGAACAGCTTGATCAGCGGATCGGTGGCGCGCACGAAGAAGCGCATGAAGAAGAAGCTCGAGTGTTCCGGCAGGAACAGACCCATGCCGAAGCGCCCGATCAGCGTCCACATGACCGCGCCGAGCAGGTAGTCGAGGACGATGACCCACAGCGGAAACGCTTCAGTCATGACACTCGGTTGTTACGCGATGCGACCGCCCGCCGAGTCCAAAAAAAGCCGGGGCAAACTGCCGTCTGCCCCGGCCCGTAGGATGCTATGTCGTCAGTGGACGGAGCCGAGTACGGTCTCGCCCTTGGGGATGCGGACCGCGTCGACCATGGCCTGCGTCTCCTCATCGGGCTCCCTGGTCATGAGCGATACCACGACCATGGCGACGACGCTCGCCCCCGCGCCGATGATGCCGAAGCGCAGGTGGTCTATACCGATCCACGGCTCCATGCCGGCGAACCGCACCATGTAGAGGTACCACGACCCCGACACGAAGCCGATGATCATTCCGGCGATGGCGCCCGCGCGGTTGGCGCGCTTCCACCACACCCCCAGCACCAGCGGGAAGAACAGCCCCGACATGGCGAAGCAGAACGCCCACGCCACGGCGCCGAGAATACCGGTGAGCCGCATGCTGGCAACAATCGCACCGGCGGCGCCGATGACGATGAGCAGCACCCGCGCCACGATCAGCCGCTTACGCGTGTCGGCCTTGGGGTCGATCATCTTGTAGTAGAGATCGTGAGACAGCGCGTTGGCGATGGCCAGCAGCAGGCCGTCGGCCGTCGACATGGCGGCCGCCATGCCGCCGGCGGCCACCAGGCCCGAGATGACGTACGGCAGTCCGGCTATCTCCGGCGTCGCCAGCACGACGATATCGCCGCGCATGAAGAACTCGTTGATCTGCAGGATGCCGTCGCCGTTGCTGTCGATGATCTTCAGGAATCCGACGTTGCTCCACTTCTGGATCCACTCGAGGGCGTTCACGTCCGCAATCGCCTTGCCGATGATGCTGGTAGCCAGATTGGGATCGAGCACCTGCAGCTTGGTGAAGGTAGCCAGCGCGGGCGCAGTGAAATAGAGCAGGAAGATGAAGAACAGCGACCACGCCACCGAGTTGCGCGCCGCCTTCACCGACGGTGTCGTGAAGTAGCGCATCAGGATGTGGGGCAGCGAAGCGGTGCCCAGCATCATGCACGCGGCCAGCGTGATGAAGCGCCACGAGTCGAGCGCGGTCGGCCCAGGCACGGAGTGCCGCACCGTCAGCGCGCTGACCCCAGCGACTGTCTCGGTGGGCTTCAGCGTCCCGACGCCGAGTATCGGCTCCAGCTCGTTGATGCGCGCCACGGCATCGCCGTAGACGAGCTGTGGAACCAGGCCGAAACCCTGCTTGTTCGACATCCAGATCACCGGCACCAGGTAGGCGATGATGAGCACGATGTACTGCGCCACCTGGGTCCAGGTCACCGCCCGCATGCCGCCGAGCATCGAGCACAGCAGGATGCCCAGCAGGCCGAACCAGACGCCCACCTCGAAGGGGATCTGCAGCGCCCGCGAAGCGATGGTGCCGGTGGCGTTGATCTGCGCCGTCACGTAGGTGAACGACGCCACCACCAGGACGATCACCGCGCAAAGGCGGGCGAGGTTGCCGCCGTAGCGTGTGCCGATGAAGTCCGGCACCGTGTAGCAGCCGAACTTGCGCAGGTAGGGTGCCATCAGCACCGCCACCAGCACGTAGCCCCCGGTCCAGCCGACCACGAAGGCGAGGTAGGCGTGGCCGCCCATGAAGATGCCGCCCGCCATGGCCACGAACGACGCTCCCGACATCCAGTCGGCCGCCGTCGCCATGCCGTTGAACACCGGCGGCACCTGCCGTCCGGCTACGTAGTAGGCGGAGACCTCCATGGTGCGAGAGAGCCAGCCGATGATCGCGTAGATGGCGATGGTGAAGACGACGAAGAGGATGCCGATCGCATCGGCGCCGACGCCTGCTTGCTCGAGCAGCGCCATCAGCAGGATGAAGACCACGAAGCCGCCGGTGTACAGGCCGTAGATGCGCGGCAGGTTGTCGATGAACGTGCCTTTGGGTTTGAAGAAGCTCATCGTGGCGTGCCCCCTATTCTTCTTCGGCCATGCCGCATTCGCGGTCGATCTTGTCCTGCTGGCGCACGAAGAAGAACAGCTGCACCACGAACACCACCAGCGAGCCCTGAGCCGCCATGTAGAACCCGACCGGGAAGTGGAGGAACGAGATGTTGTTGAGCTGCGTGGCGAACCAGTGGACGACGAAGGAGAAGATGAACCAGATCACCAGGTGGGTGATCATCAGGCTCTTGGTCCTCTGCCAGTGGACTTCCTTCTGGGAGTTGTCTGTACTCATCAACCGGCGTCCTCCTCTATTATTGGGATCGAGTTTGATGGACCGTTTGCGTGATGCTGTACCCGGCGCCCCGATTCTAAACGATTTCGTGAAAAGTTAAAGCACAGCTGTTAATTGGCGAGTCAGGAGGATTGGGGACAGCCATGAGTGCTGCGACGCGGCTGACTGCGGGCCTCGCCGAGGTGTGGGCCGCGCTCCGCACGCAGCTCGGGGCGGGCCGTTGGCGGCGACGGCGCCCGGTCGACGACCCGGCTTCTCTGCGGCGGTTTCTCTACACGCGGTCGAGCTACGTCGCGCAGACCTCCCTCTACGGCTATCTGAAGGCGCGCGCCGGTACGCGTTACCCCGAGCTCTTCGCCGACGACACCTTCGCGGCCTCCATCAACATCGCCAAATGGCAGCTCTGGCTGGCGTGTCTGGCCGACCTCACCATCTACGCGGGCGGCCTCGTATTCCACCGGGCGCCAGGGCGGACCGAAGACGTCACGCGGCTCGTGATGGGGGCGTTGGACGCGATCCTGGCCGAGACCGGCGTGCCCGCCGACGCCGGTCCGGAATTCCCCGCTGCCGCCGCAGCGGCCCGGGAGCGGCTGCGTCACATTCGTTGGCCGCTGGTCGCTGACGACGCCACACCGTTCGCCGAGAGTCCGCAGGCCCTGTTGAGGTGGGCGCCGGTCATCGACGAGTTCAAGCGCCTCGACGAGGAGATCGTCACCAACTCGGTGCGCTTCCGTTGGCAGGAGGTGCGGCGCGAGCTGCGCGAGGTGCTCGACGCCGAGGCGTTGCTGGCCGCTGCGTCCCGCGACGCGTGACGCGCGCTGGTGCGCCGCGCGGGTCGGCGCCGGGCGAAGGGTCCATCGAGATCGATGTCGGGCGTGGCCGGGCTCACTTTGCGTTGGGAAAGAACAGCTGCTGGCCGCCGAGCTGGTAGCCGGCAATGGCATGCTGCCCCTCGGGTCCCAGTATCCAGTCGATGAACGCCTGGCCCGCCGTCGCCTTTACGTTCGGATGCTTGGCGGGATTGACGAGGATGATGCCGTACTGGTTGAACAGCGCCTCGGCGCCCTCCACGACGACCTCGTAGTCGCCCTTGTTCTTGAAGGCGATCCAGGTACCGCGGTCGGTCAAGGTGTAGGCGCCCATGCCTACCGCCACGTTGAGCGTCGCGCCCATGCCGGACCCCGTCTCGCGGTACCACGTGCCGCTGGCCTCGGCGACATCGACGCCGGCAAGCTGCCACAGCGCCATTTCCTTCTCGTGGGTGCCCGAGCGGTCACCGCGCGACGCGAAGGGGGATGCTGTCGCCGCGATCTTGCGCAGGGCGGTCGCGGCGTCCGTCATGCCGTCGATCCCCGCCGGATCACTCGGCGGACCGACCACCACGAAGTCGTTGTACATGACGTCGAAGCGGGCCACCCCCCAGCCCTCGGCGACGAATTTCTCCTCGGCCGGTTTGGCGTGCACCAGCAGCACGTCGCCGTCGCCGTTCTGGGCATTCTTGATGGCCTGGCCGGTGCCTACGGCCACGACGTCCACACGGATGCCCGTCTTCTCGGTGAATTTCGGCAAGATGGCGTCGTAGAGACCCGAGTTCGCGGTCGAGGTCGTCGACTGCAGCACGATGGAGCGCTCCTCGGCGGTCGTCGTGCTCGACAGCCACGACAGGAGGATTGCGAGGGTCAGCAAGCGCGATGCAGCCACGACGTGTCTCCGTTGGCGAGGATAGAAAAATGCGTTACAGAACGAGGCGCCCGGCGAGATAGTTGCGCGCCTCGCTCGAGCGGGGCGCTGCGAAGAATTCCTTCGCCGGCGTGTGCTCCGTCACCCGACCGCGATTCAGGAACACCACGTCGTCGGCCAGCCGCTTCGCCTGGCCCTGCTCGTGGGTGACCAGGATGATCTTGGTTCCGGTCCGTTGGGCGTCGCGGACGATGATTTCGATGGCCGCCACCGCGGCCGGATCCAGGCTGGCGGTGGGCTCGTCGAGCAGCAACACCTTCGGCTGCAGGGCCAGAGCCCGGGCCAGCGCGAGCCGCTGCTGCTCGCCGCCGGAGAGCCGGCGGGCAGGGCTGCCGGCCCGATCCGCAAGCCCGACCCGGCTCAGTGCCGCGCGAGCGCGAGCGCGGTGATCGCCGGGTGTCAGGCGCAGGGCGAACTCGATGTTGGCGAGAGCCGATCGGCGCAGCAGCACCGCGCGCTGAAAGACGAGGGCCTGACGCTTGCGCAGGCCCTCGGTAAGCGCCTCGCCGTTCCAGCGGACGACGCCCGCGGTCGGTGTGATCAATCCGTGGAGCAGCCGCAGCAACAGGCTCTTGCCGGCGCCGTTCGGTCCCATCACGACGGTGATCCCCGGGTCGCCCAAGCGCAGATCGATGTCGTCGATCAGGCGCCGGCCGGCCACCGCGTACGCCAGGCCGCGCACCTCGAGGGGTAGCAGCTCGTTTCCGAGCTCCGCCGCGGAGCTTGCCGGCGCCAGCGCTTCAGGCATAGGCCAGCCGGGCGGCGCTCAGCCGCAGCCCCATGACGCCGGCGTTGACGGCCAGCGCCAGCGTGATGAGCACGATTCCCAGCGCCAGGGCGAGCGGCAGATCCCCCTTCGAGGTCTCGAGCGCGATGGCGGTGGTCATCACGCGCGTGAGGTGGTTGATATTGCCGCCGACGATGATGACGGCACCGACCTCGGCCACGGCCCGGCCGAAGCCCGCGAGGGCAACGGTGAGAAGACTGTAGCGGGCATCCCACAGCAGCGCGGCGACCGCCACGTGCGAGGGCACGCAAAGGGAGCGGAACTGCTCGTCGTACTCGTCGTGAAGCTGCTCGATGACCTCGCGGGAGAGCGCCGCGACGATGGGCGTGATGAGCACCGTCTGGGCGGCGATCATTGCCGTCGGTGTGTAGAGGAGCTGCAGCCAGCCGAGCGGCCCGGCGTTTGAGAGCATGAGATACACGACCAGGCCGACCACCACCGGCGGTAGCCCCATGAGCGCATTGATGAGGATGAGCACGGCATAGCGGCCGCGGAATCGCGATATCGCCACCGCAGCGCCGAGTGGCAGGCCGACGGCGCACGAGAGGGCGACGGCAGTCAGGCTCACGCGCAGCGACAGGCCGATGATCTCGAGCAGATCACGGTCGGCGGTAAGGACAAGTGTGAAGGCGAGACGAAAAGACTCTGCAAAATCTTGCATTTTATGTCAATTTATGCATAGTTACGATTTAAGTTCATATAGTGCATTTTTTTCCGTTTCGCGCAACTATGCAAGAGGGGCAGGACCGCCGCTTCTCCGCGGCAAGCGATCTCGGCGCCGAGTTTCTCACCACGCGGGAGCTCGCGGAGCTCCTTCGCATCAAGGAGCGAAAGGTCTACGAGCTGGCCGCCGCCGGTGACGTGCCCTGCTCGCGGGCCACCGGCAAGCTGCTGTTCCCGCGGAAGGCCGTCGAAGCCTGGATTGCGCGCTCGAGCACGGGTGCGGTTGTCGCGCCCGGGGCGAGCCGGGCGCCGGTGTTCGTTGGCAGTCACGATCCGCTGCTGGAGTGGGCGCTGCGGGAGTCACGCGCTGGACTGGCCAGCTACTTCGACGGCAGCCTCGACGGCGTGGAGCGCTTTGCCGCGCGGGACGCCATCGCGCTGGGCCTGCACGTCTACTCACCCAGCGACGGCGGTTGGAACGTCCAGCTGGTGCGCGAGCGCTTCGGGCACGAGCGGGTGGTGCTGGTCGAGTTTGCCTGGCGGGACAGAGGGCTGATTGTCACCCCGGGCAGCGAGACGTCCATCCGCGATGTCGCGAGTCTGCGCGGCAAGCGGGTTGTGCCGAGACAGCCCGAGGCGGGCTGTCAGGTGCTTTTCGAGCACCTGCTTGCGGCCGCTGGATGCGCCGCCGGCGACATCGCGCTGACCCCGCCGGCGCGTACGGAGACCGACGCGGCGCTGGCTGTCGCGGAGGGGAAGGCGGACGCCGCTTTCGGCCTGCTCGGCCTCGCACGTCAGTTCCGGCTGGGGTTTGTGCCCGTGGTCCGCGAGCGATTCGACCTGCTGGTCGACCGTCGGTCGTGGTTCGAGCCGCCGATGCAGCGGCTCGTCGGCTTCTGCCGCTCCGACGCGTTCCGCGACAAGGCCCGTGGGCTACGGGGCTATGACGTCAGCGGCTTCGGTGGCGTTCACTTCAACGGTTCTTAGCGCACGGCGCCGCGGTAGCGGCAGCCACGGCCGGCGGCACAGGGGGCTCAACTCAAGACGGGGATGAAGCGCGCCATGCGCGCGCCGGTCTGCCGAACTGGTACCGAGGAGAGGACTTGAACCTCCACGGGGTTACCCCCACTAGCACCTGAAGCTAGCGCGTCTACCAATTCCGCCACCTCGGCACAACCGCTCCGACGCCAGACGCCCTCCGCTACCTGCAAGTGCCCGGATGAGCGCCAAAAATGTCCCTGGCCGCGCGGCACCCGGACTCTACCGACAGCCTTATTTCATGTCAAACGAATGGGTCTTGACAACCATCGTCATCGGGGCGAGCCCGCCGGACGGCTGTCGCGCAAGCGGAGCCCGGCCGGCGTGAGCCCCGACGCCCCCAGACACTGGCCTGCCGACGACAGCGGCATCCCGATTCCGACGCGGGCGGTCATCCTCGAGCGGCTGTCACGGCAGGGCAAGCCTTTGGCGCTCCCTGAGCTCGCGAAGGCGATCGACGTGAGCGGCAGCGCAGCGCTCAGGGCGCTCGAGCGCCGTCTCGCCCGCATGAAACGGGACGGTCTGGTCGTGAAAAACCGGCGCGGCGCCTTCGGTCTGCCCAGCCACATGGACATGCTCTACGGGCGCATCAGCGGTCACCGCGACGGCTACGGGTTTGTCGTTCCCGACGCCGGGGGCGGTGATCTCTACCTCTCCCCGCGTCAGATGCGCAAGGCGATGCACGGCGACCGCGTTCTGGCGCGGGTCACGGGCGTCGATCGGCGCGGCCGCCGCGAGGGCACCATCGTCGAGGTCATCGCGCATCACAACCGGCGCGTGGTGGGTCATTTTTTTCGCGAGGGCGGTGTGGCTTTCGTGGCGCCCGATGACAAGCGGATCGTCCACGACATCCTGGTGCCGGCCGACTCGGTGGGCGCGGCCCGCGCGGGGCACATCGTCGTCGTCGAGCTCACACAGCAACCGCTGGGCCACCGTCAGGCCGTCGGTCGTGTCATCGAGGTGCTCGGCGAGCACCTCGCGCCGGGCATGGAGACCGAGATCGCCATCCGCAAATATGACCTGCCGCACGGGTTCACTGACGAGGTGCTCGCCGCGGCGCAGCGCCGGGCGCGCCCGCTGCGCGCGCGCGACGTCGACGCGCGCGAGGACCTGCGTGCACTGCCGCTGGTGACCATCGACGGGGAGGACGCCCGCGACTTCGACGACGCCGTGTTCTGCGAGCCGGGGCCCTCCGGCGGCTGGCGGCTGATCGTTGCCATTGCCGATGTCTCCCGCTACGTGCGCCCGGGCGATGTTCTCGATGAGCAGGCGCGGGAGCGCGGCAATTCCGTTTATTTTCCCGATCGCGTCGTGCCCATGCTGCCGGAGGCGCTGTCGAACGGCATCTGCTCGCTCAATCCCGGCGAGGACCGGCTGTGTGTCGCCTGCGAGATGATCATCGACCGACACGGCAAGACGCGTCGCTACCGTTTCTTCGAGGGTGTCATGCGCTCGCGCGCGCGGCTGACCTACACCGCGGTGGCGGCGGCGCTCACCGGCGACGCCACGGTCCCCGAGGCGGTGCGTCCCCACGTCGCGCATCTCCAGGGCGTCTTCGAGACGCTGCACGCGGCGCGGAGACGGCGCGGATCGCTCGATCTCGATCTACCCGAATCCCGCGTCGTGCTCGACGACAGTCAACGCGTGCAGGCGATCGAGCCGCTGCTGCGCAACGACGCCCATCGGCTGATCGAGGAGTGCATGCTGGCCGCCAACACCTGTGCCGCTGAGTTTCTCGCCGAGCAGGGGCCCGCCATCTACCGCGCCCACGACGAGCCCGACCCCGAGAAGGTGCTCGAGCTGCGGCGTTTCCTTGGCGGACTCGGCCTAGCGATCGGGGGCGGCGAGCGACCGGATGCGGCCGCCTTCTCCGAAGTCGTCGCGGCCAGCGCATCGCGGCCCGAGCTCGGGGAGCTCATCCAAATGACCATACTGCGCACCATGAGCCAGGCGGTCTATCGTGCCGAGGCGACCGGCCACTTCGCGCTCGGCTACGCGCACTACACGCACTTCACCTCGCCGATTCGCCGCTATCCCGATCTGGTCGTCCACCGGCTCATCAAACGGGCACTCGGTACCGCCAGGATGCGCGCCATCCAGCCGGTCGAGCTCGCGCAGATCGCCGAGCACTGCTCAATGACCGAACGCCGCGCGGACGACGCGACGCGCGATGTGATCCAAGGCTTCAAGGCGGAGTTCATGCTCGACAAGATCGGCGAGGAGTTCGACGGCACCATCAACGGTGTGGTGGATTTCGGGATTTTCGTTCAGCTCGCGCAGTGCCATGTCGATGGTCTCGTGCACGTCACCGGTCTTGGTGACGACTACTTCCACTTCGACCCCAAGCGCTATCAGCTGGTCGGTGAACGCAGCGGTGTGGTGCACAGGCTCGGTGATCCCGTTCGCGTGCGTGTCGCGCGGGTCGACCTCGATCAGGCTCGCGTCGACTTCGACCTCGTGGCAAGCGCGGCGCGCGGCCGGGGGCGTCGCCGCCGCGGCCAGGGTCTGCGTCGCAAGGCTCGGCGCTGACGGGCAACCGCAGCCCCTGCGACCGGCATCGTGAAGGCGGCCCGTTCTCAGGTGGTCAGCGGCTTTCACGCCGTGACCGCATTGCTCGGGCGCGACCCTGACGCCATTGTCGCGCTGCATATCGACGTCGGCCGCCGGGACCGGCGCATGCAGGCGCTGGTCGCCCAAGCGGCCGCCGCCGGCGTTGCGGTGCAGCGGACACCGCGGGCGGAGCTCGCGCAGCTGGCGGGGGAGGTGCGGCACCAGGGTGTCGTGGCGCTGTGCCGCGCATCCGCCTCGGCCAGCGCAGGGTCGCTCGAAGACGCTCTGGAGACCCTCGAAGAGCGGGCGTTGCTGCTGGTTTTGGACGGCGTGCAGGATCCCCACAACCTGGGTGCCTGCCTGCGTAGCGCCGAGGCGGCCGGCGCGCATGGGGTGATCGTTCCCCGTGATCGCGCCTGCCCGGTGACCGCCGCGGTCCGCCGTGCGGCGGCCGGCGCCGCCGAGAGCATCGCGGTATACCGCGTGGCCAACCTGGTGCGCACGCTGTCCGTGCTCAAGCGGGCCGGTTTGTGGCTCGTCGGGCTGGATGACGGCGCCGAGCGCTCCCTCTACGCGACGGATTTGACCGGTCCCCTGGCGCTCGTGCTGGGCGCGGAGCAGCGCGGGCTGCGTCCGCTGATCCGCGAGCATTGCGACTATCTGGTGCGCATTCCCATGGCGGGCTCGGTGCCGAGTCTGAACGTGTCGGTAGCTGCCGGCATCGCGCTGTTCGAGGCGCTGCGCCAGCGAACCTGAAGGAGGGCGGTCAGACGAGTGCGCCGCCGCAGCTCGAGCCGGCGCCGGCGGTGCAGCCGAAGCAGTGCCGGCCCACCGCGACACGTTCCCCCGCCAGGGCGTCGCCGTCGATCTCCCACAAACGGCGGGCGGGCCGGGCGCCCATCGGCAGCGCCAGCATCTGGTTGAAGTCGCAGTCGTAGACGAAGCCGCGCCAGTCGACGCTGATCAGGTGCCGGCACATTAGCGCCGGTACGGTGTCCGCGTTGAAGTTCTCTTCGAGCAGCGCCTGATAGCGGTCCCGCTGGCCGGTGCGCTCGAGAAAATGGGCGAAGCGGTTGATCGGCAGGTTGGTGAGCGTGAGCAGGCGCGTGAAGCGGATTCCGAAGTCATCGAAAAGCCGAGCTCGGTAATCGGCCTCGAGGCTGGCCTGGGGCGGCGGCAAGAAGGCGCCGCCGGGATTGTAGACGAGGTCGAGCGCGAGACCCGGATCGATACCGAAGCCGTGGCGGTTGAGTGTCTGCAGCGCAGTGATGCTTTTGCCGAATACGCCGCGACCACGCTGCTGGTCGACATTCTCGCGTGTGTAACAGGGCAGCGAGCACACCAGCCGGGTGCCGCGCTCGGCGTACCACTGCGCCAGATCCTGCTGCCCGGGCTCCGTGAGCACGGTGAGATTGCAGCGCGACGTCACGGCGGCGCCCTGCTCGAGAAAGCCGTCGACGAGATCGCGGAAGCCGGGATTGAGCTCCGGGGCGCCGCCGGTAATGTCAACGTCCGCGACCCGATACCGCTTCGCCCAGACCAGGATGCGCGCCATCGTCTCGCGGCTCATGATCTCGGTGCGATTGGGCCCGGCGTCGACGTGACAGTGGTTGCAGGCCTGATTGCACAGCCGGCCGACATTGATCTGCAGCTGTGAGAGGGGCGCCCGCGTAAGCGTGGACAGGCCGTGCCCGGCCAGTGCGCGGTGGAACCGCCTGGCCCCGTTCAGCGGTGCGGTGGAGGTCGGGATTGCCCCAATGACGGGCGGCATCGCGTGTTTCTGGGCAGGCGGTGGCAAGGACATCGTGGAATCTCTGGGACCGCTGAGCGAGGGATGGGTTCCATCGTTCGCGCGCAGCGACGGTCGCCGGGCTGTGTTGGGATTATAGCGAGATGCGGGCAGCGGTTGCCTGAAGCGGACCGATCCTGCGTCTCACGACGTCTCCTTGTCTTCGAAGAACTCGCACACGCTGCGAATGACGCAGCGGCGGCAGCTCGGCCGCCGTGCCGTGCACGTATAGCGGCCGTGAAGGATGAGCCAGTGGTGAGCGTGGCGTTTGAACTCCGCGGGCACCACGCGCTCGAGCTCTTTCTCGACGGCCAATGGCGTACGGCCTCGGGCGAGACCGGTTCGATTCGCCACCCGGAAGATGTGGGTGTCGACGGCGATGGTGGGTTCGCCGAAGGCCGTGTTCAGGATGACGTTGGCGGTCTTGCGTCCGACGCCAGGCAGCGCCTCGAGCGCTTCCCGCGTGGGGGGCACCTCGCCGCGGTGGCGCTCGACCAAGATGCGGCACGTCGCGACGAGATGTTTGGCTTTGCTGTTGAACAGCCCCAGCGAGCGGATGTAGGGCGTGAGGCCGGCAACGCCCAGCGCCAGCATGGCCTCGGGTGTGGGCGCCGCCGCGAACAGCCTGCCGGTAACCCGATTGACGGCCTTGTCGGTGCTCTGCGCAGAGAGCACGACGGCGACCAGCAGCTCGAAAACGTTGCGGTACTCGAGCTCGGTCGTCGGGCTCGGGTCGTTGGCACGCAGCCGGGTGAAGAGGGCGCGGCGCCTGCGGGGGGTCATCGTGCGGCTGCGCGGGGACGTGGGCGTGGCTCACAGCCCGCGGGTGCGCCGTCGACGCCGGACCCGCTCGACGGCGGCTGCGATCTGCGCGCGCAGCACCGCCGGTGTCGGATGCCGGGCGGTGGCGGAGCGCGGCGAGTGACGCTGCTTGACAGCGAGCCGCTGCAGGCGCCGCTCGCTGCGCGCGCGTGCCGCCGCCACCTCGTCATCGGCGTACTCCGGCCAACGGGCGCCGGGCGCGGCGGTCCCGGGCGCGGGGACGAGCTCAATACAGTCCACGGGACAGGGTGCGATACAGAGCTCGCAGCCGGTGCACCATTGAGCGACGACCGTGTGCATGCACCGGCTGGCGCCGACAATGGCGTCGACGGGGCATGCCTGGATACACAGCGTGCAGCCGATGCAATCAGCTTCCACGACTCGGGCAACCCGCCGGCCGTCGTGCGTGCCGCAGGACGGGTCGAGCGGTTTTGCGGGAACGTCGAGCAGCCGCGCGAGCGCCTCGATGGTGGTGACGCCGCCGGGCGGGCAGCGGTTGATGTCGGCCTCGCCGTGCGCGAGCGCGTCGGCGTAGTCGCGGCAGCGCGGGTAGCCGCAGCGCGTGCACTGCGTCTGCGGCAGCCAGCCATCGAGCTCCGCCGCGGTCGGCTGCAAATGGTCGGGCGGCGCCATCTAGCGCACGCGCATTCCCGGCTCCGCGCCTTTGTCGGGAGAGAGCAGCCACAGCTCGCGACCGCCCGGACCCGCTGCCAGGACCATGCCTTGCGAGGTGCCGAAACGCATCTTGCGCGGGGCGAGGTTGGCCACCACGACGGTGAGGCGGCCGATCAGCGTATCCGGCGCGTAGGCGCTCTTGATGCCGGCAAACACCACGCGTCGCGCCCCGCCCAGATCGAGCTCGATCTCGAGCAGCTTGTCAGCGCCTTCGACATGCTTGGCGCCTATGATGCGGGCGATACGTAGGTCGACTTTCGCGAAGGCGTCGTAGTCGATGGTGGCGGCAATCGGTTCGACGGCAGCGCCGCTCGCGGCGCCGACGTCGGTGGCCGGCGTCGTGTCGCGTGAGGCCTCGAGCATCGCCGTGACCCGCTTTGGATCGACGCGCTTGGCAAGATGCGTGAACGCCGAGATCGGTTGGTCGAGCAATACCCGGCGATGCGCGCCCCATTCGGTGATCTCGGTAGCGAGGAAGGTCGCCGCACGTTCTGCGAGGCGCGGCAGCACCGGTGCCAGGTACACCACCAGCACGTGGAACAGGTTCAGGCCGAGCGTGCAGACGGCGTGCAGCTCCTGCTCGCGGCCGGGCTCTTTGGCGATTCGCCATGGCTGCCGATCGTTGACGTACTGGTTGGCGCGGTCGGCGAGTGCCATCACATCGCGCATGGCGCGGCTGTATTCACGTCCCTCGTAGTGGGCGGCAATTGTGCTGCCGGCGTCGACGAACTGGGCGAGCAGAGCGTCGTCGTCGAGTCGGCTGCCGAGGCGGCTGTCGAAGTTCTTGGCGATAAAGCCGGCGCAGCGGGCGGCAATGTTGACCAGCTTGCCGATGACGTCGGCGTTGACGCGCTGGGTGAAGTCATCGAGGTTGAGGTCGATGTCCTCGACCCGGTTGTTGAGCTTCGCTGCAAAATAGTAGCGTAGGTACTCCGGCTCCAGCTGATCGCGGTAGGCACGGGCGGAGATGAAGGTGCCACGCGATTTCGACATTTTCTGGCCATTGATGGTGAGAAACCCGTGTGTGAAGACGGCGGACGGCCGTCGGTAACCCGATCCATGGAGCACCGCGGGCCAGAACAACGTGTGGAAGTAGAGGATATCCTTGCCGATGAAGTGGTAGAGCTCGGTGTCGGCGTCGGCGTCCCAGTAGTCCTCGAAGCTGACCCCGGTCCGATCGCAGAAGTGCCTGAAGCTCGCCATGTAGCCGATCGGCGCGTCGAGCCAGACATAGAAGTACTTGCCCGGCTCGCCGGGGATCTCGAAGCCGAAGTAGGGCGCGTCGCGAGAGATGTCCCAATCCTGGAGTCCGGCGGCGAACCATTCTTCGAGCTTGTGGCGCACCTCGTCCTGGACGTGGCCGGCGTTGATCCACTCGCGCAGCATGCCCTCGAAGTCGCCCAGCTTGAAGAAGAAATGCTCGGACTCCTTCTCCACCGGCGTCGCCCCGGAGATGACCGAGGTGGCGTTCTTCAGATCGGTCGGTGCGTAGGTGGCGCCGCACACCTCGCAGCTGTCCCCGTGCTGGTCGGCCGAGCCGCAGCGCGGGCACTCGCCGCGGATGAACCTGTCGGGGAGAAACATCTTCTCGAGGGGGTCGTAGGCCTGGCGGATGGTCCGCCGTGCGATGTGACCGCTTTGGCTGAGCGCGTGGTAGATGCCCTCGGCCAGCAGGCGATTCTCCTCGGAGTGCGTGGTGTGGTAGTTGTCGAAGCTGATGCCGAAAGCCGCGAAATCGGCACGGTGCTCTTTGTCGATGCGCGCAATGAGCGCCTCTGGCGTGATCCCTTCGGCACGCGCGCGCAGCATGATCGGGGTGCCGTGCGTGTCCTCGGCGCAGACGTAGTAGCACTCGTGGCCGCCCATGCGCTGGAAGCGCACCCAGATGTCGGTCTGGATGTACCCCACCAGGTGGCCGAGGTGGATCGGTCCGTTGGCGTAGGGCAACGCCGTGGTGACCAGGATTCGTCGTCGGGAATCGCTCATCGAGGGCTCGGGTGCTCTGTCGACGGTGTGGGGAGCCGGTGTCGTTTCGGTTCGGGATCCTTCCCCGTCAATTGTACTTGCAGCGTGGGGCGAGTGTCCTCTGCCGCTGTCGGACCATGACAGGCTCTCGTCGACAGTGGTAGCATTGGACACCCCGCCGGGTGTGTCCTTTCGCAGTGCAATTCGGAGCAGGTGAGCAGAGCAGATGGCGAATGTATCGAGGGCCGATGTCGAGACTGTATTGCGTGATGTCGTCGATCCCAACACGGACCGTGACCCGGTCTCCACCAAGTCCGTTCGGGCGATCGAGATCGACGACGGCCGCGTGCGCGTGGCCATCACGCTCGGCTACCCGGCACGGAGCTGGGTTGCCGAGTATTCGGCGCTGCTGAAGTCGCGCGTGGCGGCGATCGGGGGCGTGCAGCAGGTCGACGTCGATATCGACACCCAGATTGCCTCGCATACGGTGCAGAAGGGTGTCAAGCCGCTCGCCGGGGTGAAGAACATGATCGCGGTCGCTTCGGGGAAAGGCGGGGTCGGAAAATCGACGGTGTCGGTCAATCTGGCCCTGGCTCTGTCGGCCGAAGGGGCGTCGGTGGGTGTTCTCGACGCCGACATCTACGGCCCGAGCCAGCCGCGCATGCTCGGAGTGAGCGCCCGACCCGAGTCGCGCGACGGCAAGAGCATGGAGCCCATACACAGCTATGGCCTGCAGGCCATGTCCATCGGCTTTCTGATCGATGAGGAGACGCCGATGATATGGCGGGGCCCCATGGTCACCCAGGCCCTCGAGCAGTTGCTCAAGGATACCCGCTGGAACGACCTCGACTACCTGGTGATCGACCTGCCGCCGGGGACGGGCGACACGCAGCTCACCCTCGCGCAGCGCGTTCCGGTGACCGGCGCGGTGATCGTCACCACGCCGCAGGACATCGCCCTGCTCGATGCGCGCAAGGCATACAAGATGTTCGAGAAGGTCGAGATCCCGGTGCTGGGGGTGATCGAGAACATGAGCACTCACATCTGCGGTCAGTGCGGGTACGAGGAGCATATCTTCGGCGAAGGCGGCGGCAAGCGTATGGCTGAGGAGTACGGCATCGAGCATCTCGGTGACGTGCCTCTCGACCGGCGTATCCGCGAGGACGCCGATTCCGGCAAGCCGACCGTGGTGGCAGACCCCGACGGGCAGATCGCCGCGGGCTACCGGCGCATCGCGCGGCGCATGGCGGCCAAGCTGTCGACCCGCACGAAAGACTACAGCGACAAGTTCCCCTCGATCGTGATTCAAAGCACGTGAGCGAGAGGCGAGTAGGCAGCGCCGCGCCGGTGTGGCGTGCCGCTCGGGAGAGCCCATGACAATCAAGTCCGACGCCTGGATTCGGCGCATGGCACTCGACGCGGGCATGATCGAGCCTTTTGAGCCCGATCAGGTCAGCGAAGTCGACGGGGCGCGTGTCGTCTCGTACGGCACCTCGAGCTACGGTTACGACATCCGCTGCTCGAACGAGTTCAAGATCTTCACCAACATCAACGCCGCGGTCGTCGACCCGAAGAACTTCGACGCTGACAGCTTCGTGGACGTCGAAGCCGAGGTATGCATCATTCCGCCGAACTCGTTCGCCCTCGCGCGTACGGTGGAGTTCTTCCGCATTCCCCGCAAGGTGCTGACGATCTGTCTCGGCAAATCGACCTACGCGCGCTGCGGCATCATCGTCAACGTCACACCGTTCGAGCCCGAGTGGGAAGGCTACGCGACGCTCGAGTTCTCCAACACGACGCCGCTGCCGGCCAAGGTCTACGCCAACGAAGGGGTGGCTCAGGTCATCTTCTTCGAGGCGGACGATCCCTGCGAGGTGTCGTACAAGGACCGTCGCGGCAAATACCAGGGGCAGGTCGGCGTCACCCTGCCCAGGACCTAGCCGCGCTGGGGGTCAGGAGCGGCTCATGTACCACGTCAGCGATCGCATGGATCCAACTGCGCTGCGCAATAAGATGTTCTGCGAGCCCGACGAACCGGCGACCGGCGACGCGGAGCATGTCGACGACGAGCGTGCCGACGTCGTGAGGCGTTGCCCGCCGGGCGGGGTCATCCACCGCACCGACCGCGCGGCTCTCTCGGGGTAGGCTCTCGATGTCGGGCAACTCGATCGGTCGGTTGTTCACCGTCACGACGTTCGGTGAGAGCCACGGGCCCGCGATCGGCTGCATCGTCGACGGCTGTCCCCCGGGACTGCCGCTCGGCGAGCAGGACATACAGCCGGATCTCGATCGCCGCCGTCCGGGAAGCTCGCGCTTCACCACCCAGCGCCGGGAGAGCGATCGGGTCGAGATCCTGTCCGGGGTGTTCGAGGGCCTCACGACAGGTACGCCTATCGGATTGCTGATCCGCAACGAGGATCAGCGTCCACAGGACTATGCCAGCATCAAGGATCGCTTCCGGCCCGGACACGCCGACTATGTCTATCTGCAGAAATACGGCCGTCGGGACTACCGTGGAGGTGGCCGCGCTTCAGCGCGGGAGACGGCGGTGCGCGTCGCCGCGGGCGCTATCGCCAAGAAGTATCTGCAGCAGCGCTACGGCACGATCGTCCGCGGCTATCTGGCCCAGCTCGGACCCATACGGGCGGAGACGGTGGATTGGGACGAGGTGGAGCGCAATCCCTTCTTCTGTCCCGATGCTGCGCAGCTGTCCGCCATGGAGGCCCTCATCGAGCAGCTGCGGCGTGACGGCGACTCCGTCGGCGCGCGGGTCAACGTGGTTGCCAGCGGCGTGCCGCTAGGGCTTGGCGAGCCCGTCTTCGACCGACTCGATGCGGATATCGCCCACGCCATGATGGGTATTAACGCGGTCAAGGGCGTCGAGATCGGCGCCGGCTTTGCCAGCGTCGAGCAGCGTGGCTCAGAGCATCGCGACGAGATGACCCGCGCGGGGTTCCTCAGCAACAACGCCGGCGGCGTGCTGGGCGGCATCTCCACCGGTCAACACATCGTCGTGAGTATCGCACTCAAGCCGGCGTCGAGCATTCGCGTTCCCGGTCGTTCAATCGATGTCGACGGCGCTGCCGTCGAGGTTGTCACGACGGGCCGCCACGACCCGTGCGTGGGCGTGCGTGCGACGCCCATCGCGGAGGCGATGCTGGCCATCGTTTTGATGGATCACGCGCTGCGCCAGCGTGCGCAGAACAGCGACGTGACGTCACCGTGTCCGGCGGTGCCGGGCGAGGTCGCTGAGCCGGACTAGCGCATTGGGCGCACGCCGGCGCCGTGGGCGGGCTCCGTCGCGGCAGGCGCCGGCGGCTCGCTCGGTGCGAGCAGTTCAGCGACCTGAGCGCCGATCTCCTCGAGCAACCCGAGCTGGTCGACGTCGCAGCGGCCCGATCGGATGACGTCCCCGCGGATGAGGCCGAGAGCGGTGAAAGTGGTGGTGAGCGTCACGGATGCGTCGAGGTGGCTGCAGCGGTTCGCGCGGTAGACGTCGCGCACCAGGCGCTTCACCAGATCATGATGCACCGCGTCCTGATCGAGGAAGTCGTGGATCTCGCAGGCGTCCGCTCGCACGGGCAGATGATGCGAACCGACGCGTTCGCACAGGCTGAGCATCATCTCTCGAAACGTGGTGGCGGGCATTGCTCGCGATCTCGATCAGTCGAAAGACGGTCACCGGATCTACCTGAAAAGGACGCCTCGGGGCGTTCGGCCAGTGCAGCTCTTCGAAGGGGCACTCTGGACTAGATTCCGAGCGCTGTCAATTTCGGTTCGCTCGCTGTTCGCAAGGCGGGGACATGTTAATATCGCGACGTTTCGCAACGCTCTCGCACGCGTGGCGCATCCCTGTTTCCGGGTGACGCCGTGTCGAGCCGAACGCGGCGAGTGCTCCATGGTGCGGGTGCTCCCGCTCACGCATATCCGCAGCACGATGACCAAGACGATTGCAGTGCTTCCCGGCGACGGCATCGGTCCCGAGGTCGTTGCCCAGGCGGTCAAGGCGATCGACTGCCTGCGCGCCGATTTCGGGCTCGACGCCGATTGTCACGATGCGGACGTCGGCGGCGTCGCCTACGACACGCACGGCGACCCGCTTCCGCCGCAAACACTGGCGCTGGCGCGCAGCGCCGACGCGCTGCTGCTCGGTGCCGTCGGCGGTCCGCGCTGGGACGAGGCCCCTCGCGAGCTGCGCCCGGAACGGGCGCTGCTGCGCCTGCGCGCGGAGCTGGATCTGTTCGCGAATCTGAGACCGGCGCTGCTATTCCCGGAGCTGGCTGACGCCTCGACGCTCAGGCCGGCGGTCGTGGCCGGTCTCGATATCATGATCGTCCGCGAGCTCACCAGCGGCATCTACTTCGGCGAGCCGCGCGGTGTGCAGACGCTGGACACCGGCGAGCGGCGGGCGTTCAATACGATGGTCTACCGCGAGTCCGAGATCGAGCGGATCGCACATGCCGCGTTCAAGGTAGCGGGGCATCGGCGGCGCCGGGTCTGCTCGGTGGACAAGGCCAACGTGCTCGAGGTTTCGGAGCTGTGGCGCGAGGTGGTCACGACGGTCGGCAGGGCCTATCCGGACATCACGCTGAGCCACATGTACATCGACAACGCGGCGATGCAGCTCGTGCGTTCGCCGACCCAGTTCGACGTGGTGCTCACGACCAACATGTTCGGCGACATTCTCTCGGATGAAGCGTCGATGCTCACCGGCTCGATCGGGATGCTTCCGTCTGCGTCGCTCGACGCGCACGGCAAGGGGCTGTACGAGCCGATACACGGATCGGCGCCGGATATCGCCGGTGCCGACAAAGCAAACCCGCTGGCGACGGTGCTGTCGGTGGCGATGATGCTGCGCTACTCGCTCGACGAGCTGCGGCATGCGGAGCGCCTCGAGCGGGCGGTTGCGGCGGTGCTCGCGAAGGGTCTGCGCACGCCCGACATTGCGGGAGCGGGCAGCACCGTGGTGGGGACCAGCGCCATGGGCGACGCCGTCGTCGCGGCGCTGCGCGCCGCCGAGCGATAGCGCGCGCCGGACGCTGCCGGTTGCAACCCGGCGGTCGTTGCTGGTGGGAGCGGCGCTGCTTCGCCGCTATGTCAGCGGTCGGCGCGAGCGCTGCGGTCGTCTGGACTTTGCAGCCAACAGTTGAAGCCGGGCGGCTTCGGTTCTACTGTCTACCATGGTGAGAACTATACAATGAGTCAGACTTTTGACGTTGCCGTCGTCGGCGCCACCGGCGCCGTCGGCGAGGCTTTGTTGTCGATACTCCACGAGCGGGGCTTCCCGGTGGGGACGGTCTACGCCTTGGCCAGCGCGCGCTCGCTCGGGCGGCGCGTGCGCTTCGGCGACGGCGAGCTGGAAGTGGGAGATCTCGCTCACTTCGACTTCTCCAAAGCGCAGATCGGGCTGTTCTCGGCCGGCGCGGCCGTGTCCCGGGAGTACGCGCCGCGGGCGGCGGCGGCCGGCTGCGTGGTCATCGACAACACCTCGCAGTTCCGCTACGACCCGGATATCCCGCTGGTGGTGCCGGAGGTCAATCCGCACGCGATCAGTCAGCACAGCGGCATCATTGCCAACCCGAACTGCTCGACCATTCAGATGGTGGTCGCACTCAAGCCGATATACGACGAGGTTGGGATAGAGCGCATCAACGTGTGCACCTATCAGGCCGTCTCCGGCGCGGGGCGCCGCGCTGTCGACGAGTTGGCCCGGCAGACGGCGGCGCTGCTCCAGGGCAAGCCGATCAGCTGCGAGGTGGTGCCCCGGCAGATCGCTTTCAACGCCGTGCCGCAGATCGACGTCTTCCAGGACAACGGGTACACGCGCGAAGAGATGAAGATGGTGTGGGAGACGCGCAAGATCCTCGAGGACGAGACGATCGGCGTCAACGCCACGACCGTCCGTGTGCCGGTCTTCGACGGGCACTCCGAGGCCGTTCACATCGAGACCCGCCGCAAGATCTCCGCGGAACGGGCGCGGGAGCTGCTCGGCAGCGCGCCCGGCGTGACCGTCATCGACGAGCGGATGCCCGGAGGCTACCCGACGGCGGCGACCAACGCAGCGCACCATGACGACGTTTTCGTGGGGCGCATTCGCGAGGACATCTCGCACGAGCGCGGCCTCGATATGTGGGTCGTCGCGGACAACCTGCGCAAGGGTGCGGCGCTCAATAGCATCCAGATCGCCGAGAATTTGATTAAAGATCACAGATGGGCTAAGAATTTAATAGCCGTTTGTAAGGCCGCTGGATAAGTTAGATACCTAACTGTCTGCGGTCAAAGCATTTTTCCAGTAGACGACCGGGAGAAGAAGGCGTGGAGAAAAGCCGAACCTACCTATTGAGGCGCGCCGTGGCGTACGCCGTGTTGGCTGGTTTGCCGACGGCGGCAAACGCTCTCGGGCTCGGCAAGCTCACGGTCTCGTCGGCCCTGGATGAGCCTTTGCAGGCCGAGATTGCGCTGACGGCGGTCGGCGATGCGGATGTCCGCGACGTCGAGGCTGCGCTGGGCTCGCGTTCGGACTTCCAGCGCGCTGGTGTCGATCGTCCCGGGCATCTCGACGTCTTGGAGTTCGAGGTGACGACCGCGACGGATGGTTCGCCCGTCGTCAAAGTCTCCTCCACACAACCCATGGTCGAGCCGTTCCTGCATTTCCTCATTGCCGTCGAGTGGGCGGGCGGGCGCGTGATGCGCGAGTACACCGCCTTGCTCGATCCGCCGCTGTACGCGCAGGGTGATGCCGGTGCGATCAGCTCGCCAAAGGTGCCGAGCGGGGTCGCTACCACCGCGGACGTCGTGACGTCTGCGCCGGACGCGATAGCGGCGGCGCCGGAGGTTGCCGCGCCAACGACGCCCAGCGAGGTGGCCGAAGAGCCGGTGCCACCTGCCGCAGCGGCACCCACGTCGTTCGTTGGTGGCTATGACCTCGAGGCGACCCGCCGCGGCGACACCCTCTGGAGCATCGCCGAGAAAGTGCAGCTGCCTCCGGGCGCCAACATCTATCAGCTTATGATCGCCATGTTGAATGCAAATCCCGATGCGTTCATCGATGGTAATTTGAACCGCCTGAAGACGGGACAGATTCTGCGGGTGCCGGCGGCGGCCGAGATCGAGTCGCTCAGCCGGCAGTCAGCGGTCCGCGAGTATCAGGCCCAGCTGGCCGATTGGGAGAGTTTCCGCGCGCGTGCGGCCGGCGTCACGCAGGTGGCGAAAGTAGAGGCGACAGCGGAGCCGCCCGAGGCGACCGTAGCGCCGACCGAGCCGGCGGTGGACGCCGAGCCCGCCGCGCCCGCCGCGCCCGCCGCATCAGCGGCGAGCACCGAGGAGGCGGCGGCCGAGGCAGGTGCGGAACAGGCCGGCGAGCCCGCGTCCGAGGGGGCGCCGATGGCCGTTGACGCGGGCGAAGCGGCGACCGCCGAGGCGCCGGCGGAGCAGCCGACGGTCGTCGCGGAAGCTGCCGATGCTGAGCAGCCCGCGGCCGAACTCGAGCAGGACCTGCTGCGTATCGTGCGCGCCACGCTCGACACGCAGCAGGGTGAAGCCACGGCAGCGAGCGAAGGCGTTGCCGAGCAGGCCGAAGCCGGTCAGGCGCCGGCGGCCGAGGGTGAGGAGACGTCGGCGGCGTCGGTGGACGCCGATATGCGCCGGCTCGAGGCCAAGTTGGCGACCCTCGAGGAGTCGCTGCTTTCGCGTGATCTCGAGAACCGCGAGCTGCGTGAGCAGGTGCGGTTGCTCGAAGAGCAGGTGCGCAAGACCACGGAGTTGCTCGAGATCGAGAGCCAGAATCTTGCGCTCGCACAGCAGGCCGCCGCGCAGCGCGTGGCACAGGCAGCAGACCGTGCCGTAGACGCCGAGCCTGCTGCACCGCAAGCCGCTACGGTGGCCGAAGCCGAGGTTGCCCAGACAGAGGCGCCGGCGACCGCCAGCGAGGAGGCGGCAGCCGCGGGCACGCCGCGACGGATTCGCCAGTCCAGTGCACAGGACTGGTGGAAACGCTGGCTCGATAATGCCGCCTTCAACTGGCAGCTGATCGTGCTCGGTGTGCTGGGTGTCGCCGTGGCGGCCACGGGCGCCCTGCTGTTCGTCCGACGACGGCGCTCCATGGCGCAGTTCGAGGAGAGCATCCTCTCCGGCAGCGCCTTGAGCGTACAGAGCAGCAGCACCGACAACACGGCGACCAGCGCTACCGATACATCGTTCCTGAGCGACTTCGGCGTGCCCGGTATGGGCACGATGCAGGCTGACGAGGTGGACCCCTTGGCGGAGGCCGAGGTGTACATCGCCTACGGGCGCGACGAGCAGGCCGAGGAGGTTCTCAAGGAAGCCATTGCCCGCGACGCGTCGCGTGAGGAGCTCAAGGTCAAATTGCTCGAGATCTATCACAAGCGTAACGACGTCAATGCGTTCGAAATGCTGGCCGAAGAGCTCTACCCTGCGCAGGGCGAGCAAACGTCGGCGGCGTGGGCGCGCGTTGCCGCCATGGGTCGCAAGCTGAGCCCGCAAAACCCGCTGTTCAAGAGCGTGCCGGCCGACGCAGCGGCTGGCGCCGCGGTTGCGGCGGGTGCGGTGGGCGTAGCGGCCGGTGCGGTCGACGAGGCCGACGAAGCCGACTCCATGCTGCCCACGGGCAGCCTCGATCCGCGGGACAATCCGTTCCCCGATCCGATGCACTCGTCGACGCTGTCCGACGATGACGCGTTCGCCTCCGGTGAGGCGGAGAGCGATTCGGCCGAGCCCGTGGCGCTGGAGCCGTTCCCCGAGCCTGACAGAGCGCAGTTCCCCGACTTCGATGAGATAAAGCGACGCGATCGCGGCGAGGCGGCGGAGATGAGCGCCGAGCCGGCTGACGTCGCTGACGCCCAAGGCGAGGACGGCGGCCAGGAGGCGGGCAGCGATGCCGGAGGGGAATCGCTCGACTCGCTGGAGAGCATCGAGGGCTTCGCGGATCTCCAGGGCTTCGATTTCGAGGGCGACGAGGAGCGCGCCGAAGCTGCCGGCAGTGCGGGTGACGCCGACCGAGCGGATCAGGAGGACAGCGAGCTCTTGGAGCTGGATCTGGCGTTCGAGGATGCCCCTGAGGCGGAGGCAGTCATCGAGGCGGATCAGGAGGGCGAGTTAGCCGTGCAGGACGAGCCAACCGTGGCGGCCGTCTTGGAGGAGGACAGCATCGCGGCGGTGGACGTCGAGCCGCTGGAGCTCACCGATGACGAGCTTTTCGGAGATCTGGGCGACGACGACAGCGGCGCCGGTGGCAATCAGCCCGAGACCGCACCCACGTGGGACGAGGCCGCCACCAAGCTCGACCTGGCCAAAGCCTACCTCGATATGGGTGACAAGTCGGGGGCGCGCAACATCCTCGACGAGGTGTTGCGCGACGGCAACGACGGTCAGCGGCAACAGGCCGCGGAGCTGGCCGCTCAGCTAGCGAGCTAGCGCTCAGCGGCCGCGGATGCCTGCCGCGAGTCGCGCTACGAAATCGAGGGCAGTGGACACCAGATTGGCGCCGGCGTTGCCGTTGGCGCCAATCTGCTCTTTGATCTTGTCCACCAGTGCCGATCCGACGACGGCAGCGTCTGCGATGGCGGCAACGTCCCGGGCCTGCTCGGGCGTCTTGATGCCGAAACCTACCGCGATGGGCAGATCGGTGTAGCGGCGCAGCCGACCGATCGCCGCCTCGACGGCCTCGAGGCTGGCCGAACGTGTGCCCGTGATACCCATTACGGAGACGTAGTAGACGAAGCCGCTGGTGTTGGACAGCACCGTGGGCAGGCGCTGCTCGTCGGTGGTGGGCGTAGCCAGCCGGATCCAGTGCAGACCTGCGGTCAAGGCTGGATGACACAGCTCGTCGTCCTCCTCGGGGGGCAGGTCGACGACGATGAGACCGTCGACGCCCGTCCGGAGCGCATCCTCGACGAAGCGCTCGGCGCCGTAGCGGTAGATCGGATTGTAATAGCCCATGAGAACGACCGGCGTCTCCTCGTCGTGCTCGCGGAAGCCCCTGACGAGCTCGAGCGTACGCCGCAGCGTCATGCCGGCGCCGAGCGCCCGCTGACTCGACGCTTGAATGGCGGGCCCGTCTGCCATGGGGTCGGAGAACGGCATACCGATTTCGATGACATCAGCACCGGCGGACGGCAGGCCGCGCACGAGGGCGAGCGAGGTCTCGAAATCGGGATCGCCCGCCGTCGTGAACGTTATCAGACCACCCCGTCGCTCGGCGCGCAGCGCCTGAAACCGGCGCGTCAGCCTGGTGTCCGCCGACGCAATGGGCGCTGCGCTCACAGCGCCACCCCCAACGCCTCGGCAACCGTGAAGACATCCTTGTCGCCACGGCCGCACATGTTCATGACGATGATGTCATCGGCGGACCGAGTCGGCGCCAGTCGCATCACGTGCGCCAGGGCGTGTGCCGGCTCCAGCGCCGGTATGATGCCCTCCACGCGGCAGCATGCCTGGAACGCCTCCAGCGCCTCGTCGTCCGTGACGGCTACGTACTTGGCGCGCCCGGTGTCGTGCAGCCAGGCGTGCTCGGGCCCGATGCCGGGATAGTCGAGGCCTGCCGAGATGGAGTGGGCGTCAAGGATCTGGCCGTCATCGTTCTGCAGCAGATACGTCCGATTGCCGTGCAGTACACCGGGCTGTCCGCCGCTCAGTGACGCGGCGTGAGCGCCGGAATCGAGGCCGCGACCGGCCGCTTCGACACCGATGATCTCGACGCCGTGCTCGTCGAGAAAGGGATGGAAAAGACCCATCGCGTTGGAGCCTCCGCCGATGCACGCCACCAGCGTGTCGGGCAACCGCCCTTCGGCCTCCATGATCTGCTGTCGGACCTCGCGACCGATCACGGACTGGAAGTCGCGAACCATGGCCGGGTACGGGTGGGGACCGGCCACCGTCCCGATGATGTAGAACGTGTCCTCGACGTTGGCGACCCAGTCGCGCAGCGCTTCGTTCATGGCGTCCTTGAGCGTTGCCGTCCCGGAACGGACGGGCACGATCTCGGCACCGAGCAGCTTCATGCGAAAGACGTTCGGCGACTGACGGGCGATGTCGGTCTCGCCCATGTAGACGACGCAGGGCAGGTCGAACAGAGCGCAGACCGTCGCGGTGGCCACACCGTGTTGACCGGCGCCCGTCTCGGCGATGATGCGCTTCTTGCCCATGCGCCGCGCGAGCAGAATCTGTCCCAGGGTGTTGTTGATCTTGTGGGCACCGGTGTGATTGAGCTCGTCGCGCTTGAAGTAGATTCGAGCGCCCCCGCACTGCTCGGTAAGTCGCTGTGCCAGATACAGCGGACTCGGGCGGCCGATGTAGTGTCTGGCGTAGTAGTCGAACTCCTCGGCGAAGGCGGCGTCCTGTCGAGCCTTCTCGTAGGCGTGTTCGACCTCGAGGATGAGGGGCATGAGGGTCTCGGCGACGAAGCGACCGCCGTAGATGCCGAAATGTCCCGCGTCGTCGGGGCCGGCGCGATAAGATTCGACCGGGGCGTCGGGTTTGCTGATGCTGGCCACTCGGGTCGGCTCCTTGGTTGGTAAGGCGTGGGTGCCGATTATAGCGAATGCCGGGCGCTGGACCCCATGCGCGGGCTCCGCATAAGGCTGCGTGGGGCGCAGATGCGGTGGCGTCCGGCGTTCAGGTCTTGCGAGGAGGTGTTTTGCGATTGGCGGCGTGTCTGGAGTACGACGGCTCTCGCTTCTGCGGCTGGCAGAAGCAGGCCAACGCGATCACCGTTCAGGAGACGGTCGAGCGCGCGCTGTCGCGCATCGCGGACGAGCCCGTGACAGCGTCGGCGGCTGGCCGCACCGACTCGGGCGTGCACGCCGGCGCTCAGGTCATCCATTTCGACACGCACAGCAAGCGCTCGCTGCACTCGTGGCTGCGGGGCGCCAACACGCAGCTGCCCGAGGGGGTCGCGCTGCAGTGGGTGGTGCCCGTGCCCGGGCACTTTCACGCCCGCTTCTCGGCAACGGGTCGCTGCTACCGTTACGTGATACTCAACCGCGCCGTGCGCCCGACGTACCTGGCGGGGCGCGTGGGGTGGGACTATCGTCTGCTGGACACGCGGCGTATGCGTCGTGCCGCGCGCTATCTGATCGGGCGGCACGACTTCAGTGCGTTTCGCGCCAGCAGCTGTCAGTCGGCCTCTGCGGTGCGCGAGCTGCGTACGCTGACGGTGCATCGCCGCGGCCAGTGGGTGTGGATCGATGCCCAAGCCAACGCCTTCCTGCACCACATGGTGCGCAATCTCGTCGGCGTGCTGTGCGCTGTCGGGGCCGGCGAAGCCGATCCTGGCTGGGCGCGCGAGGTGCTCGAGAGCCGCGAACGCCAGCGCGGCGGCGTGACCGCCCCTGCCGAAGGCCTGTATCTGACCCGGGTCGACTATGCGGCGGACTTCAGCCTGCCGCCGGCGCCGCCCCCCTGCCGCTACTGGTGACGCTTCCGCGTCCAGCGAATGTCTTGTAGAGTACGACGCGGCCGTTGCGCGATATAGCTCAAGTGCTCCGAACCCGAATCAAGTTCTGCGGCATCACGCGTGTCGAGGATGCGTACGCGGCGGCGGACGCCGGTGCCGATGCTGTCGGCCTCGTTTTCCATGCGCCCAGCGTGCGCAACGTGGGGCTTCGGCAGGCGCAGGCGGTGGTGGCTGCGCTGCCGCCTTTCGTGAGCGTTGTCGGCGTCTTCGTGGATCCCGATGACGACGAGTTGAATCGAGTGCTTGACAGCGTGCGGCTCGACGTCGTGCAGTTCCACGGCGACGAATCGCCGGCGCGCTGTCGACGCTGCCCGCTGCCGTTCGTCAAGGCAATCCGGATGCGCGAGGGAATTTCGCTTCCTGCCGAGGCGCGGCGTTTTGCGGGGAGCGCCGCGCTGCTGCTGGACACGTACGTGCCGAATGTGACCGGCGGGACGGGAGAGTCGTTCGCGTGGGACCGCGTGCCCAAAACGCTCGGGGTGCCTATTATTCTCGCCGGCGGTCTCACCGCCGACAACGTCGGAGACGCGCTGGCGGCCGTGGCGCCCTTCGCGGTCGATGTCAGCAGCGGTGTCGAGCGTCGTGGCGGAATCAAGGACGCCGTCAAGATGCGCCGATTCATGGCTGCCGTGCAGACGAGCGATGCGCGGCGCAACACCGCGCAGCGCGCGGCCAGCGTGGTCTAGGCGATCGATGACCTGGCTCGAAAAGCTCCTTCCGCCCAAGATCAAGGCCGAGGCTCGCGCCGCTAAACGAGGGGTGCCGGAGGGGCTGTGGAGCAAGTGCCCGAGGTGCGCTGCCGTGCTGTATCGAGCCGAGCTCGAGCGAAATCTCGAGGTTTGCCCCAAGTGCTCCCACCATATGCGCATCGATGCGCGCACCCGGCTGCGTGCGTTTTTCGACGAGGGGCGATACAACGAGATCGGCGCGCAGATCACCCCCGTCGACATGCTCAAGTTCAAGGATACCAAACGCTATCGTGACCGGCTGGCCGAGGCGCAGAAGCGCACCGGTGAGTCCGACGCGCTGGTCGTCGGCCAGGGAACGGTGACGGGTCTGGCAGTCGTGGCGGCGGCGTTCGAGTTCGAGTTCATGGGCGGTTCCATGGGGTCTGTCGTTGGCGAGCGCTTCGTGCGCGGTGTCGAACGATGCATCGAGCAGTCGATCCCGCTGGTGTGCTTTGCGGCGAGCGGCGGTGCCCGAATGCAGGAGTCGCTGTTCTCGCTCATGCAGATGAGCAAGACGAGCGCCGCGCTGGCGAGGCTTGCCAAGCGCGGGATCCCTTATGTCTGTGTGCTGACCGACCCGACAATGGGCGGCGTCTCGGCGAGTATCGCCATGCTGGGCGACGTCATCATTGCCGAGCCCAACGCACTGGTGGGATTTGCCGGTCCGCGCGTGATCGAACAGACCGTTCGCGAGAAGCTCCCTGAAGGCTTCCAGCGCGCGGAGTTCTTGCTCGAGCACGGCGCCGTGGACATGATCGTCGATCGCCGCGAGATCCGGGACAGCGTGCACGCGCTGCTCGGCACCCTGACGCGGCGCTGACAGGCCCCTTGCCGCGCAAGGTCGTCGTCCCGTACGGGTGGAGCTTGCTCCCGTGGCGCGATGTCACAATGCCCCGCCGACTATATTGAGCACCTGGTCCCTCGAGCGCTGGCTCGGCCACATCCAGTCCTTGCATAGCCGCAGCATCGATCTGACGCTGCAGCGGGTGCGGACGGTTTTCGAACAGATGGGGCTCGGCCCGTTGCCTTGGGCGGCCGTCAGCGTTGCCGGCACCAACGGCAAGGGCTCGAGCGCCGCGCTGCTTGGCGCCGTCTACGCCGCCGCTGGCTACCGAGTCGGCACCTACACCTCGCCACATCTCGTGCGCTACAACGAACGAGTTCGCATCGACGGCGAAGCCGCTGAAGACGCCGAGCTGTGCGGCGCCTTCCGGCGCGTCGAAGCGTGCCGTCGGGGCATCCCGCTGACCTATTTTGAGTTCGGGACGCTGGCAGCGTTCGTCGTTTTCGCAGAGCGGGGGATTGACGTTGCTGTTCTCGAAGTCGGTTTGGGGGGGCGCAAGGACGCCGTGAACGTGATCGACGCCGACGGTGCGCTCGTGACGTCCGTTGGTATCGATCACGTGCAGTGGCTGGGCCGCACACGGGAGGCGATTGGCCGTGAAAAGGCAGGTATATTCCGCACCGGACGCCCGGCCGTCTGTGCCGACACCGATGCGCCTGCCAGCGTCATCGAGGAAGCGGCGCGCATCGGCAGCACGCTGTGGCTTGCCGGGCGCGATTTCGGTCCGAGACGTACGGGGCAAGGTTGGCACTGGTGGCTGGCGCCTGGCCGGGGCGGCCCGCGCCTGTCTTACCGTAGTCTGCCGCCGCCTGCGATCAACGGCGATCGCCAGATTGACAATGCCGCCGGTGTCCTGGCGCTGGTCGCGGCGTTGCAGCCGCGACTGCCGGTCGCCGAACCGGCGCTTCGCGAGGGGCTCTCGACGGTCCGCCTGTCCGGACGGTTGCAGGTGATACCGGGTTCGCCGCTGCACGTGCTCGACGTCTCCCACAACCTCGATGCCGTGTCGGCGCTGCGGCGCTTCCTGCAGGCGCAACCGCGTTACGATCGCACCGTGGCGGTCTTCGCGGCGCTCGCCGACAAGCCGGTAGCGGAGCTGGCACGCGAGCTGCGGCCGTGCATAGATGCCTGGGAGGTCGCTGGTCTGGCGATTGACCGCGGCTGCTCGGCGCCGCAGATGGCGAGCTGGGTGCGTGCCGGCGTCGGTCCGGACGCCTTGGTCACCGCGCACGAGACGATCGGCGCGGCGTACGAGGCCGGCCTGGTGCGCGCCGGTGCTCGGGGTCGTCTGGTGGTGTTTGGGTCGTTCCACACCGTAGGTGATATACTCCCGCGTTTGAATCTGCACGGATGGCAATGACGACGACCTCAGCGGCGCTCGACGCCCCGCAGTTCGAGCTCAAGCATCGCGTGGCGGGCGCGCTGATACTGGTTGCGCTGGCCGTGCTCGTGTTGCCGGCAGTGCTCGACGGCTCGTCCGACGGAGAGGAAGCGGTGCGGCATTCCGTCGGGCGCCCCGACGTCGATACGCCCAGCGTTTTCGTTTCCCGGGTCCAGCCCCTCGGCAAGACCACCACAGTCCACGAGGACCCGGTGAAGGCAACACCGCGGTCGCCGTCAGGGTCGACACCGGCGAAGGTCGCGACGGCGACGGAGGTCGTGCCTCAGCCGTCCGCGGCGATCCCGAGCCCGCGGGTTGACGACGCGCCGGCCGCGGCGACCGCAGCGTCGCCGCCGACGGATCGCGCGGCGGCGGCGAGCACCTCGGATGAACCGGCGATCGAGCGGGGCTGGATGGTGCAGGTGGGCGTTTTCTCGAAGATGGAGAACGCCGATCGGTTGCTCGTGTTGCTGCGGGATGCCGGCTTTGACGCTAGAGCGAACGAGATCAAAACCGACAGCGGTAATGCGACGCGGGTCTGGGTGGGTCCGTTCGAGGACCGCGTGAGCGCAGCGCGAGTGCGCTCAGACATCGAGGCATCGGTGGGCGAGAAGGGCTTCATCGCAACCTACCCTCAGTAATTCGAGCGAGCGTGTGACAGCCGGCCCCATGGCCGTGTTCGATATCATCATCATCGTCGTCATCGTGCTGTCGATCGCAATCGGGCTGTGGCGCGGGTTCATCCGCGAGGTGCTGTCGCTGCTGTCGTGGATCCTCGCATTCTGGGTCGCCTTCAGCTACACGCCCGCCGCTGGCCTTTACCTCGAGCCGCACATCGAGACACCCGTACTGCGGACACTGGCCGCCTTCTCCGGGCTGTTCCTCGGGACGCTGCTGGTTGCCTCGCTGGCGAGCTACCTGCTGCACAAGATGTTCGCGGCCACGGGCATCACGCGCACCGATCGGACACTGGGTGCTGCCTTCGGCCTGCTGCGCGGCGTCGTGATCGTCGCACTCCTGCTGACCTTCGGCAGGCTGACGGCCTTGCCGGAGCAGGCCTGGTGGAAGCAGTCCATTCTGGTCGACCAGTTCGAGCCTGTGGTGGCGCTGCTGGTCGACGTGCTGCCGCGCGACGTGGGACAGCGGCTCGGCAAGGGTTGATCGGAAGTGCATCGACTCGTTCCCCCGCGCGGGCTAGACTCTCGAACCGGCTCCCGGCGTAGTACCCGTACGCGTTTACTTCATCGACCACGAGGTTCGAGCCTATGTGCGGTGTGGTAGGAATACTGGGCAGGGGCCCGGTCAATGAGGCGATTTACGAGGGGCTGACCGTGGTGCAGCACCGCGGCCAGGATGCCGCGGGCATCATCACCAGCGACGGGACGCGTGTTTACCTGCGCAAGGACAACGGCCTGGTCAGGGACGTATTTCACACCCGCCACATGCTGGAGCTGCGCGGCAACATGGGTATCGGTCACGTCCGCTATCCCACGGCGGGCTCGGACTCGAAGGCCGAGGCCCAGCCGTTCTACGTCAACTCGCCGTTCGGAGTGGCACTGGCCCACAACGGCAATCTCGTCAACGCGGGCGCTCTGGGCGAAGCACTGTTCCGGGACGACTTGCGTCAGATCAATACGTCGTCCGATTCCGAGATTCTGCTGAACGTCCTGGCGCACGAGCTGCACGCCGTTCTTGACGGCCACCGGCTGCGGCTGACAGCGAAGGATGTCTTCGCCGCGGTGCGACGAGTTCACCGACGCTGCCGCGGCGCCTATGCCGTCGTTGCCATGATCAACGGCTTTGGCCTGCTGGCTTTTCGCGATCCCTACGGAATCCGCCCGTTGGTCTACGGCCGACGCGAGACCCCGAGGGGCGCCGAGCACATGTTTGCATCGGAGAGCGTTGCGCTGGACGTGCTCGGCTTCGAGCGCGAACGAGATGTCCGGCCGGGCGAGGCGATGTTCGTGGACCTGCACGGAGAGGTGCACGCCCTGCAGTGCGCCGACGGCGCACGGCCCGCGCCCTGCATATTCGAGTTCGTCTATCTGGCGCGACCGGACTCGGTCCTCGACAACATCTACGTGTACAAGAGCCGGCTGCGCATGGGCGAGAAGCTCGGCCGCCAATTGCTCCGCGAGTGGCCGCATCACGACATCGACGTTGTTATTCCCGTCCCCGACACGAGCCGAACGGCGGCCCTGCAGATGGCCAACGAGATCGGGGTCAAATACAGAGAGGGATTCATCAAGAACCGCTACATCGGCCGCACCTTCATCATGCCCGGACAGGCGGAGCGCCGCCGCTCCGTGCGCCACAAGCTCAACGCGATCGATCTCGAGTTTCGCAACAAGAACGTTCTGTTGGTCGACGACTCCATTGTCCGTGGCACCACCTCGCGGCAGATCATCCAGATGGCCCGCGACGCGGGAGCGCGCAAGGTGTACTTCGCTTCGGCGGCACCGCCCGTGCGGTACCCGAACGTCTACGGTATCGATATGCCGGCAGCGCAGGAGCTTGTCGCCAACGGCCGGGACACGGCTCAGGTGTGCGACGAGATCGGCGCCGATCGTTTGATCTATCAGAAGCTCGACGATCTGATCGACGCCGTTCGCGAGGGCAATCCCCAGATCATCGAGTTCGACAGCTCCTGTTTCAACGGCGAGTACGTCACCGGCGATGTCACGGCGAGCTATCTCGACCGCGTGGAGGCGCTGCGCCGCGATTCGGCAAAGGTGCGGTCGAATGAAGGTGTGCTCGACGTCACGGAGCTCAGCCCCTGTTCGTGAACACCTCGGTCTGATCGCCGATCGGGGTGGGATTCGGCTCGAGGGTCCAGCGCTCGCCGTCGACGGTGAGAACGCTCGGCCCGTCATGCCAGGCACCCAGCACGACCCGCTTGACCCGCCTGCCGTCGAGGTCGAACTCGTGCACGCCCGGTCGATGGGTGTGTCCGTGAATGAGCACGTCGGCCCCATGGGCCCGCATCAGCTGCTCGACGGCCTGCTGGTTGACGTCCATGATGGCAGCCGATTTATGGCGCTTGTCAACCTCGCTGCGGTAGCACACGCCGCGCGCGGCGGCATGGCGCTCGGCGACGGGTTTGGCCAGAAACGCGCGCTGCCAGCTCGGCGAGCGGACCTGTGCCCGGAACGCTTGATGCTCGACATCGTCCGTGCACAGGCCATCGCCGTGGACGAGTACGACGTTGCGGCTGCCCAGCCGGAGCGGGGTTGGCTCGCCGAGCAGGCGACAACCCGCTGCGGCTGCGAACGCCTCGCCGAGTAGGAAGTCGCGGTTGCCCCGCATCACGTAGACGGCGACGCCGGCGTCTGCGAGACGCCGCAGCAGCGCGAGCACCCGGCCGTGGCCGAGGAGCTCGCCGGCATCGTCGCCAATCCAGTAGTCGAAGAGATCGCCCAGCACGTACAGCGCGTCGCTGCCCGCGGCGTCGGCCGCGAAGGTCTCGAAGAGCGTGAGCCCGGCCGGGTCGTCGGGAGTGAGGTGCAGGTCGGATATGAACTGAATCGCCATGGGCGCCCCCGGATTTTCCAGCACCTCGGTGCCGCACGCAACCCGTGCGCGGTGTGTGAGCGCGCTGCGGTATTTTGCTCGAGTGCGATTCTCTTTATACTCGGTCTAGCGTAGCGTAATTGAAAAAGGGGGCCGGCTGCTCGCGCTCGGGCCCGCGACCGAGCGCTGCTCGACGGGAGGCACGCGTCGGGTCGGTGTTCGAGCGGGCATTCTCGTCGTTCTCAGCTAGGCAGCGTGTCCGGTGACGTCGAGAGCGAGTCGCCGGCGCACAATCGTTCTGTCAGCCGACAGGCATGAGGTGTAATGTGGAACTGACTGGCGCTGAAATCGTTGTTCGCTGTCTGCAGGATGAGGGAATCGAGTACATATTCGGTTACCCCGGCGGCGCGGCCCTGCATATCTACGATGCGCTGTACCAGCAAGACAAAGTCAAGCACATCCTGGTTCGTCACGAGCAGGGCGCGGCCCATGCCGCTGACGGCTATGCGCGGGCGACCGGCCGGCCGGGAGTAGTGCTGGTCACGTCGGGCCCCGGCGTCACCAATGCCGTTACAGGCATTGCGACGGCGTTCATGGACTCGATACCTCTCGTCGTGATCTCCGGGCAGGTGCCTCTGAAGCTGATCGGGGACGATGCGTTTCAGGAGGTTGACGCGATCGGTATCACGCGACCCTGCGTCAAGCACAATTTCCTGGTCAAGGATGTCCGCGATCTTGCCTCGACGATGAAAAAAGCGTTCTACATTGCCGCTACGGGTCGCCCGGGTCCGGTGGTCGTCGATGTACCGAAAGACATCACCGCGCAGAAGATCGAATACTTCTACCCGAAGTCGCTCAAGATGCGCTCCTACTCGCCGACGCGCAAGGGACACCCGAAACAGATACGACGCGCCGCGGAGCTGCTGCTGACGGCCAAGCGGCCGATGATCTACACCGGTGGCGGTGTCATTACCAGCGCTGCCGAAGCCGAGCTCACGGAGCTCGTGCGGCTGCTCGGTTATCCCTGCACGAATACGCTAATGGGTCTCGGCGGATACCCGGCCGACGATCCATTGTTCGTCGGCATGCTCGGTATGCACGGCACGTACGAGGCCAACATGGCGATGCACGGGTGCGACGTGCTGCTGGCCGTCGGCGCCCGCTTCGACGATCGCATCACCGGCGACCTCGCCAAGTTCTGCCCCTACGCCAAGATTGTTCACGTCGATATCGACCCCTCGTCGATCGGCAAGAACGTCCGTGCGGACGTGCCCATCGTCGGCGACGCGCGCTCGGTTATGCGCGATCTTGTGAAAGTGATCAAGGAAGGGGATGTGGCGCCCGACGCCGGCGCGCTGGAGGCCTGGTGGCGGCAGATCAACGATTGGCGCGGTGTCGACTGCCTCGCATTCGATCGCACGAGCGAGCTCATCAAGCCGCAGTTCGTCGTGGAGAAGCTGTACGAGATCACCGGTGGCGACGCATTCGTTACCTCCGACGTGGGCCAACATCAGATGTGGGCGGCCCAGTTCTACAAATTCACCCAACCGCGCCGTTGGATCAATTCCGGCGGCCTCGGCACCATGGGATTCGGGCTGCCGGCCGCCATGGGGGTGCAGCTCGCGCACCCGGACGCCACGGTGGCGTGTATCACGGGGGAGGCCAGCATCATCATGTGCATCCAGGAGCTCTCCACCTGTAAGCAGTACGATCTTCCGATCAAGATCGTCAATCTCAACAACCGTTACATGGGCATGGTGCGACAGTGGCAAGAGTTCTTCTACGACCGCCGCTACTCGCATTCCTACATGGACGCCCTTCCCGACTTCGTCGCGCTGGCCGAGAGCTTCGGCCACGTCGGGATGCGCATCGAGAAGCCGGCTGATGTGGAGGGGGCACTGCGCGAGAGCCTCGGCGAGCGGAATCGGCTGGTGTTCATGGATTTCATTACCGACCAGACCGAGAACGTGTATCCGATGATCGCTGCGGGAAGCGGCCACAACGAGATGCATTTGAGTCCGGATGCCGGTGAGGCACCACAGGAACGGGAACTCGCGTGAATCATCGGCACATCATCTCGATTCTGCTCGAGAACGAGGCCGGAGCGCTGTCGCGGGTGGCGGGATTGTTCTCGGCTCGCGGCTACAATATCGAGTCGCTGACCGTGGCGCCCACCGATGACGCGACGCTGTCGCGCATGACGCTGGTCACCACCGGCTCGGATGCCATCATCGAGCAGATCACCAAGCAGCTCAACAAGCTGGTTGAGGTCGTCAAGCTGATCGACCTGACCGAAGGATCTCATATAGAGCGCGAGCTCATGCTGGTCAAGGTGATGGCGGTGGGCGACGCACGCGAGGAGGTGAAGCGCCTGGTGGACATCTTCCGCGGACGCATCATTGACGTCACGGAGTCCATCTACACGATCGAGCTCACCGGCACCGGCGATAAGCTCGATGCGTTCATCGACGCCCTGCGGATGACCCAGGTCATCGAAGTCGTCCGCTCAGGGGTGTCCGGTATAGCGCGCGGCGAGCGTGCACTGAAGCTCTGAGTGAAGAGGACAATATGAAGATCTACTATGACCAGGACGCCGACCTCTCGGTGATACGAAGCAAGCGAGTCGCCATCGTCGGTTACGGCTCGCAGGGCCATGCCCATGCCAATAATCTGCGCGACAGCGGGGTCGACGTCACGGTGGCCCTGCGCGCGGACTCTGCGTCGCGGCCGAAGGCGGAGAAGGCGGGTCTGCGGGTTAACACAGTGCCGGAGGCGGTGGCGCAAGCCGATGTGGTCATGGTGCTCGTGCCCGACGAGCAGCAGGCCAAGATCTACACGGCGGACATCGAGCCCAACATGAAGACCGGTGCGGCCCTCGCCTTCGCCCACGGCTTCAACATTCACTTCGGCTTCATCAAGCCCCGCCCTGAGATGGACGTGATGATGGTGGCGCCGAAAGGCCCCGGGCATCTGGTCCGCTCGACGTTCAACGAGGGTGGCGGGGTGCCCTGTCTGCTTGCGATTCATCAGGACGCGACCGGCACCACCCACGACGTCGGTCTCGCCTACGCGGCCGCCATCGGCGGCGGCCGTGCCGGCATCATCGAGACGAGCTTTCGAGAGGAGACGGAGACGGATTTGTTCGGCGAGCAGACCGTGCTCTGTGGGGGCGTGTCGGCGCTCGTCCAAGCGGCATTCGATATCTTGGTCGAAGCCGGTTATGCCCCGGAGATGGCCTATTTCGAGTGCCTCCACGAGCTCAAGCTCATCGTCGATCTGATGTATGAGGGCGGTATCGCGGACATGCGCTACTCGGTGTCGAACACTGCCGAGTACGGGGATCTCACTCGCGGTCCGCGGATCATCGACGAGCACACCCGGGCTGAGATGAGAAAGATCCTCGGCGAGATTCAATCCGGTGCCTTCGCCCAGGAGTGGATGGACGAGAACAGCGCCGGCGGCAAGCGCTTCGCACAGCTGCGCGCGGCCGCGAGCCAGCATCCCATCGAGGAGGTGGGCGCGCGGCTGCGAGCCATGATGCCGTGGATCGCCGCAGGCAAGATCGTCGACAAGTCCGTCAACTGACCAGGCGCCGCACGCGTTTGCTGCGTGCGGCACGCTCACACGCCGCCGGCGCATGGCCTCCTCCCCGCAAAGCATCCTAGCGCGCGAGGGCTGGCCGCACATCGCGATCGTCGGCACGACGGCTGTTGTCGTGCAGATGACCGCGGGTGGACTCTGGGCCTTGCCCCTGTGGTTGCTGCTGGCGTTCGTCGCGCAGTTCTTCCGAGATCCACCGCGCTCTATCCCGACCGCTGCCGGCGTGGTGGTGTCCGCGGCGGACGGCAAGGTCGTCGCGCTGGGACCCGCCCACGATCCCTATCTCGACCGCCAGGCGACGAAGGTCAGCGTGTTCATGAACGTGTTTTCCGTCCACGCCAACCGCGCTCCCATCTCCGGCACGCTCGTCAAACGCTGGTACCACCCGGGCCGCTTTCTGAACGCGGCGCTCGACAAGGCGTCGCTCGCGAACGAGCGCAGTGCAATCTGGCTGCGCTCACCGCAGGGGCACGATGTCGTCAGCGTACAGGTGGCGGGCCTGATCGCCCGTCGTATACTGTGTTATGTCAGTGAGGGCGATCGCGTCGATCAGGGCGAGCGTTACGGATTCATCCGCTTCGGCTCGCGCCTCGACCTCTATTTGCCGCCGGACGCGGAGCTTACGGCGCGGCTCGGCGATTGGGTCAAGGCGGGGAGTGATATCATTGCCCGGCTACCTGATGTCACGACCGTGACCGAACCCGCCGGGCCGCACGGCTAGCGCGGCCTGCGCTGTTCGACTCTGGATCCGCCGCGCGCCGCAAACAGCGCTACGACAATGGCAACCAAAGCCTCCGGCCGCAAGACACCCGTCGGTGCCGCCAGCCGCAAGGGCATATACATACTGCCCAACCTGTTCACGACGGCAGGGCTGTTCTTCGGCTTCTACGCGATCGTTCAGGCCACCAAGGGCGACTTCGAGAACGCCGCCATCGCAATTTTCGTCGCCATGATCATGGACGGGCTCGACGGCCGCGTCGCGCGTCTGACCAATACGGCGAGCGACTTCGGCAAGGAGTATGACAGCCTCGTTGACGTGATTTCCTTCGGGCTGACACCGGCGCTGGTCATGTACGAGTGGGCGCTGGCGGCGAACGGCAAGCTCGGCTGGCTCTCGGCGTTCGTGTACGTGGCGGCGGCCGCGCTGCGGCTGGCCCGCTTCAATACGCAGCAGTCGGTGGACAAACGCTACTTTCAGGGCCAGCCCTGCCCGGCGGCGGCTGCGTTCATGGCCGCGTGGGTGTGGGTGCTCGACGACAGCGGCGTTCAGGGCGTTGGCGTTGGCGTCTTGTCGATGTTGGTCACCGTCGGCCTGGCGCTGTCGATGGTGAGCAGTCTTCCCTACAAGAGCTTCAAGGATGTCGACCTGAAAGGGCGAGTGCCGTTTGTTGCCCTGATCATTCTGGTACTGGTCTTCGTGCTCATCTCGTCGGACCCGCCGCGCGTGCTGTTCGGGATCTTTCTCGCCTACTCCCTCTCGGGACCGGTGACGTGGGTGGTCAACCGCCGGCGCGCGGGGCGGCACGTTCCAGAGACTCCGGCAGACCGTCCGGTACCGCGGGATGATGGGGCCGACGACAAAGAGACTTGAAACGAGACCTGCGACTCGTCTAGACTTCTTGTCATGAGTACATCCCGTCAACGAGCCGCTGTGCTGACCGCTGCGTCGCATCGGGCGCTGCGGCGCCTGCTTCTGCTGCGCCGCTAGGCGCAAAATATCCCCCCAAAAAATCCTCGATACCTTCGTCAACCGTGCCGCACCGGCGCGAAGACGTTCCGCTTCACCGATCCCGTTAGGCACTTGGGGAGACAGTAATGAACGACCACTTGATCGTATTCGATACGACGTTGCGCGATGGCGAGCAGAGTCCAGGCGCCACCATGACATCAGACGAGAAGATGCGCGTCGCCCGACAGCTCGAGAAGATGCGTGTCGACGTCATCGAAGCCGGATTTCCGGCAGCCAGCCAAGGCGATTTCGAGGCCGTACAGGCGATCGCCTCCGTCGTCAAGGAGAGCACCGTGTGCGCGCTCGCGCGGGCCATGCAGCACGACATCGACCGCGCCGGCGAGGCGGTGCGCGGCGCTCAATCCGCACGCATCCACACGTTCATCGCGACGTCGCCGATCCACATGAAGGAAAAGCTGCGTATGACGCCGGAGCAGGTGCTCGAGCAGGCCGTGCGCTCGGTCAGGCACGCGCGCCAGTACTGCGACGATGTCGAATTCTCTCCGGAGGACGCGGGACGATCGGACATCGACTATCTCTGCCGGATTCTGGAGGCGGTCATCGATGCGGGTGCCTCCACTGTCAATATTCCGGACACGGTAGGCTACACGCTGCCCGAGCAGTTCGGCGGGCTCGTCGAGCAGCTCATGCAGCGTCTGCCCAACGCAGACAAGGCGGTTTTTTCGGTGCACTGCCACAACGATCTCGGGCTCGCCGTGGCCAATTCGTTGGCCGCGGTTCTCAAGGGAGCCCGCCAGGTCGAATGCACCATCAACGGTCTCGGTGAGCGCGCCGGCAACGCGTCTCTCGAAGAGATCGTCATGGCGGTGCGCACACGGCAGGACGTCTTCGCATGCGACACCCGCATCGACACCACCCAGATCGTGCCCGCCAGCCGTCTGGTGTCGACGGTAACGGGGTTTCCGGTTCAGCCCAACAAGGCCATCGTCGGGGCCAATGCCTTTGCCCATGAGGCGGGCATACACCAAGACGGCGTCATCAAGCACCGGGAGACGTACGAGATCATGCGAGCCGAGGATGTCGGTTGGCACGCCAATCGGATGGTTCTCGGCAAGCATTCGGGGCGTAACGCCTTCAGCCAACGGCTAACGGAGCTGGGCGTCGAGTTCAAGACGGAGGAAGAGCTGAACGCGGCATTTGCGAGATTCAAGGATCTGGCGGACAAGAAGCACGAGATCTTCGACGAGGATCTCCAGGCGCTCGTCACCGATAGCGATCTTCAACATGCCAACGAGAAACTCAGGCTCATTTCGATGAAGGTGTGTTCGCAAACCGGCGAGACGCCTCGGGCACAGGTAACGCTGTCGGTAGACGGGGCGGAGCAGCAAGGCGTTGCCGAGGGCAGCGGCCCGGTTGATGCGTCGTTTCGCGCCATAGAGTCGATAGTGGGCAGCGGCAGCGAGCTGCAGCTGTACTCGGTGAGCAGCATCACGAGCGGTACCGACGCCCAAGGCGAGGTCACGGTGCGTGTAGAGAAACAAGGCCGTATCGTCAACGGTCACGGTGCCGACACCGATATCGTGATCGCGTCGGCGAAGGCGTACGTCAATGCGCTGAACAAGATCGAGGCGCCGCCCGAACGCCAGCACCCGCAGCTCGGGCGGCTGATTTGAGCGTCGCATCGCCGATGCGGCCGGCCCGCTGCAAGCGAGGCCGTCTGCGTCGCCGCGTACCACTGCCATCCCCGCGACGGATGCGATAAGCTCGGCGCATGCCGTGCGCTGCCGCAAACAGCTACCCGACGCGCATCTGCGCGGGCCTGCCAGCGGCGATGGGGGTAGTGGCCTCGTGACGACGACCGACGCGGGCGGCCGGTCGGCGGTGGCGCGCGCGTGCCTGGCCGCAATGGACATCGACGTCTGGCAGCGGCGGCGCGGGCCGCAGGCCGCGGGATCGGGGCCCGAGGTGGACGCGGACGCTGCGGCGGCGCTAGCCGTCCTCGAGCGGGAGGTGCGCGGCTGCACACGCTGCCCGCTTCATGCGAGCCGCACGCAGACCGTGTTTGGCGCCGGTAGCCCGGTCGCGGAGTGGCTGTTCGTCGGCGAGGCCCCGGGGGCAGAGGAGGATCGGCAGGGCGTGCCGTTCGTGGGACGGGCGGGGCAGCTGCTCACGGCCATGTTGGCGGCGCTCGGTATCGCCCGCGACGAGGTCTACATCGCCAACGTGCTCAAATGCCGCCCGCCGCGCAATCGCGATCCGATGGGCGAGGAGGTGCAGAGCTGTGAGCCGTACCTGCTGCGTCAGGTGGAGCTGGTAGCGCCACGCATTATAATCGCGATGGGGCGCTTTGCGGCGCAGTCGCTTCTCAAGACGACGCGCACCATTGGTGAGCTGCGCGGGCGGCGCTGGCAGTTCGGCGACACCGGTATTCCGCTGGTGGTGACGTATCACCCGGCATACCTGCTGCGTAACCCGATCGACAAGCGCAAGGCATGGGAGGATCTGTGTTTGGCACGGCGAATTTCGCTTGGAAGCTGAAGACGCCGGCGGGGGCCGCCCATCGGTTCCGGTCGATGCGGCGCAGCGACCTGCCGCGGGTGCTGGACATCGAGCGCAGCGGCTACGAATTCCCGTGGTCGGAGCGGGCTTTTTCTGAATGTCTGCGGGCCCGCTACGTGTGCGTGATCGCAGAGTCGGGGTCCGCGGTTGCCGGCTATGGCATCATGACGGTGGCGGCTGGGGAATGCCATATCCTCAATCTGTGCGTACATCCCGACTACCGGCGCCGTGGCATCGGCACCGCGCTGCTGCAGTACCTGACGGCGATAGCGCGCGGGCGCAATTCTCACATGGCTTTTCTGGAGGTGCGTGTCTCCAACCGGGGCGCGCAGACGCTGTACAATCAGGTCGGCTTCAACGAGATTGCCACCCGCCACAGGTACTACCCGGCCAAGCAAGGGCGCGAGGACGCACTGGTGCTGGCAAAAGCGTTGTAGTGCCGGCTCTCTACGGTTCGTACACGATCAGCTGTTGGTTCAGCGTGAGCACGTCGTCGACGTGCAGCGCGTTCCAGTGAGCGAGTTGAGCGACGTAGACCTCGTAGCGCTGGGCGATGCCCCACAACGTGTCGCCGGCGCGCACGCGGTGCACGCGGTGCCGTCCGACGTCGAGCCCTGCGACCGTGCGGTGGCCCGCGCCGCCCGACATCGGGATGGTGAGCAGTTGGCCGACGCGGATCAGGTCGCTGCGCAGGTCGTTGGCACGCTTGATGGTTTCCACATCGGTATCGTACTTTCGCGCGATGAGGGCCAGATACTCCCCCGGCGCCACGCGGTGCTGCGCTCGCCGCGCCAGCTGCTCGGGCGCGAGGCGCGTCAGCGCCTTGCGTAGCAGCGCTTCCCCGCCGAGCGGCAGCAGCACGCGATGGGGGCCGCTGGGCGCCGATATGTCGTGCAGAAAGGCTGCATTGAGCTGTCGTAGCGTAGCGAGACGGGTCTGCGACAGCGCCGCTGCGATGCCCAGGTCGATCTGCGAGTCGGCGGTCACTGCGGCGAAGTAGGGTGTGTTGGGCAGGGGGCTCAGCGTGATGCCGAACTTCTCCGGCGCCGCGACGAGGTTGCGCAGGGCAATCAGCTTCGGGACGTAACGGCGCGTCTCCGAGCGCAGCTCGAGATCGAGGAAGTGGGTTGAGCGGCCGCGACGCTGATTCCGCGCAATCGCCTTGGCGACCCGAGCCTCGCCGGCGTTGTAGGCCGCGAGCGCGTGGAACCAGTCGCCGTGGAACTCGTCGTGCAGGAACTCGAGATAGTCGAGCGCGGCGCGTGTTGCATCGACGACGTCGCGGCGACCGTCGTACCATTCATTCTGCTCGAGCCCGAAACGACGGCCCGTCGAGGGGATGAACTGCCACAGTCCGGCGGCACCGGCGGGCGATTCGGCGTCGGCGAGGAAACCGCTCTCGACGGCGGGAAGCAGCGCCAGCTCCATCGGCAGACCCCGCCGCTCGACTTCCTCCGCGATGTGGTGCAGGTAGAGCTGTCCACGCGCGAACACACGCGTGAGATAGTGGGGTCGGCTCGCATACCAGCGCTGGTAGTTGCGTACCTCACGGTCCGCGACGGCAGGGAGCGCAAAGCCGGCTCGCAGTCGCGCCCAGAGGTCATCGGCAGCATAGGGCGTTACCGCCGAGGAGCGGCTTCGTGCCGGCCCGACGTCGCCTGATACGGGAAACCAGTTGCGGGCAGCGCCCGAGGCGAACGCCATCGGGCCGGGGTCGCCTCGGGGTGTGGCGCAGCCTGCCAGCAGCGAAAAGGCGGCCAGAACGCCCAGCCGCCGGAGTCGACTCCTCCACTCCATGCGGCAGCAATGGTAGGCACGTCGGCTCCGCTGGTCAACCCACCCTGCCGGGCGGTTGTGGTGCTGCAGGATCGGGTGTAAAACAGCGGCGAAGGAGCAAAAGCATGGTGATGTCTGACGGCGACGACCAGGGCAGAGCGCACAGGGAGCGCATTGCGCGCTGGTTCGACTCGCCGCTCGGTCGCGCACTCGTCGCGGCCGAGCACGACGCTCTGCGGGAATGCGCGCCGCAGACTTACAGCCCGGTGGTTGCGCAAATCGGGGCGCTGTCCGGTCTCGACGCCGTCACCCTGCTGCCCGGAGCGGTGCGGGTGGTCGTCGACGAGCCGATGAGCGGACTGCGGCAGGCCGGACCGCGCGTGATTGGGCTGCCGACGGCGCTCCCGTTCGGCGCCAACTCGATCGACGTGGCGGTGCTCGCCCATGCCCTGGAGTTCTGCAGCGAGCCGCATCGCCTATTGCGCGAGGTCGCGGCTGCGGTGGTTCCGCACGGCCACGTGATCATCGTCAGCTTCAACCCCGTCAGCCTATGGGGGCTGCGCCGCCTGGTCTCGCGGTGGCGCGGCAGCCCACCGTGGACGGGTAGTTTTCTGCGGCTCGCGCGAATGCAGGATTGGCTGGCGCTGCTGGAGTTTGATGTCGTGGCAGGCCGCGCGCTCTTCTATCGTCCGCCGGTGGGCCGCGAGCGACTGCGAGACATGCTGTCGTTCATGGAGCAGGCCGGCGATCGATGGTGGCCAGCGCTGGGGGCCGTCTACATCCTTGTGGCACGCAAGCGGGAGCTTGGAGTGCGACTGTTGCCACGGGCACGTCGGGTACGGTCCTCGCTGGCGCCGCGGCTGGCGCATGCCTCGGGGAAGGTCGTGGCGCGTTCGCGGGCGCGTCTTACCCTGGTGCCGCCGCGGCCGGTTGCCCGCGGTCGATGAAGGATGTCGAAGCCGCCCGCATCGCGCATCGCGCGCCGCCCAGCGTCACGATCCACACCGACGGCGCCTGTCGTGGCAACCCCGGGCCAGGCGGCTGGGGCGTTGTCCTGCGCAGCGGAGGCCATGTGAAGGAGCTGAACGGCGCCGAGCCCCTCACGACCAACAACCGCATGGAGCTGACGGCCGCCATCAGAGCGCTGGAGACGCTGAAGCGGCCCTGCCGGGTCACGTTGGTCACGGACTCCGAATACCTGCGCAAGGGCATTACGGAGTGGCTGGCGAACTGGAAGCGGCGCGGGTGGCGCACCGCCTCGCGAACGCCTGTGAAGAACAGCGAGCTTTGGCAACGACTGGAGTCCGCCGCCGAGCGGCACCGCGTGCGATGGCGGTGGGTGAAGAGCCACGCCGGCGATCCCGACAACGAGCGGGCAGACGCGCTGGCCAACCGTGCTATCGACGCCTTGCTCGAGGATCGCTGATCGAGCTCGGCAATGACGGTGCGCCAGATTGTCCTCGACACCGAGACGACGGGTCTCGACCCCGCGCAGGGGCATCGCGTGATCGAGATCGGCTGTGTGGAGCTGATCCAGCGGCGTCTCACCGGGAACCATTTCCATCAGTACGTCAACCCCGAGCGCCAGATTGACGAGGCCGCTCTCGAGGTGCACGGGATCACTCCGGATTTTCTCGCTGACAAGCCGCGCTTCGTCGACATCGTCTCCGACTTCGTCGAGTTCGTGCGCGGTGCCGAGTTGATCATCCACAATGCCGCCTTCGACACCGCTTTTCTCAATTACGAACTGCAGCTTTTGCAGCCTCGGTGGGACGATATAGAGCAGTTCTGCAACGTGCTCGACACCCTGGCGTTGGCGCGCCGTTTGCACCCCGGGCAACACAACAGTCTCGACGCTTTATGTCGGCGCTACGCCATCGACAACTCGCAGCGCACGCTGCACGGCGCCCTGCTGGACGCGGAAATACTGGCTGACGTCTACCTGGCCATGACGGGTGGGCAGACGAGTTTTCTGCTCGACGCGAACGAGGGCGCCGGCGAGCCGAGCAGGACGAATCAGCGCAAGCGGGTCGATCCACGGCGTCGGCCCACGCTCGTCATCGAGCCCGACGCCGAGGAGCGGGCTGCGCATGAGCGCTGGCTCGACGTTCTCGACGACGCCACCGGAGGCCGGTGCGTGTGGCGCTCTTTGCCATAGCGATGGGAGGCGGCCAATCGGTGGGTTGGTGTGGTCGCTGAGCGGCTCGACCCTACCGCACCGTGGTCTGTGTTGGGCGTGCACCCCGGCGCTCGGTTGGCGCACGCCAATCTTGCCGGGCATGATCTGCGCGAGGCGCAGCTCGAGGGCGTCGATCTCGCTAGCGCGGACCTGTCCGCGACACTGTTGAGCGGTGCGAACCTGAGTGGAGCACGGCTCGAGGGTGCCGATCTCTACCGCAGCGATCTGTCGAACGCGCTGCTCTCGGGCGCTGATATCGCGCACGCGGATCTCACGTCAGCGGATCTGAGCGGTGCCGTGCTCTACGGTGCCCGGTTCTCCGGCGCGACGCTCGCCGGAGCGAGCCTGCGCAATGCCAGGGGGGTCGGCGCGTGGTTTCGGGCAGCGGATCTCTCCGAGGCCGATCTGCGCGACGCCCTTCTCACGGGGGCGGACATGGCGTCGGCGAACCTGCGCCTGGCGCGTCTCGACCGAGTGCGGCTGGCAGGGGCCGACCTGACCCAGGCCGATCTCGGCGGCGCCGCCCTGCGTGATGCGCACCTTTTTCGCGCGCGGCTGATCCGCGCTCGCCTCACCGGCGCGCGGCTCGCTGGCAGCGATATGACGAGCGCGCAGATGCGGGAGGCCGACCTCCGTGAGGCAACGCTTGTCCAGGCGTGTCTGTTCGCCGCGGACCTCTCGGGCAGCGATCTCACGGGCGCGGACCTCTCGGGTGCGGTGTTGGCCAGGACGGTGCTCACCCGAGCCCGGCTCACTCGCGCGATACTCGCAGAGGTCGATCTGCAGGCCGCCCGGACTATGGGAGCCGATTTCTCCGGGGCGGATCTTCGTGGCGCCGATCTGAGCGCCACGGGTCTGCACCGCGATGGCGTGATGCAGCGCTTCCCCGACGCGGTGTACGACCGTTCGACGCGCTGGGACGATGCACCGGCCTCCGCTCAGTAGACCACCGAAACGCCGTACCCCGCCTCGCGCAACAGGCTTAGCATGCCATCCGGCCCCGGAAGGTGCAGCGCGCCGACCGCGACGAAGACGCTGCCCTCGCGCAGCAGCGGCAGCAGGCGCTCCACCATGCGCGCGTTGCGGTCAATGACGATTCGCTGACCGATGGTCCGAGCCAGGCGCGGGTCGTCCCCCATGCTGTTGCGCGCCAGCTCTTCGAGCAGACCGAGATCACGGGCCAGGTAGGCTGCCGTTATCTCCTCGACCCGCTGCGGCAGGCGATGGAACTGGCCCACGGCCTGGCGGAGCAGGGCCACCTGGTCACTCGGTTGCATCCCCGCGAATAGCTCTATCTGCTCACTCAGGGTCTCCAGCGCGACGATGCGTTTGCCTCCGTTTCGCGCCAGTTCGTAGAGCTGCCGGTCGAGAAACATTCCGCTCTGTGCGCGGGGTACGCTCAGAATAAGCGTCGCCGCCCAGGGTTGCAGCCGCTCCGCCACGACCGACGGCAGGCCCTGTTGGCCGAGCAGCGCGGCCGCTTCTTCGAACAGCGCCGGTCCCGCTATCGAGGCCAGTGTGCGGCCGTCTTCGAGAAACAACCGCTGGCCTACCGCGAGCAGCGCCGCGGGGTCGGGGACCGCTTCCGGAACGAACGTATCGCTCTTCTCAACGCTCTCGCGCACGATGGCCGGGAGGCGCAGCACCCGCGGATCTTCGAGATGGATGGTGCCGAATACGAAGCTCGGCGCAACGCCCTGCTGCGAGACGCGCCACAGCAGCCCCCGCTCGGCGACGGCCGCGTCGGGAGCCGCCCACAGCACGGCGACGGCAAGCAGCGCCAGCGCTCGCGCGCGGCGCATGCCGCCCGCTCCGCGATCGATGCGGCAGCGGCCGGTGCCGGAGATAGGCGCTCTGTTCCCGCTACACATAGCCGTAGAGCAGCGCGAGACCGAGCAGGGCCACCACAAGCAACAGCATCGGACCGATCGGCCAGGTTTGCGCCATAGTGCCGGTCGCGCCGTGGGAGTGGCCGAAGAGGCCGGCACCACGACCCGCGACTTCGGTCAGTGCGTCGCGCAGTACGTGATCGAGGCGCCGGGTGGCCGAGACGGCCGCGTGCACCAAGCGGGGTGCCAGACGCCGGTAGACCCACTCGCTGTCGATATTGACCGAGGGAAGCTCCGGCGGGTAGATGCCGGAGAGCTTGAGCCACGCGAACGCCAGCGCCGAAAAGAACAGCAGTTGAAGCTGGGCAATTACGTGGGTCGCGTCGAACGGGCTGTAGTCGACGGCGTTGGGCAGCAGGGCGTAGAGCGGCCAGGGGTAGGAACCGATACCGACGCACAATGCCGCGCCGAGACTCATCGCGATCAGCATGTGGCGCGGGGCTTCCTCGGTGCGCATTCCCGAGTCGTGCGAGAAGAACGCAAAGAACGGGATCTTGATGCCCGCATGGTGGAACACGCCCGCCGAGGCGAACAACAGCATGAGCCATACCCACTGGTGCCCTTCGTCGAGCGTTGCCGTCATGACCATCGACTTGCTGACGAAGCCGCTGAAAAGCGGGAACGCCGATATCGATGCCGCCCCGACGGCGCACAGCGCTGCCGTTTTCGGCATGCTCTTGTACAGACCGCCCAGCTCCGAACCGTTTATCCGACCCGTGCGGTAGAGCACCGCCCCCATGGACATCATGAGCAGCCCTTTGAAGAGAACGTCGTTGAAGGCATGCGCGACGGCGCCGTTGATCGCCAGTGCGGTACCGAGTCCGATGCCGCAGACCATGAAGCCGAGCTGGTTGATCATGCTGTAGGTCAGCACGCGCCGCAGATCGTTCTCGATGACCGCGTAGAAGATCGGAAAACACGTCATGACGGCGCCGATGTAAACGAGCAGCTCGGTGCCTGGGAAACCGCGTGCAAGGGCGTAGATGGCGACTTTGGTGGTGAAGGCGCTCAGAAAGACCGTACCCGTGGGCGTGGCTTCGGGATAGGCGTCCGTGAGCCAGTTGTGCAGCAGCGGAAAGCCGGCCTTGATGCCAAAGGCGATGAATATGAGCCACGACGCCATGCCGTCGAGGCCGATGTGGTCGAACTCTAGGCCGCGGCCGTCGCTGACGCCGATAAGCACACCGGCCAAGAGCAGCAGACCGGATACGACCTGGATGATCAGATAGCGCAGGCCCGAGGCGAGCGCCCGAGGCGTTCGCCGTGCCCAGATGAGAAACACGGAGCTGACCGCGAGCATCTCCCAGAACAGAAAGAGGGTGAGCAGATCGCCCGCGAAAACGGCGCCGATGGCGCTGCCGGCATAGACCAGGCTGGCTGCATGCTGCACGGTATCGCGAACGTGCAGCGCAAACACGATGCCGATGAAGGCGGCGAGGTGGAACAGAATACCGAACAGTCGACTCAAGGCGTCTATCCGCACCGGGCTGAGGCCGAGACCCATCATGTCCAGCGTCATGCGCTCGCCCATGCTCCAAGACAGCATCAGCAGCGCGCTCACGATGGGTGTGCCGAGCAGCACGAGTGAACGCACGCGGCCGTGCACGACGGTCACCAGCAATGCGGCGAGGTAGAAGATCAGGAACGGCGGGACGTCAATCCCCATCGTAGTAATCCTCGGCGCGCATGAGCCACTTGCGCATTTGCTTGGCGATCAGAACCAGCAGCACGCAGGCCACGAAGCCGTAGACGGCGTAAAAGCCCCAAAGCGATTCCCACGAGTGAGTGACATGACGGTGGTAGACCAGGTCGAGAGCGAGCAGTCCGGCGCAGACGGCATAGAAGACTGTCAGCAATCGCTTCGTGTTCTCCGGTCGATCGAAAAGATGGTCGGTTTCGTCGCGACGTTTCATGGTGTTCACTGTCCTCGGCGCAGCGCTCGTTGCCCAAGGGGCATCATGGGCCGAAACGGTATCGGGCGGCGGATCATGGGCTCAGTGCCAGCTGCATGAGCCGGTGGGCAGGCTCGGCGAAAAAGAAAAGCAAGATGCACCCTGCCGAGGAGACGACGATGGCCGCCAGGGAAGCGAGCGGGGCTTCGCGCAGCTCGGTGGGCGCCTCCGTGCTCGAGGAGAAGAAAGCGCGGATAGGGATCGGGAGCAGGTAGGCGAGATTGAGCAGAGAGCTCAGCAACAGCGCGGCGAGCAGCACGAGCTGGTCGGCTTGCAGCGTGCCCAGCGCCAGGTACCACTTGCTCCACAGGCCGCCGCCTGGCGGCAACCCGATTACGCTGATGCTGCCGACGAAGAATGCTCCCATGGTGATCGGCATCGCACGACCCAGACCGCGCAGCTCGCTCACCTCGGTCTTGTGTGCGGCGACCATGATGGCGCCGGCGCAGAAGAACAACGTGATCTTGCCGAAGGCGTGCATGAGGATATGCATGCCGCCGCCGATGATGCCCCACGCGTTGGCCAGCAGCGCGCCGAGAACGATGTACGACAGCTGGCTCACCGTCGAGTAGGCCAGCCGCGCTTTCAGATTGTCTTTGCGCATGGCGATCAACGAACCGATGACGATGGTCGCGGCGACGACGTAGAGCAGCCCGGTGCGGCTGCCAGCGGCAGACACGACGTCGATGCCCAAGAGGTAGACGACGACCTTGAGAATCGTAAAGACCCCCGCCTTGACAACGGCCACCGCATGCAGCAGCGCGCTGACGGGTGTCGGCGCGACCATGGCTGCGGGCAGCCAGCGGTGCAGGGGCATGACGGCGGCTTTGCCGATGCCGAAAACGTACAACACCAAGAGCACGCTGGTGACACCCGGCCCCGCCGCGTCTCCCAGCACGCCGCCCGGCACGAAGTCGAGGGAGCCGGCGAGCTGCCACGTCCAGACGATGGCCAGCAGCTGCAACACCAGCGAGGTGCCCAGGAGAATGCCAAGGTAGATCCTCCCGGCCCGGCGCGCTTCGTCGCTGCCCGCATGTGTGACCAAGGGGTAGGTGGACAGCGTCAGCGCCTCGTAAAAGACGAACAGCGTAAACATGTTGGCGGCAAAGGCAACGCCCATGGCGCTGGCGATGGCGATGGCAAAGAAAACGTAAAAGCGCGTCTGATTCGCCTCTCCGTGACCGCGCATGTAGCCGATGGAGTACAGACTCGTCACGAGCCAGAGAAAGCTCGCGACGAGCGCGAACAACAGCCCCAGCGGTTCGGCGTGCAGCGCGATGGGCAGCCCCGCGATAGGCTCCGCCACCGTGATTTCCGGCGGGGCGCCGCTGTGCAGCGTCGGAAGCAGCGAGATCACGAGAACGAGCAGCACACAGGCCGTGAGCAGTGTGGCCGCTTCGCGGAGGTTCGGCTCGCGGCCCAGGGCGGCGATACAGGCGCTGCCCACGAGCGGTACGAGCGGGGTGAGCAGCAGGGTGAGTTCAGGGTTCACGACGCACCTGCGAGCAAGGCGGCTGCGGCGCGACCCGCCACACCGGTGGTGAGCGTGGTGTCGACGCCGAAATACAGATTGGCGACGATGAGCAGCCAGGTGGGTACGAGGAGGCTGGCCGGCGCCTCGCGGCGCGGTGCGATGCCCGGCGTTGGACGTCGAAAGTAAGCCGCCTCGACGATCCGCCAGACGTAGAAGACGCTGATGAGGGAGCTGGCCAGCACCACGGCAGCGAGCCACCACCAGTCTTTTTCCAGAGCGCCCACGATGAGATACCACTTGCTGATGAAGCCCGCCGTCAGCGGTACGCCGATGAGGCTCAGCCCGCCGGCCACGAAGGCCGCCATGGTCAACGGCATCTCTCTTGCGATGCCGTTGAGATCAGTGATGGCGGCCGAGCCGATGCGGTAGAGGACACAGCCGAGCGACATGAAGAGCGCGGCCTTGATCAGAGCGTGGTTGAACAGGTGCACGATCGCGGCGGTCAGCCCGGTGACGCTCGCCAGGCTGATGCCGAGGGCCATGTAGCCGATCTGGGCAACGCTCGAATAGGCCAGCAGGCGTCTGCAGTCGCGCTGGTACAACGCAACGACCGATGCCGAGACCACGCCGGCCGCCGCGAACGGCAGCAGCAGACGGTCGAACGCCATCTGCTCGAAGGTGTAGGCCGCGCCGAACACCGTCAGAAAGATACGCAGCAGCACGTATACAGCCACTTTGGTTGCGGTGCCGGCGAGCAATACGGTCACCGCAGCGGGTGCATAGGTGTAGGCGTTGGGCAGCCACAGGTGCAGCGGAAACAGCGCCATCTTGATGCCGACACCCACGAACAGAAATGCGAACGCGGCGCGGACCGTGCGGGTGCCCTGCACATCGGGCAATCGCGTGGCGAGATCCGCCATGTTCAGCGTGCCGGTCATCATGTAGAGCAGACCGATGCCGATGAGAATGAAGGTGGCGCCGATGGTGCCGAGTACGAGGTAGCGAAAGGCGGCGAGCAGGCCGCGACGGTCATGACCGAGGCTGATCAGCAGATACGTCGCCAGTGAGGAGATCTCGAGGAAGACGAACAGATTGAAGGCGTCACCGGTGATGGTTATGCCGAGCAGACCGGTCAGGCACAGCAACCAGCCCGTGTAGAAAAGGTACAGCCGCTCTGCTGCGACTTCCCGCGCTGCACTGAGCCGTGCGAAAACGAGCGCCAGGAGATTGACGCCGGATACGATCAGCAGTACGAAGCCATTGACAAGATCGACGCGGTATTCGATTCCCCAGGGTGCCGGCCAGCCGCCGAGGGCGTAGGAGATCGGTCCGCCGACCTGGACCGCGACGAGCAACGCCGCAGACACGGCCACGCAGATGACGCCGACAACGGCGGCGAGCAGCCAGGCCAGATCACCGCGATGGAGCAGCACGCATATGGGTGCCGCCAGCAGCGGTACGACGACTTGTAGCGCCGGCAGATGCTCGCCGATCACGACTCCGCGCCGTCCCGACGACGAATGTCGTCTTCGTCGATCGAGCCGTATGCGGAGTGTATGCGAACGATCAGTGCCAGTCCCAGAGCTGTTGTCGCGACGCCGACGACGATCGCCGTCAGAATGAGTACGTGCGGCAGGGGGTTGGCATAAAGACGGGCGCCCTCCTGGACGATCGGCGCCGTGCCGCCGGCAACCTTGCCGATGGTGATGTAGAGAATGAAGACCGAGGTCTGAAAGACATTCAGCCCGATCACCTTCTTGACGAGATTGGGTGTCGCCAGCACGACGTAGAAGCCTGTCATCATGAGGACGACGACCACCCAGTAGTTGTACAGCCCGATCACGGAGCCCGCTCCGTGTCTGTCTCGTCAGCCGGCTCCGGTGTGTAGCCGGCGAACGCGTAGAACAGTGCGATCATAACCGCTGCTACCGTGATGCCGACGCCGAGCTCGATCACGATGATTCCCAGATGTTGTCCTGCGAGCGGGTCGTCGGAGAGCACGCCGTAGTCGAGATAGTTGCCGCCCATCAGCATGGCGACTACGCCCACCAGTGCGTAGAGCAGCACGCCGACGGCCGCCAGATTGCGGATCAGTGTCGGCGGCGCGACGCGGCGCGCGGTGTCGACGCCGAAGACAAGGGCATAGAGGATGAAAGCCGCACCAAAGATGACGCCGGCCTGAAAGCCGCCACCAGGTCCTAATTCACCGTGAAACTGCACGTACAGGGCAAAAAGCAGAATGAGTGGCACGATAAACTTGGCCACGACCCGCAACACCCGATGGTGCTCCATCAGCTCAACTGGAGGCGTCGTTGGGGCGGCGCCGTCGGCCGCCGAGCAACGAGAGCACACCAACGCCGGCCGTAAATATGACCGTTACCTCGCCCAACGTATCGTAGCCGCGGTAGCTGGCCAGAACGGAGGTGACCATGTTCGGTATGCCGATCTCGACGGGTGAGCGCTCGATGTAGCGCGGCGCGACATGAGCGTGGGCCGGCGCATCGGGATCGCCGAAGTGCGGCATGTCGAAGGTCGCATAGATCAGCAGGGCGCCGACGGCCGCCACGGCGAGCAGGGATGCCGGCCGACGTGGCACCACGGCCTCGTGCTTGGCGCCCGTGAGCGCGAGTGTGCCGAGCATCAGAATCGTGGAGATGCCGGCGCCGACGGCGGCTTCGGTAAAGGCAACGTCGACGGCATCGAGCACCACGAACAGTGCCGCGGAGAGCAGGCTGTAGAGGCCGAACAGCATGGCCGCCGCGAACAGACTGCGCAGGCGGACAACGGCCGCCGCCGTGGCGAGGAGAAAGCCGAGAAGGAAGAAATCGATGAGCTGGCTCACGGTGCCGGAGAACCGCGGTCGAGGTGTGTCAACGGCTGCAGCTGGCCGTGCAAGGCCGCTTTGGCCAGGGCATGGGTCGCGGTGGGGCTGGTTAACAGCAGGAACAACAGCACGAGCAGCAGCTTCATCGTCACGAGCGAGATGCCCGACTGGGTCATGAGCCCGAGCAGTATGAGTCCGGCGCCCATCGTGTCGGTCACCCCGGCGGCGTGGATGCGGGTGTAGAAATCGGGCAGCCTCACGAGGCCGACACCCCCGGCTATGGTGAAGAAGCCGCCGGTGAGCATACACAGCCAGCCGATGCCCTCGAGCAGCCAGGCCATCACAGCTCCTCGCGGCGGCGCCGTCGTAGCGTCGCGCCGAGATCGCCGTACTCGAAGAACTTGAGCACGGCAATGGTGCCGACGAAGTTGATCAGCGCATAGACGAGCGCGATATCGAGAAAGTCCGGCCGGTCCGTGAGAAAACCGTAGACGGCGATCATGAGCACGGTCTTCGTGCCGAACCCGTTGACCGCCAGTATGCGATCGTAGACGCTCGGCCCCATGAAGGCGCGTGCCAGAGCGAGCACCATGGTGATAAGGATTGCGATGGCGGCTGCGGCGAACATCATGCCTCGGGTGTCTGTGTTGCCGCCAGCTCGAGGGCGAGAACCTTCTCGTGCATGGCGCCCTGCTGCAGGGCGGCGGCGCCCGACTTCGTAAGCGCGTGCACATCGATATGGTGCGCCTCGAGATTGATCGATACCGTTCCCGGCGTGAGCGTTATGGAGTTGGCGTAGATGACCTTGCCGAGGTCGCTCAGCTGATCGGCTGGCACACTGAACAGCGTCGGGCTGATGGGTAATTTGGGATCGAGAAGGCACCGCGCAACGTCCCAATTCGATTTGACGATCTCGACGAGCAGCCACATCCAGTATCGCACCAGCCGTACCGGGTGCAGGTGGATCGGATGGCCCTCGTGATCGATGACGTCCATGCGGTGGGCGATATACACGACGATTGCGCACGCGACGGCGCCCAGGCCGAGCAACAACGGCTGGGGCGTACCGGAGAGCAGCCACCAGACGACGGCGAGCAGCCCCGACAGACTAAGCAGATGCCTCATCGCTGGGCCTTTTTACAGCATCAGGGCGAGCCCGGTCAAAGCCCCATGGTGCTCGGCCGATGCCCTTGGCGTGGCGGCCCCGGTGGGCCGCGCCAGCCGCGACGCCGCAGATAGCGTGTTGCCGATTGACTTGCCCGCGGTTTTGATTGAAGAATCCATGACAATCGACTGCGAACGAACGGAGAGCCTGTCAATGTCCGATGACAAGATCTACGACGTCCCTGCCGAGATTGCGGCCGGCGCGCACATCACCGACGCCGAGTATCGCCAGATGTACGAACGCTCCGTGAGCGATCCCGACGGATTCTGGAGCGAGCAGGCAGAGCGGTTCGTCAGCTGGTTCAAGCCTTGGGACAGTGTACTGGACTACGACTACCACAAGGCCGAGATCCGCTGGTTCGAGGGCGCCAAGCTCAATGCGTCCTACAACTGCCTCGACCGCCACCTCGAATCACGAGGCGATCAGGTAGCGATACTTTGGGAGAGCGACGACCCCGGCGTCGACCGCGCGATCACCTACCGAGAGCTGCACGAAGAGGTGTGCAAATTCGCCAACGTGCTGAAATCGCGTGACGTGAAAAAAGGCGATCGGGTCTCGATCTATATGCCCATGATTCCCGAGACAGCGGTAGCGATGCTGGCGTGTGCCCGTATCGGGGCCGTGCACTCGGTGGTGTTTGGAGGATTCTCGCCGGAGTCGCTCAAGGATCGGGTGCTCGACTCCGACTGCCGTGTGGTCATCACCGCCGACGAGGGACCGCGAGGAGGCCGCAACGTGCCGCTCAAGGCCAACGTCGAGGAGGCGCTGACCCATTGTCCCGATGTGCATACAACGGTGATCGTGCGCCGCACCGGCGGCGAGGTGCCTGTCCACCCCGGTCGCGATGTCTGGTATCACGAAGCCATGGCGAGCGCCTCGAGCGACTGCCCGGCCGAGGCGATGGATGCCGAAGACCCGCTTTTCATCCTCTACACGTCGGGGTCGACGGGGAAGCCCAAGGGCGTCTTGCACACGACTGGCGGCTATCAGCTCTACACCGCCATCACTCATAAGTATGTTTTCGACTACCACGACGGCGACATCTACTGGTGCACGGCCGACGTCGGCTGGGTGACGGGGCACTCGTACATCATCTACGGGCCGCTGGCCAACGGTGCCACGACGATCATGTTCGAAGGGGTGCCGACCTATCCCGATGCCAGCCGCTTCTGGCAGGTCGTGGACAAGCATGGTGTGAACATCTTCTACACCGCGCCCACGGCGATCCGCGCGCTGATGGGGCAGGGCGACGATTTCGTCACCCGTTGTCGGCGCACGACGCTGCGGATCCTCGGCACCGTCGGCGAGCCCATCAACCCGGAGGCATGGGAATGGTATTTCCACGTCGTCGGCGATGGCCGCTGTCCGATCGTCGACACCTGGTGGCAGACCGAGACAGGCGGTATCTTGATCACACCGCTGCCCGGGGCGACGAAGCTCAAACCGGGGTCGGCGACGCGTCCTTTCTTCGGAGTGGTGCCCGCGCTGCTCGACGCCGAGGGTCGCGAGCTCGAGGGCGCCGCTTCGGGCAATCTCGTGATCAAGCGGCCCTGGCCCGGACAGATGCGCACTGTCTACGGCGACCATCAGCGCTTCATCGATACCTATTTCAAGATGTACCCCGGCTACTACACGACCGGCGACGGAGCGCGTCGCGACGGGGACGGCTATTACTGGATAACCGGCCGCGTCGACGACGTCATCAACGTCTCGGGCCACCGCATGGGTACTGCCGAGGTCGAGAGCGCGCTGGTGCTGCACCAGTTGGTCGCCGAAGCCGCCGTGGTGGGCTACCCGCATCCGATCAAAGGTCAGGGCATCTACGCCTATGTCACGCTGATGGCGGGGACCGAGCCGACGGAGGCCCTGCGTAAGGAGCTGGTGGCACTGGTGCGCAAGGAGATAGGCCCCATCGCCTCGCCCGACGTCATCCAATGGGCGCCCGGTCTGCCGAAGACGCGCTCGGGCAAGATCATGCGCCGAATTCTGCGCAAGATCGCCGCCAGCGAGCTCGACAGTCTCGGCGATACCAGCACGCTGGCGGAGCCTGCGGTGGTGGACGACCTGATCAAGAACCGGTCGGCCTGAGGGCGGGTCCGGTCGCGGCGGGGCGTTCGGCCCTCAGCGTTCGCGGCTGCCAGAGGTCTCCGCGCGGCGCAACAGGTGTCTCAGCCTATCGACCAACGTGCCTATCTCTTCGAAGTAGGATCGATAGCGATTGAGCTCGAGCAGGTACTCCTCGGCGAGCTCGACGGTGACGAAGCGATGGCCACAGCGCAGGCACTGCCGCGGGCGTCGATGATAGTGGATTTCGGGGTGTCGACCCGAGTAGCAGGAGCCGAAAATCTCGCTCTTGCCGTCCCCCCGCATGCGATTCCACTCGTGATCCCTGATGCGCTTGCAGGGCGAGCTTTGTTGACAGCGCTCGCAGTACAGCTGCGTACCGCCGTTGTCTTTAGCCATGGCCATATGTCTCCCCGGAGCGTGATCGGGACTCTATTCACCCGCCGCGCGACGTCTCTTGCGGCGAGCGGCCGTCGTCGGGCGGCATGACCCCGGCGGCCTTGCGTTCGGCTGCGGCGGTCGATGCCTTGGGTTTATACTCGACTTCCCCATGAACCTCTACCGACTGTTCGAGAGCCGCTTCGAAGGGCGCCTCGAAGACACCTTCCTGGAGACCATCGACGGCGATCGCCTCACGTACGCCGACCTCGCCGACGGCGTCGGCCGTCATGCCCGCGTTCTGGTCGATGGCGGCGTCGGCCTCGGCGATCGCGTGCTCGTCCAGGCGGAAAAATCCGTTGCGGGCCTGTTCCTCTATCTTGCCTGTCTGCGCGTGGGCGCGGTGTTCATTCCGCTCAATACGAGCTACCGACGCGACGAGGTCCGCTACTTCCTCGACGATGCTGAGCCGTCGCTGGTCGTCTGCGATCCCTCCTCACCGCTGTGCAGCGAGGATGCGGCGGACGTGGAGCGGACGGTGCTGACACTGGACGTCGCAGGCGGCGGCTCGCTAAGCGCGCGCGCGCGCGCCGCTCCCCCCACGGGTGTTGACATTGCCGAGGTGCCCGGTGACCACACAGCGGCCATCCTTTACACCAGCGGCACGACGGGGCAGCCCAAGGGCGCGATGCTGACCCACGACAACCTCGCCTCGAATGCCAAGGCGCTGCATGAAGCCTGGGGGTTCATCGACGACGACGTGCTGCTGCACGCCCTGCCGATCTTTCACACCCATGGCCTCTTCGTTGCCTTGCACTGCGTGCTGCTGAATGCGACCGGCATGCTGTTCTTGCCGCGTTTCGATCTCGATTCAGTGCTGCGACTGCTGCCCCGGGCAACGGTGATGATGGGCGTGCCAACCTACTACACGCGGCTGCTGGCGTCGCCGGAGTTCACCGCAGAGCTGTGCGGTCACATGCGTCTTTTCGTCTCCGGCTCGGCGCCGTTGCGCGCCGAGACCTTCGAGCAGTTCCAGCGCCGCACGGGGCACGCCATTCTCGAACGCTACGGGATGACCGAGACGGGCATGAACACGTCGAACCCGCTAGCGGGTCCGCGTATCGCGGGAACGGTCGGGCGGCCGCTGCCGGGCGTCGAGGTGCGCGTCTGCGAAAGCGATGGAACGCCGCTCGCTGCCGGGGCGGTCGGCGAGCTGGAGGTTCGCGGTCCCAACGTCTTCAAAGGATACTGGCGCAAGCCGGACAAGACTCGAGCCGAGTTTCGCGATGACGGGTTTTTTCGCACCGGCGACCTCGGGCTGATCGACGAAAACGGCTACGTGACCATCGTTGGCCGCTCGAAGGACATGATCATCTCCGGAGGGTTCAACGTCTACCCGAAGGAGATCGAAAACGCCATCGACCGGCTGCCCGGCGTTCGGGAGTCCGCTGTTTTCGGCGTTGCCCATCCGGACTTCGGCGAAGGCGTCGCCGCCGCCGTCGTGCTCGAAGACGGGGGCGGCGACGCGGGGCATGCGCGGGCGCTCATCGCTCGGCTCAAGGATCGCCTGGCCGGCTACAAGGTTCCCAAGCGGATCGTGTTCGTCGCGGAACTGCCTCGCAACGCCATGGGCAAGGTCGAGAAGAACCGACTGCGTGAGACGTTCGCGGATCTGTTCTCCGTTACGGAGGAGCAGGGGGGATGAGCGACTCCGTCATCAGGACCTGTGTCGCTCGACGCGCAGCGTCGATCATGTGCTCGGCCTGGGCAAGCCTCTTCTTGCGCCCCACGCGCCGTCGCGCTACCCCCTGGGCCTGCGCCGCCATGGCTGCGGCTCAGGCCACGCTGGCGTGGAGCTCCGAGTCGTCGATCCGCGGCAGCATCGAGGTCGGGCCGAGCCCGCGTCGCTCGGCAATCTGGGCGAGCTCGCGGGCAACGGCGATGGCCATCTCGTCGGTCACGGTGCGGGCTTGAACATCGAGCACTGCTCGGAACATTCCTGGGAAGCAACGAGCGTTGTTGAGCTGATTGGGGACGTCGCTGCGTCCGGTTGCAACGACGGCGGCGCCGGCCTGCGCAGCGTTCCACGGCCAGACTCCGGCTCGGGGTGTGCGCAAGCGAAGACGATGGGATCTTGCGCCATCCCCCGCACGGCGGCGCGGCTGATGAGCCCGGGTCGCGGCGCCGAGAAGGCGATCGCGACATCGGCGCCGCGCAGCGCCTCGCGTATCCCGCCACGAATCGCGCCGGGGCTGGTATGCTGGCAGATGTGCCATTGCTCACGGAACTCGTCGCGCGCATGTGCGATGTCGGTTCGCAGATTGTGCAGCGTGCCGCGGCTGTCACAGGCGACGATGCCGGCGGGATCGAGACCGAACGCGGTCAGCAGCGGGAAGGCAGCGACATTGGCTGCGCCCATGCCGATCACATGGCGACACGAACGGTTTCGAACGGTTTCGAACGGTTTCGATGCGTTTGCCGACCCCTGTCAAAGAATTGATGAGGGCCGCAGCAAGATGGTCGCGGAGCCCTGCTGGTCGTCGTGCCAGACCGGTATCGAGAGCGCATCGCGCAGCCGCTCCACGACACGAAAGCACGCCGGCTGGGCGATGTCCTCGAGATTGATGCCGCCGAAGGTGGGCTCGAGGCGGCACACGGTCTCGACGCGCTCGTCGGTGCTGGGCACGCGCAAGCACACCGGCGTGGCATCGACGCCGCCGAGATACTCGAACGACGGCGCTTTGCCTTCCATGACCGGCAGCGCTGCCGCGGGTCCGATGTCACCCAGCCCGAGCACGCGCGAGCCGTCGGCGACGATGGCGATGCTGTTGCCGCGATTGGTGTGCTCGTCGGCGAGTTCGGGTTGCTCGGCGATCGCCCGGGCAGGAGCAGCAGTGCCGGACGTGTACCATAGCGCAAAGTCGGTTTGGCTCTCCACGGGGCATTTGGGCATGGTTTGGATCTTGCCTGGGTACAGGGCGTGCAGACGCAGCGCCCGCACGCCCGGCAGCCGGGCCGCGTCGGCAGCGTTCGCGCGCGTCTGGTCGGCGTCTCGCGAGCGGCTCATGGCCTGTCCTCGTCAGCGGTGAGCCTGGCACCCATTGTGACCGTGCGAAGGCGTTCCCGCTCGACGTGCATCAGCGTTGCGCGCGGGCGTGGGAACGGCTTTGATGAGGATTCGCGCGCACACTCGCGCGGCTTCTGCGGTGGGTAAATCCAGCGACACACGCTTCCCCGGCGTCCGCCTGCTGCTGAGGTGGGCAGTGGGGATCGTGGCGGCGGCCGCGGCGCACGTCGCCGCGGCGACCGCCCCGGGGCTCGACTGGCTCGCGGTGATCGCCGAGCAGGTGCCACCGCTGCAGCACGATCGCGGCGAGCGCTGGCCACTCGTGCTTTGGGAGGGTGTCGGCTTCGAGCCGCAGCCGCCTGCGGTGACGAGGATGCTGCTCGCGCGGGGTCTGGTCCAGCACATCAGGCTCGACGCCCGGATGATCGAGACGGGGCGAGCGCTACGGGCCGCCGGGGCACCGGTGATCGCCATGGAAGGGCGCAGCGGGACGTGGCCCTACGACCTCGCCCCGCCCGGTGAGCCCTGGCGGCACAGCTACCCGCAGCATGCACAGGTACCCCCCGCCTGGCGCTCGCTGCCGGCACCGACCCGTTTTCGAGGGTGGGCCGTGGCCGCAGATCAGCTGCGCGCCGTGCTGTTGGCGTTTCGTGAGGCAGGCGTGAGGCTCGACGGCGTGTGGCTGGACTACGAAGGCGAGCCGAGCCAGGCCAACTACTGGGCGGCGCGAGGATCGCCGGCATCGCGCCGACTGATACCGGAGGCGGCGCTGCGCAGCGAGGCGTCGTTCGGCGACTACCGCCGACAGCTCTGGAACCAGCTGCTCTCCGCTTACGTCGCAGCGCCGGTTCGCGAGATCTTTCCCGAGGTGGCGGTGACCAACTGGGTCGTGACCCTGGCGAGCCCGACGGCGCCGGTCCTCGACTGGTCCAACCGACCGCACCCGGCACTCGGGCCAACGCTGTTCACGCACTCCAACCCCGTCGCCTACGCCATCGATACGGCGTTTCTCGCCAACCGACCCGCGCAGCCGTACCTCGAGCAACCCGCGGTGGACAGGCTGTACACTCACGTCATGCTGCGCCAAGTCTCCGCCGATGCGCACAATCGCTCGCGGCTCGCCCCCCACCTCGGGGCGGTGGTCTGGATCGCCCGCTGGGTGCCTGACAACGACACGCCCACCCCGGTGATGAGTCGGGCGCGCTATCGGGAGGCCTTGCGCCATCTCTGGCTGCGCGGCGTGGATGCGATGGAGGTGTTCAATCCGCTCCGCAGCGGCTACGAGGAGATGGCGGTGATGGAGGTGATCGACGCTGTGGCTGTTTACGACGAGATGCTCGCCTATCGTCGCATGCTCGAGGCGGGAGAGCCGCTCAATTTCGCCTACCCCGGGGTCGACGCGCCGGGACCGTTCTGGTCAGGGCTGCGTCTCGGCGACGAGGTTCTCATTCGCGTCGCGCACCAGGGACGCCCCGGCACGGTGGTGACGCTCGAGATCGAGCCCTGGCCCGGGCAACGGATCTCGCTGCGGGTGCCTTACGAGGGTCGGACGTTCCGCCTTCGTCAGGGGCGTATCGCGGGCCAGGACGACGGGCGGCAATCGGGGCACGACTAGCGCGATGGACGCCGAGGGCAATGCGCTCGTCCGTGAGGCTGCTGCGGCGGCCATGCGGCGCCGGTTCGGCAAGCCCAAGGGCAGCTCTGTGGACCTCTGGGCGTTGACCCAGTTTCTGGACGTCGACGTTGGCATGATCGCGGCGGCGCTCGCTGTCGAGCGCGCCGAAGTGAGCCGCTGGCTGTGGGGGGTGCGCCCGCTGCCGCGCCGTCGACAGAGCGAGATTCGCGCGCTGTTGCTTGCGGCGCTGGAGGGGGGACGGCAGGCGCTCGCGCAGGGACGTGGAGACTACAGCGATCCGGCCAACCGTGCCGGCTTGCGGCTCGCGCGTCAGACGGTCGAAGAGCTCGAGAAGCTGGTCGTCGACGCGACAGCAGCCCCTTCGCCCGGCGATCGATGAGCACAGAGCGCGGCTTCGAGTGGCGCGCCGGGACGCGTTGGGTCGGTGCGCTGCTCGCCCGCGTTGGTGTGCCGGATTACGCGGGTATCGTCGTCTTCTTCTGCAGCGCCCTCGGCTCCACTCAGTTTCTGTGGGCCATTAGACACGACTCCGACGACCTCGGGCTGCGGCTCGCGGCCGCGTTAGCGACCGCAATAGCGGCGGCCAGCCTGACCGTGGCGGGAGTGCGCCGACTCTGGCGGCCGGACCCGCGCTGCACGCTGGCGCGGCTGTCGCTCACTCTCGCCCCCGGGCTGTTGTTCATCTTTGCGCCTTTTCTCTATGCACAGCGCTGTCGCTGGACCGACTCGTGCGTCTATTGGAGCGACGTCTTCCTTCTGCTCGGCATCGGTCTCGGCATTGCCGTCGGCCTCGACGAGTGGAGCGGTTCGTGGCGCCGGCGTGCCGATGCAGCGGCCTCGGCGATCGGGCGACAGGCGGCACGGCTCGGCGCGGCGCATCGGTTCTGGCTGGTGTCGCTGCTGTGCCTCGCAGTGCTTGTCCTGCGTGGCTGGGAACGGCTGGTCTATCCGGAGCTGTTTGCCGAGGGGGGTAGGTTCGTGGCTGGTGCCTTGAATGAGGGGTGGCCCAGCCTGCTGGTCTCCTATGACGGCTATTACCACATCGTGCCGCGTCTGATTGCGCTGCTCGCAACGTCGCTCGTTCCGATTGCGTACATCCCTGTATTCACGGTCACCGCGTGCTTTCTCATTACCGCCGCTATCTCGGCGTTCTTCGTGCGCCCCTGCTTTCGCTGGCTCGTGCCGTCGGATGCCGCGCGCGGCGCGGTGGCGCTGCTGCTCTGCCTGGCGCCGGGGCTGTACGAAGTGCTGGGTAATCTGCCCAACTTGCACTCTCCGCTGCTGATCCTGCTCGGTCTTCTGACGCTGAAGGATCCCGCGCAGCGCTACCGGGGCTGGGAGCTCGTCCTCGTGCTGCTCGCCGTGCTGACGAGCGGGGCGGCGGCCGTCTTCGCGCCGGCCGTCATCGCGCGCTGCTGGCTCAGGGCGACGCGTATGCGCGCGGGCGTGGGCTCCCCGGCGCGCGCGGCGTGGGATCGAGATCTGTCGGTGCCTGCGCTCATCGCGCTTGGGACGATGCTCATCGTTGCGGGTATGCTCGGCGGGGACGATCCCGGGCTGGCTCGCCCTGACGCCATCGTCGGGGAAGGCTTCGATCCGCTCGCGCTCGCGACGGCGATGACCAGAGTGACTGCGATTTTCTTTCTGCTGCACCCTTTCGCGGGCACCGTCGCGGTCAGCGAGATCATCCTCTGGGTGCCCGTGCTGGTGCTCGCGTTGGGCGCCGTCGTCCTGTTCGGGAGCCTGCTCTGGTGGCACAAGGCGGCCGGTCGGCGTGCGCAGGCGTTGCAGATGACTGCTTGGCTGATCGGACCCCTCGCCCTGCTGGCGCTGATCGGTGTAATGAGACCCGTGGGGCTCAGTATGTTCGTGCGTGACGAGCACTGGCAGCACTTCGGCTGGTGGATGCGTTACAACTACGTCTTCGGGGTCTCCGGCGTGTTGCTGTGGGTGATGGTGCTGCGGCCCACTGTCCTGCGGCCCGCCCGCCGCCTCGGCAACGTGCTCACCGTGACGCTGTGTTGTGCGTACGTCTCGCAGGCCAACTGGTACTTCGAGGCGAGGCGATACGGTGACGAGCGGCGCTGGCTCAACTCGAGCGTGGTGCTCGAGCGAGCGGTGCGCACCGGTTGCCCACGCACGGTGAAGGTCGCCATCTATCCCGACCGCTGGGCTCTGATCTACCGGGCGCGCGAGCCCGATCCGTCGTGTGCACGGTGATCGCGCGCAGACACGTGTCGCGCAGGCAGCCGCTTGAGGCGCTTCGTCGATGACGGCGCCCACTTACCGGGTATCGCTGGTGACACCGACCTACAACGAGAGCGGCACCATCGCCGCGCTCGCAGACGAGATCTTCGCCGTCGTGCGCGACAGCCCCGACATCGACCTCGAGCTGATCGTGGTCGACGACAACTCGCCCGACGGCACCGGTCGTATTGCAGAGACGTTGAGCGAGCGTCATCCGGTTTCCGTGATACACCGCGCCACGAAGAGTGGGCTCGGCTCGGCGGTCATGGCGGGCTTTGCGCGTTCGCGCCGGCCCTATCTCGGCGTAATCGATGCCGACATGAGCCACGACCCGCAGGTGCTGCCGCTGATGATCCGTGGGCTCGCCGAGCACGACATCGTCATTGCAAGTCGTTTTGGTGTTACCAGCCGCGTCGAGCGCTGGCCGTGGCACCGTCGACTGATCTCGCTCACCGGTGTGACCGCTGCCCGCATGCTGACGGGTATCGAGGACCCGCTGTCGGGGTACTTCTGCCTGCGGCGCTCGGTGGTGGAGGGGCTGGAGCTCACGTCACCCGGCTACAAGCTGTTGCTCGAGATATTGATCAAGGGTCGTTTCACCAGCTGCCAATCGATTCCGTTCACCTTTCGCAACCGCGGCTACGGCCAGAGCAAGCTCGATTTCCGCGAGTACGTTCTGTTCGTGAAGCAGTTGGTGGTGTTCTCGGGCCACAGGCTGAGGCGTCGTGCACGATAACGCAGATCGGCAGCGACGCTTTCGGCTCCGGTGGCATAATGGCCCCCGAGCGTTCAGCGAGGAACGGAGATGGGCGAACTGACACTGGCCGCCGCGAACACCATTGTGCAGGCGGGACTCGCCGAGGCACGCGCGAGCGGGTGTGATCCGCTGGCGGTGGCGGTGCTCGACGCCGGCGGTCATCTCAAATGCCTGCAGCGTGAAGACGGCGCTGGTTTCCTGCGCCCGGAGATCGCCATCGGCAAGGCCTGGGGCGCCTTGGGCATGGGTTTCGGCTCGCGGACGCTGGCCCGGCGGGCCGAGGCGGGCGATCGCAGCCGCGTCTTCCTCGCTGCCCTCAACGCCGCCTCCGGCGGCAAGGTGGTGCCCGCCGCCGGCGGGGTGCTGATACGCGACGCCGAGGGGGAGATCGTCGGGGCGGTCGGTGTCAGCGGCGACCGCTCCGAGAAGGACGAAGCGTGCGCCGTGGCGGGCATCGAGGCGGCCGGTTTTACCGCCGATGTCGGTTGATCGCCGCCGCCGCGACGGTGGACAATATGGAACGATGTGCTGCGTCGGGATGATCGTGCGATGACGAGTGCGTCGGTGTGATCGGGCTCGGCGCCACCGAACAATGCATTTTCCGCCTGAAAGATCACGTCGGCCAGGGTTCCACGGCGAAGACGGTTCATCAGCTGTCGGCGGGGGTTGATTTCGCTACGGCGAAGGAGGAGACGGCTTTCGGCATAAAGATGGGTGTGGAGCCGCGGGTACCGTACGACGTCATCACGGGCTGCGCAGCAAGCTCGCGGATGTTGGAGAATCGCGTGCCGCATGCGCTGAGCCATGAGTTCACGTCGCTCAGCGCCGTGGACATCTTCGTCAAGGATCGGGGAATCGTTCTGGAAGCCGCGCGCCGGTTCTGTTTTCCATTGCCGCTCGCGGTGACCGCCCGGCAGCAGTGCCCCGCCGCCGGCTACGACAGGGAGGACGCCGCCGCCGTGATCAAGGTCTATCGGGATTCAACCCGATGCGAGCTCCTTGCCGTGAGCAGAGACTGACGCCGTGCCGCGCTTTGCCGCCAATCTCACGCTCATGTTCAACGAGCACCCGTTCATGGACCGTTTCGTGGCGGCGGCGGACGCCGGCTTCGAGGCGGTCGAGTTTCTGTTCCCCTATGCGTTTGCGCCGGAGCAGCTGGCGGCGCAGCTGCAGCGGAGCGGGCTACGGCAGGTGCTGTTCAATCTGCCACCAGGCGACTGGGATGCGGGAGAGCGTGGCATCGCCGCACTGGTGGGGCGCGAGCGCGAGTTCAGAGACAGCGTCGAGCGTGCCATGGACTACGCCGAGGCGCTGTCCTGTCCGACGTTGCATGTCATGGCGGGGCTCGTTGCCGGCGGCATGACCGATGCACGGGCGCTCGACACCTACATCGACAACCTTCGTTATGCAGCGGATCGCTTCGGCGAACGCGGTATCACGGTCGTGGTCGAGCCGCTCAACACGCGCGATGTGCCGGGCTATCTGATGTCGCGCCAGAGCGAGGGGCGCCAGGTGGTCGAGCGGGTTGCTCGTGTCAACGTCGGCCTGCAGCTCGACCTCTATCACTGCCAGATCATGGAAGGCGATCTAGCCACACACTTGCGGGAGCACAACGACGTGGTGCGCCACATTCAGATTGCCGGTGTCCCCGGCCGCCACGAGCCCGATGTGGGAGAGATCAGCTACAACTTTCTCTTTGCGCTCATGGATACCCTGGGCTACGCAGGGTGGGTGGGCTGCGAGTACGTTCCCGCCACGACAACCGTTGCGGGGCTCGGCTGGCTGACGCGCGTTCCGCGGAGCGCGTAACCCGTCGTGCCGAGTCCCTGCTCAGCGCCGGCAGTCCGGCGGCAGGTATTTCATGTCGAGCGGCAGCGGTCGCATGCTGGCGCTCGGTCGGCAGTCCCACGTCACGCGGCGGCCGTCTTTGCTGAGCTTGGCGGCGAGGACGAGTTCCTGACCAGCCACCGTCGACCCGCCCAGATTCTTGGTGAACAGGGTCAGGCGGGTTCTTTTCAGGCTCCAGGCGACGGATTCGACGTATTCGAGTCCGGAGCCGCCGTCGATGCCGGCCTCAGCCGCGTCCTTCGGCCAGCGTCCCGTGCGCAGGCGAAATGCCGCAACGGCGTTGGTGACGGGTCCGAGGGACTCGACCAGGCTGGTCACCTTACTGCGGACGGAGTGATCGCGGTAAAGCGGTATGCTGATCGCGGCGAGTATCCCAAAGATCGCGAGTACAGTCATTACGTCGACCATTACGTCGACGACCGATGAACGCTTCATTGCACTTCCCTCCCCGCGCGGCGACCCAAGCGCACGTCCGCCCTCGCGAGTCATTCCTCGGGGTGCTGGAGCGGTGTCCACGCGGAGACGGCCGCGGCACCGATCTTTCATGCGACGCGCGCGCCGCTAGCCGCCCGGATTGTGCAGCCGCAACGCGCTTCGACCCGTCACCCCTGACGTCGAACGCTTACTCACAAGTATGGCACCTGGAATGAACCGTGCAATGTGAGCAAGCATCCGTCCGGCGGCCGGACGAGCGGCGGTTCTCGAGCAGGGAAGGTGTTGTCCCGCAACGAAGCCGCTGGTACGCGGCGAGTGGGGCGGGCGAAGCCGCCCGCCCGGTGCGGCGTCCGTCAGCGATGTCCTGCCCAGGCGGCTCCGACGCTCGGCTCACGAGTGCACCGGTGATGCGGGCAATTGAGGTGTCGTGCTATGTCAGCGAGAGGGCGGCGCCCTCCGAGCGGGGCCGGCGGATGGTAGAGGGAGGCGGTCATTGAAGCCGATTGCGCTGCTCACGGGGCTGCGCGTTCGATGCCCGGCGGTCCAAGCGCCGCGGCGAGGGGCTCGGGTTCACCGACCTCGCGCAGACGCCGGGAACGGAGTGGGCCAAAGCCGGCATGTTCGCATCGCAAGGTAGCATTCCGTTGATGGCGGGCGGAAAATTGAATGATCAGCAGTTCGCCAACGATGAACTGGGCGCGCTGATCTGCCTCGGCGATCTCCTCAACAAAGCCGGTTACTACCAGGTATACATGGGTGGTGCGGACCTTGCGTTTGCCGAGAAGGGGTTGTTCTACGGGAATTATCGTTTTGACGAGGTGCTGGGGCGGCGAGAGCTTTATCGTCAAGTTGGCCCGACACCGGCTCGCTCGCGTTGGGGTCTCTACGACGCAACGCTCTTCGAGCTGATGTTGAGAAGAATCTCCGAACTCGTCAAGCACGACCGACCCTTTGCCGTCACGGCGCGCACACTCGATACCCACGCCCTGGCGGGTCTGCCTTCGGCAGGGTGTCCCCGCTACACACACCGATCGACAATCGCATGCTCGACGCGGGGGCACTGCACCGAATTCCTTTTTGGGGCGTTCTTGTTCGAGCTTCGGCGGCTGTCGGTCTACGAGCGGACACTCGTCATGGTGATGTCGGACCATCTGGCGCTGCGCAATGACGCGAGTGAGCTGTGCCCGGAAGGGCGCAAGCTGCTTGCATTTGCGCTGAGAGCCGGTGCGACCGCGAGAAGGTGCACCGCAGGGGTGCTCGTTTCGATGTGTTGCCTACATTGTTTGGGCTCGTGGAGGTCGATACGGATTTCGTTCCTCCGCTCGGGCTGAGTCTGCTCGATGCTCGACAGCCTTCGAAGCAGGTCGTTTACGACTCCCCGTATCTCCACTCCGTATTGCGTCGATTGTTGCTGGGGCTCGATTCCGAAACACGGGTCTGCGCCGGCGATGGCATAGACATCGTCAGTGTCGAGCGAGCGCAGATACGGATCGACGATCGTGTCTACACGCTCTCCCACAACGGTGTTCCGCGCCTGCCCGACGATGAGGTCGCGTTGATGCTGCGCCTCTCCGATCAGGGCACGGTCCGATACACGGAGCTCGTCCGGATCGGTGAGATGAAGCGGCGGCTCAAGAAGGCGCCGGGCGTTCCTCATCTGCTCGTCTTTCCGCGCGACGCGTTTTCCACCCAACGCCCATTGGGTAAGCCCGACGGGGAACTAGTCCTGTACGTGGGCAGATGGAACGCGCCGCAATCGGCGGTCGTTCGCTCGTTGGATTCGATCGAGGATTTGGCGCTGCCGGAGGGCGCCTGCCCCTTGAGCATCTGACTGCGGGTGCTGCACCAGGCTGGCACGGTTACCGGCAATACCCTCGAGAGGGCGCCCGGTGACGCGAGTTCGGCGGGCGAGAGCGCTGTGGGCGAGGCTGGAGGTAGCCGAACCAATCTCTGCCTCCGGCCTGGGGTCGCCGAAGGCGGCTCGCCGAACATTGCCTTGTCGTTTTTCACGACATGGTTCGACTCCCACAACCCGAGACTCAGGGCGACGTCGGAGACGTTAGTCTTCGGGCGTGGCCGACTTCAGCACCTTATTGGCGGCGAACGACCGCTGAGTCGTGAGAAATCTCGTATTGGCGAGTTAGCCCAACTTGCGCCGTGCGGTCACGAAAACAGCGGTGCGGGTCCTGGACACGCCACAGTCGCATCGACTCCGCGAAGCATGATTTGCGCTTTCCCTTGCACGGGCTGGGGAAATGTACCGGGTGCTCTGTTGCAGCGCGGCGCTCGTCGCTGGAGAGTGTTTCCGCGACTGTGATGCGAGGCGGCCGACTACGGATCGTCACCGAACGACGATCGAGCGGAAGCGGCGCGCGACTTATGCCGAATCATGGTGGTCGTCCATCGTGCATACGGTATCGCACCGGCAAAGCTTTGAGCCGGCCGAGGGCGTCATCCCGATGGGTGGTGGCGATCATCGACACCGAGCGCTATCGAGGGCGCGTCGCATTGCGCTCGAGACTGTGCTAACGTCTGACCCACGGAATCGCAGCTACTCGCGCAACCATAGCGCACGGTCGGTTCTGCACTGAGACGTGTTATCAACCCAAAGGAGAGATCGCATGTACACGAAGCTCGCGCGTTGCGCCATGGTTGTCGGCTCAGCGCTGATGGTTTACGCGAGCGCCGCTCGGGCGGCTGACGTAACCATTGGCTACCAGTTGGTATACGGGCCCTGGAAGACTCAGATGGAGCGGATCAAGAAGGAGGGGCTCGGCGGCAAGAGCGTCGAATTCGTCAAGTTCACCTCTGGCACCGAGGTGATCAATGCGATGGCATCGGGCTCGGTCGACATCTCGCTGAACGGCTCCTCGCCGACTGCGGCGGGCTACAGCCGGGGCGTCGACCTGCAGGTGATCTACATCTACGACAATATCAACGACGCCGAGGCGCTTGTCGTCAATGATTCCGTCATAGCGCCGCAGCAGCTGCGTGGCAAGACCATCGCCGTACCGTTCGGATCCACTACGCACTTTCACATGATGTTCGCCCTCGAGCAGTTCAATATCGACCCCAAGGACCTCGAGGTTATTGACATGTCGCCACCGGACATGGTGGCTGCCTGGGAGCGTGGGGACATCGACGGTGGCTTCGTGTGGGATCCCGCCCTTGGACGGATGAAGGAGAAGGGCCACGTTCTTATCACCTCTGGCGATCTGAGCAACTGGGGCAAGGCGACTTTCGACGCCATGGTTGCGCGTAAGGGATTCACCGATGAGAATCCGGAGTTCGCCTGTCAGTGGGTGAAGATGGTTGCCGCCGCGGACGCCGACTACCGCGCCAACCCGAGCGCCTATGGACCAGGTACGGGGAACGCCGAAGCGATCGCCAAGTCGGTCGAAGGCCAGGCCGACCAGGTGGGCGGTGTGCTCGCACTTTACGGCTACCCCACGCTCGGGGAGCAGGTTTCCGCGGTTTGGCTCGGAGGCGGCGTGCAGAGTGCAATCATGGCCGCATCGGAGTTCCTCAAATCTCAGGGCAAGCTCGATGCCGTTCTGAAGAGCTACGACGATGCCGCCACGCCCAAATTCGCTCAGATGGTGCTGGACGGCAAGTGTTGAGCTGAACGGTCGGTCTTAATGCCAGGACGGGTCCCGCTGGTGGCGGGGCCCGTCGACGCAGGACGCGGTGGCGGCAATAATCGAACTCAGCAATGTGGGAATGGTGTTCCCGTCGGTGATGGGGCGCGGCAGCGTTCGCGCGCTCGAGGACATCAATCTGGAATTCCACGCCGACGAATTCGTTGTCGCCCTCGGTGCGTCGGGCTGTGGGAAGACGACTCTTCTGAACGTCATCGCCGGATTCATTCCGCCCACGAGCGGCACCATCGATCATAAAGGCGAGCCAATCGCGGGCCCTGGCCGTGATCGCGGTGTGGTTTTCCAGAAGCACGCTCTGTTTCCGTGGCTGAACGTAGTGGAGAACACGGAGTTCGGACTGAAGCTCCAGGGAGTGGGTCAGAGCGAGCGGCGTCGAGTGGCGCGCGAAAACCTTGCACTGGTGGGCCTTACCGAATTCGAACAGCATCCCGTCTATCAGCTTTCGGGAGGAATGCAGCAGCGTGTCGGCCTCGCGCGGGCACTGACTTCCAATCCTGAGATGCTGCTCATGGACGAGCCTCTGGGGGCGCTCGACGCGTTCACCCGGGAGAACATGCAGGAGCTGATCTTGAGGGTGTGGAAGAAGACCGGCAAGATCGTCTTCTTCATCACCCACAGCGTCGAAGAGGCGCTGTTCCTGGCAACGCGACTGATCGTGATGTCGCCCCGCCCGGGTCGCATCACCCACGAGTACCGACTCGACTTCTCTGCGAAGTATTTCGCGAGCGGCAACGCGCGCAGCATAAAGTCGGATCCGAAATTCATCGCGATCCGCGAAGAAGTGCTGTCCATTATCTACGGCGAGGAAACGGAGCAATAACTAAGGTGTTTAGGCTGTCGTTTGCCGGCCGACGGCGGGTGAGCGTGGACCCTTACGGCGCGCCCGGCAGCGGCAACAGCATGCTGATCAGCGCGGTCACTATTGCCGTAATCCTGTTCGCGTGGTGGCTCGTGACGTATCTCGAGCTCATCAGGCCGCTGTTCCTGCCGTCGCCGGGGCTCGTCTTCTCGAAGTTCCAGAAGATCGCCTGCACGGAGTACTACTACGACATGCTGCTTGTTTTCGTCGGCGCACGCGCCGAGGTGACGGCGGAATGCGCAGGCTTCAGCGAACACACCCTACACGAACACGCATTGTGGAGTCTGTATCGGGTATTCAGCTCGTTTTTTCTCGCCGCTTTGACCGCTGTGCCCATCGGTATCGCGATGGGGATGAATCGGCTTGCCCGCGGTGTCTTCGATCCCCCCATCGAGTTCTACCGGCCGATCCCGCCGCTGGCCTACCTGCCGCTGACGATAATCTGGTTCGGCATCGGAGACTTCTCCAAGGTGTTCCTCATCTATCTCGCCTGCTTCGCACCGATCGCCATCAACGCGAGGGCGGGGGTCCGCTCGGTGTCGATCGAGCAGATCCACGCCGCCTACTCGATGGGTGCAAGTCGCCGACAGGTGGTCTGGCAGGTCGTGATCAAGGCGGCGCTACCCGAGATTCTCACCGGAATGAGGGTCGCCATCGCCTTTGGATGGACGACGCTCGTCGCCGCCGAGATGGTCGCAGCCAAAGCAGGACTCGGGGTAATGGTCTTGAACGCGGCGCGTTTTCTCGCAACGGACATCGTGTTCCTTGGAATCGTCGTGATCGGTCTCGTGGCTTTTCTGTTCGACCTGCTGATGCGATGGATCGAGAAGACGCTGGTGCCCTGGAAGGGCATGATGTGACCCTGTCGGCCGGGGAGGGACGGCCCCCGCTGCCGGGGCCGAAACGGAGAGCACGGACAGAGTGGGCGCTGAAAAACGACGCCGCAAAACGGAGTCAGCAGTGGCCGATGGGCAGGCGGCCGATAATGCTTCGTGCCGCTGTATCAATCATCGACCAGTGATTGCTCGACATCGGGTGAGTACGAGTTCGCGTCGAGCGTCAGCGAGTGTCCCATTTCCTCTTGCAGCAGATGCCAGCCTTCGTGCACGAGTCCGAAGTCGTTGATGACAATCGCTGTCCTTCCGGGAAGCTCGGCGCCAGATTCATCGGTGTAAGCGATCGTGTAGCCAAAGCCGACCGCGAAGGGAAGCATTAAGTAGTCGTAGGCGTCATACCGCTGAAACACGATTCGGTGATCGCATATTTCCGTGTAGACCGGAGTTCGGTACCAGTCCGTGTCCTGAAAATCGCTGGTGCGGACCGTGATCTTCGTCTGTATCCCATGCTTCGACCACGCTTCCAGCAGTGGTTCCACATCACGGTCGCCGTACACGCACAGGCGAACCTGATCGGGTAATTCCTTCGGGGGAAGGGAAACACAGGACGCAGCAAAGGCCGATGCCGCAACCGCCAGCAACGCGACGAGCCATCGTTCTCTCATCTCCACCCCCAGAGCCTTGCGAGTCTATGCCCGCATTGACTGGTTCCCTACGAAGCTATCACATCGTTCACCAGAAGTCTCGATCGCCCTGCGCAGTACGGCGGGGGGAATCCGCGAGAAAGCACCCGGGCGCAGCGCTTTGGCGGCTCGCGAGATCCACAAAAAAGCGAGCAAATTCAGCGGCGTCTTGGGTTTTCTTCGATCGAAGGCGAGGTTGGAAGAATGCTCACCCCGGCATCGCGGCTACCGCCGCTGTCACCACGAAGCGCAGCGGGCCACCGACGCTGAGGCTGTCGAAGGGGTAGCAGGTCACCAACACGAGCCGCTCCTTCGCGAGGCCCACTCCGAGCCGCACGTTTTCGGCATTGACGACCCGGGTGTCCTCTACTCGATAGGCAAATCTGCCGCGGTTGGTCTCGATCTCGATGACATCGCCGACCTGCACATGCTCGAGAAACCGGAAGTGGGTGTCTCGATGCCCGCTGATGACTGTGACGTCGCCGTCGCCGGGCATTGCCGAGCGCGGATGGCGTCCGGGAGCGAAGGCCAGGACGTGCCCCGAGTCGCTGTCGAGCACGACCCAATCGATGTCGTGCTGCGGGATGAGGAGTCGACCGACCGGCCAGTGATCCGCCCAGGGCCATGGACGGTGGCCGTGTCCTTCGGCAAGAGTGTGCGCCCAGGCCCGTGTCAGCAGATGCTGGGCCAGCAGCGCCTTGGCGGGTATCCAGGCTCCGTGGCCGAGCAGCAGCGCCCCGACCAGTGTCGGCGGCAGCCACGCCCAGCGTTTCACTGCGCGGAGGTTCATGGGCGGCATCGCAGCCCGAGCTGCGGGCGGTAGCGCAGCACCGCGGCCAAAGCAAGCAGCAGGAATCCGATCAGCAGGTAGAGCTGTGACGCAGTGGCACCCTGGGCTAGCTGCAGGCTGGCTTCGATGGTCACCCCGGGTTGTCCCGGCGGTCGCCAGCCGGCTGGAAGATTGCCGTCGAGCGCGTGGGAGGAGGTTGCGGCATCGTCGGGTCGGACGGGGGTAACGTCGACCGCCACGAGGCTCGTGTAGGCGCTGACCAGGTGATGGGCGAGGCCGAGCTTGACGACCTCTGCCCGTACCTGCTGCGGTTCCATTCCGGCCGCCTTGCGGCGCATCCAGTGGCGGATCTTTTCGCGTGCCCAGTAGACACCGAGGCCCGTCCGCTCCTCGGCCGAGTGCAGCGTGAGCGCATGCCGCCAGGCGCTGTCACCCAGCCGCCCGGACGCCTCGGCCCGGCCCGGTAGCGCGTCCAGCTTCATCACGGCGATCAGCGGCTGACCGCTGTAGAGATCCGGCAGCGGGCTCGGCAGCAGATCGGCGGCGACCGGCAGGGACAGGGTGATGTCGGTCATCGCCGGTCTTTCCAGCTGACGGAACAGCGCGTCCATCGTCGCCGCGATCTCCTGCTCGCTGCCGATGTAGGTGAACGATCCGCGGCCGAAATGCGCCGCCTCGGTCATGAAGAAGCTGTTGGGCGCCGAGCCGATACCGATAGTGAACAGGCGACGATCCTGGAGCCGCTCGTGGATCAGGGCCAGCAGCGCCTCTTCGTTCGCCACCGCGCCGTCGGTGATGAAGACAATCTGGCGCAGCGTGCCGGGCTCTTCGCCGGGCGTTGCAAAGGCGGTTTCGAGGGCTGGCGCCATCTCGGTGCCGCCCTGCGCGTGGAGGCGCGCGACATAGGCAAGGGCTTCGCGCTTGTATCGAGCGCTGGCGGCACGCGGCTGCCCAAACAGCGCCTCGCTGCGAGAGTTGAACTGAATGACCTCGAAGCTGTCGCTGGGGCTGAGCCGATCTATCGCCCGAGTCAGCGCTGCCTTGGCCTGACGGATGGAGGCGCCGCCCATCGACCCGGAGGTGTCGATTACGAAGACGATCTGCCGATCGATCGCCGGACCGCCGCCGTCCGTGCTGGGCGGCATCAGCATCAGCAGACCGTAGTCGCCGGCCGGCGTGTGCTCGGTAAAGAACGCCGCATTCGGGGCCGAGCCCGTTGCGGCGGTCCACTCGAGCACGAAG
>JBFEOO010000009.1:0-77517 GCA_041550555.1 Arenicellales bacterium
CTCTTAATCAGCGGGTCGTAGGTTCGAATCCTACACGGCCCACCATTTCCGCAACCCTGCTGCAGAGCGCGCGGCCGATGCCACCCCGCTGCGGGCGGGCGGCTGCGCGGCCGGGGTGTAGAGCGACCACGAGACGCCTGCGAATCTCCCACGAGGATCGTGTATGAAGCCCAGAGACGTGAAGACAGTGGCGGACGCGCGGGCCGTCGTCGAGCAGCGCGGCGCATCACACGTCAAGGTGGGTGTGTTCGATATCGACGGCATACTGCGCGGCAAGTACATGGCCCGGGAAAAGTTCCTCGGCGCCCTGGAGGGCGGCTTCGGCTTCTGTGACGTCGTCCTCGGCTGGGACTCTCACGACCAGCTCTATGACAATGTCAACTTTACGGGTTGGCACACTGGCTATCCCGACGCCCCCGTGCGGCTTCTCCCCGCCTCGTGCCGAGAGGTGCCGTTCGAGGACAACATGCTTTTCTTTCTCGGCGAGTTCGCCGGCCCGGCGGAGGCGTTGTGTCCGCGAGCCGTTCTGCGACGCACCGTGGAACGCGCGCGCGCCATGGGGTTCGAGCCCTATGCGGCGCTTGAGTACGAGTTCTTCGTGTTCAACGAGACACCCCACTCGCTGCGCGAAAAGCACTACCGCAATTTGGCGCCGATGGCGCCGGGTTTCTTCGGTTACTCGGTCTTGCGCAACTCCGTGCACTCGGACTTCTATCAGGATTTGCTCGCAGCGTGCGAGCAGATGGATTTTCCGCTCGAAGGCCTGCACGAGGAGACGGGACCGGGCGTGCTGGAGGCGGCGATCGCGGTCGCCCCGGCCGAGGACGCCGGCGACAAGGCGGCTCTGTTCAAGACGTTCGCCAAGGTGCTGGCCCAGAAGCGCAACCTGCTGGCGACGTTCATGGCGAAGTGGTCACCCGACTGGCCCGGTCAAAGCGGGCACATCCACATCTCGCTGCGGGATGGGGCCGGGCGTGCGGTGCTGCACGACGCCGAGCGCCCCGATGGTATGAGCGATGTCATGCGGTACTTCGTCGGCGGCCAACAGGCGCTGCTGCCGGATCTGCTCTGCATGGTGGCACCGACGGTCAACTCGTTCACCCGGCTGATACCCGGATTCTGGGCGCCGACGGAGGCATCCTGGGGTGTCGAGAACCGCACCTGTGCTCTGCGCGTCATACCGGGGTCGGCGAAGAGCCAGCGCGTGGAGTACCGCATCGCGGCGGCGGATGCCAATCCCTACCTGGCGCTCGCAGCGGCGCTGGGCTCCGGTCTATGGGGTATAGAGCACCGCATCGAGCCTTCGCGCCCCGTGCAGGGCAATGCCTACGAGCAGAAATTCCCCGCACGACTGAAGCTGCCGGCGACGCTGTGGGAGGCGGCACAGCGCCTGCGGAAATCCGCTGCCGCGCGTGATCTGTTCGGGGACTCCTTGGTCGAACACTTCGCGGCGACGCGTGAATGGGAAGAGCGCCAGTTCCGCCGGCACATCACGGACTGGGAGCTCGCCCGTTACTTCGAGATCATCTGAGGCCAATCACGGCGCCGGCCGCCGGTCCCCCTTCCCGCGCGCAGCCGCCCGCGGCGAGGCGGGTCGATGGCGCGGCGGGTGACACCGCCGGCCTGGCGAGACCGCGGTGGGGTGAGCGGCCGTGGCCGTGGCAGCGGTCGTCAGTCCGAGCGTGTGGTGGCGATGCAGCGTCTCGGCTAGACTTCTTGGTAACTACAAACCATCCCCGCGGCGGCCGACGGCCGTGAGCGGCGCGGCGTCCTCAGGGGGGTGTCGGCGCGATCGGTGCGGTGTCGCCCGGGCGAACTCCCGTGAAAACGGGCCGGACTGTTATCATATGCGGCGCCGTACTACGCCCCTTGACCCGCTTCTGGCAGCTCTGGTCGCAGTTGGGGGCCCGACGAGCGGCCACGCGAAAGTGGCGGAATTGGTAGACGCGCTGGCTTTAGGTGCCAGTGGGGCAACCCGTGGGAGTTCGAGTCTCCCCTTTCGCACCAGATTCGGCCTTGGCAGCGGAGCACCGCGCGCGGTGCGGCCGCGGGCGTGGAGGGATATGGCCGGACCTTATGCAGCTGGCTGCACTGGCCACGGCGCCCGTGCGGGGCCGGCCGCTGGACGATGCGCAAACTGAGGTTTCGAAGAGTCTTATGCACGTTTCCGTAGAGACGACCGGCGCCATAGGTCGTCGCATGACCGTTTCGGTACCGGCGGACGAGCTGGAGCGAGAGGTCTCCAGCCGGCTCAGCCGTTTGGCGAAGAATCTCAAGTTGCCGGGGTTCCGGCCGGGAAAGGTGCCACGAAAAGTCGTGGAGGCGCGCTTCGGCGGCCAGGTCATACAGGAGGCTGCCGGCGAGCTGATTCAGAACACCTACCGTGACGCGCTTGGTCAGCAGGGTCTCAACCCGGCGACCACCCCCGCCATCGAGGCGACCAAGCTCGAGCGCGGCGCGGATCTGGAATATGTGGCGAGCTTCGACGTTTTCCCCGAGATCGCGAGACTCGACCTCAAGGGCAAGCAGGTCGAGCGGCCGCGCATCGAGATCCAGGACCACGACGTCGAGCGCACCATCGAGTCGGTGCGCCGACAGCGGGTGACATGGGATCCGGTGGAGCGGCCGGCGCAGCGCGACGACCGGGTGGTCATCGATTTCGAAGGTACCATCGACGGTGAATCGTTCGAAGGCGGAGCGGCGAGCGATTTTCCCGCCGTGCTCGGCAGCGGCGGACTGGTTGAAGATCTCGACGAAGGGCTCGTCGGAGCGCGGGCGGGAGACGAGCGAAAGGTGAAGGTCTCGTTCTCGGACGATTACCCGGGCAAGAAGGTTGCCGGCAAGACCGCTGAGTTCACCGTGAAGATCAAGCAGGTCGCCGAGCCGGTCCTGCCCGAGGTGGACGAAGAGTTCGCGCGCGCCTTCGGCGTCGAAGACGGGGATCGCGACAAGCTTCGCGCCGAGGTCCGTGAGAACCTGCAGCGCGAGCTGGACGAACGCCTGCGGCGACATCTTCACGATCAAGTCATGAACCTGTTGCTCGAAGGCAACGAGTTCGACGTTCCGCAGCAGATGGTCGACGAGGAAGCCCAGAGAATGGCTGCTGCCATTATGGGAGAAAGCGCGAAGCGTCGTTCTGGTGCCGCGCCGCACGTCGACACCACGGTGCTCGTTCCGGAGGCGCGCCGTCGGGTCGCTCTGGGATTGATTCTGCGCGACATCATTGCCAAGCACTCGCTCGTGGCCGATGCCGGGCGAGTGCGTGCGAAAATCGATACCATGGCGGCCAGCTACGAACATCCCGAAGCGTTCGTCCAGTGGTATTATGCCGATCAGAATCGTCTCGCCCAGGTGCAGTCGTCGGTGGTCGAGGAGCAGATCGTTGATCTGCTCGTCGAGGAAGCGGACTGCGTGGACAAGGAGATGAGCTTCGAGGAATTCATGAACGCCCTGGGGCGGAGGCAGCCGTCGGCGGGCGAGGAATGACGATGCGGATGCCTGGCGCGTCGGGCGCGGCTGGGTCGTGATGCAAGGTCGAGGAGTATCGATGAGAAATCTTCACGGAGAGCGAGAGGTGACCACGCCGAGAGGGCTCGGGTTGGTGCCGATGGTGATCGAGACCACGGGACGGGGCGAGCGCGCTTACGACATCTATTCGCGCATGCTCAAAGAGCGTGTCGTCTTTCTCGTCGGTCAGGTGGAGGACCACATGGCCAATCTCATCGTGGCCCAGCTGCTGTTCCTGGAGTCGGAGAACCCGGACAAGGACATTCATCTGTATGTGAACAGCCCCGGAGGCGCCGTCAACGCCGGACTCGCGATCTACGACACCATGCAGTTCATCAAGCCCAACGTGAGCACGGTGTGCGTCGGACAAGCGGCCAGCATGGGCGCGTTGATCCTCGCCGGCGGAACCAAGGGAAAGCGCCACGCTCTGCCGCATGCGCGCATGATGATTCATCAGCCCTGGGGAGGGTTTCAAGGACAGGCCACCGACATCGATATTCACGCACGGGAGATTCTGCGCCTGCGCGAGCGGCTGAACGAGATTCTCGTGAATCACACGGCGCAATCGCTGGAGACGATTCAGAGTGCCACCGATCGCGACAACTTCATGGAGAGCAATGAGGCGGTGAAATTCGGACTCATCGACTCCGTTATCGAGCACCGCAGTTGAGGTGCTGAGGGTGTTCTCGCCGGCGAGACTTGCAAATTGCGACGAGAATCTGCATCTTTGACATGGGAGGGGTGACCGCTGCGGGCGAGCGAGCGCGTTGAGGCGCTGGTTTCCGATGCTGGCGGTGGGGTCTGCGGGAGGTGCCCGGGGGCACGGCGAGAACCGCAGCCGCGTAGCGGACTTGAAAGGATGAGGTCGAGAGATGCCTGACGACAAGCGCGACGGTAAGGGCGAGAAGCTGCTCTATTGTTCCTTCTGCGGCAAGAGTCAGCACGAGGTGCGCAAGCTGATCGCGGGTCCGTCGGTTTTCGTTTGCGACGAGTGTGTCGAGCTCTGCAACGACATCATCCGCGAGGAGGTGCAGGAAGGCGCTGAAGGCGTCGATGCGAACAGCAAGTTTCCCCGACCGTCCGACATCCGCGAGATTCTCGATGAATACGTGATCGGCCAGGAGGACGCAAAGAAGGTGCTGTCCGTGGCCGTCTACAACCACTACAAGCGTATCGAGAACGAGGATACCGTCGGCGACGTCGATATCTCCAAGAGCAACATTCTGCTCATCGGTCCCACGGGTTCGGGCAAGACGCTGCTCGCCGAGACGCTGGCCCGACAGCTCAACGTGCCGTTCACCATCGCCGATGCTACGACGCTCACGGAAGCCGGCTATGTCGGCGAAGATGTCGAGAACATCATCCAGAAGCTTCTGCAGAAGTGCGACTACGACATCGAGAAGGCCCAGATAGGCATCGTATACATCGATGAGATCGATAAGATCTCACGCAAGTCGGACAACCCGTCGATTACCCGTGATGTTTCAGGCGAGGGCGTGCAGCAAGCGCTGCTCAAGCTCATCGAGGGTACCGTCGCCTCGGTGCCGCCCCAGGGGGGGCGCAAGCACCCGCAGCAGGAATTTCTTCAGGTCGATACCCGGAATGTGCTGTTCATCTGCGGCGGTGCTTTTTCCGGGCTCGAGAAGGTCATTCAAGATCGATCGGAGAAAAGCGGCATAGGATTCGGCGCCGAAATCAAGAGCCGCACCGACGGCAAGTTGGGTGAGATGCTGCGCGGGCTGGAGCCCGAGGATCTCATCAAGTACGGTCTGATTCCAGAGTTCGTGGGCCGTCTGCCCATCGTGGCCACGCTCGATGAATTGGATGAGTCGGCGCTGGTTCGGATTCTGACCGAACCGCGCAACGCCCTCGTGAAGCAGTACCAGAAGCTGTTGAAGCTCGAGGGGGTCGAGCTCGAGTTCCGGGACGACGCGCTGCGCGCCGTGGCCCGCAAGGCGATGGAGCGACGAACTGGCGCTCGCGGCCTGCGCTCCATTCTCGAGAACGCGCTTCTCGATACCATGTACGAGCTGCCCTCCATGGATGGCGTCAAGAAGGTGATCGTCGATGCCAGCGTCATCGGGGAAGGCGCGCGGCCCTTGTACATATATGAGGAAAGCGAGAAGAAGAATGCCTCCACCGTTCGCTAGACGAATGAGGGTGAAGGGATAGGCATCGACCGCGGACCGCCCACGCGTTCTCACGGGGCTCGAAGGCCAGGTTACTTCACAGCCAGGTCGACGCCGCAGGTTTCGCCCGATCTCGAAACAATGATCCCGGCATTGCATCGCTCGGGAGGCGGCCGCCGACTTGCTCGGGCTCCCGCGCCAACGTGCATGTAGGACGCCCGCTTTCGCTTTGACTCCCTCCCCGAATCTTCGATGACACCTCGAGTGCATCGCCTGTCTGGCCGCATAGTGGGCGGACGCCGCCGATGGCCGCCTGCGGCGCTTCGGTTGCAAGGCCCGGGCGCTTGCTGAACTCGCGTTGCGGCCGCGAGGGTATTCGTAGCGGCGCGCCGGGCGGCCCGCAGCTTCGTCCGGGCGGACGGGTTCCGCCGGCGGGAGCGTGGGAGTTGATTTCTGAAAAACCAGTCCGCATAGTTATTCTGAAGGGGCGAGGCGCGCGAGCAGAGCCTGCCGCGGATGACCGATTTCGTAGAGGCTGCGGCTGGACACCGCCCTCATTCGAGGTTGCGGACGCGTCGGAGATCGCCAACCGGCGGACAGCGCCCGCTCATGGTCCGACCGGGACCCCATGCCCATTTTCAGCAGCCGCCCAGCGGTATCAGGTATAGCGATGACTGACGAAGCCGACATCACAGGGACATCGGTCTCACAGCAGTACCCCGTACTGCCTCTGCGAGACGTTGTTGTGTTTCCCCACATGGTGATTCCGCTGTTCGTCGGGCGCAAGAAATCGATCAGGGCGCTCGAGAGATCCATGGAATCGGGAAAGCAGATCCTGCTCGTCGCCCAGAAGGACGCCTCGGACGACGACCCCACGGTCGATCGCATCTACGAGGTGGGCACCGTTGCGAACATTCTACAGCTTCTCAAGCTTCCCGACGGCACCGTCAAGGTGCTCGTCGAGGGCGACCGGCGCGCCGCGGTAAGGAATTTCGAGGACACGGCGGAGTGCTTCATGGCAAACGCCGACTTCGTGGAGTCGGAGCCATTGTCCGAACGGGAGGGCGAGGCACTGATGCGGACCGTCATGAGCGAGTTCGATCAGTACGTCAAGCTCAATACGAAGATCCCGCCGGAGATCCTCACCTCGCTCGCCGGTATCGAGGACGCCGGCCGGCTGGCCGATACCGTCGCTGCCCATCTGAGTCTGAAGATCGATGAGAAGCAGAAAATTCTCGAAATGGCCGACACCCGTGGCCGTCTCGAGCATATTCTGGGGGTCATGGAATCCGAGCTCGACCTGCTTCAGGTCGAGAAACGTATTCGCGGGCGCGTCAAGAAGCAGATGGAAAAGAGCCAGCGCGAGTACTATCTCAACGAGCAGATGAAGGCCATTCAGCGAGAGCTCGGCGAGTCCGAGGACGCCCCGAACGAGGCCGAAGAGCTCGCCAAGAAGATTGCAGATGCGGGCATGCCCAAGGAGGCGCGAGAAAAGGCCGAGGCCGAGCTGAAGAAACTCAAAATGATGTCGCCGATGTCCGCGGAGGCCACTGTCGTTCGGAATTACATCGACTGGCTCGTGTCCGCGCCATGGAAGAAGCGCTCAAAAGTCCGCAAGGATCTGAAGGCGGCCGAGGCTGTGCTCGAAGCCGATCATTACGGGCTGGACAAGGTCAAGGAGCGAATCCTCGAGTACCTCGCCGTACAGCAGCGCATCAAAAAGATCAAAGGACCCATCCTCTGTCTCGTCGGGCCGCCGGGCGTCGGCAAGACGTCATTGGGACAGTCGATCGCACGGGCGACCAACCGCAAGTTCGTGCGGATGTCGCTGGGCGGTGTCAGAGACGAAGCCGAGATTCGCGGCCATCGCCGGACGTATATCGGGTCCCTGCCGGGCAAGATCATCCAGAACATGTCGAAGGTGAAGGTCAAGAATCCCTTGTTCATGCTGGATGAAGTCGACAAGATGTCGATGGATTTCCGCGGCGATCCGTCATCGGCGCTGCTCGAGGTGCTCGACCCCGAGCAGAACCACGCGTTCGGCGATCACTACCTGGAGGTCGACTACGACCTCTCGGAGGTCATGTTCGTCACGACCGCCAACACGCTGAACATTCCACCGCCGCTGCTGGATCGCATGGAGGTCATTCGGATCTCGGGCTACACCGAGGATGAAAAGATCAATATCGCGACCCGCTACTTGGTGCCGAAGCAGCGCAAGAACAACGGCTTGAAGGAGAGCGAGATCAGCGTTAGCCGGGGGGCCCTGGTCGACATCGTCCGCTATTACACGCGGGAATCCGGCGTCCGCGGTCTCGAGCGCGAGATCTCGAAAATTTTCCGCAAGGTGGCTAAGGAGCTGCTGCTCGACAAGGCGCGACGACAGGTGGCTGTGACGCCGCGCAACCTGGGTAAGTACCTCGGTGTGCGCCGTCACCGCTTCGGTCGGGTCGAGGAAAGCAACAGGGTCGGGCAGGTCACGGGGCTCGCCTGGACGGAGGTCGGTGGCGAGCTGCTCAGCATCGAGGCCGTGATACTCGCTGGCAAGGGAAAGCAAATATTCACCGGGAAGCTCGGTGACGTCATGCAGGAGTCGATACAGGCTGCCATGAGCGTAGTGCGCAATCGCGCCAACCGGTACGGCATCCCGGAGGACTTCTATCAGAAGCAGGATGTTCACGTGCACGTGCCCGAGGGAGCGACCCCGAAAGACGGGCCGAGCGCCGGCGTTGGAATGTGCACGGCGATTCTGTCGGCGTTGACACATATTCCAGTTCGGGCGGACGTCGCAATGACGGGCGAGATCACGCTGCGCGGCGAGGTGCTGCCCATCGGGGGATTGAAGGAGAAGCTGTTGGCTGCGCATCGGGGAGGCCTCAAGATCGTGCTGATCCCGAGAGAGAACGAAAAGGATCTGAGCGAGATCCCCAGCAACATAAAACGCAGTCTCGACATCCGACCCGTTAGGTGGATCGACGAGGTGCTCGAAGTCGCCCTCGAGCGCACGCCCGAAGTGAGCCAAGACGAGGCGACGGACAAGGAGCAGGCGGAGGCCGACAAGCGAGTCGGTGACGCCGGCAGCCGCGATTCCGCGGTGACGACGCACTAGGTAGCGCGAAATCAGGTACTTAGAGTAAACCGTGCGACACGCTTGACCGCTCGTCGTTGCGCGTGACGGAACGGCGTCCGCGAACGCTTGGGTCGACCCGGTATGAGCCTCCCGTTGTTGCCTTGACAGCGCTTTTTGGCGCTTGGTATAAGGTCGTGCCCGGGGAGGAGTATCTGAGCGTCATCGTCTCACCACGCTCGGAGCCCGCCCATATTTCAACAATACGCCCCCGTCGAAGAAGGAGGATGTAAAGCGTGAACAAAGCCGAACTGATCGACTTGGTTGCTGACACCACCGATCTATCCAAAGCTTCTGCTGGACGAGCCGTTGAGGCCGTGTTCGATGGCATTTCCAATTCCCTGCAGAAGGGCGATTCCGTTACGCTCGTCGGTTTCGGAACTTTCTCCGTCAGTCAGTCGGCCGCGCGAACTGGCCGCAATCCCCGGACGGGCGAGACGATCCATATCCCCGCGCTGAAGAAGCCAAAATTCAAAGCTGGCAAAGGACTCAAGGATGCCTTAAACTGAGGCGCCCCTGCGGGTGCTTAGCTCAGCTGGGAGAGCGTCGCCCTTACAAGGCGAAGGTCGCAGGTTCGAGCCCCGCAGCACCCACCAGCATCGTCGGGAGCGGTAGTTCAGTTTGGTTAGAATACCGGCCTGTCACGCCGGGGGTCGCGGGTTCGAGTCCCGTCCGCTCCGCCAAGTATCGCCGAGCGGCGAGGAATAGCTCCTCGCCGCTTTTTTCGTGGGGCGTTTCCAACGCACGCATTTTACCGACCGACTTGAACTGCGATGCTCAGCCAGATACGTGACAGAGCCACCGGCTGGATTGCCTGGGCCATTGTCATCATCATCACGATTCCGTTCGCCTTGTGGGGCATCAACTCCTATTTCGAAGGACTGACACAGGTCGACGTGGCCATCGTCGACGGCGAGGAGATTGACTATCAGACTTATCAGAATGCCGTATCCGAGCGGCGCCGATTCATGCTGCAGACGCTCGGTGGCCGTGTCGATCCGGATGTCTTCAACAGCGATGAATTCAAGACCCAGGTTCTCGACGATCTGATCGACGATGTGCTGCTGAGCAACGAAGCGCGCCGGTTCGGATACCGCGTCAGCGATGCACAGCTCGCCGCATGGATTCAGTCTCTTCCTCAGTTTCAGCGAGACGGAGCCTTCGACCGCGCGCTCTACGAGGATGTGCTGCGACGCGTAGGTTACACAGTGGCCCAGTTCGAGTCCCTGCAGCGTCGACAGAGCACGCTCGACCAGCTGCGCACCGCCTACGGCGATTCCGCCTTCGTTACCGATAGCGACGTCAACAATCTGTTGAAGCTCATATACGAAAGGCGGCAAGCCGAGTACGTCACGCTCACTCCCGAGATGTTCACGGGCGACGTCGAGGTGTCGGATGCCGAAATCGAGCAGGAATACCAGGCGAACACCGAGCGCTACCGTGAGCGGGCGCGGCTGAAGGTCGCCTACGTCGAATTGAGCGTGGACGAGCTCGCGCAGGCGATTACGCCGAGCGAAGATGAGCTGCGCCAGCTCTACGATGAGAGTGAACAGCGGTTTGTCGCTCCAGAGCAGCGCCGGGCCAGCCATATACTGGTGGCGCTCGCCGAGGACGCTGATGAAGCCGCTCGGAAGGCCGCCTTGGACAAGGCCGTTGATCTTGCTGCGCAGGCCCGGGCCGGCACAGACTTTGCGGAACTCGCCCGTGAGCATAGCGACGATTCGGGATCGGCCGCCAACGGGGGTGACCTTGGCGTGATCAGTCGCGGGGTCATGGTGGCGCCCTTCGAGCAGGCTGTGTACGACATGGAGGAGGGCGCGATCAGCGATCCTGTGGAGACTCGCTACGGTTACCACGTGATTCGACTTGCGGAGGTGGTCCCCGAACGCCGCAAGACCTTTGAGGAAGTGCGAACCCAGCTGGAGGAGCAAGAGCGACGACGGCAGGCGGAGGCGCTCTTTCTGCACAACGCGGAGACATTCCGCAATCTCGTTTACGAGCAGCCGGAGTCCCTGGAGCCGGTTGCCGAGGAGCTCCGGCTCGAGATCAAGGAAAGCGACTGGTTTACCTCGAGTCAAGGCGAAGGAGTAGCAGCCAATCCCCGGATGCGCGAGGTCGCGTTCGGTGAAGAGGTGCTCGAAGGCGGGCTGAACAGTGAAGTCATCGAGATCGGCTTGAATTCACTCGTTGCCGTGAGAAAGCTCGCGTACGAAGAGTCGAAGCTCAGCCCGTTGGGACAGGTGCGCGACGCGATTCGTACGGAGCTGCAGAGAGCGAAAGCGGCGACCAAGGCAGAGGAGGCGGGCGAAGAGATGCTGAAGGCCCTGAGAGGTGGCGCCGAATGGGAAAGAATGCTCGAAGAGCGCGGGCTGACAGTGACTCCTTTGCCCGAGCTGCGCAGCGAAGCGACAGCCAATGAGGCGCGAGCCGTCGCCGAGGCGGTGTTCGCTGCGCCGAGGCCTGCGGCGGAGCCGGTATTCGGCGGTGCTTCCGCCGAGTTCGGTAACTATGCCGTTTACAGGCTCTCCTCGGTCACAGCGGGTGATCCGGAGGGGATTGAGGAGAGTGAGCGGGCTCGCGTGGTCGAGCTGCTGCGGCAACGCCAGGGAGTGGATTACTTTTTGGCGTATCGACAGGGTCTCAGGGACCGAGCCGACGTCACCGTGTTCACCGAACAGCTATAGTCGGACGGGGCGCCTGCAGACGTGATCAATACGGGAGCGCTCGATGCAGGGTGCCGGGCCTCAGTCGAGCTGGCGTTCGCTCAGGCCCACGATGTTGAAGCCGCAGTCGACATAGACAATCTGCCCTGTTATGCCCGAGGCGAGGTCTGAACAGAGAAAGGCCGCTGTGTTCCCCACCTCGTCGATGGTTACCCCTCGACCCAGTGGGACGGTTTTCTCATAGTAGTCCATCATTTTTCGGAAACCGCCGATCCCCGCGGCCGCCAGCGTTTTGATGGGGCCCGCCGAGATCGCGTTGACCCGCGTCCCCTCCGGCCCGAGCGACTGTGCAATGTACCGGACGTTCGCCTCGAGACTTGCCTTGGCCAATCCCATCACGTTGTAGCCGGGCATGGCACGCAGCGCGCCGATGTAGGAGAGTGTCAGCAACGCCCCATTGCGACCGCTCATCATGGCACGCGATGCCTTGGCCAGTGCCGCAAAGCTGTACGAGCTGATTTCGTGCGCCGTCAGGAACCCTTCCCGTGTGACGCAGTCGAGATACAGTCCATCGAGCTCGTCGCGTGGTGCGAATGCGACAGAATGAACGAGTATGTCGAAACCATCCCAGAAGTTGTCGAGCTGGGCGAAGACGGCATCGATCTGCTCGTCGTCGCCTACATCGCAGGGGATGACGATGTCCGACTCCAAGCTCGCCGCATACTTCTCGACGCGAGGCCGGAGCTTCTCGTTCTGATAGGTGAACGCCAGCTCGGCGTTCTCCCGATGCATCGCTTTGGCGATGCCCCAGGCTATGGAGCGCTCACTCGCCACACCGATGATAAGTGCGCGTTTTCCCGCTAAGAAACCCATATCTGATCCTCAGCTCGAATGTACGGCAACGGCCCGGGCTGTCCTGCGCCGAAGTGGATCGATCGTATACGATAGTTTAGGATCGCCTATACATCAACACACCGCTGCTCGCCGGTGACGAGCGACATGGAGGTGACATGTCTTCCCTGTCGGCAATGAGCGTGACGGAATGCGGCTGAAGCGCCTACTGTTGCTCGCCCCACTGACCGTGGTGGCGTTGCTGGTCCAGTCTTATTTCTGGGTGCCGACCTACGAGTCGCAGGCAAAGGCCAATCCGCACCGTCTGCGCATGTTCATCGAGTCCTCGATCGGTGACGCGAAGATTCTCAATCCGATTCTGAATGCCGATACGGCGAGCAGCAGGATAGTGGGGCTCGTCTTCGAAGGGTTGCTCGATCTGGACGATAATTTGCAGCTCCGGGGGCGACTGGCGACGCATTGGGAGGTGGGCGAGGACATTTACCTGTTGGTCAATCCCGCTGCTCGCTTCGATGACGGATCATCGATTACACCCGAGTCGTTGCTCGACCGGCTGCGCAGCGAGTTGCTTGCGGGGACGTCGGCCGAGGACCCTTCGGACCCGATTCGGGCAATCGAGCTGCTACCGCCGGAGGTGCGTCGCCAGACCGTCGAGGTGCCGGGCTCAGAAGCGGAAGGCGAGGCTTCGCAGGTGGAAGTTCAGCTGACGTTGCCGCCCCGGATTCGCTTCGGCCTCTCGCGCGTGGTGCCTGACTTTCTCGACCGGATTCGGCCGATCATTGGCGAGCGCTACGAGCAGACGCTGCCGCGTTCGACGTGGGTGTCCGCGCCGGCGCAAATCATGTCCGCTATCGATCACGCGCGTCTCGCTGAAATGCTGCCGGTGCTCGAGCACAACCCGACGCTCGTTTTTCATCTGCGCCACGGCGTCCGTTTCCACGACGGGCATGAGTTCGACAGCGACGATGTGCGATTTACCTACCAGGCGATCATGGATCCCCGTAATCTTTCGCCGCGCACGTCGGATTTCGAACCGGTCAAGTCGGTGGACATCCTGGATCGCTACACCGTGCGAGTCGTCTACAAGAGGCTGTTTTCGCCCGCGGTCAACGCGTGGACCATGCAGATCCTGCCTGAGCACCTGTTGAACGATGAGGCGTTGGGGCGGGAGATGGAACGTCGCGGCTTGTCGAGCGCTGCGCGGGCGACGTTCGGCATGCGCGAGAGCGTTTTCAATCGTGCGCCTGTCGGCACCGGTCCGTTCGTGTTCGAGCAGTGGCAGAGCGACGAGCAGATCCGATTGCGTGCCAATCAGGACTACTGGGAGGGAGCGCCCGAGTACAGCGAGTATTACTATCGCGTGCTGCCTGACCCACTCACGCAGGAAGTGGAGTTCCGCACTGGTGCTGTCGACATCTACGCGCCCCAGCCCCATCAGATTGCACGCTACCGTGACGATGACGCCTATCAGCGATTTTCGAGCCTGAGCACCGGCTACACGTACATTGGCTACAACAACCGCCGAGCGCTGTTTCAGGATCGCCGGGTTCGCCAAGCGTTGTCGATGGCGATAGACGTTGACGAGATCATCCGGTATGTCCTCTACGGCGAGGCCGAACGCACGACCGGCCCGTTTCCCAAGAACACCGTTTGGTACGATCCGGACGTCGAGCCGATCCCCTACGATCCAGAGGGGGCGCGGGCACTGCTCGCCGAGATCGGCTGGCACCCCAACGAGCAGGGCTGGCTCGAGAAGGATGGTCAGCTCTTCGAGTTCAATCTGATCACCAATAACGGCAATCTGGTTCGCAAGGCGGTGGTGACCATTGCGCAGAACGCGTGGCGCAAGATAGGCATCAAGTGCAACACCCAGCTGTTCGAGTGGGCGGTGTTTCTGGAGGACTTCGTCAATCCCGGGGATTTCGATGCGGTGGTATTGGGGTGGAGTATGGGCGCTGACCCCGACCTGTATCAGATCTGGCATTCGAGCCAGACCGGCTACGGGCAGCTCAACTTCGCCGGCTACCGCAGCCCAGAGGCCGATGAGCTCATTGTTGCAATCAGAGAGGAATACGACGCGGAGCGACAGAGGACGTTGACGCGGCGGCTGCATCGGGTGATCGCCGCAGATCAACCCTACACCTTCCTCTACGCACCGCTGGCGACACGAGTTCTGGATAAGAAAATCGTCATGGTCAATCCGGACGGAACGTATTCAAGAATTCCCGATGTCAAGAGCGGGGATGTGTTCTACAGCTTCAACCGGTGGAGAAAGCTCGATCATGTGCCTCGTTTTTGAGTCTCCACGCGCGGGGTCATGCTCATCGGCAACGTCGGGTTCGGGCTCGACAGCACAAGCGGGGAGGTAATGGAGATGTTGGCCTATGTCATCCGTAATCTGCTTCAGCGCCTCGTCCTGCTCTTCGTCGTTTCGGTCATGGCCCATGCAGTGGTGCATATCGCGCCCGGAGAACCCAGCGAGGTCGATCCAAGCAACCCGAGACTGAAGCCGGAAGACGTCACGAAGATTCGCGCCGCTTTCCACTTGGACGACCCGTTGCATCTGCAGTACGTCTATTGGATGCGGGATTTACTGAGCGGTGAGCTCAAATCCTTCAAGGACAGTCAACCCGTGCTGCCGAAGATTTGGGATCGTTTTCTCAATTCACTGCCGTTGTTTGTGACCGCCACGGTGATTGTGTGGACTCTGTCGTTTCCGGCGGGGATTCACGCCGCTCTGCGTCGCGGCTCGGTTTACGATCGCAGCACGACGTTTCTCGCCTACGCCCTCATTTCAATACCCGGGTTCTTTTTTTCTTATCTGGTGATCCTATCGGTCGTGGAATTGTTCGGAGTGCCGGTGATCGGGATGCGTACGTTTGGAATGGAAGACGCTGCACCGCTGTTTCGCGCGATGGATCGACTTTGGCATCTGGTGATTCCTTCGATTATGTCCGCGTTGGTGGGCGTCGCAATACTGTCGCGTTACGTGCGTTCACAGATGCTCGAGGTGATCGGGGCCGACTACGTGCGTACGGCGCGTGCCAAGGGGCTGGAGGAGGAAACGGTGGTCTACACTCATGCGCTGCGGAACGCGCTGCTTCCCTTCGTGACCATGTTCGGCCTACTGCTCCCCGGTTTGATAGGTGGGTCGGTGATTTTCGAGCAGATCTTCGCATGGCCGGGGATCGGAAGGCTCGGCTACGACGCGATCCTGGCGCGGGATTTTCCGGTCATTCTGACGATCAATCTCATCGCCGCCGTGTTGACCTTGGCCGGGACCTTTCTCTCCGACATCCTGTACGCGGCTGTCGATCCGCGCATACGGCTGCAATGAGCACGTCCGTCCTGAGGCGTGCGTGGCCGTGACCGCCGGCGAGGCGAATGCTCGACAGGCGCCGGGCGAAAGAGAGATGGAGCAGACGACGGCGCCCCATGGGGGAACGCTCGCTGGTGAGTTCTGGCTGAGGCTCAAACGCGACAGGCTCACCCTCGCCGCTCTGTGCGTGCTTGCACTGCTCGTCGTTGCAGCGTTGGCCGGCAAGGCGCTGACGGAGTGGAGCACGGTATTCGATCCCGCCACGGTCCGCCTGATGGACAAATTTCGTCCGCCGCTCGCCCGTCCGGCAGAACAGCTGCCGGTTCCGGATCGACCTCGCTTTGGTATCTACCTGCTCGGCACGGACGATCTTGGCCGAGATGTGTTCGCGCGTATGCTGCAAGGGTCGTTCGTGTCGCTCTCGATCGGCTTCGTTGCCGTAGCCATCTCGCTCCTGGTCGGTGTGACCCTCGGTGCGCTCGCCGGGTATTTCGGTGAGATTCGGTTTGGATTCGTCACAGTCGACACGCTGATCATGCGCTTCACCGACGTCATGCTCTGCTTTCCCACCTTTTTTCTCATTCTCACGGTCGTGGCGCTTCTGCCACCGAGCATTTACAACATCATGGTCGTCATTGGTCTCACGGGCTGGATGGGAACGGCCCGATTCGTCCGCGCCGAATTCCTCTCGCTGCGAGAGCAGGACTTCGTGGCGGCGGCCGAAGTGCTCGGTCTGCCACGTCGACGGATCATTTTCGTGCACATGGTGCCCAATGCCGTGGCACCGGTTCTGGTGTCGGCCACGATCAGCGTCGCGACGGCCATACTGACGGAGTCCGCTTTGAGCTTCCTCGGTTTCGGCGTGCAACCGCCATTCGCGACGTGGGGCAATATTCTCGCCGATGGCAAGGCGTTCATTTTCGATGCCCCGTGGCTGTTCTTCACCCCGGGTCTGGCGATTCTCGCCGTGGTGCTGTCGTTCAACCTGGTGGGAGAGGGCCTTCGTGAGGCGCTCAATCCCAAGCTGCGCAGGGTGTAGCGGCCGGCGGCCGGGACGGTGGGCGAGGTGATGCCAGGGAGCTGCACGGGGCTGCTCTCGTCCGCTGACTCGGCGTCTGCGTCGATCGCCGTCTTCGCGGATGACGATGGGGATTACCGCGGCCGAGCCTTGGCAAAACGGCTCCGGCTTCCGGTTGTGGACCGCGAATCGGCTGGCGGCTTCGCTTTTGTACTGGAGTTTCTGCCCGAGGGTCTGGCGCTGCGCGACCAACGCGACCGGCGCCTCAATCCCGTGATGGTGGATTTCTGCAACGGCCCGCGACGCGTCTCCCGACGCGATCCGCTCGTCAAAGCCGTGGGCCGGCGAACCGAACGCATTGTCGATGCCACCGCCGGATACGGGAGAGACGCCCTGCACCTCTCCATCGCCGGCTATCGCGTGACCGCCGTCGAGCGCTCGCCGGTTATTGCCGCATTGCTTCGCGATGGGCTAACCCGCGGCGGCGCGAGCGTGGGTCCGGGTACCCTGGTCGTGATCGAAGCCGATGCACGCCGCGTTCTCGAGGATATGACGCCCGGTCCCGACGCTGTTTATCTGGATCCGATGTACCCGCTAAGAACACAGGCCACCGCGCTCGGTCGCAAGGCGCTGCGTATGCTGCGCGACGTCGTCGGCGACGACGATGACATTGGCAGTCTATTCGCTGTCGCTCTTCGCTCGGCCCGGCGACGTGTCATCGTAAAACGACCGCGCCACGCGGCGGTGCTTGCTGGCCCTTTTTTGACGAGCTTCGGCGGGAAGCTCGTCCGCTATGACGTATATCGAGGGAGCGCGCCGTGAGCGGTGGCGGAGGCGACGACCCGTTCTTCTTCATCGAGACGATGCCGGGTGTGGGCGACACTGCCGAGCTCGCCGAGCGGGAAGGCAGGCACGTTTGTGCGTCGCGGCGCCTGCGCTGCGGCGACAGCCTGAGCGTATTCGACGGTCGCGGCAGCGTGGGTCGCGCCGTGGTCGAGGCCGTCGCGGCTCGCGGTCGGCGTATCGTGCTCCGGCTGACCGAACGGTCGGCCGCGGCGGCTCCGGTGGCCGTTATACACCTGGCCAGTGCCGTCCCCAAAGGGGATCGTCAGAGCATCCTCCTCGACATGGCGACGCAGCTCGGAATGACCGACTACACGCCGCTGGAATGCGCACGCAGCACGACGCGTGGGAGCGCCGCGTTGACCATACGCTGGCAACGTATCGTCCTTGAGGCGTGCAAGCAGAGTCGGCGCGCCTACCTGCCCAATATCCATACCCCGGCGGACCCGCTTGCAGTGGTCGCACAGGCCACGGCTCACGCACACGACATTTGGGTGGCGGATCCCGATGGCGAGCCCCTGGCTGCCACGCCAAGCGGGCGATCGCTGCGTTCGATGACATTGCTGGTCGGACCCGAAGGCGGATTCACGGACGCTGAGCGCTCGGCGCTGGTCGGCGCCGGCGCCCGCCTCGCGGCGCTGTCTTGCGGAATATTGCGCGTCGAGACGGCCGCTGTGATGTTGGTTGGCTGCGCCGTCGCCGGATTGGCCGGCGGCGAAACGCCCGTTCCGTAACATCGGCCGGGAGGCTGGCGACCTACGATGGGCCGAGTGCGCGTATCTTCTCGTACTGCGCCTGGAGTTCCTCCAGCGCGGTCTGCATCGCGTCGGTGCGCTCGCGTTCCTTGCCGACTACGTCCGCCGGTGCACGCTGAACGAAGTTGGGATTGGCGAGCTTGCTGCGCGAGCGGGTGAGATCGCCCTCCAGCTTGGTGATCTGTTTGCCCAGTCTCTTCAGCTCCGCGTCCTTGTCGATGGCGGAGTCGAGGGGCAGCAGAACTTTGAGCTGGCCAACCAATGCCGTTGCCGAGTCGGGTGGACCCTGTTGCCCGGTGAGGACGTCGATGCGCGCGAGATGCGCAAGTGCGGCCAAGCCGGTTCGGTTCCGCTCGAGATAGTCCCAATCGTCGGCCGACCCGTCCTGGAGCAGAACGCGCAGGGGGTGGGTGGGTGCAATGTTCATCTCGCCCCGAATGTTTCGCACTGCCCCAACCACCGACTGCAGCCAGCCGATTTCTCTGAGCGCATCCTCATCGACCTTGGTGGGATCGGCCACTGGGTAAGCTTGGGTCATGATCGAGGACCCGTCCTTGCCGGCCAGCGGCGCTACTTTCTGCCAGATCGTCTCGGTGATGAAAGGCATCAGCGGGTGCAGCAGTCGCAGGGCGCTCTCGAGCACACGCACCAGCGTCCGCCGAGTGCCCACTTTGCGTTGCGTCGTTTCATCCTCGTCGGCCAGTGTGATCTTGGAGAGCTCCAAGTACCAGCTGCAGTACTCGTCCCAGATGAAGGCGTATATGGCCTGGGTCATTCTGTCGAAGCGGTAGTGCTCGATCGCTTCGGCGACCTCGGCCTCGGTCTGTTGAAGCCGCGCTATGATCCACCGCTCAGCGGCGCCCAGCGCGTAGTCGTCACCGTCCTGGCCACAGCGCTCACCGGCGGTATTCATCAATACGAACCGCGCCGCGTTCCAAAGTTTATTGCAGAAGTTGCGGTAGCCCTCGATACGGCCCAGATCGAAGCGGATGTCTCGTCCCTGTGTTGCCAGACTGGCGAAGGTGAAACGCAAGGCGTCGGTCCCGTGCGCGGCGATACCATTCGGAAACTCCTTGCGGGTCGCCGCCTCGATGCGGGGCGCCAACTGAGGCTGCATGAGTCCAGTCGTACGCTTGTCTATTAGCTCGTCGATGGCCACGCCGTCGATGAGGTCGAGCGGATCGAGGATGTTGCCCTTCGATTTGGACATCTTCTGTCCGAGGGCGTCGCGGATCAGCCCGTGAACGTAGACCTCGCGGAAGGGGACGCTGCCCAAGAACTTCAGCCCGAACATGATCATACGGGCGACCCAAAAGAAGATGATGTCGAAGCCCGTGACCAGGACACTGGTGGGATAAAACGTCTGCAGCTCCTCCGTTTGCCGTGGCCAGCCGAGGGTCGAAAACGGCCACAGCGCGGAGGAGAACCACGTATCGAGGACGTCCTCGTCCTGGCGCAACGGGATGTCGCGGCCGTGCTTCGCGCGAGCCTTGTCGCGGGCCTCGGCCTCGCTGCGCGCCACGAAGATGCCGCCCTCCTCGTCGTACCAGGCCGGAATGCGGTGTCCCCACCAAAGCTGGCGCGAAATGCACCAGTCCTCGATGTTGCGCATCCACTCGAAATACGTGCTGGACCAGTTGTCGGGCACGAAGCGAATGTCGCCCTGCTCGACAGCGGCAATGGCCGGCTCGGCAAGCGGCGCCACCTTTACGAACCACTGGTTGGTGAGGTACGGCTCGATCACGGCATTCGAACGATCACCGCGGGGAACCTTGTGACGGTGCGCGTCGGTCTTGACGAGCAGACCCTCGGCGTCGAGCTGCGCGACGATCTTGCTGCGCGCTTCGAAGCGGTCCAGCCCGTGGTAGGGACTCCCTTCGAGGTCGATGGCGGCATCCGGGGTGAGGACGTTGATGATCGGCAGGTCGTGGCGTTGTCCGACGGCGTAGTCATTGAAATCGTGCGCGGGGGTGATCTTCACACAGCCGGAGCCGAAAGCCGGATCGACATACTCGTCGGCGATGACGGGTATCTCGCGCTGCACGAGCGGCAGCACAATTGTCTTACCCACGGCCGAGCGGTAGCGGTCGTCGTCGGGATGAACCGCGACTGCGGTATCACCAAGCATGGTTTCCGGGCGTGTGGTGGCGACGACGAGGTGCCCGCTGCCGTCGCTCAATGGATAACGGATGTGCCACAGGTGGCCGTTTTCTTCTTCGGTGATGACCTCCAGGTCGGAGATGGCCGTATGCAGCACGGGGTCCCAGTTGACCAGGCGCTTGCCGCGGTAGATGAGGTCTTCCTCGTAGAGTCGCACGAAGACTTCGAGAACGGCGTTCGACAGACCTGGGTCCATCGTAAAGCGTTCGCGCGACCAATCGAGTGAGGCGCCCATGCGGCGCAGTTGCCGAGTGATCTGGCCCCCGGAGTGCGCCTTCCACTCCCAGATTCGCTGTACGAATGCCTGGCGTCCCAGCTGGTGGCGCGTCTTGCCCTCGGCGTTGAGGCGACGTTCCACGACCATTTGCGTCGCGATGCCGGCATGATCCGTGCCGGCCTGCCACAGAGTTCTGAATCCGTGCATGCGATGGTAGCGGATCAGCGCGTCCATGATCGTATCCTGGAACGCGTGCCCCATATGAAGGCTTCCCGTGACGTTCGGAGGCGGGATCATTATGCAGTAAGGCGGACCGTTGCCCGTCGGGGCAAAGTACCCCGACTGCTCCCAGACGTCGTACAACGGCTGTTCGATAGCGTGCGGATCGTAGGTCTTGCTAAGTATGGTGTCGGTCATGGTACGCCGAGCTATCGGGTGATCACGCTTCAGTATGCGATGTTGCCTCACCGCGCCTGCACACCACGGAAGGGGTCGGGACGCATGCCCGGGGTGACGTGCACAGCAGCGCCTCGAAGCGTCCCTCGCAACAGCCGGCAGACGCCCAGCAGCCGCGCTCCGCGGCGGGCTGGTCACGCCGTGGCGAATCTAGATATTGCGCACGGCGCTTCATTCGTCGGATTGCGGCGGACGACTGCTGGTGGGCGCAGAGGTCTCTCGCGCATCGCTCACGGCGCGCTCCTGTTGGGCAGTCCACTCGCGCAGCCAGCGCTCCGTCAGGCGCAGCAGATCACTGGCAAGGTCCGCGTCGACGCGCACTCCGGCAGTGTCGCGCAGTCTTGCGTCGATCAATGCCACGATCCGTTGCGCCATGGCCCGGGGATCGAGAAGAGGCGCATCCGTCGAAAGCCCGTCGACCGGGTACTCGTCCCCGCCGATGTTGGTCGGTGCGGCGGCTGTGGGTGCCGTCGTGACCGGCGCCCAAGGCGAGCCATCGCCGACGCCGGCCGCGGCGCCGCTGTCGGGCCCCAGGGCAGGCGTGGGTGCGCGATGCGGTGGTGCGGGTGCCGGCGGGGCGTGGAGCGCGGGCTCATAGGCCACCTCATCGAGCACGGGTATCTCGTCCCAGGGTGTGGGTTTGGCGGGTGCCGCCGCCTGCCGGGCGGATGGTGGCCCATTCGCGGGGCGAGCGGCGGCGGGGGCGGGCGCGCCCGGCTCCGCAGGCGCCTCGTCGACGGGTGCCGAGGGGGGACGTGCGTCGGGTTCTCGCTCGCGAGTCGTCGGCTCGGCGCCATCGATCAGCGCTTGCAGTGATCGCAACGCGTCGAGAAGGGTTACGCGTTCGGCATCGGCCTGGTTGTCCGAATCAGGCATTGGGCGACCGTTACTCGGGGCTGACGTGATGAATGTTGAGCTCGGCGCCCCGCGCGCGGTAGGCGCGATAACGCTCGCGGGCCGTCGCCCGCTCCCCTTCGTCGTGGTCGATCGGCTCGATAACGCGCTGAAAGCGGCCGAAGTCCTCAGCAATCTGTTGCTGTAACGAGATCAGGACGTCGCGGCAGGAGCCGGGTGCCGCGGACTGTCCAATCAACACTGGATAATCATCGAGTCTGTCCGCCGCTTGCTCGAGCGCCGCGTGCGGAACGAAACTTCCCTGGGAAAACGTCCACAGCAGATCGTCGAGCTGACGCACCTCATCCTCAGAACGTGCGTGGATGTAGACGCGAGCGCCATGACGGTAGGCCTTTGCAGCGAGGCGGCACACCAAGCGGGCCCTGCCAGCCGCGCCCGCGCTATCGAGCAGATAAAAGTCGACCCTCGAGCTCATGCGGCTGCATCCGACAGCGCGGCTGTCATCCCGTGAATCGATCGACCAGGTACTGCACGAGCAGAGGCACAGGACGCCCGGTCGCGCCTTTCTGCTTGCCGCCTTTCCACGCAGTGCCGGCAATATCGAGATGGGCCCACTTGAACTTCTCGGCAAAGCGGGCGAGAAAGCATGCGGCCGTGACGGCACCGGCGTCGCGGCCGCCGACGTTCGCCACGTCGGCGAAGTTGCTGTCGAGCTGCTCCTGATAGTCCTCCCAAACGGGCATGCGCCATGCTCGGTCGCGACAGCTTTCGCCGGAGTGAACCAGCGCATCGGCAAGCGCGTCGTCGTTGGCGAACAGGCCGCTTGCATGGGCGCCGAGAGCCACGACGCAGGCCCCTGTCAGGGTTGCGACGTCGATGACTGCCTCCGGCTTGTAGCGCTCGGCGTACGTCAGCGCGTCGCAGAGGATGAGACGGCCCTCGGCGTCCGTGTTCAGGATCTCGATCGTCTTGCCCGACATGCTGGTCACGATGTCTCCCGGTTTGTTGGCCGCGCCATCGGGAAGGTTTTCGCTGCTGGGCACGATGCCGATGACATTCGCCCGCAGTTTCAGCATGGCGACGGCCTGCAGCACACCGAATACAGCCGCTCCGCCGCACATGTCGTACTTCATTTCATCCATCTTGGCCGCCGGCTTGAGCGAGATACCGCCGGCATCGAACGTCAGGCCCTTTCCGACCAAGACGGTCGGGGCGGATTTCTTTGCGCCGCCGTGATACTCCATCACTATCGTATACGGCGGCTGTCGGCTGCCCCGCGCGACGCTGAGCAGCGCCCCCATGCCCAGCTGCTTCATTTTCGCCTCGTCCAAGACGGTGAGCTTCAGCTTGTGATTGCGGCGCAGTATCTTGGCCTGCTCGACGAGATAAGAAGGGGTGCAGACGTTGCCAGGCAGATTGCCGAGGTCTTTGGCCATCCTGACGCCGGCGCTTACCGCTTCACCTTGACGCACGCCCTGCTGGGCGGCCGCAGCATCGCGGCGGTCGGAGACGTACAGACGAACCTGATCCAGCACCAATTTCTCATTCTTCTTGCTCTTCATCTGATCGAAGCGGTACAGAGCTTCATTGGTGCTTTCGACGAGGTGCTTCGCCTTCCACGCGACGTTCCGATCCGTAATCTCGACATCGAAGACGAAAAAAGCGGCGTTGGTGACGGCGATCTCCTTGAGCCTGATGGCGGCCGCCGCCACGGCTTGCCGAAAACGGCCCTCGTTCACGTCGTTCTCCTCGCCGAAGCCAAGCAGGAGAACTCGCTCGGCGGCGACGCCGTCGAGCTGCTGAAGCAGCAGCGTACGCCCGACGTCCCCATTCATGTCGCCCCGCCGCATGACGTTGGCGATGGTGCCCCGGGATGCCTTGTTCAACTGAGCGGCCGCCGCCGAGAGTTTGCGGGACTTGAACACGGCCACCACGAGACAGGCGCCGCGCTGTCGGTCGGGACTTCCGCTTCTGACAGGAAACTCCATCGATGTCCCCGTTTCAATTTGCAGGGCTGTAGTTTACATTCGACAAGGCGGCCGCTCGCACTAGCATCCCAGTGCGAGGGTCCGGCAATCAGCAGGCGCAGAGTAGCACGGTTCGGGTCAGAAGGCTTGCCGATGCCCGTCGATCCCCGTCGCCGCGCACTGCGTGTCCGCCAGTCGGATCGACCGAAACGACTTGTCGGGTCACGCCTCGCGAATGCACGCGGACCGCGTGAGCACCGGCGCCGGAACGCTGCGGCCGAATCGCAATATTGTCCAATGGGTCGATTTTCAATGTCAAAGCGCGGCAGGGGGATTCGATGATCATCAATCGGGCCCTCATCCGCGAGGTTCTCCAGACCAGCAGTGCCGTCACGCTGGTGATACTGAGCATCTTCCTGGTGGTGCGCCTCGTCGGTTTCCTGCGCCAGGCAGCGGCGGGCGACATTCCGGTTGATAGCGTGTTGATCCTGCTGCTTCTGCGGCTGGTGACCTACATGGACGTGATTCTCCCGCTGATACTGTATGTCGCCATTCTCATGGTGCTCGGCCGCTGGAACAGAGACAACGAGATGGCCGTCATTTCCGCGTGTGGGATCGGCCTCAAGAACTTTCTGCGACCGATGGCGTATCTGCTGGCGGGCATCGGCATCGTGGTCGGCATGTTTTCGCTTTATCTATCGCCGCTGGCGGTCCAGGTGAGCGAAACCCTCGAGGAGGAGTTCAAGTCGCGCACCGAAGTGTCCGGCGTCGTCCCCGGTGTGTTCGTCGAGACACGTCGAGGCGGGAGCGTGTACTTCGTCGAAGAGTTCGACCGGCAGGCGGACGAATATCGGAATATCTTCGTCTACCTCTCCTCGTTCGCCAAAGACGGTATCGTGGTGGCGGCCAGCGGTCGCCGATATGTCGATGACCTGACCAACGACGACTTCCTGGTGCTCAAGAACGGCACGCGCTACGAAGGCAATCCCGGTAGGCCGGACTACCGTATCATCGAGTTCGAGAGCTACGCGATTCGCATCCAGCAACGGCCGCCGGAGGTGCCCAGAATGCCCGTGCGTGGGCGGACTTCGGCGGAGCTTTTTCGATCCAATCATCCCCGTTTGATTACCGAGTGGCATTGGCGCTTGGCCAAGCCGCTTTCGTTGCCGGCGCTCATGCTCTTCGCACTCGCCATCAGCAATGTCGATGTTCGACGAAGTCGTCTGCCGAACATGCTGGTCGCATTCGCTTTCTACTTTTCCTATGTCAATGCTGCCGGTTTTGCAGTGGCGCTGATGAAGAAGGGTACATTGAATCCCAGCGTGGGGATGTGGCTCGTCCACGTGATTTTTCTGGCCATTGCGATCTATGCCTTCATACGCCGGGAACGCAACAGGCCGTTTTTCCCCCGGCTTCAATGGCGAGCTGCGTCGCCTTGAAGATCCTCGACGTCTATATCGGTCGCACGATCCTGCACCAGACGGCAGTCGTCCTGGGAGTGTTGCTGGGGTTGTTCGCGTTCGTTGGCTTTGTCGATGAGGTGGGCGAGCTCGGGACCAACAACTACACGCTGTTCAAGATCGTAAAGTTCATCATCTTGTCGATGCCGCGCTTGATTTACGAGCTCTTCCCGATGGCGGCCCTGCTCGGGACGATGCTCGGATTGTCGATGCTCGCGCAGGACTCGGAGCTCGTAGTGCTTAGGGCTAGTGGAGTTTCGCTCTACCGGATTGTCGGTGCCGCCTTGAAGATGGGTCTCGTGTTTGTCGCGTTAGCGGTGGCCATGGGCGAGCTGGTCGTGCCAACGACTGAGACCCGCGCACAGCGAGGAAGAGCGGAGGCGCTACAGAAGGACATCCAGCAGCAGACCGATTTCGGTTTGTGGATGCGCGACGGTCAAACGATCGTCAACGTCGGCGAGGTGTTGCCCGACCTCACTTTGCTGCGCCTGCGGATTTTCGAATTCGACGGCAGCGGTCAGCTGCGTTCGCTGGTCTACGCGCGTGAGGGGCGCTACGAGGAGACGGGGTGGCAGCTCTGGGATGTCGGCCAGACGTTCATTGATCAGCAGACCGTCACCACTCGACAGGTTGACACGGCGGCGTGGACCACCAGCGTCTCGCCGGCCATTCTGTCGGTCTTCCTGGTGAGCCCTGAGCAGCTGTCCGCTTGGCAGCTGAGCAAGTACATCGATCACCTGCGCGAGAACAGTCAGGAAACCGACAGTTTTGAGCTGGCCTTCTGGAGCAAGGTGGGGCTGCCTCTGGCGACCGCGGTCATGGTGGTGCTCGCCGTGCCGTTCGTTTTTCGGCAGGTGCGCAGCGGCGCTCTCGGGCGAGGTCTGCTGGTAGGCATCATGCTGGGACTCGGCTTCTATGTTGCCAACAAGGGTTTCGGCTACGTCGTCCTCGTGTACGGCATCGCTCCCATAGCGGGTGCCACGGCGCCGCTCGCCGGCTTCCTGATGGCGGCGCTCTTCATGTTGCGACGCGTTTCGTGAGGCGTGCCGACGGCACGCGTGCAGCCGTTTCCCCGTGGTGCGCGGATCAGTGCGATCGGCGGCGCGAATCGGGCGCCGCAGCGGTTTCGCTCAATGACCTGTCGGCAGGGTGCATCTCAAGCTCGGTGCCCGAAAGGCGGTCGTGCCAGGCTAGCCGATCGTGGCGCGTCAGCACCGTCAAAAAACCTAGACCGAGACAGGCCCAGGAAAACAGCGCCGCTGCAAAACGGCGGCCTGCCCGCGCCCAGTCGACGGTTTCTCCTCGTGACGCGACGAGTCTGATGCGCCACGCGCGCATGCCGAGCGTCTGCCCGCCATGCGTCCAGAACCAACCGAAGAAACCGAACGCTACGACGAGCAGATAGCACTGCAGACCCAATCGGCCCGCGGTGCTGACGCGAATCGATTCGGGAACGAGGGGCAGCGGCAGCGCCGCGAAGAACCACACGGCGAGCAGCAGCAGTCCGTCGTAGAGGATGGCCCCCAAGCGGCGGAGCAGTCGCGGCCGCTCACCCCGAAAACACGCGCCTGGCCTGTTGTCGCGGGCGGGGCTCACGCCAGGCTGCGCCGCGCTCCGGGTCGAGGCACGGCAGGCGCTGCCGCGAGCCGACTGCGGTGCCAGTTGTGCACAATGGCCAAAAGTACTTTGCTGTCAAACGAGTACGGCTCAGGTCGTCCGCGTTTTTCGAGACTGTGCGCATAATTCATTGAATAGACGTAAGAAGTTTTTTCGCTCTTCTCTTGGCCAATGAGCGCGGCGAACAACACTGCTTGCCAAATGAACGATATTGCGGCGTTATCCACAGAGTTGTCCACAGAACTGCGGGCGCCGACGTGTCAGCGGGGCACCTCTCCGGCGAGGATGACGCGATGCATCAGCCTGCGGTAGCCGTGATAGTCGTTGACAGGATTGTGCTGGCTGCAGCGATTGTCCCACAGGGCGATCGTTCCGGGTGCCCAGCGCAGCCGAAAGGTGAACTCCGCTCTGACCTGGTGGCGGAACAGGTACTCGAGCAAGGATCTGCTCTCCGGTTCGGTCCAGCCCTCGAAGCGAACCGTATGGGCGACATTGACGTACAGCGCCGCGCGACCGGTTTCGGGATGATGACGCACCACCGGATGGATGGTCTCGAACGACCTCGCAGCGCCCCCGTTCGGATGGGAGTGCGTGCGGTCCGCGCCAGTCCGGTAGCCGTCGGCGTTTGCGGAGCTGTTCACGGCGCACAGGTTGGCGAGGGTGCGCTGCAGCCCTGCCGAGAGGGTTTCGTACGCCAGATACTGGTTGGCCCACAACGTGTCTCCCCCGACCGGCGGGGTTTGCTTGGCCAGCAGCATGGTGGCCATCGGGGGGCGCTCGAGATACGCCGTGTCCGAGTGCCAAAGCCCCCCGAAATTGACGGTCTCGTGCTCGAGCTTGACCACGGGGGTGATCTCGGGGTTGTCGCTGAGCCCCTGAATCATCGGATAAATCTCGGGTGTGCCGAAATAGCGGGCGAAACGCAGCTGTTGCGTGGGAGTGATCGGCTGGTTGCGCAGGTACACCACGAGGTGCTCGAGAAAGGCCCGCCGGATCTCGGCCACCGTCTCGTCGTTGAGAGGCTCACGAAGGTCCACACCGGAGATCTCGGCGCCCAAGGCCCCGGCGACGGGCGTCACTGAGATGTGTCGGTAAGCCAATCCTGCTCCTCTCGCCGGTAGCGCGGCGCATCGCGCGCCCGTGGGCCGTTGCGCGCCGACCGTCGACCGACGGCACGGCCGCCGCCGCCCGCGCCGCTGCTACGGACGTTCGGACGAGCCGCCTTCTGCGCCGGCGGGCGCCATTTTCGCAAAGCTCTCGCTGGCAATCCACGAGCAGGGCGTCGCGGCGGCAGAGACGCTCGCAGCCGGGGGCACGGATCGTTTATGCTCGTCACGGGGATCCGGATGCGATGCGCGCGACCGCCCGACTTCCAAAGTGGCCCACGCTTGAGCTCGAGCGATCCGTCGACGGCATCGCGTGTGGCGTCGACGAGGCGGGCTACGCACCGATCGCCGGACCGTTGGTGGCCGCCGCCGTGGTGCTGCCCACCGGCCCCAAGCCGCGCTGCCTGCAAGGATTGACCGACTCGAAGCTGTTGTCCCCGGCAGCGCGGGCCAGGTACTTCGACGTCATTCGAGAGGTTGGCGAGGTCGGCGTCGGGATCGCGAGCGTTAGCGAGATCGACGCGCTCAACGTTCTGCGCGCAGATATGTGCGCCATGCGCCGCGCGGTGGAGGCACTGGGCGTGGCGCCCGATAGCGCGCTCGTGGACGGTCGCGCGGCCCCAGCCCTGGCATGCTCCGTGCTCACCGTCGTCAAGGGCGATCGGCGCTGCCTCTCGATTGCGGCAGCCTCTGTCGTCGCCAAGGTTGTCCGTGACCGTCTGATGAAAGAGCTGGCGGCCGATTTTCCCGGCTACGGTTGGGACGCGAACGTCGGTTACGGCACCGACCGTCACTATCTCGGTCTGCTGCGCAAAGGTCCCACTCGGCACCACAGGCGGAGCTTCGCCCCTCTGACGACGCTGTTCGGTCGAGATCGCGAAGCGCTCGCCGGGCTGCGATTCGGCTGCCTCGAACGCGCCAGCGACCTCTCGCGACCGCGGCTGGTGCAGCTGCGACGGGATCTGTTCGCCGTCTTCGAGGGCGGTCGTCAGCACATCGGCGTGTTGAAGCGGCTGGGCGGGCGCTGGGGATTCCAGGCCGTGGGCTACGACGGGTCGGGCGAGCCCGTCTGCGGCGGCGGCCCTTGCGCCGCATGGCACGGTGCGCCCGTCTGCGCACCGGAGCACAGCGCGCTCGTTCGCCTGTTCTCGGCGCCCCCCCTCGCCTGACGGTCGCGCACTGCGTCTTTACCGCCGGCCGGGGCGGGACACGATAGGCGCGTGGCGGCGGGGCCGCCTCGCAGTCGGCGGTGTGGCACGCAGCGCCCGGCTTCCGCAGCCGGCGGACGGGAACCGATGCCGCGTCGGCGGCGAGCGCGAGAGATAGTCTACGGGGTGCGCCCTGCTGCGGTCACGGGGTGGGGGTGGGGAACGCAGTGATTCGATTCGTCTTTACCCGGGCTGTCCGCGTTCCGCGCGCACGGCGCTCAAGATCGCGTCGACCCGCGGTTCGTCCGACCACCGTTCGAGGTCGAGAGCGAGCTTGCGGCGCCAGTTGGGGTAAGCATCAGTGGTTCCCGGCAGATTGACCTGCTCGCGCTGCCCGAGCAAGTCTTCGAGCTGGACCATGAGCAAGCGGGCCGGGCTGCGGGCGAGAAAGCGATGGATCGCGGATGCGAGAGCCGGCGTCATCTCCAAAGAAGCGGTCGCATCGGCCCCCAGGGCCGCGGGCAGGAGCCCCTCGTGCGCCAATGCCGAAAGCAGGCGAGCGCGGTCTTCGGCGCGACCCGCCAGCTGGGCCTCACAGCTCGACGGCGCCGGGAACAGTCCGAGCTGTCTGCGTACCTCGATATCCACGCCGGCCCAATAGCCCGCCAGCGTCGGCAGGTCGTGCGTGCTCGCGCAGACCACGGCGCGGGCGGGATAGGCGTCGGGCGGCAAGAACGAGCCGTCGGCGGCTTTGCTGAAGTACAGCAGTCTATAGGAGAGCACATCGAAGGATGCGAGCCCCTCGCGGACCTCGTCCGGCACGGTGCCCAGGTCCTCGCCTACGACGAGGCAACGGTTGCGGACGCTCTCCAGCGCGAGGACTCGGAGCAGGTCGGTCAGGGGGTAGCGGACGTAGGTGCCGTCGGCGGGCCCGGCGCCTTCGGGGATCCAGAACTGGCGGGCAAGCCCCATGATGTGGTCGATTCGCAATGCCCCCGCGGCGCGCATGTTGGTCCGCAACGTGCGCACGAGCGGCGCGTAGCCCGCCTCGCGCAGGCGGCCTGGGTGCCAGGGCGGAAGTCCCCAGTTCTGACCCTCGAGGTTGAAGTCGTCTGGCGGTGCGCCAACCCGTACCGCGAGGGCGAAAGCGTCGTGCTCCGCCCAGGTCTCGGCGCCACCGCTATCGACGCCCACCGCCAGGTCCTGATAAAGGCCGACAGCCAGACCGAGCTCCGCCGCGCGTTGGCCGACCCGATCGAGCTGGGTGCGGGCTTGCCATTGGGCGTACTCGCGCGCCTCGATCTCCTCAGGGTGCTGCTGCGCGAACGCGGCTACCGCCTCACCGTCCGGGTGCCGGTAGGCCAGCGGCCACACTGGCCAACCCCAGAGATCCGGATTGCGCGCGTGAAGATGGGCCTGCAGAGCCTCGTAGAGCGCGTGGCGGCGGAGCGCCGGACCTTCTTGGATCTGAAAGTCCCGAAATTTGCGCGCGCGGTCATCGCCGCCGGCAACGTGCTTGGCGCGGAAGTGGCTATAGAGCAACGCGAGCACCTCGGATTTCGCGGCTGCCACGTCGCCGTAGCGCAGCTGTTCGCTCGCCCGCAGCCCCTGCAGCCGGGTCTGGAACGCGTCGGTCGCCACCAGCCGGCGCGCTGCGCCGCACTCGGCGAACTCCGGGATGGCTTCTATGTCGAGGTGCAGCGTATTGAGGAAAAGCCGACTGGAGGGGCTGTACGGGCTGGCATGGTCAGGGTTGTGCGGGAACAGCGCGTGCAGCGGGCTCACCCCGACCACGCCGGCGCCCGCTTGGGCGGCGAACTCGACCAGCCGGCGCAGGTCGGTGAAATCGCCGATGCCCCAGTTGCGCGTCGAGCGCACGGCGTAGAGCTGGGCGGAAAGACCCCAAACCCGCTGCGCGTGCGCGAGCGACGCTGGGCGGTAGCAGCGCTCCGGCGCCACCACGAGCGTCGTCTGTGCCTGCCAGGGCGCGCCGGAGCTCAGTCGTGTCTCCAGGACGACCCGGTGATAGCCGAGCCCTACGTCGAGGGGAATACGGATGGGCGTCGCCAGCCAGTCGGTCCCTTCGACGGTGCGCCGCTCGTCGGCAGCAAACGTCGTCGTTGGCAGCTCTCCCTCTTGGATCGCCCCGTTCTCGGCCTCGACACGCCAGCGCATCGGCGCGCTCGTCCCGCTGGCGGGGACGGTGAGCCGCAGCGCGAGTTCGGTCGAGCCTTCGGCGAGCACGCATACCGGCGGCAGCCCACGCTGCCAGGCAAGGTTCTCGCGGACGCCGAGTGCCGCGGCCGCTGAGGCATCGTCGTCGACGGCGAAGCCGAGCGCCGCCAGCACGGCCAAGCGGGTTTCCATCGGCGCATGCCGTTCGCCCCCCCAGATGTCGTAGTAGCGGGCGGCGATACCGAGCGCTTCACAGAGCTGCTCGAGGGCGCCGTTGCTCATGGTCTGCCCGGGGCACGCCCAGCCCGCCACACGCCGGCGCCTGGCTGGGCGACGTGGCCGAGCGGCAGCCGACAAGCCGGGCGCCGCGGGATCCGTTGCGCAGGGGCCGGTAACCCGCTGCCCTGGTGGCAGCCGCCGTCGCTGTGCTCGGGCGGTGCCGCAGCGCATCGCCCACCACCCTCCGGGAGCCGTTTTTTGCGGCAGGCGGCGGCGGGCCACCGGCGGCCTGGAACGCCTGCGGCTGCGTGCAGCAGAGCAGCGAGCATCGCCCGGCGGTGCGTCACTTCGGCACGGCCCGCCGCTGCGTCAGCACGGACAGTGAGCGGCCGGCAAGCGGATAGCGGTCCCGGTAGTGAGCACGCGCCGCCGTGTCGCTCACCGTGTCGAGCACCAGCTCCCAGCCGCGGCTGTGCCATGCCTTGGGCAGCACGAAGTCAATGCTGTCGTGATGGGCGTTGAGCAGAACGAGAAAGTCGTCGTCGACGATGCGGCGGCCCCGCGCGTCGCGCTCCACGATGGCGTTCCCGGCGAGCTGCATACCAAGACAGCGGGCGTGACCGAGCTTCCACATGGCGTCGCTCATCTCACCGCCGTCGGGTGTCAGCCACGCGATGTCCTTGACGCCCTCGCCGCGGATGTCTCGTCCTTGAAGAAATCCCCGGCGGCGAAAGACAGGATGGCGAGAAAGGCGAATCGCGCGGCTGGTAAACGACATCAGCGCGCGCTGGGCTGTATCGAGGTTCCAGTCGAGCCACGACACCGGATTGTCCTGACAGTAGGCGTTGTTGTTCCCGTGTTGGGTGCGCCCGAGCTCGTCGCCGGCGAGCAGCATGGGGACCCCCTGGGAAAGCAACATCGTGGCCAGCAGATTGCGCTTCTGGCGCTCGCGCAGCTGCGCGACGGCGGCGTCGTCGCTCGGACCCTCGACACCGCAATTCCAGCTGCGGTTGTGGTTCTCGCCGTCGCGGTTGTTCTCGAGGTTTGCCTCGTTGTGTTTCTCGTTGTAGGAAACCAGATCGTGGAGTGTGAAGCCGTCGTGGCAGGTGACGAAGTTCACGCTCGCCCGGGGATTGCGGCCGTCGGCGCCGTAGAGATCGCTCGATCCGGTGAGCCGGTAGCCGAGCTCGTCGAGAAGCCCGCCTTCACCGCGCCAGTAATCCCGCACGGTGTCGCGGTAGCGGCCGTTCCATTCCGTCCATCCCACCGGAAAATTGCCCACCTGGTAGCCGCCCTCGCCGAGATCCCAAGGCTCGGCGATCAGCTTGACCCCGGCGAGGACTGGATCCTGGTGGATGATGTCGAAGAACGCGCCGAGGCGGTCGACGTCGTGCAGCTCCCGTGCCAGTGCGGAGGCCAGGTCGAAGCGAAAACCGTCGACGTGCATCTCCACTACCCAGTAGCGGAGGCTGTCCATGATGAGCTGCAGCACCCGGGGGTGCATCATGTTCAGGGTGTTGCCGCAGCCGGTGTAGTCGCGATATAGGCGCCGCTCACCGGGCTCGAGACGGTAATAGGCGACGTTGTCGATGCCCCGAAAACAAAGAGTCGGGCCGAGGTGGTTGCCTTCCCCGGTGTGGTTGTAGACGACGTCGAGTATCACCTCGAGACCTGCCGAGTGCAGGGTCTTTACCATCGTTCGGAACTCGTGCTCGGGGTGGTCGGTCGCTGCGTAACGACGGTCGGGGGCGAAAAAACCGATCGAGTTGTATCCCCAGTAGTTGCGCAGTCCCCTGGTAATCAGATGCCGATCGTCCACGAAGGCGTGCACCGGCAAGAGCTCTACCGCGGTGATGCCCAGCGCGAGCAGGTGCTCGAGCACCGGTTCGGTCGCCAGCGCCGCATACGTTCCGCGCAGGGGCGCGGGGACGCCCGGATGCTGCATCGTGTAGCCCCGGACGTGAAGCTCATAGATCACCGTCTCGTGCCACGGAATGCTCGGTGGCCTATCGTCGCCCCACGTGAATGCGGGGTCTATCACGCGGCACTTGGGCATACCGGGAGCGCTGTTGCGCCGATCAATGGACAGATCCCCGCTCGGGTGGTCGACGCGGTAGCCGAAGTGGGCGTCGCTCCAGCTCAGCTCTCCGGCGATGGCCTTCGCATAGGGGTCGAGCAGCAGCTTGTTGGCGTTGAAGCGGTGACCCGCCTCGGGCTGGTAAGGACCGTGGACGCGATAACCGTAGAGTTGACCGGGCCGCACCTCGGGAAGGTAGCCGTGCCAGACGAAGTCGGTTCGCTCGGGCAGCGGCACGCGTTCGAGCTCGCGGCGGCCCTTGGCGTCGAACAGACAAAGCTCGACGCCCTCGGCGTGCTGAGAGAAGAGGGCGAAATTCACGCCCTCGCCGTCCCACGTCGCCCCGAGCGGGTACGGCGCGCCCGGCCAGACGGCGGAGGAAGCGCGGCGCGTCATCGGAGTGCGGGGCCCGGCCCGGCACGGGGGGGCCTTGCCGGGGGGCGCGTCGCAGGGCTCGGACGGGTTGCGACGGCACGAGGCATCCGTCCCGCGGCCGAGCGCAACGACGACACGCGCGCAATCGCACGACGGAGACCTCCGACAGCACGGCGGATCTCCTCGATCAATGCGCGATAACGCGGGTCCGGCAGCACAAGCGCGCCGCTCAGCGGTGCTCTCCCGCCTCCGGAGCGAAGTACAGCGCCCCGAGTGGCGGAAGCGTCAGCGTCAGGGAATATGGCTGGCCCTGCACGCCGGTCGGCGCCGCACTGACGCCCCCGAAATTGCCCTGACCGCTGCCTCCGTAAAGGGTCGCGTCACTGTTCAGCAGCTCACGCCAGCGGCCGCCGCGCGGTGCGCCCACGCGATAGTCAGCACGGGGGACCGGTGTCATGTTGCAGACGAACAGGATCACGTCGTCGCTGTGCACGCCGTATCTGAGAAAGCTGAGGACACTCGCTTCGACGTCGTGAAAATCGATCCATTCGAAACCATCGGGATCGAAGTCGCGCTCCCAGAGCGCAGGCGCGTGTCGATAGGCGCGGTTGAGGTCTTGCATCCAGCGCCGGATGCCGGCGTGCGCGGGTTGCGCGAGCAGGTGCCAGTCCAGGCTCATGTCATGGTTCCACTCTCTCCACTGAGCGAACTCGCTGCCCATGAAGGTCAGCTTCTTGCCCGGGTGAGCGTACATCAAGCCGAGCAGCAGCCGAAGATTGGCCAGGCGGCGCCAGTCGTCGCCGGGCATCTTTGCCGGCAGCGAGCCCTTGCCATAGACCACTTCGTCGTGCGACAGACTGAGCACGAAATTTTCGCTGAAGGCATACCACAGGCCGAACGTCAGGCGGTCGTGGTGGTACTTGCGGTGCACGGGATCCTCGGAAAAGTAGCTCAACGTATCGTGCATCCAGCCCATGTTCCACTTCATTCCAAAGCCGAGTCCGCCGAGGTAGGTCGGTCGCGACACCATGGGCCACGCGGTGGACTCCTCGGCGATGGTCTGTGCGTCCGGGTGCGCGGCGTAGATCGCTTCGTTCAGCTCGCGAAGCAAACGCACCGCGGCGAGATTCTCGTTTCCACCGTGCTCGTTTGGAACCCACTCCCCCTCGCGCCGGCCGTAGTCGAGATAAAGCATCGAGGCCACTGCGTCGACACGGATTGCATCGGCGTGATAGCGGTCCAGCCAGAAAAGTGCACTGCTGACCAGAAACGCCCTCACCTCGTGCCGGCCGTAGTTGAAAATGGCGCTGTGCCATTCCGGATGGTAGCCCTGCCGCGGGTCCTCGTGCTCGAACAGATGGGTCCCGTCGAAGCGCGCTAGGCCGTGCGCGTCGTCCGGGAAATGGGAAGGCACCCAGTCGAGGATAACGCCGATCTCTGCCTGGTGAAGGGCGTCAACGAGATGCATGAAGTCCTGGGGCGTACCGTAGCGCGCCGACGGAGCGAAGTAGCCCGTGCACTGATAGCCCCACGAGCCGTAGAAAGGATGCTCCATCACCGGCATGAGCTCGACGTGGGTGTACCCCATGTCCGTGACGTAGTCAGTGAGTCGGGACGCGAGCTCCTGATATGTCATCAAGCGCTCGCCATGCTCACCGCTCCGCATCCAGGAGCCGATGTGCAGTTCGTAGATCGACCACGGCGCCGACAGGGCGTTGCGCCGCCCGCGCTCGCGCATCCAATCACCATCGTGCCAGTCGTAGGCGAGATCCCAGACGCGCGAGGCGGTCCTTGGCGGTGACTCCCAAGCGAAGGCGAACGGGTCGCCCTTCTCGAGGATCTCATCGCGATGCCGCGACACGATGCGGTATTTGTAGGTCGTTCCCAGCCCCACGGCGGGAACGAATCCCTCCCACACGCCCGAGCCGTCGGCGCGCACGGCAAGCGGGTGGGTGTCGGGATTCCAGCCGTTGAAATCCCCGATCACCGAGACCTGCCTGGCGTTTGGAGCCCACAGCGCAAAGCGGCACCCGGGCGTGCCGTCGACCGTCTCCAGGTGCGCGCCGAGCTTGTCGTACAAACGACGATGTGTGCCTTCCCGAAACAGGTAAATGTCGTGAGCGCTCAGCCCTGCAGTACCGCCTTCGGCCGAAGGTGACGGGGCGTGTGCCTGGCGCATGAACAACTCGAATCGTAGCCGATCGGGGAATGACGAGGCGACGCGTAGAGCGCGCCATCGGGCAGTGCCTCTCGAAGCCCGTACGGAGCGACTGCGGCACCCCTGAACGGCACGCTGAGCGTTGCGGGCGGGCTCTAGGCTGCTGATCATACCGGAGAGCGTCGGCGCGAGATAGCCTGCCTGCGGTCGCCGCAACCGCGCAGACGAGCGCTACGCTCCGAGCGGGCGCCGCGCGAAGAACATCGCCGCCGCGCCGGTCGCGATGCAGATGACTCCGACCACCCGCGACCGATCACGTCCGCAACCCGCGCGTAGGCGAAGAGGGATGACGTCGGCAGCTAGCTCACCGACGATCTTCGGCGTCGGCACGCGTCACCGGGCCGGTGAGACCGCAGAGGGGTCTCGGCGTTATGCTGTCTCGTTTCGCAAGCTTACGTAGCGCTTGAGATCCCGCGCATTGTCGACAGCGCAGCCGCCGGCGTCATTGTTGAAGTAGGCGAAGACGTCGAGGCCGTCGCCTAGCCACCCGGCGATGCGTCGCGCCTGTGCAGTCAGGAACTGGTGGCTGTAGGATCCGCCGTAGCCGTTGCCGTGAAAACGCAAGTAGACCCAATCGGCGGTGAGGGTGACGGGGTGTCTCTCGATCATGTCGTGGATACACAGCGCCGCATTGTGAGCTCGGAGCGTGTCGAAGACCTCCGCATTCAACCAGCGTGCGTCGCGGAACTCCACCGCCCAGCGGTGCGCAGCGGGCGCCGCGTCGAGAAAGGCCCGCAGTCGTTCGGCATCGGCGTGCCAGTTCGGCGGGAGCTGAACCAGGATCGGCCCGAGCAGGGAGCCGAGGTGGGATGCCCGCTCGAGAAACAGGCCGATCGTCTCCTGCGGGTCCCTCAGGCGCTTCAGGTGGCTCCCGTAGCGGCTGAACTTGAGGACATAGAGGAATCCGACCGGGGCCTGCTCCCGCCACGACTCGAAAGTGTGCATGTCGGGAAGGTGGTAGAAGGTATTGTTGATCTCTACGGTATCGAAGACCGCTGCGTAGCGGGCGAACCAGTCTTTCTTGGGCAAGCCCTCTTCGTAGAGAATTCCGCGCCAGTGGGCGTATTGGTATCCGGACGTACCGATGCGGCATTCGGGTTTTCGAGCCCTCATCGATATCCCTTTCTCAATCAGCTGGTTGTGCGAGGGGACGCATCGACATCAAGGCAAAAGGTGCACCGGCGAGGCGATTCACGTCTCGCGCTCCACCGTTCGACGTCGCGTGTGCGCCGCATCGTGCGACGCCCCATTGCAACGACGACGGCGCCTCCTTGTGTGGCCGCATGGCGCCCCATCCACCGCGACCGGGTATCACCCGAACGGGTACTGACAGCGTACCAGCAAATGACCCTGGCAGTCGTCCCTGCCGCAGGCACACGGCGCAACGCCAGCCGGGCCGACGGCAGGGCTGCAGTGCTGCTTCTCTGGCGATGCGTTATGATGCGGACCCGCGGCGCACATCGTCGCTTTGGATCCGATCTCCACCGGCGATGTGCGTCGAGCGTGAGCGACCGCATCCGACTCCGCATGGAAGTCGATGGCGGGCACGGTCGGGCTGGCGCCCCGAAGAGGATTCGAACCTCTGACCTGCCGCTTAGGAGGCGGCTGCTCTATCCTCTGAGCTATCGGGGCGAAAACCCGATTCTACGTCAACTGCCGCGTGGTGAGATGTGCGGATCTTGAGCGAGGGACGGACATGATCGGCGTATTGGCGCCGCTCGGACACCGCGGGTCGTACGTCGAATGGCGCACGGCATTTCACAGCGTGGTGGTTGGTCATTGTTGTCGAGACGTGATTTCGCGCTCGGCCACGGCGTTGTTGTTGACGGCTGCGCTGGGTGGCGTTGCCAGCGCTGACCAAAGCTGGTCTTACACCATCGGCGAGACGTGGATTGATCAGCAGGCGAATTTCTGCGCTTCCCGGGCGGAGTCCCTGCGCATCGCCGAGGTGTTCGAGGAACGCGGCGCACGGGCGGGTTTTAGCGCGCTCGATGAGTCGATCGAATGCCGTCTGCGCGTCGAAACGTTCATGCCCGAAGCGTTGTTGAGGGAGGTGGTGATCTCTCAGGGCGAGCCGGGTGAGTACACCGTGCGCTTCGTGCGCGTGCGCCTCGATGGGGGGGAGACCCGGTTTCTGGTAACCACGCGCGCCGTGCGCATCGCCAACTGAGCGACGCGGCGGCAGGGCGCCGGCGGTTTTTGCGGTGATCGCTCCAGGGGATCCCGTTAGAATCCGCCGGCGTGCCCGTCTTTGCGATGATCCGATGCGGCGCAGTAGCCGTTGTGCAACGCGTAGATCAGCTGGGCGCCGCCGAACAGCGCCATGGAAACATCGTCCGGATCCATCAGCGTGTGGCCACGTCGCTCGAGCTCGCCGCTGAGCTGGGGCGCAAACCCCTGCTCGAGACCGATGCGGCCGTCCCGGTCGATATACCAGCGCGGCGCGTCGGAGGCGGTCTGAGGGTTCTGTCCGTAGTCGACGATGCGCACCACCATCTGCACATGACCCTGTGCCTGCATGTGGCCCCCCATGACCCCGAAGCTCATGAGCGGGGCTCCGTTGCGCGACACGAAGCCCGGGATGATGGTGTGAAAGGGACGCTTGCCGCCGCCGACGAGGTTCGGGTGCCCCGGCTCGAGGGAGAAGCCCACCCCCCTGTTCTGGAGACTGATGCCCGTTCCCGGAACCACCACGCCTGATCCAAATCCCTGATAGTTCGACTGGATCAAAGACACCATCATCCCGGCGGCATCGGCCGCCGTGAGGTATACGGTGCCTGCGTCGTCGGGCAGCGGCGCCACCGGTCGCGACGCTCGTTCCAGCGATATTGCGGCTGCCTGTCGGGCGAGTCGCGATGCGTCGAGTAGCTCATCGATCGACGTCTGCATCGTCGCGGGATCACCGATGTGCTGGCGCGCCTGATCGAGGGCGATCTTCATCGCTTCGATCTGAACGTGCACGCTGTCGGGGGAATCCGCCGCATACCCCGCCACATCGATGTGCTGCAGTATCCCCAACGCGATCAGAGCAGCCAGCCCTTGGCCGTTCGGGGGCAGCTCGTGCACGCGCACGTCGCGGTAGTCCTGAGCGATAGCGTCGACCCATTCCGAGCGGTGCTCGGCCAGATCGTCGAGGGACAGCGCCCCATTCTCGCGCTCGGCGTGTCGTACGAGCTGCTCGGCGAGGGCGCCTCGGTAAAACGATTCGCCCATCGATTCGGCAATGCTCTCGAGCGTCGCGGCCTGCTCGGGCATCACGAAGAGTTCGCCCGCGGTTGGTGGGCGTCCCGACGGCAGGTAGGCGTCGGCAAAGTCGCTCCGATGCCCGAAGCGTGTCGCTGCCAGGCGCCAGCGGGAGGCGATGATGGGCGAGACGATGAAGCCTTCTCGCGCGTAGTGGATGGCGGGGTCGAACAAGCTCGCAAACGGCAGCGATCCGAATCGGCGATGAAGCTGAACCCAAGCGTCCACGGCGCCGGGCACCGTCACCGATTCCCAGCCCTGCGCGGGCATCGCACTCAGCCCCTCGAAACGCTCCGGTGACCACGTTTTCGGCGCGCGTCCCGACGCGTTCAGCCCGTGGAGGCGGTTGCCGTCCCACACGATCGCGAAGGCGTCACTGCCGATGCCGTTACCGCTGGGCTCGACGACGGTCAGCGTAATCGCCATCGCCAGGGCCGCATCCACCGCATTGCCACCCGATTGCAGCGCGTTCAGCCCGGCCTGCGTGGCGAGAGGCTGCGACGTGGCCACCGCATTGCGCGCCAGCACCGGAGAGCGCCGCGAGGGGTAGTCAAACGTCCAGGAAATCATCGCCTTCGAAGCGTATCTCCGTGGTGCGCGCCGTCGCCGGTCGCCGCGGATGCGGTGGGCTCGCTGGAGGGCCCGCTGTGGCGCCGATTGCGGCGAGCCATTCGGGGTGTCACGCAACCATGCCGGCCAGCGCCGCGGGCCTGACACGGCGTCTTCACTCTGCCAGAATCGTCGTTGCCAAACCAGAGTTACAAAGCCGTTGCTACGACATCCAATCGTGCCGCCGGCGCGCGGCGGGCGTTCTCTGCCCCGTCTCGTCGGCCGACGCACCGCGCCGCCCAGCTCGGGCCAATACCGGCGCGGGCCGATACCGGCGCACAGCGCTTGATCGCGACACTGCCGACGCGATGAGCCAGCTCAAACAGTCCTTCGCACCGACTTCGCTGGCTGTGGCGATAGCCGGCTTCGGCACCATCGGCGAGGCGGTGGCCGACAAGCTTCGCGAGGATGTGCCGGGTGTGCGCTTGTGTGCCATTGCCTCGCGCGATGTCGCCCGTGCGCGAGCCGCCATGGTGCGGGCAGGCGTCAGCGTACCGGTAATGGCAGCCGCGGAGCTGCCAGAGGTCGCCGATGTCATCGTCGAGTGCGCTCCAGCGGCGGCATTCCGCGAGATTGCCGTTCCGGCCCTCGAGGCCGGACGCATCCTCGTGCCGCTGAGCGCCGGCGCGTTGCTGGATTGCCCGGACCTGATCGAGCTGGCGAGGGAGCGCGGGGCTCGCATTATCGTTCCCACCGGCGCGCTGCTCGGCCTGGACGCGGTACGCGCTGCGGCGGAAGGGCACATCCATTCCGTGAGGATAGTTACCCGAAAGCCGCCGGGCGGGTTGGCGGGTGCGCCCTACCTGAGGCAGCGCGACATCGATATCTCTGCGCTCGAAGCGCCGCTCAGGCTGTTCAAGGGCACCGCCCGCGAGGGGGTCGCGGGTTTCCCGGCGAACGTCAACGTCGTGGCGGCGCTGAGTCTCGCCGGAATCGGTGCGGATCAGACGCAGCTCGAGATCTGGGCCGATCCTGGCGTGGACCGCAACATGCACCGCATCGAGGTCGATGCCGACAGCGCTCACTTCTCGATGAAGATCGAGAACGTACCGAGCGAGACCAACCCCGCCACCGGGCGTATCACGCCGTTGAGCGTGGTCGCCTGTCTGCGCGGGCTGGTGGCGACGCTAAGGGTCGGTTCTTAGCAGCCGGACACCAACAACCCGCAGCTTACTTCTGGATCACGTCCACGGTGAGGCTGCGCTCCTCCTCGCCGCAGTCTTGCTCGCACAGGCGGATGTCGAACTCGGTGCCACGCACGCCGAGGGTGGCCACCGGCGTGTTCACGCGGTACGCATCCGGATTGGTCTTGGCAATGGCGCCGGTGAGTGCCCGCAGCCCGCCTTTGACGAGATTCAGGGCGGAGCCGTCGTTGTCGCCGCCGTACGCGTACTCGTCTATGACCAGCACGCTACCGGGGCGCACGGTCACCTTACTGTCGTCCGTAAAGCGGATGACGGTGAAGCTCTTGGCAGCGGTAGTCACCGTGTCACCCACCAGGATCTCCGCGCCCTTCTCGATGAGCCGCGCCTCGGCGCCGTCCTGCTGAGCGGACACACTTCCCTTGACCATAATCGCTTCGCCGGCGACGTCGGCCGCGGCTATGGGCGCCGTGAGCAGCACGGCCGCCGCGAAGAGCCATCGCCCGCGCGAGACCCTGGCATTTTTGCTCTTCATGATGATCGCCCTTCCTAGTCAAACAAATCGTGCGATCTACATTACACCAAATCCGCCCCGTTTACTATCGGCCCTACCCCTAACTATACGCCTCTCGCTATGCGGGGCTGGCTGGCGGTGGCGCCGGCGGTGGCGGTGGCGGTGGTGGCGGTGGCGGTGGCGGTGGCGGTGGCACCGCTCCTCCGCCGCCACCGGACGGTGCGCCCGGCGCCGGCGCGGGTGCGCCGCCGGCCGTGATTGCCGCCGCGGCGCCGGCGCACTCTGCCGCCGCCATGAGTCGATCGATGCAGTCGGCGGGTGCTGCGCAATCCAGCCGGTCCATCTCGTGGTAAAAGACAATCGCGGGCACGTCCGTCATGCCGAGCTCGGCCGCCGCCCGCAACCGCTCGGGCTCGTCCACGATCAGGGTGCGTGACTCGCTCATCAGGGTGACCGCCATGGGCCGGCGCCCGAAGCCATTCTCACGCACATCACCGAGCAGCGCCTCGTACCGCTCGGGGTCGATTGCCTCGCGTTCGGGGATGTCGACCGTTTCCTGCCACTGCGCCATCGAAACCAGCAGATGGTGATCGCCCACTCGAAGCTCCGGCACGGGGGTCAGCTCTTCGAGTTGGCCGAAGTAGGCGTCGGCGACCTCCTGCAGGGTGACGTCCGCCCCGAAACCGCTGACCAGACGCTGATGGCGCTCGTTGTAGAGGAATACGACCGGCAGGCTGGTCAGCCCGCTGGCGTGCGCCGCCTCGAGCCGCTCGAGCGACCAGTCCAGCACGATCTGCTGACCCTCGCGGTAGAGCGATACGAAAACCACCTCCCGCGGGTTTCCCCCCGGCCGGGTCGTGGGCGGGCCGGGTCGGTACCAATACTGCTCGCCCGCCAACGCGAGGAGCTCGGACATCGAGGCGTTGAGGTTGGCGTCGCCGGCACGCCAGAAGGGGGACGGCCCCAGACGATCGTTGTCCTCGAAGAAACGCTTGGCGACCTCGGCGATGGTCCGGTTTTCCAACGGCAGTTCCTCGATCGCGTACACGGGGGCGTACTTCGCCGAGTCACGCGCCGTTCCGCACACCCAGCCAGGCATGTAGGGCAATAGATCGATGGCGGCGTTGACCAAGAAATCTACGCGCTCGGGCTGTGCCTTGACAGTCAGGAATATGGCGTCGCTCATCGTCATCCCGAGACCAACCAGGTGCAGGAGGACGGAGTAGGGCGGGTAGCCGCGGCGCAGCAGGTCTGTAACCGCCGCCTGCCGTTGGTCGTTGATGGCGCGAAAGCTGCCGAAAGGTCGCCACGACTCGCTGCTGCCGACGCCGCACACGGCGGCGAGAATCAGGCTGGGGCGAGGCATCACATCTTGCAGGAAGAACTCCGGATTCTGCTCCAGGCACGACAGCAGGCGCTCGTCGACGAAACCTGCGTCGCCCGGCTCGAGCTCGAGAAGCTCATCGCCCCGCTCTAAAAACGAGCCGCCATCGTAGACCGTCATGTAAAGGCCAGGCGCCACGTCCTCTTCGGCCAACGAGCGGCACTCCGCTTCGGTGACCGCGGCCGCGGCCTGCTGGGCCTGTGTCGGCGGCGTGAAGGAGAAGAAAGCGATCAGCGTCGACAGCGATGCGATGGCCAGACGGCGGCCCGTCGCTGCGTGCCCCTGACCCCGCAGATTCGTCACATACCGCATCGTGCCCCCCCTGATTTCCTGATCGGAGGCTGTCCTCCCACCGGAGAAATCTCGTCCGTGGCACACTCCCCTGTCGGGGGCGCGTCCCCGAGCGTCTTGCTGTCCGCCCTGTCCGCGGCGTACCTTGCCGAGTTTACGCGCCGGCGTGCCGTACTTGTCAAGTACGCACCTTTGCGTGTTCAATGGCGGTGGCGCCGTGATCGCCTAGAAAAAGCACCCCCTACTATGGAAAGCATAGGCCGAAAGGCCAAAAAGGCAACCGTTTTGGCGCTCCGCGCCGCAGCGCCCCCAGCGGTGCCCAATTCCTAGGGCGAGGACAGCATGCGTCGCTATGTTCTGCGGATTGCCCTGAGCCTGACCATTGCGCTGGTCTTCGCCGCGCACGTTGCCGGGATCTTCGAGCTCGGCATCATCGATCGTCTCGAAGACCTGAGCTACGACGCGCGCCTCAACCTGACGTTGCCCGGTGGGGTGGATCCGCGCATCGTGATCATCGATATCGACGAGACCAGTCTGCGTCAGGAGGGCCACTGGCCATGGTCGCGGATCAAGCTCAAGGACCTGGTTGAAAAGCTTTTCGATCACTATGGCGTAGCCGTGCTCGGTTTCGACGTGGTTTTCGCCGAGCGGGAAGGCAATTATGTCGTCAACATGCTGCGCGACGTCAGTGCCCAGGCGGGTGACGACGAGTTTTCCGAGAAACTCGGCGCCTACGCCGATCAGTACGATCCTGATCAGCTCTTCGCAGAAGCCCTCGAAGGCCGGCCCGTGGTGCTTGGTTACTTCTTCAATACCGATCCGACCAAAGTCGGTGAACAAACGGGCGCACTGCCGGAGCCGACGTTCGAGGAGGACGACTACATCACGCGATCGATCTTCGCGCCACGGGCATCGACCTATGGCGGTAATTTACCGGTGCTCCAAGAGAGCGCATGGAACGCCGGCTTCTTCAGTACCCCGTTGATCGCCCGCGACGGAGTCATTCGGCGCGTGCCCCTGCTTCACGAGTATGAGGGGTCGCTCTACGAGTCGCTCGGGCTGGCGGTGGCTCGGGTTTATCTCGACGACATCGTGCTGCCGCTGTTCGCCGAGGGCGTCGAGGTGGCGGGTTATCCGTCAATGGAGGCGCTCGAATTGGCCGGTGAGCGGATTCCCATCGACGCCGACTCTGGCGTGCTGGTGCCCTATCGCGGGCCTCCGCGCAGCTTCCCGTATATATCCGCCACGGACGTGCTGAAGCTGACCGTGCCCGACGCGCAAGCCTTGGATGGAGCCATCGCCTTTCTGGGCGCGTCTGCCGCCGGGCTCGCCGACCTGCGGGCGACTCCCGTCGAAGCGGTGTTTCCCGGCGTCGAGGTTCACGCCAATGTCACGGCGGGTATCCTCGACGGCTCTTTCAAGGAGCGGGCGGCGTATACCCGCGGCGCCGAGCTTGGCTACATCGCCGTCTTTGGAACGTTGGTCGGCGTGGTGCTGCCCCTGCTCAATCCCGTCGTGGCCATGTCGCTGGTATTCGTGATGCTTGCCGGAACCATCGGCTTCAACATGTATCTCTGGCAGCAAGGCGTGGTGTTTCCGCTAGCAGGGAGCCTGTTGCTGGTCATCACGCTGTTCTCTGTCAACGCCGTGTACGGTTTCTCCGTAGAGTCGCGTTCGAAGCGGCTGCTGCGCCGGGCATTCAGCTCCTATCTCTCTCCCGCTCTGGTCGAGCAGATCGCCGACGATCCTAACAAGCTGCGTCTCGAGGGGGAAACCCGCATGATGACGTTCCTGTTCACCGATATCGCAGGGTTCACCACATTCGCCGAGCGCGTCGAGCCGAAGCTTCTGGTCAGCCTGCTCAATGAGTATCTCGATTCCATGTGCGGCATCGTCATGGACTACGGTGGCACGATCGACAAGATTGTTGGCGACGCCGTGCACGCAATCTTCAATGCGCCACTCGACCAGCCCGATCACGCCGAGCTTGCCGTCCGCTGCGCGCTCGATTTGGACCGCTTTGGGATGGAGTTCATCGAAAAGCAGGAACAGCAGGGGGTCAAGTTCGGGGTCACGCGCATCGGCGTCAACACGGGCCCTGCCGTGGTCGGCAACTTCGGAGGCAGTCGTCGCTTCGATTACACCGCTCACGGCGACGCGATCAACACGGCGGCGCGTATGGAGAGTGTGAACAAACACCTGGGGACACGCGTCTGCGTATCGAGGACCACGGTGGATCTGTGCACGGACCAACATTTCCGGCCCATTGCCGGCCTGGTCTTGAAGGGTAAGACCGAGGCCGTCGTCGCCTACGAGCCCATCAGCGAAGACGAGGCCAGCTCGCAGCGTGTTAAGGACTACCTCGCGGCGTATGAGCTAATGAAGGCCGAGTCGACCGAGGCACGGGCCGCTTTCGAGAAGCTGGCCGTCGACTATCCCGACGATCCGGTTATCCAGCTCCACCTCGGGCGGCTGACCGAGGGGGAAGTCGGCGAAGTGCTGGTGATGGCAGAGAAATAAGCCTTCGGCGCGGCCCGTGGCGACGCCCAGCCGTCGTGCCGGGCGAATGTCTTTCTCAGTACGCCGCGGCAATGCCGTCCCCGCGGGGGTCGGCGGCACCCTCGATAACACCGTCAGGGCGCCGCACGACTGCACCGGCATGCCCCATGCGCTCGTCGAATCCCGCAACGACCTCCACGTCATGGCCGGCACGGGCGAGCGCTTCGCGCACCTCGGCCGGGAAACGACGCTCTATCGTGAGATTGAGGCGCGGTGTTCCCCACGTACGCCCGAGCAGCCAGCGCGGCGCGGTTACCGCCTGCTGCAACGGCTGGTCATACATGGCGTAGCGGCTGAACACGGCGGCCTGGCTCTGTGGCTGGCCGTCACCGCCCATGCACCCGTAGACCATGAGGCGCCCGTCGCGCAACCTTGCCAGCGCGGGATGGATCGTGTGAAAGGGGCGTCGGCCCGGCGCGAGCGCATTGGGCGCCTTGGCGTCGAGGCGAAAGCTGGCACCGCGATTCTGCCAGGTGATGCCCGTCTGCGGCAGAACGAGGCCGGAGCCGAACTCCCAGTAGATGCTCTGTATGAAGCTCACCGCCCGGCCGGCGCCGTCGATGGCACCAAGCCAGACGGTGTCCCCGCGCGCCTCGCCCGTCGCCCAGGGCGCTGCCTGCGCCAGGTCGATCTCCCCGGCCAAGGCGTCGAGGCGCGCTGCATCGAGATACTCCCGCGGGTCGACGCGCATGGTTGCCGGGTCGGCGATGTGCGCGTCGCGGACGCGGAACGCGCTTTTGGTCGCCTCGATCAGCCGGTGCACGTGATCGAAGCCATCCGCCTCCGGCGGACGCATGCGATCGAAGAGGGCGAGAATGATCAGCGAGGCGAGCCCCTGCGTAGGCGGTGGCAGCTGATAGACCCTGGCGCAGTCGAGATCCACGCTGAGCGGGGAGACGCTGAGCGCCCGGTGAGCATGCAGATCGGCTGCACGAAGCGGGCTGTCGACGTGGGCGAGATCGGCGGCGAGCGAGGCGGCAAGCTCACCGCGGTAGAAGTCGTCGAGTCCTCTGCGTGCGAGCTGCTCCAGGGTCGCCGCCAGGCGTGGCTGACGCAGCGGCGCCCCGACGGTCGGGGCCTGATCCCCGTTCAAGAACACCTCGGCGAAGCCCGGGCATGGGAGCAGCTCATCGAGATGGTCAGCGGTGTTCTGGTGCTGACTGCGGGTGGTAGGGACGCCCGCATTGGCGTAATAGATGGCGTCCTCGAACAGCCGTGCGAGGGGCAGCCGCCCGCCCCAGCGCGCCGCGATATCGAGCGCCGCCGCCCACCCCGACACAGCGCCGGCGACGGTGATGGCGGCAAGAGGGCCGCGCGTGGGCATATTTTCGTAGCCGAGGTGACGATAGAAGTCGATCGAGACCGCGCTCGCCGCGGCACCGCAGGCGTCGATGGCGGTCGGCGCGCCGTCGCCGCCGGTCAGTAGCCAGAAATTGTCGCCGCCCAAACTGTTCATATGTGGATAGACGACGGCGATGGTGGCGCCGGCCGCCACCATCGCCTCGATGGCGTTGCCGCCCTCGCGCAGCACGCGTAATCCTGCTTGCGCGGCGAGGTGATGCGGGGCGACGACCATGCCGCGGGTAGCTCGTGGGGTGTGCCGCATTCGACGTTTCCTCCGGTTAGTTCTCTGACAGCCCCGGCACGGATAGGTAGTGCCAACGCGAACCGCTCACGAACGCCCGGCGGTCGATGCTTCGAGTCCCGATCTCAGGTGGTTCCGCGACTGCGGCCGTTCGGCGACCGACGAGCAGCCTTGCGCTTCGAGGAGGACGGCCTCCACGACCAAAGCCCGCCGGTGTCCTCAGCAGGCGACGGGGTTGGTCAGCGAGCGGCCTCCCATAGCGATCTGAACAACGTCACCCACCTCGAGCGTGAAGTCGTCCGGGGGAACGATCCCCGCGCCCGTCATTAGAAATACGCCTTCCGGGAAGGCGAGTTCTCGGAACAGCCACTCGACGAGTTCTTCGAGACCTCGTTTCATCTGCGATGTGGTCGTTTGGCCCTCGAATACCATCTGTGTCCCGCGGCGAATCTCCAGGCGGATGGCGAGGTCCCGTTGAGCGGTGGCATCCGCGATGACAACGCCCGGTCCGAGAGCGCAGCTGCCGTCGTAGATCTTGGCCTGAGGCAGATAAAGCGGATTCTCGCCCTCGATGTCGCGTGACGACATGTCATTGCCAATGGTGTAACCGACGATCTCCGCATGCCGATTGACGACCAGCGTGAGCTCCGGCTCGGGTACGTTCCAGCGCGCGTCGCGGCGGATGCGAACCGGCTGTCCGGGACCTGCGGTGCGCCACCCGGGGGCCTTGAAGAACAGCTCTGCCCGCTGGGCCTCGTAGACCTTCTCGTAGATGTCCTTGGTCTGCGACTCGACCACCCGTGCTTCGCGGCTGCGCAGATAGGTCACGCCGCTGGCCCAGACTTCCTGCCCCGGCTCGATGGGCGGCAGCAGGTCGTCGCCCGTCCGCTCGTCGCCGGCAGCGGCAGCCAGCACGGGCCGGAGCGCGGCAGCGGGCAGCTCGAGCAGCGTGCCGAGAACCAGCGAGGGCGGCAGCAATCGGCCGTCGACCGCCCAGCGCGGACCGTGCGCGGTGGCGTGTCGCGTCAGAAACATGGCGCAGCGGGACTCATTCCTTGACGGCACCTGTCATGGACGAGACATAGTGCTCGACGAAGAAGGAGTAGACGATCGCCACCGGCACCGAGCCCAGCAGCGCGCCGGCCATGAGCGGTCCCCAGTGGTAGATGTCTCCTTCGACGAGCTCGCTGAGTACGGCGACGGGGACCGTCTTGTTCTCCGAAGACAGGATGAACGTGAGCGCGTAGATGAATTCGTTCCAGCACAGGGTGAAGGCGAAGATGCCGGCGGAGATGATGCCCGGAATGGACAGCGGCAGCACGATCTTGGTCAGGATCTGCCAGCGCGATGCGCCGTCGATTAGGGCGCACTCCTCCAGCTCGTAGGGGATCGACTTGAAGTAGCCCATGAGCAGCCAGGTGCTGAACGGAATCAGGATGGTCGGGTAGGTCAGTATCAGCGCCAGAGGGCTGTCGAAAAGACCGTACTCCGAAACCAGTATCGACAACGGAATGAACAGAATGCTCGGGGGTACCAGATAGGCGAGAAAGATCATGCCGCCTATCCACTGCGAGCCGGAATAGCGTATGCGCACTATGGCGTAGGCGGCCATCACACTGGCGACGATGGACAGGAAGGTCGCCACGACGGCAACCATCATCGTGTTCCACATCCAGTTCGGATAGTCGGTTTCGAAGAGCAGCTTGGCATAGTGCGCGAGCGTCGGGCTCGTCACCCACCACGGATTGTGGTTCGCCATGTCGATCAGCTCTTCGTTGGGTTTGACGCTCGTCAGCGCCATCCAGTAGAAGGGAAACAACAGAACGATGAGAAATATGCAGACGGGAATGTAGATCGTGACGACCCGACGCGGCAGCGTCGAGAGGTAAGACATCCCTTCCTCTTCGAGCCGCTTTGCGTCCTGCCAGCGGCTGATGAATCCCTTCTTGCTGGTGTCGACGGCGGTGTTGGCCATGGTTCGTATCCCGTCGCCCGTTCAGTCGTTGCCTTCGCCCTGCTGCCACTTGCGCCGCTGCAACCCGAACCAGCTGAACATGATGGCCGCGAGCAGAAACGGGATCATGGCCGTCGAGATGGCGGCGCCTTCACCAAGCGCTCCCCCCATGATGGCTCGCTGGAAGGATAGCGTCGCCATGAGGTGTGTGGCATTGGCGGGGCCGCCGCGGGTCAGCGCGTAGATCAGCTGGAAATCGGTGAACGTGAACAGCACGGAGAATGTCATCACCACGGCGATGATGGGCGTCAGCAGGGGGTAGGTGATGTGACGGAACATCTGCCAGCGGTTGGCGCCGTCAATGGTTGCGGCCTCGTACAGAGACTGCGGCACGGTCTGCAGCCCGGCAAGCAGGGTGATGGCGACGAAAGGAATGCCACGCCAGACGTTGGCGACGATCACCGCAATGCGGGCATTGTTCGGCTCGCCCAGGAAATCGATGTTCTGGGTGAGCAGACCGAGCTCTTTGAGCGACCAGCTGATGATCGAGAACTGAGCGTCGTAGATCCACCAGAAAGCGATCGCGGAGAGCACGGTGGGAACGATGAACGGCAGCAGGACGACGGCGCGGATCATCGCCTTGAAGGGCATGTTGTTGTTCAGGACGAGTGCGAGGTAGAGCCCGAGGCCGAATTTGAAAATCGACGCTACGATGGTGTAGAGGAAGGTGTTGAACACCGACATCCAGAACACCGGGTCTTCCCACAGCCAGGCAAAGTTCTCTAGGCCGATGAACACGCCGGGACGACTCAGCGTCCGGTCGGTGAAGCTGAGCCAGATGCCGAGCCCCAGTGGCCAGGTCAGAAACACCAGCAGGAAAACGGCCGCCGGCAGCATGAACCACACGCCGAGCACATTGCGGTGCGTCGTCAACCACGCCAGCGGGGAGCGATCGGCCGGGCTCGCAATCGTCTGTGCGCTAGTTGCCATCTGCTCTCGTTCCGATCGCGGTCAGTGGCGGGCCGCCCGGGACAGGCGGCCCGCCGAGGTCGTACCGCTAACTCACACCCTGTAGTAGCGGCTCGCCCGTTTCTCGGCCTGCTTGATGGCCTCCTCGGGCGACAGCTGGCCGGTGGCGGCCTGCGACACCATGTCGACGACGACGAAGTCGGCCAGCACGCCAGCCGCCGCATAACCGAGCGGCCCGGCATAGCCCATGTCGAGCGAGCGCGTGTTGGCGTCCTTGAACACGCGCCGCTTCGGATCTTCGTTCCAGACCGGGTGATCCTCGAAACCCTTGAGCGTCTGCGTGAAGTAGCCCACGGACTCCTGCAGCCAGGCGTTGTACTGCGGTGCTTCCATGAGGAAGGCGAGCAGCGTCTTGCAGGCGTTCGGGTACTTGCTGTACTGGAACGCCTCGATCATGAACGGCAGCTGCAGCTCCGTCGGTTTGCCTACCGGGCCAATCGGGAAGTAGGCGTGGTCGATGTCGGCGGCCAGGTCGGTCATGCCTTCACGCACCGCGGCCGCGTAGATGGAGATACCGTTGTTGGTGTAGGAAACCTCGCCGGAGAGAAACGCCTTGTTGTTGTTGCTGTCGTTCCAGCCGGCGGTGCCGGGGATCCAGTGCTGGTAGAGTTCCTTGATGTACTCCAGCGCCGCCTTGGTCTCCGGGCTGTTGATGACCACGTTGCCGTCCTCGTCGACGAGCTTGCCGCCGAACGCCCAGATCAGCCAGTGCGTCCAGGCGTTGCCGTCGCCCGTTGCCCGGCCGAGCGCCATGCCGCCGGGATGACCCGCCTTGTTGAGCTCCATGCTCACCTTGAGCAGGTCGTCCGTGGTCGCGGGAAACTTGTCCGCCCCGGCTTCTTTCAACCAGCTCGTTCGATAGTTGATGTAGTTGCCGCTCACGCACAGCGGAATGCCGATCCACTTGCCGTCACGAATTCCGTATCTCGCCGGGGTCTCGTACCAGCCCCCGTATTTCTCGCCCAGATAATTGGCAACGTCGGTGATGTCCAGCAGCTTGTCGGGAATCAGGTGCGGGATGGCCATGGGGCCCCAGATGACGTCCGGGCCTTTACCGACGTTGGCCGCCACAGCCGCCTTCGGCTGGATGTCGTCGAGAAATTCCTTGTCCAGGCGCAATTTGATGCCGGTGGCTTCCTGGAAGGCTGCGATGTTCTTGTCGAACTGGATGTCCTCGGATTCGACGAATCGATTCCAGCGCAGCATACGCAGCTCCGCGCCCGACTCCGGCTTGAACGGCATGGCCGCCGCCCAGGCTTTGGTCCAGTCGAGCAGCGACACGCCGCCCAACGCCGCACCGGCAGCGACGCCGGCGCCGGTCTTCAGTACATCCCGACGGGTGAACTTTCTCATCGTGTCCTCCTGTAGCTTAGGGTCTTGGGTTGTTGAGTTGTCCTCTAAGCGGCGACAGCCTCAGCGGCGCCGCTTCGCTTCAATGCGTGATGCGCCTGTGTGTCTCGGCGTCGAAAACGTGCACGTGGTCGAGCCGCGGCCGCAGATAGACGTGCTTGCCGGCGCGGAAGTCGTGTCGCTCGCGGAACGCGGCCTGAACCTGGGTGCCTGCCATCGTCGCGACAACCAGCGTCTCCGATCCCGTCGGCTCGACCACGACGACCACCGTGTCCACGCCTTCGATGTCGGTGGCGAGCTCGAGATGTTCGGGACGTACGCCGAAAATCACCGACTGGCCGTCGGCACCGGCGACCTCGGGGCTGAGGCCGATCTCCGTGCCGTCGTCAGCGATCAGGCTGGCGGCCCCGTTGCGACGACTGAGCTTGCCGGGGATGAAGTTCATGGCCGGCGATCCGATAAAGCCCGCCACGAATAGATTTTCAGGATGATCGTACAGCTCGAGCGGTGCGCCGATCTGCTCGACGTTGCCGTCGTGCATGACGACGATCCGGTCGCCCATGGTCATGGCCTCGATCTGGTCGTGGGTGACGTAAATCGAGGTCACGTGAAGACGTTGGTGCAGCGCCCGGATCTCGGTGCGCATCTGCACCCGCAGTTTGGCGTCGAGGTTCGACAGCGGCTCGTCGAACAGGAAAACCTGCGGGTCGCGCACGATGCAGCGTCCCATGGCGACCCGTTGCCGCTGCCCGCCTGAGAGCTGGCGCGGGTAGCGGTCGAGAAACTCCACCAGATTGAGGGTCTCGGCGGCGCGTTGCACCCGCTCCGCGATGATGCGGGGATCGACCTTGGCCAACTTGAGGCTGAACGCCATGTTGTCGAAGACCTTCATGTGCGGGTAGAGGGCGTAATTCTGGAAAACCATGGCGATGTCGCGTTCCTTGGGCGGAACCTTGTTCACGATCCGGCCGCCGATGGAAATGTCGCCACCGGTAATGTTTTCCAGCCCCGCAATCATGCGCAGCAGGGTGGACTTGCCGCAGCCCGAAGGGCCGACGAGGACGACGAATTCCTGATCGGGAATGTCGATGTTGATGCCGTGTATGACCTCGTGCGCGCCAAACGATTTGCGCACGTCGCGGATCTCTACGGATGCCATCCGCTACGGCTCCTCCTGGTGCAAGCGCCGCTGTCGAGGTAGGCAGGCAATGCGCCGGTTGTTCTGGGCCGCGTCCGGGTCGACGCGTCCCGAGCAGTCTCTGCCGCGAGCCGCAGTGTAGCACACCTGCTGCGGGCCCGGGGCTGCACGCCCCACGGACATCCGCCGCCGTGGCTCGCCGGCCGGCGCGCATTCGCGCTGCACCTTACGCGAGTGAGTTCTCGGCACGGCCGCTGCGGCAGTCGGAGAGGTCGATCCAGCGCGGTTCCGCGGCGGAGCGATAGACCGCCTCCTCGATGTCGAGAGTGGGCAGATAGGCGCGCGCCTCGCTCTCGAGCGGTGCGCCGTGCAGGTAGTGCGACAGGACATGCGCCTGCAGCGCCAGCAGGCAGTCGCCGGCGAAGCCGCGGTCGTGCCAGAGCTAGGGGTGTTGGCGCTCGTCCCCGCCGTGCGGCTTCAGCCACAAACGGCCGAAGCCGTCGAGCCGCAGAATGCCCCGCGAGCCTTCGATCCACCTCTCCCCCATGGTGCGTCGCGTGTCGTCGCTGACGTGCTCGTTCAAACGGTCGCCGTCGAACGAACCCGCCGCACCGCTGGCAAAGCCGAACACGATATGGCCGGCGTCCTCACCGGCGATGGCGGGATTGAGCCTGCGCAGCCGGGCAGACAGCCCCGTGATCTCGCCCATGAGAAATCGGAACCTGTCGATCCAGTGGATTGTTGTCTCGTGCACGATCGAAGTGACGCCGGCCGATTCCGCGCTGACGGTCAGCCGGACCGCCTCGTCGAAGCTCGGCGCCAGCGGTTTGTGGCAGATGCATGTCGCAGCCGGCGGCCGCGATCGCGCCCACCGGCTCGAGGTGAGACGCCGGGGGGCGTCATGATGTCCACGAGGTCGGGTGCGGTCTCGGCAAGCAGCGCCGCCGGCGCGTCGAAGACGGGGATGCGGCCGAATGCTTGCACGGCGGCGCGGGCCCGCGCGAGGTCGCCGTCGCAGACGCCCACCAGCTTCGCCCCGCGAGCCGGTGCCAGGCGTCGAGATGGTAAGCGGCGACATAGCCGGCGTCCAACACGGCCACGCGCAGCGGCGCGCTCACCACGACACCGGCGGCCGCAGGGCGTCCCGCAAAAAGGGGTGTGCCGCCCTGCGCCCCACCCGGATCGCCGGCTCTGCGGTCAAGCGCTGACGTAGGCGGTCTTTACGAGCGTGTAGAACTCTGCGGCATAACGTCCCTGCTCGCGGGGACCATAGTTCGAGCCCTTACAACCACCAAAGGGCACATGGTAGTCGACGCCCGCGGTGGGCAGGTTGACCATCACGAGACCGGCCTGGGCATGGCGCCGAAAATGGTCGGCGTGCTTGAGTGATTGTGTGCAGATTCCCGACGACAAGCCGAAGGTGGTGTCATTGGCTACGGCCAGCGCCTCGTCGTAGTCCGAGACCCGAATCACACTGGCCACCGGGCCGAAGATTTCTTCCCGATTGATGGTCATGTCATTGCTCGTATCGGTGAACAACGTCGGAGAGAGGTAGAACCCGTCGTGCTCGCGCGAAAGGCGCTCGCCACCCGTGGCCAGCGTGGCCTCGTCGCTGCCGATCTCGATGTAACGCAGGTCTTGATCGAGCTGGGTCTGATCGACGACCGGCCCCATCTCGGTGCCGTCCTTGAGCGCATCGTCGACCTTGAGCGACTTGAGCCGCGTCACCATCGCGTCCACGAAGCGATCGTGAATGCCGTCGGTGACGACGAATCGCGAGGACGCCGTGCAGCGCTGTCCGGTGGAGAAGTAGGCGCCATTGACCGCGCAGGCGACCGCCGTGTCCAGATCGGCATCGTCGAGCACCACGAGAGGGTTCTTGCCGCCCATCTCGAGCTGCACCCTGGCATGGCGTGCGGCGCAGGCTTGCGAGACGCGGCGCCCGATCTCCGCCGATCCGGTGAAGCTGATGCCGGCGATGCGCGAGGAGTGGAGCAGCGTTTCCCCTACCTCCGATCCACGCCCCATGACCAGGTTGAAGACGCCGGCCGGAATCCCCGAGCGGCTGATGATCTCGGCAAGCGCCCAGGCGCATCCGGGCACCAGGTCGGCCGGTTTGAAGACGACGCAGTTACCGTAGGCCAGCGCCGGCGCAATCTTCCACGCTGGAATTGCGATGGGGAAGTTCCACGGGGTGATCAGACCGACGACGCCGATCGGCTCGCGGGTGATCTCGACGCCGATACCCGGGCGTACCGACGGCAGCCGCTCGCCGGCCAGGCGCAGCACTTCCCCGGCGAAGAACTTGAAAATCTGACCGGCGCGGGCCGCCTCGCCTATACCTTCGGGCAGCGTCTTGCCCTCCTCCCGCGAGAGCAGACGGCCCAGCTCCTCTTTGCGCGCGAGAATCTCGCTGCCGATGAAATCGAGGGCATCGAAACGTTGCTGGATGCCGCTCAGTGACCAGCTGCCGAACGCTGCGCTGGCCGCATCGATCGCCTGCTGGGCATGGGTCCGGTCGGCCCGTGCATAGTCGCCGACGACATCGTCGGTATTGGACGGGTTGATGTTGTGATTGACGGCCTGACCGCCAACCCACTCCCCGCCGATGTAGTTGTCGTGCACATCCATAGCTCGTCTCTCCAGGGGTTGTTTCTCCGGGGGCTGGCAGCCAGTGCGGCGTGCGTCCGCGGCGCGGCGGGTGCTGCGCGTCATGCGTGGCGGTCGCCGCGTGAGGCGCCGATGCGACTTCATCCGCGTCCCTCCGCACAAGCGCCCGGAAACGCCCGGCCACGCCCGTTCGCGCACCGGGTAGCACCCCGCGCGGGAGGGCCGACACCGCGTATGAGCGGTGCGCGGTCTCGCGCCTGCCCGCCGGCCAGCCGAGTCGGCCATGCGCTGATCTCACGGCGCGCCCCGGCGCGAGTGTATCACCAACTCACCGGCTCGCAGCACGTGTCGCGCGGTTATCAGCCAAGGCCGAGCTGTGTAGAATAACGTCCCGCTTTTTTCACCCGTGCCCAGCGCAAACGACCAGACCACCCGACGGCGCCTATGAACAGCATCGACCTTCGCGGCCGGCGGGCCATCGTCACCGGGGCAGCTCAGGGAATCGGTCTGTGCATCGTCGAGCGCCTGCTTGCCTCGGGTGCGCACGTGAGCATGTGGGATCGCGATCGCGACCTGCTGGTGCGGACCGCGGGGGAGCTGGAGCCGTCGGACCGTGTGCACGTCTTCACGGTGGACGTCACCGACGCCGAAGCGGTCGCCGAGGCGGCATCGGAGACGGTCACCGCGCTCGGCCACGTCGACATTCTGGTCAACAACGCCGGAATCGCGGGTCCAACCTTGCCGTCGTGGGAGTATCCACTGGATGCCTGGCGGGAGGTGATCGATGTGGATCTCAACGGCGTCTACTACTGCTGCCGCGCGGTGCTGCCCGGCATGCGCGAGCGCGGCTACGGACGCGTGGTGAACGTCGCGTCGATCGCCGGCAAGGAGGGCAATCCGAACGCCGCCGCCTACAGCGCGGCGAAAGCCGGGGTGATTGCCTTGACCAAATCCATCGCCAAAGAACTTGCCGATCTCGACATCGCGGTGAACTGTATAACCCCGGCCGCGGCGCGCACGCGAATTTTTGAGCAGATCAGCCAAGCGCATATCGACTATATGCTCTCGCGAATACCTCGCGGGCGATTCGTAAAGGTCGAGGAGGTGGCGGCGATGGTGGCTTGGCTCGTCTCCGAGGAGAACTCGTTCACGACGGGTGCGGCGTTCGATTTGAGTGGGGGCCGGGCGAGCTATTGAGGACGGCACGGCGCGCCAGCGGTCGCCCGTTTCCGGCGGCCGGGCTTTTCGAGAGCTGATTGCAGCGTCTGACCGATCCGTCGGCTCCCACCGGGAACGGGGTGTCCGGCCGAGATCGTGCGCCGCCGCGCCATGTCGTGACAGCGGTGCAGAGACCGCGCGGAAAGCTTTCCGTGCCCTGACCGTTCCCCCCGCCGGGAGGGTGGGCAGGGCGTTCGGGGATGGCCCAACGAGGAGGATGCTGTGAACGTTTTGGTGACGGGAGGAACGGGTTTCATCGGCCGACGCCTGGTGGCAAGGCTGTTGGCCGAGGGTCAGCTGCCTGCATCCGACGGTAGCGGGGAGCAGATCGACGCGATACGGGTGGCGGACATCGTCGAGCCGCCGCAGCCGCTGCCCAGCGATCCGCGCATCGAGGTCGTCTACGGCGATTTCAGCGAGCCCGGCGCCGCAGAGCGGCTGGTCGATGGCGACACCGGCGCCGTCTTCCACCTGGCCGCGGTGGTGAGCGGCGAGGCCGAGCAGAATTTCGGGCTCGGCATGCGTGTGAATCTGCACGGCACCGAGCAGCTGCTCGACGCCTGTCGCCGACTGGGCACGTGCCCGCGGTTCGTGTTCTCGAGCTCGGTCGCTGTGTACGGCGGCGAGATGCCGGCCGTCATCGAGGACGACACGCCGCTCAATCCTCAGACGTCCTACGGCTCGCAGAAGGCGGTCGGCGAATTGCTCGTGAACGACTACAGCCGCAAAAGCTTCGTCGATGGCCGCGCATTGCGCCTGCCGACGATCATCGTGCGACCCGGCAAACCGAACCTCGCCGCCTCGTCGTTCGCCAGCTCCGTAGTGCGCGAGCCGCTGCAGGGCGAAGCGTACGCCTGCCCGGTGACCGCCGAGACCGGCATCTACGTGCTGTCGCCGCGGCGCGTCGTCGACAACCTGATCCATGCGGTGGAGCTGCCGCCGACGGCGTGGGGCGTCAATCGCGCGCTGTTGCTTCCCGGCATCACCGTATCGGTTGGGCACATGGTGGACGCCCTGCGCCGGGTGGGCGGTGACGCGGTGGCGGAACGGGTCCGCTTCGAGCGCGATCCTTTCATCGAGAAGATCGTCTACGGCTGGCCGACGCGGTTTTCGGCGCGCCGGGCCGTGGCCATGGGATTCGTCGCCGACGGCAACATCGACGACATCGTCCAGGCGTTCGTCGAGGACGAGCTCGGCGGACACGTCGCCGGGTGACGTAGGCGTCGGCGAGGCCCGCCGAACGGCGCGGCCCGCGGCAACGCGACGTGCGTGGGCACCATCGCAACATTCACGGGAGTCGAGCGTTATGGCGACTAAGCGCAGCAAGCAGGGCAAGCACGGCAAGGCGCCGCGGGTGGGGTTCATCGGCGTGGGGCTCATGGGGCACGGCATGGCCAAGAATATGCTGCAAAACGGGTACGCCCTGACCGTGATGGTTCACCGCAACAGAAAGCCCGTGAACGATCTGGTGCGCCGGGGTGCGAAAGAGGCCAAGACGCCGGCGGCGGTGGCCAAGAAGGCCGATGTGGTGTTCTTGTGCGTGACGTCGTCGGTTCAGGTGGAAGAGATCATCCGCGGGCGCGCGGGCATAAAGAGCGCGGCGCGGAAGGGTCTCACCGTGGTCGACTGCACGACGGCGGACCCGGTCTCGACGCTGGCGCTCGCGGCGGAGCTCAAGCCTCTGGGAGTGCGCTTCATCGACGCCCCGCTCGGGCGCACGCCGAGAGAGGCCGAGGCCGGGAAGCTCAACACCTTTGTCGGCGCCGACCGCAAGACCTTCGACGAGCTCAGGCCTCTGTTCGACACCTGGGCGGAGAACGTGATCCATGTCGGTCCGCCGGGCAACGGCCACAAGATCAAGCTGATCAACAACTTCATCGCCATGAGCTACGCGGCGATCTTTGCGGAGGCCTTCACGGCCGCCGAGAAGTCGGGGGTCGGCGCCGAGACCTTGAATGCGGTTGTCGGCGCCGGGCCGTTGGCGAGCCCGTTCTACAAGATGCTCACCGGCTGGATTCTCGATCGCGACCCCGAGGCGTTCAAGTTCACCCTGGCGAACGCCGCCAAAGACATTCGTTACTTCAACAGGCTGGCGGAGTCCCTCGAGCTCGCCGGCGGCGTCAGCGGGGCCGTCAAACAGATGTACGACATTGCACTGGCGCGCGGTGTCGGCGATCGGTTCGTGCCGAGGCTCGCCGACGACTTTGCCGAGTTCAACGGCGTAACGCTCGACCCGGCAGCGAAAAAGACAGCCGCCTAGGCACCCATCCGAGGGCAGGGCTGGTACCCGGCGCAGCGGTTCTCGCCGCGTGACGATCCCGCACGGACGCTGTCAGCCGCGCTGATCCGCGGCGGGGATCAGCGCGCCACGGAAGGCGATGACCTGCCTGGCGAGGGCGTGCGCCTCGCGGGCGGCGGCCACGCCCGCGAGACCATGGAGCCGAGCAGCCATATACGCCGCATTGAAGGCGTCGCCTGCGGCCGTGGTGTCGAGCGGTGCCGGCACGGGCGATGGCGCCGGGACCCAGTCGCGCGTCCGCCCTTCGGCGACCAGGCAGGGGTCGGCGCCGTTCTTGACCACCACCTCGGGGACGCCCCACTCGAGCCAGCGTCGCGCGGTGATCTCGGGGGAGGCGTCGCCGTACAGCGCGCGCTCGTCGGCGTAGGTGGGTAAAGCCAGGGTGATGCACCGTGCGATCCTCCGGCAGGTGTCGCGGGCCTCGTCGTCGCTCTGCCACAACGCCGGGCGGAAGTTGCTGTCGAAGGCGACCTGCGCGCCCCGGGTGCGCGCGTCGCCCAGCACGTCGAGCAGGCGCTGGCGACTGCGGGCATCGAGAATGGCTGTCGTGATGCCGGAGGTATAAATGAGGTCGTAATTGCGCAGGGCGTCGGCGAGCAGCCGATCGCGGCCGTCGTGCAGCAGCGCGCGGCAGGCGGCGTTGTCGCGCCAGTAGTAGAAAGAGCGCTCACCCTGCTCGTCGTTGGCGATGAGATAGAGTCCTGGCAGTCGGCCGCGCAGGCGGAACACCAGCTCGACACCGAGACCCTCCGCCCGCCACAGAGCGATCATGCGGGCGCTGAACGGGTCGTCGCCCAACGCCGTGACGTAGTCCACGCGGCAATCGGTGGCGGCGAGACAGCGAACCAGGTACACGGCCGTGTTGAGCGTGTCGCCCCCGAAGCCCTGCTCCGCGCTGGCACGATCCGCCTCGAGCGCGAACTCGATCATGCACTCGCCGATCGCCGCAATGCGAATCACGATCGCGCGGCACCCAGCCCGGCGGCTTCGCGGGCCAGGCTGTGAATGGTGGCCCAGTCGCGACGCCGCAGGGCGTCGGTGGGGACCATCCACGAGCCGCCCACGCAGGCGACGTTCTCGCAGCTCAGGTAGTCCGCTGCGTTGGCGGCGCCGATGCCGCCGGTGGGACAGAAGCGGGCCGACGGGATGACCTTGGCGACGGCGCGCAAGAAGCCCACCCCGCCGCAGGCCTCGGCGGGGAACAGCTTGAGGCAGGTGAAGTCGCGCGCCAGCAAGCGCATCGCCTCGGACACCGTGCCGACGCCGGGAAGGTAGGGTATCTCGAGCTCGGCGGCCGCCGCCGCCAGCGCATCGGTGGCGCCGGGTGAGACCGCGAAGTCCGCACCCGCGGCGTGTGCCGCCCGCATGTGGGATGGCAGCAGCACCGTGCCGGCGCCGATGGTGACGCCCGGGACGTTCTTGCGGGCCTGTGCGATCGATTCGAGTGCCGCCGCGCTGCGCAGCGTGAATTCGACGACCCGCAGGCCAGCCTCGCAGAGGGTCTCGACGAGCGGGGCAGCGGCTGCGGCGTCCTCGACGGTGACCACGGGTATGACGGCGGCTCCCGCAAGCAGCGCGTCAAGGCGTTCGCCCGGGCTCGCCCGCGCAACCTTCATGCGCAATCCGTGACCACGATTACGGCGCCGGGGCGCTCGCGAATGTCCGGCAGCAGCTCGGTGCCGAGACCGGGACCCTGCGGCGCGAGGATGTAGCCGTTGTCGATGGTCGGAACGACGGTGACGAGCTCGCGGTACCAACCCGCGTAGAACGCGCGTACCGACTCCTGCACGAGCGCATTGGGTACGCTCAGCGAGAGATGCACCGCTGCCATGAACGCCACCGGGCCGGTGCAGTCGTGCGGCGCCACCGGCCGATGGTAGCTGTCCGCCAGGGCCGCGATCTTACGAGCGGTCGTGAGGCCGCCGCACCACACGATGTCCGGCATCACCACGCCGACGGCGCCCGTCTCGAGCAGATCGCGGTGCGACCAGTGCCCGGCCAGGGTCTCGCTGGCACAGATCGGAGTATTGGTGGCGCGCGCAAGATCGGCCAGCGCCTTGAGGCTGTCCATGCGCACGGGATCCTCGATCCAGTAGGGCGTGAACGGCTCGAGCGCGCGGGCGATCTGAACTGCTGCCGGGAACCGCCAAAGCGAATGCAGCTCGACCATGATGTCCATCTGCCGCCCGACCGCGTCGCGGATGCGGGCGAACGGCTCGAGGGCGCGGTCGAGCTCGGCGGGCGAGATGGCATAGCCGCCCGACGCCGTCGCGGCGTAGTCGAACGGCCAGATCTTCATGCCGGTAATGCCCTGCTCGAGCAGGCTGTGCGCCAGCTCGGCGGGCCGGTGGAGAAAGCCGTCGAGGTCCTCGTAAGGTCCCTCGGCGGTGTCGCCGAGGCCCCAATCACGGGTGTCCCAATCGGGCAGGTTGCGCACGTAGCGGTAGCCGGCGCAGGTGTTGTAGGTGCGAATTCGCTCGCGTGTGAGACCGCCCAGCAGCTGGTAGACCGGCTGCTCGCTGTACTTGCCGAACAGATCCCAGAGCGCGACGTCGATGGCCGAACGCCCCCGCGTCTCGGCGCCGGCGCCGCTGAAACCAACGTAGGGCATGAGCTCCGTGGCGATGCGCTCGATTTCGAGGGGACTGCGGCCGAGCAGCTTGGGTGCCGCCGACTCGTGCACGTAGGCCTCGACGGCACGCGCGCCGAAGTAGGTTTCGCCCAACCCGCTCAGGCCTTCCGAGGTGTGGACGAGCACCCACAGCACGTTGCCGAACTCGGGCAGGCGAATGGTCTCGATGGCGGTGATTCTCACGATGCATTGCCTCGCTGGTATGCTAGACCGCCGCTCGGCCTGGCTCGCGCCGCCTCGGCAGCAGCTCGGTGGCTGCGGTTGGCCGCAAAGTCCGGGCGTCGAAGTGTAAAGCACAACGGGCCCGATACCACCCGACCGTATTCAGGAGGAGCCGGACATGATCGAAGATCCCCCGCTTCTGACTATTCGCCGTCACTTCGAGCGGCCGCCCGCCGCAGCCGTCGCGGCGCTACGCGGTGTGGCCACCGGGCCGCTCGTCGACTGCATGGAGGGACGGGGTGCGCTGGCCCACTCGATCAAGCCGCTCGACGCCGATTGCGCGGTGTTCGCCGGCGTCGCGGTAACGTGCTGGGCGGGCCCGGCGGACAACCTCGCCGTGTTCGGCGCCCTGACGGCGGTGACCGCGGGTGACGTGATCGTCGCCGCTACCGACGGTTTTACCGCGACCTGTATCAGCGGTGATCTGCTCGTCGGCATGGCCCGTAACGCCGGCGCTGGCGCCTTCGTCACCGATGGCCTGCTGCGCGATAGCGACGGCATCCGGCGGGTCGGCATTCCGGTGTTCGCCGCGGGGGTGACGCCGAACTCGCCTGCCCGCAACGGCCCTGGAACGGTCGGTCAGCCGATCACGCTCGGCGGGGTGTGCGTCGCTTCCGGTGACGTCGTCGTCGGTGATCGCGATGGGGTGGTCGTGGTCCCGCGCGAGCGCCTCGACGGCGTCCTCGCCCGTCTTGCGCGGGTGGCCGATGCCGAGGCGGCGCTCGAGGCCAAGGTGGCCGCCGGGCTGACGATCCCCGACTTCTTCCAGAGCGTCATCGACTCGGGACGCATCGAAGAGATCGACTGAACGCGGGTCGGGCCCCGCGGAGCCCGTCGTGCGCCCGCTGCCTGCGCTCGCGTCACGCCCGGTGGAGGATGCGCCCATCGATCTGATCGACGCGGTTCAAACCGCCGAGCGCCATGGCGCGGCGCATCTCGGCACGCAGGATCTCGAGTGCGGTGACCACCCCCGCCTCGCCGGCCGCGGCGAGTCCGTACAGATGGGCGCGCCCGATCAGGCAGGCGCGGGCGCCGAGAGCGATGGCCTTCACGATGTCGCTGCCGCGCCGCACACCGCCGTCGATGAGCACGGCGGCGTCGGTGCCGACCTTGTCGGCCACCGCCGGTAACGCTTCCGCAGCGGCCACGGCGCCGTCGAGCTGACGGCCGCCGTGATTGGAGACGACCACCGCATCGGCGCCGGCGTCGACCGCCTGCCGGGCGTCGTCCGGATGCAGGATGCCTTTGACGATCAGAGGGCCCTGCCACAGCGAGCGCACCCACTCGAGCTCCGACCAGCCGACGTTGGCGTCGGTCAGCGTAGCCATGTGCGCCGCCAGCGTCTTGAGATCGCTCATCCCCGTGCTCACGTAGTTGCGCATCGTCGGCCGCGGCGTTGCCCGCATGCGCCACAGCCACCCGGGGTGCCGCGCGAGGTCGAACGCCGTGGCGGGTGTCAGTCGCGGCGGTACGACGAAGCCGTTGCGGATGTCGCGCTCGCGCTGGCCCATCGTCTGCAAGTCGACGGTCAGGCAGATGCCCTGATAGCGGGCTGCCGCGGCACGCTCGACGAGCGAGCGGGTGACCGCACGGTCTCTGTATACGAGCACGTTGAACCACTTCGCCGCGTCGGTCGCGGCCGCGGCCTGCTCGAGGCTGCAGGTCGAGCCGTGACTGAGCGTCAGGACAGTGCCGACACGGGCGCAGGCGCGAAGGGCGGCCAGCTCGCCGTGCGGCCACAGCAGCCCGGACAGGCCGGTAGGGGCGACGATAGCGGGTAAGGCCAGCCGCTCGCCGAGCACCTCGACGCTGGTGTCGCAGTCGGGGGTGGGCCTGAACATGCGCGGCACCAGAGAGATCGCCGCGAACGCCTCGATGTTTCGGCGCAGGGTGTGTTCGTCCTCGGCCCCACCGTCGATGAAGTCGAACAGCATGCGCGGCAGGCGGCGGCGCGCCTGCCTCCTGAGCTCGGCAATGTTGTACGGCTGCATGGCGTATGAGTCGTCCGCAAGCGGTTGCCCCGGCATGATATAGTTGCGCGGGCCGCGGCCGAAGCTCGCGGTGTGGTTGCTCGCGCGCCGGCGGCTGCCCCGTGCGCCGCTCGTCTTCCAAGAGAAATGCGCGGAGCGGGATGCCGCGGGGTGGGCGCATCGTGACGGGCTCGGAAGCGATCTTCGCTCCGGGACCGGCTCCGACCTCATCACCCCCACCAGCCGCGGCGTGCCGGGTGAGCGCTATGCGCTTTTCGCGCGGCGGGGCGCTCCGGTGGCAGACGCCCTCCGGGCACGGCGATCGACCACTATACAGGATCACGGGCGAGCAGATGATGGCGGTACGGCAATGACGGCGGCAATGGAGCTGGAGTTCGACAGCATCGCTCGGCTGCCTGCCGCCGGGGACAACGTGGCCATCGCCACCGAGCGGCTGGCGGCCGGTGTTCGCGTGCGCCACCGGGGCAGTGTTTTCGCGCTTTCCCACGACGTGCTCGAGGGGCACCGTTTTGCGTCGGCCCCCGTCGCGGCGGGGTCCCCGCTGCTGTCCTGGGGCCTGCCGTTTGGCATCGCCACGCGCGACATCCTCCCCGGGGAATACGCCTGCAACGAGAAAATCCTGCGTGTGCTGGCCGAGCGCGACGTCGGATTTGCGCTCCCGGCAGAGCCCAACTTCCGCGATTATCTGCAACCCCACGGAGGCGGCTTCAGCGTCGGGCAACAGGTTGCGCCCGCGGCGGTGGCCGGGGGGTTCGAGGGCTTCCGGCGATCGGGTGGGCGCGGCGTCGGTACGCGCAACGTCATCGTCATCCTGGCCACGACGTCGCGCACCGCCGCTTTCGCGGAGCGCCTCGCGGCGAGCGTGCGTGGACGCGCGGCGTCCGCCCGCGGCGTCGACGGCGTGTGCGCCGTGACGCACACCGAGGGCGGCGGTGAACGGCGCCCGCACAATCTCGAGTTCGTGCTGCGCACCCTGGCGGGCTTCATGGTGCACCCGAATGTTGCCGCTGTGCTGGCCGTCGATGACGGTGCCGGGGCATTCGACAACCGCGACCTCGAGCGCTATGCGCGGGACAACCGCTATCCCCTCGATCACGTACGGCACCGCTTCGCGACGCTGGCCGGGGACGCCGCCAGTGAGCTCGCCGCCTGGGAGCGTGTGGTGGTCGATTGGCTTGGCGAGGCCGATGGTGCCGAACGCACCGTGGCACCGCTCGGCGCGCTGAAGATTGCGCTGCAGTGCGGGGGCTCGGACGCCTTTTCGGGTGTGTCGGGCAATGCGCTCGCGGGGTGGGTGGCCAAGGAGCTGCTGCGTCACGGGGGCAGCGCCAATCTGGCGGAAACCGACGAGCTGATCGGCGCCGAGCCGTACGTGCTCGCCAACGTGCGCGACGCCGACACCGCCCGGGCGTTTCTGCACAAGATCGAGGTGTTCAAAGAACGCGCCCGTCATCACGGCGCCAGCGCCGAAGGCAACCCATCAGGGGGAAACAATTACCGCGGCCTGTACAACATCGCCCTCAAATCGATCGGCGCGGCGCGCAAGAAGGATCCCGATGTGCGGCTCGACCACGTCATCGACTACGGCGCCCCCATGACCGCGCCGGGTTACTACTTCATGGACAGCCCGGGTAACGATCTCGAGAGCATCGCCGGGCAGGTGGCTTCCGGCGCAAACCTGATCCTGTTCATTACCGGCAACGGCTCGATTACCAATTTCCCGTTCGTGCCGACGCTCAAGTTCGTCACCACCACGGGGCGTTTCGGCATGCTGTCCGGCGAGATGGACGTCAACGCCGGCCGCTACAACGACGGCCTGCCGATGGAGCAGCTCGGCCGCGAGACGTTCGATCTCATGGTGCGGGTCGCCAGCGGCCAACGCAGCAAAGGCGAGACGGCTGGCCACGCCCAGGTGCAGATTTGGCGCGACTGGCCGCGAACCGACGCGAGTGGTCTGGATGCGCTGCGCGCTGCCCCCGAGGCGGACGGCCGGCCGCTTGCTGTCGTGCCGGGACCGCCCGCGAAGCTAGACTTCGAGGCGCTGGCCGGTGAGCGCGGCCCGGCGTGCGACCAGGTCGGTCTGATAATGCCCACGAGTTTGTGCTCGGGGCAGATTGCGCGCCTCATCGCCGATCGGCTGAATCGTCAGGGTCACCCTGCGGTGTCCCGCTTCGTCGCGCTCGTCCACACGGAGGGATGTGGCTCGGCGAACACGGAGACCCTCTACCTGCGCACGCTGCTGGGTCACCTGCGTCATCGCTGCACGCGGCGCGCGCTGCTGCTCGAGCACGGTTGCGAGAAGACCCACAACGACGCGGTGCGCCACTATCTCGTCGACCACGGCCTGGACCCGAGCCGGCTCGGCTGGGCCAGCGTTCAGCTCGATGGCGGTATCACGAGCGTGGCCAGCCGGGTGAGCGAGTGGTTCGTCAGCGAGCTGGGCGACGCTGGACCGCCCGAACGCGTCGAGGCGCATGCCGACGCCCTGCGCCTCGCCTTGGCGAGTGACGGTCCGATCGGCGAGACGCTGGCCCGCGGCCTGGGCAGGCTCGTGCGTGGCATCGTCAACGGTGGTGGCACCGTCGTGGTGGGGGCCAACGCCAGCGTCGCGCGCTCGCGTGAATTCCTGAGCGAGCTGGTGTCGCGCGCTGAAGATTGGCGAGTGACCCTCGAGTACGGTGCCTTCGCCGAGCGGCCCGGTCTGCACGTTATGGCGACGCCGACCGAAGACCCCGTGGAGACCCTGACGGGGCTGGGCGCCACCGGCAGCGACGTCATGCTGGCGCATGTCGGACGTACGCCGCTGCAGGCGCATCCGATGATTCCGCTGTTGCAGGTGAGCGGCGAGCCGGCGGTGGTAGGTCGCTATGCTGCCGACCTCGATGTCGCGCTCGACCCGCATGCTGCGCCGGACGCCGTGGCCGATACGCTGCTGCGCTGGGTCGGCAGCGTGGCGTCGCGTGCCTACCTGCCCAAGCTGTTCGCAGGCGGCAACACCGGCTTCCAGCTCTCGCGCGGCCCGCTGGGGCTGTCGCTGTAACGGTCAGCGATAGAGGTGCGATGTACGAGCTGCTGATCAAGAACGCGCCCCTGTGCGACGGCACCGGTGCACCGCTGCGCGACGGCAATCTGGCGGTGGCCGATGGCCGCTGCGCCGCGTTGGAGGACGTCGACGGAGACGCCGCTGAGGTCGTCGACGCCGATGGCCGCGTGCTCGCGCCGGGCTTCATCGACACGCACACCCACTACGATGCCTAGATCACCTGGGATCCGATGGCAACGCTGGCGCCGGCGCTCGACAGCATGCTCGACCTCGCTTTGGCGGAGGACCTTGCAGACCGTGTTCACGGCCGTGCTGCTGGACCTCGACGCCGGCTGCGGCGAGCGCGGCTGAGCTCAGCGGCGATCGTAAATCGGTCGCCGCAGCGACTCCGGCGAGCCGAACCCGGCCACCGAGCGCAAGGTCATCTCCAGCTTGAGCTCGTCGTCCTTGCGCTGCTCGAGGCGCACCGGAAGGTAGCCCAGCACCGGCGCCAGCCACAGCACCAACGTTCGGCTCGACTGTCGGTCGAGCTCGTAGCGGTGCGTGCTGAGCTTGCCCACGACGGTACGCAGCTCCTGCTCGCCCTGCTTGCGAAACTGCCAGCTGCGTACCTGCGTCCCTTCGAGCACGCGATAGCTCGTCTCGGGCGCGCCGCGTCTCAGATCCCGCATGAGCGCGATGTCGACCAGCAGCGGCGTCAGCAGGTCGGCCTCGATGGCGCGCTCGCTCTGTTCGCCCTTCGCGGCTACGCGAATGAGACCGGCACGCCAATCGTAGCGTAGCCGCACCTGTCCCTCGTCGGCGTCGTTCTCGTCGGAAAGGCGATACTCGAGCGGGTAGAGGCGGCCGTCATTGATCGTAAAGCGGCTGAGCTCGGTCACGGTCCCGGACTTGAAGGCGGCCGCAGCGCCCCGGGCTTTGCTCGTCGAGGTGTAGCTGTACTGACGTCCCTTCTCTTGCATGCGCAGCTCGACGATGCGTCTCGCCTTGAAGCCCGATCGCTTGAGCTCGTAAGATGCGGAGAACGCCTTGAGGTCATCCGGCTCTTGCTGCTCCGCTTTAGCTGCCGGGAGCACTGAGATGCCGGCCGCGACCACGCACAGCATCGCCCACAGGGACTGTCGTGCTAATGCCATGGTGATGGCTCTCCCGCTCACGCGAACTCTCCGTTGGTTTTGCCGTGACTGGCGAGAGCATGATACCGCATGGCGTGACGGCCGCGCTGAGCCCGCCGCCCCGCGGACGCGGGCCTCGGCTCGCCGGGCGTCGCGCTGATGGCGGGTCTCAGGCTGCCGGCGCGTGCCCTGCGGATTCCGTGCGTCCTGGCTCGCGGTGGCACGAGTCGTGGCATGCTGGTGCGCCGCGATGATCTCCCGGCGGAGCGCGAGCTGTGGGACCTGATTTTTCTTGCCGCCATCGGCAGTCCGGACGTGCGACAGATCGACGGGTTGGGGGCGGGCGACTCGCACACGTCGAAGATCGCGGTTCTCGAGCGCACGCCCGACGTCGCCGTGGACGTGGATTACCTGTTCGGCGAAGTCGCCATCGACGAGCCCCGGGTCGATTACCGCGGCAATTCGGGAAACTTGATCAGCGCGGTGGGTCTGTATGCCGTCGAGCAGGGGTGGGTCGCGGGCGTCGCGCCGCACACCACGGTGCGTGTTCGCAACGTCAACACGCAAAAGATGACCGACGTGCGGGTGCCGGTGGCGGACGGCCGGCCCGCCGAGGACGGCGATTTCGTCATCGACGGTGTCCCCGGCTTCGGACCACGCATCGATCTGGTCTTCCCGGAGCCGGAAGGCGCCGTGACGGGCCGGCTTTTTCCCGCCGGCGCCACCTGCTCGCGGCTAGACGTGCCGGCGCTAGGAGGTATCGAAGCCACGCTGATCGACGCGGCGAACCCGGCCGTGCTGGTCGCCGGCGCCGCTGTCGGGGTGACGGTCGATACCGGCATAGGGGCGCTCAATGCCGACAGCGACTTTCTCGAACGCATGCAGCAGCTGCGGGCCGCGGCGTCGGCGGCGATGGGCCTGGTGGCGCATCCCCGCGACGCTTGGCGCTACAGCCCCATGCTGCCGTTCGTCGTGCTGGTGTTTCCGGCCGCCGGTTACCCGCGCTTCGACGAGCCGCGCGGACGGGTTCACGCTGACACCGTCGATCTCTGCGTGCGCGTGATCTCGCTCGGCAAAGTGCACAAGTCGATCAACGTCACCATGTGCGTGGCCGTCGCCGCCGCCGCCGCCTGCCCGGGGACCGTCGCCGAGCGCCTGCGGCGCGAGACGACCACCTCGGGGCGGCTGCGGATCGGCCATCCGAGCGGCGTCGTGGAGACGCGCGCGGTGGTCGAGCTCGCTGACGACATGCCTAGGGTGCGCAGCGTGAGCCTCGCGCGCACGGCGCGCATCATCATGACGGGGGAGCTCGTCGTGCCGCCCTACAAGCTGCGCTATCTCGAGCGGCTGCGCCGTGCTGGCGGCGTGTAAGGCCGTCGCTGCTCGCGCTGCTCCGCAGCGTTGCCACGGTCGCGGCAAAGCGGCCACAATGCCGGCCGACGCCATGCACGCCCCGCTCGCCCGCATTCCGTGACCGAACCGATCGTCCCGCCGCTGCGTCTCGAGGACGACCGCCTGCTGCGCGGGATGGGGACCTTCGTGGAAGACATCGTGCTGCAGGACATGGCGTTCGGGGTCGTCGTGCGGGCTACGGTCGCGCATGGCGCTGTCCGCGCGATAAAGGTCTCGGCGGCGCGCGCCATGCCCGGCGTGCTCACCGTCCTGACGGCGGGCGACCCGGCCGTTGCGGCACTGGGGCCGCTGTCCAGCACGACGCCCGTCGTCAGTCGCGATGGTGCGCCGATGATCGAGCCGCCGCGCCCGATCCTGGCCTCGAGCCATGTCAAATTCGTCGGCGAGGCGGTCGCCTTCGTGGTGGCGGATTCGCCGGAGCGGGCGGCGGACGCGGCGGAGGCGGTCGAGATCGACCATGACGCGCTGCCGGCCGTGACCGGTCCCCACGCGGCGCTCGCGGAGGGAGCGCCGGCGGTGTGGGCCGAGGCCCCCGCTAACGTCTCCTTCGATTGGTCGGCTGGCGACGCCGACGCCGTGCGGGCGGCCTTCGCCGCGGCGCGCCACATCGCAAGGGTGCGGGTGACGCACCCGCGCATCGTCATCGCTCCGATCGAGCCACGCGCCGCCATCGGCTGCTACGATCCGCGAGCGGGTCGCTACACGCTGCATGCGCAGACGCAAGGCGTGCACGGGGTGCGTGACGTCCTCGCCAAGGACGTGCTCGGCATACCCGCCGACCACCTGCGGGTAGTCACGCCGGACGTTGGCGGCAGCTTCGGCATGAAAATCTACCCCTATCCCGAATATGCGCTGGTGCTGGTTGCGGCGCGACTGTGCGAACGCCCGGTCAAGTGGGTGGCAACTCGCATGGAATCGTTCTCGAGCGATGCGCAGGGGCGAGGCCGCGTCGACGACGTGACACTGGCGCTCGACGGCGAGGGGCGCATGCTCGGCCTCGAGATCGACGCCGTGGCCGATCACGGCGCCTACCTCTCGACGGTCGCGCCATACGTCAGCACCGGCGGCGCCGTGCGGGTGCTGGGCCACGTGTACCGGATCCCGGCAATCCACTATCGTGTGCGCGGCGTGTTCACCAACGCCGCGCCGGTGGACGCTTATCGTGGTGCAGGCAAGCCGGAGAGCGTGACCGATCTCGAGCGGGTCATCGACCAGGCTGCCCGCGAGCTCGGTGTCGACCGCATTGCCCTGCGACGCCGCAATCTGCTGACCCCGGCCGAGCTGCCATACAGGACACCGATGGGAGAGCGGTTCGACAGCGGTGACTACCCGGCGTTGTTGGACCGGGCGCTCGAGCTGGCGGATTGGGCGCGCTTCGCCGACCGCGCCGACGAGGCCCGATCGCGCGGTCGCCTGCGGGGCATCGGCGTGGGTATGTACGTCCACACAACGGGCGGCTCGGTCATGGAGTCGAGCGAGGTGCGCGCCGAGGCCGACGGCACCGTCTGCGTGCTCACCGGAACACAGGCATCGGGACAGGGACACGGGACCGCCCTCGCGCAGCTCGTCGCCACGGCGCTGGAGGTCTCTATCGACCGCGTGCACGTCATTCAGGGGGACAGCGCGCGGCTCGACACCGGCGGCGGCACCGGCGGCTCGTCGCTGCTGGCCATCGCCGGAAACACGGTCGTGCGCGCCAGCGCGGCGATGCTCGAGCGCGCCCGCCGCACGGCGGGGCATCTGCTCGAGGCGGACGTCGTCGACATCGAGTACGGCTCGGGCGCGTTTCGCGTGGCGGGCACCGATCGGACCGTGACCCTTGCCGAGGTAGCGGTCGCCGCGATGGCGGCGGGGCAGGGCGGCTGCCTCGGCCGGGCCGCGTTCGAAGGGCAGAACTTCACGTATCCGAGCGGCGCCTACGTTGCCGAGGTCGAGGTCGATCCGGACACCGGCGCGGTGACGCTCGTCGCCATGAGCGGCGTCGACGATCTCGGCCGGATCATCAACCCGCCGCTGGCGATCGGCCAGCTGCATGGCGGCTTGGCGCAGGGCATCGGCACGGTGCTCGGCGAGACCGCCGTCTACGATGCCGATACCGGACAGCTGATGACAGCGAGCTTCGTCGATTATTGGTTGCCGCGCGCCGATCAGCTGCCGGCATTCCGGCTGGAGCAGATGCCCACGGCGACCGCGCTGAACGCGCTCGGCGTAAAAGGGGCGGGGGAGGTTTCCACCATCGGCGCGCCGGGTGCGGTGCTCAACGCGGTGGCGGATGCGCTCGCGGGCGGCGGCGCCCCGCCGCTCGATACGCCGGCGACGCCGCTGCGCGTGTGGTGTGCGCTGCAGGGACGGGAGGACGCATGAAGACCATTTTGATTACTGGAGCAAAAGGCTCCATCGGGACGTTTCTGCGCGAGACGCTGCGCGGTAAATATCGGCTGCGCCTCTCGGACATCGCGGCGATCGAGCCGGTGCAGCCGGGGGAAGAGTTTCGCCTGGCCGATATCCGTGACCCGGCCGCGGTCGAGTCGCTGGTCGCCGGCGTCGACGGCGTCGTTCATCTCGGCGCGGTGTCGCGCGAGGATGCCTGGCAGCCCATCCTGGAGACGAACTTCCAGGGCGTCTACAACGTCTTCGAGGCAGCGCGGCGGTGCGGCGTCAAGCGCGTGATTTTCGCCAGCAGCAACCACGCCGTCGGGTTCTACCGCCGCAATCAGCGCATCGGTGTCGACGTCCCGGTGAGACCCGACAGCCGCTACGGTGTCAGCAAGGCGTTCGGGGAGGCGCTGGGCAGCCTCTATGCCGACAAGTACGGGCTCGAGGTGTTGTGCATTCGCATCGGCAATGTCGCGGAGCGGCCCGTCGACGTGCGTCGACTGAGTATCTGGATCAGCCCGCGCGACCTGACCCAGCTCGTGGAGATCGGGCTGGAGCATCCGGAGCTGCGCTACGAGATCGTCTACGGTATGTCCGACAACGCCCGGGCCTGGTGGGACAACGCCAACGCGGCGCGTCTCGGCTACCGGCCGCTGGACCGGGCCGAGGAGTTTGCCGAGGAGATTCTGCGGGCCGCTCCGACGGTCGATGCCGATTCGCTGGCCGAGCAGGTGCAGGGCGGTGACTTTGCCGTCGTCGAGGCCGGGGGCGGTGCTCCCCAGCGCATTGACTGAGGCGGGCTGATGCGGCTGCTGCTGCGCGAGCAGAGCGACGAGCGCCGCCTGCGGGTGCTGCGCGACTCCCTGACGACCGCCTGGGAGCTGCGCGTCTGCCGGCACGATCCCGGCGACGAGATCTTTCGGCGTGAGCTCGCCGCCGCCGACGCGGTCATCACGATGCACTGGCCGTCGACCATGCCGGCTGCGCCGCGGCTGCGCCTGCTTCAGCTGCCGGGTGCGGGCCTCGACGGCATCGACTTTGATGCCGTGCCGGCGCACTGTGCGGTGTGCAACGTGTACGAGCACGAGATCGGCATTGCGGAGTTCGTGGTGCTCGCGTTGCTCGAGTGGGAGATCCGGCTGTGCCGGCTCGACGCGGGCCTGCGGCGCGGTGACTGGTCGGGCAGCTTTTCCGTCGACGCGCCGCTGCACGGCGAACTGCACGGCAAGACGGTCGGCTTCGTCGGCTACGGGCGCATCGCCCGCGAGGCTGCGCGGCGCCTGCGGCCATTTGGCGTGCGGCTGTTGGCGTGCACGCGCTCTCCGGAGAAGGGCGACGCCTTCGTCGACGACATCGCCGGCACGGATGGTCTGCACGCCATGTTGGAGGTTTGCGACTACGTCGTCGCGGCCTGTCCGCTGAGCGAGGCGACGCGCGGACTGATCGACGCGCCGGCGCTTGCGGCCATGAAGCCGGACGCCGTCGTGGTCAATGTCGCGCGCGGCGCAGTGATCGACGAGGACGCGCTGTTCGAAGCGTGCCGCGAGCGCCGTATCGGTGGCGCTGTCATCGATACCTGGTACCGGTACCCGGCGGCTGCCGGCGAGGTGTGCTTTCCGTCGCGCCACCCCTTCCAAGAGCTCGACAACGTGATCATGTCGCCCCATGCGTCCGGGTGGAGCGCCGGCCTGCTCGGTCGGCGTTTTCGCGTTATCGCGGACAATCTCGACCGGCTGGCGCGCGGCGAGCCCCTGCGCAACGTCGCACGTCCCGCCGCGGGCGGCTGAAGATGTCTCGAGCGCCGATCGGGCGGCGCGCGCCGCGGTTCGCCAACAGCGGTCGATTGTTGGCCGCGTCCGTGTATTGTGCTATAATTACCTGCGCTAGGTGGGGTTTAGGTGCACCAAAAAAATTTGGGGTGGGTGCGCCGTCAGTGAACAAATAAATACGTAGTTAAGACCAGGCAGGTCCGCGCCGCGCTCTGCGATGGCGCGCCACCAACGCCGGTCGGCCGCCGGTATCGGGCCCGTCAACGTGCACGCATGCTCGACGAGTCCGCGAGGCGCCGCGGTCCCGGCCTTTGCCCCACCGAGCAACGGTATCGACAAGGGGGAAGGCCAATGAGGAAGGAATCGGGGTTCACGCTCATCGAGTTGATGATCGTCGTGGCGATCGTCGGCATCCTGATGGCGATTGCCGTACCGGCTTATCAGGACTACACCGTTCGCAGCAAGATCACGGAGGCCGTTGCCGCGCTGGGCCCCGCCAAGCTCTCGGTGGCGGAGTTCCGCTTGTCGGATGGTCGCTGGCCCACGCAAAGCGAGGCCGGTTACGAGACCAACATCGGCACCAAGTACGTTCAGTCGGTGCTATGGGACGAGACAAATCTCTCGTTGGTTGTCAAGATAGAGGATCTCGGCGGGGCGACCGTCGCCGGCCAGCAGTTCCTCATGGAGGCCACGCTGACCACTTCGCAAGCGGCCGTCGACTGGGATTGCCAGCCGGGGACCGTGAAGTCCTCATACCTGCCGGCCACGTGCCGCGACACGGGTTTTCCGTAACAGTCGGACGCCGCGGCTCTGCCGGCTATAGCGGTCGGGTTCAGGGAACCAGCTCGACCATGACCTCGTAGGCCGACAGCGCAGTGGTGCTGCCCTGCTCGTAGAACACGGTGCCGGAACCGTGCTGCACGCCGCTCTGTTCCGCCGCGCCGAGCGCAATCCATGCACCGAGCGGGCCGCTGACGGTCGTGGTCACGCGATCGACATCGACGGTTCCCCGCGTGTCCGCGAAGCGATCCGCTGCCGGCGCGATGGCCAGCATGACACGATCGCCCTGCAGCCTCGGCACGACGTAGAAACCGCGCCGCGCGCGAACCTCGCCAACGCCGCCTACGATGGCGCCGCCGCCCGGTGCCGGCACGACGCTGAGTTGAGGGAAATGCGCGATGCGGCCGGTGTCGATGTAAGCGGGCTGGCCATCGAGCGCCCGCAGCTGGTATTCCTCGCGCGCGGTGCTGCGCAGCTCCTGCGCCCCGCCGCGCACCGTGACGCCTTGTTCGGCCGGCGACTGTCCGATGACGACCGTGCCGTCCTCGCCGATCTCGATGGCGCCGCCGGCCGAGACGCCCGCCTGCTGGCGTGTCTCGGCACCGCGATGGCGCACCGTCAAGACAAGATTACGCGCCGGCGTGTCCAGCTCGCTGACCACGCGCCGTATCTCGGCGAGCGTCCGCGGATCGGTCCGCACGATGAGCTTGCCGTCGCTGGCGACCAGCGCGTCGTCCGGCGCCAGCAGCGGCTGCAGCACGGGCACCAGCTCGCTGGCCAGCCGCGAGCGCAGCTCGATGATCTCGAGCGGATCGTCAGGCCCGGCGTGCGCCGGCATCGCGCTGCAAAGTCCGAGCAGGGTAAATAGGCGTAGCGCGCTGTGCATGTACTCGATCGAAGGCGTTGCGACCGGACAACTCTACCGCGACGGGGGCGCGGGGGGGTAGCCCGGGTCGCGCAGACGACCGGTGTCGCGGCGGAAGCGGCACGCTGGCGGCGTCGTCCTGCGCGCGGGGCGCCGCTGTGGTAACGTGCGCCGGCCCCGGCAGCGGGTGTAGCAGAGTCAAGGCAGGGGAAAGAGCCAATGACCGACAGCGAATTACGGGTCGATGCCGCAGCGTTGACGCAATTCACTCGGGCGGTTTTCGTCGCCGCCGGGGTGCCGCCCGGGGACGCCGAGTCCGAAGCCGACGTGCTGGTATGGGCCAATTTGCGCGGTGTCGACTCCCACGGCGTGCTGCGGATTCCGTGGTACCTCGACATGATCGATCGCGGCGAGATGAACCCGAAGCCCGACGTGCGCGTGCTCGAAGAGACCGCGGCGGTGCTCTACGTGGACGCCGACCGCGCGCTGGGGCCCGTGGCCACGATACCCGTGATGCGCCAGGTGATGGACAAAGCCCGCTCGGTCGGCATTGGCTGGGGCCTGATCCGCAACGTCACCCACCAGGGCGCCATGGGCTACTACACCGAGCTCGCTGCCGCGGCAGATCTCGCCGGCATGGCCGTCGTCTGCAGCCCGCCCAACATGGCGCCGTACGGCGCCCGGGCGGCGGGCGTGCACAACAGCCCCATCGCCATCTCTGTTCCGGCCGCGCGCCGCCGGCCGCTGACCCTCGACATGGCCACCAGCGTGGCGGCCGGGGGCAAGCTGAATCTTGCTCTCGACAAGGGCGAGGCGCTGCCGCCGGGGTGGGCGCTCGATGCCCGAGGCGATCCGACCACGGACCCGGCCAGCGCCAAGATCCTGCTCCCGGCGGGGGCCTACAAGGGGTCGGGGCTGGCGTTGATGTTTCAGTGTCTGACCAGCCAGATGGCGGGCAATCCGCTGCTGCTGCCGGCGCTCGGCAGCGGTCGCGCCGCGCTGCGCCACGAGGGTGCGCCGCACAACCAGAACAGCTTCGTGGCCGCTATCGACATCGGGCTGTTCACCGAGATCGCGGCGTTCAAGGACGAGATCGACGCCCTGATCGACGCGCTCAAGGCGCTGCCTGCGGCGCAGGGCGTCGATGAGGTGCTGATGCCCGGCGAGCCCGAGCAGCGCATATTCGACGAGCGCAGCCGCCTGGGTATACCGCTGCCGCCGGGCACCGCGGACAAGCTGCGCACGGCCGCACGACGGTGCGGTGTTGCGCTGCCCGCCGCGCTGGGCTGACCCGGGCTTCTGCGCGGCAGCGTCCCGCGCGCCACCGCCTCGACGCGCAGCGCGGGTCGGCCGGCTTAACAGGTACAATGGCGCGTGGGCCAATCGTTCTTCACACGCAAACCGTGAGTGATCATGAATCATCCAGACAGCCAGGCATCTTCCCTCGAACCCGAACGCGCTGCCGCTGAGCCGCACCCCGCTTTCGAGTGGCTGCGCTCGCAGCCCATCGAATCGCTCAGACTCACCGTCGAGGAGTATCGTCATCGGGTGACCGGCGCCCAGCACTTTCACCTTGCCGCGGACAATCCCGAGAACGTTTTCCTGGTTGCGCTGCGCACGGTGCCGACCGACTCGACGGGCGTCGCACACATCCTCGAGCACACGGTGCTGTGCGGCAGCGAACGCTACCCGGTGCGCGACCCCTTCTTCATGATGATCCGCCGCTCGCTGAACACCTTTATGAACGCATTTACGGCGAGCGACTGGACGGCGTACCCGTTCGCCAGCCAGAACAGGAAGGATTTCAATAACCTGCTCGATGTCTATCTCGACGCCGTGTTCTTCGCGCGCCTCGACGAGCTTGATTTTGCGCAGGAAGGCCATCGGATAGAGTTCGAGAACGCCGAGGATCCCGGCAGCCCGCTGGTGTTCAAGGGCGTTGTGTTCAATGAGATGAAAGGCGCGATGAGCTCGCCGGTCAGCGCGCTGTGGCAGGCGCTTACTCACCATCTCTACCCCACCACGACCTACCACTACAACAGCGGCGGCGAGCCGGAAGTCATTCCCGACCTGAGCTACGAGAACTTGAAACGCTTCTACCGTACCCACTACCACCCGTCGAA
>JBFEOO010000010.1:0-76312 GCA_041550555.1 Arenicellales bacterium
CCCGCGAGCGCCGCGCTCGGCTCGTGACGATACTCCGCAGGCAGCGTTTCCATGTCGCGTCGACTCACGTAGGGCGGATTGGAGACGATCAGGTCGTAGCGTTCCGCTCGCAGGGCGGCGAACAGGTCACTCTCGATCAGGCGCACCCGCTGCCCGACGTCGTGACGGGCGACGTTGAGCCGCGCCACGTTCAAAGCGTCCATAGAGATGTCGCTGGCGTCGACAGCCGCTTCGGGGAATGCCAAGGCGCAGGCAACAGCGACGCAGCCGCTACCGGTGCACAAGTCGAGTATGCGGCCGGTGCGAGCGGGATCGAGCCACGGAGCGAACTGGTCTTCGATCCACTCGCCCAGATGCGAACGCGGCACGAGCACGCGCTCATCGACGTAGTAGCGTCGACCGGCGAACCAGGCCTCGTTGATCAGATAGGCGGTGGGCCTGCGCGTAGCGATCCTCTGACTGATGAGATCTCGGGCCCCGCGCCGCTCGGTAGGTCCGAGCACACGGCCCCATGCCGACGCTGCCTCCGCGGGGGTGATGCCGGCGGCGTAGGACACCAGCCACACGGCTTCGTCGAACGCATTGTCCGTACCGTGACCGTAGCAGAGCGCCGCGCGCTCGAGCTCGGCCTGTGCCCACTCGACCCACTCCCCCAGCGTCGCGCCGGGCTGCGCGCCTTCGTCGTCGCCCGTCATTGACTGCACGGAGCGCGAAGGCGGTCAGCATGCAGGGGAGTGGCGACGGGCGAGGCTGCGCGGCCGCGAGCCGCGGGCACTGGCGCACGCAGGCTCGAGAGCGTTGGAACCGATCGGCCGCAACGGCACGCGCGCTCGGGCCAGCGACATCGGAACGGGGCGCTCGACGGCGCCATTAGAGCGCTTCCATCATGGCGGGATGGCCGATGCGCATTCGTATGCCCCGCCGAGCCGGTGCCAGCCACCCGCGGACCCGCCAGCGTGTGCCCTCGAGTCGCTGCGCGTTTCCACCCCAGAAGCGGGTCCAATGAGAGCGCGCAATCACCACGGTGAAACCCGGCGCCATATCGAGAAACACGTTGTGGCGGCTTGCGCCGACGTTTTTCACCCGGCCTTCGACGAAACGAAAACCGAGCTCCTCGGGGTTGAGGTAGTCGGCCTTCCGGGGCCGGAAGTAGTCGTGGCTCCAGATGCCGAGTCCGTCGGTGCGCGCAGCGCGCTCGGCCTCCCGATACTGATCCAGATACGCGAGGTTGGGCGGGATGGCGACAAAGCTGGCGAATCCACGGCGCAGAAGTTCGATCTGCACATTGGCGCCGTCGGGGGCGAACAGATGGGCAAGCAGACGGCCGTGGCGGTCGTGCGCTTCCACCCCCACGCGGAGCGTGACGAGCTTGCCAGCGACGCGTTGCCGCAACGCGTTGTGGGCGGCCTGCGCAAGCGGCTCCGCGTCGCGCTCGCCGCGCCCGCGCTCGGGCGCATTGATGCCCACGAGACGGACGTGGGTACCATCCTGCAGCACAACGGTGTCGCCGTCGATGACCGAGGCGACGCGGTCGCGGCGCGCCGCCTCGTCGGCGGCGATGGAAATCGCCGCCGTCAGCAGTGCGACGACGAAGAGAAAAGCCCTGCAAGCGAAGCCGCTGGGCAGCGGCGCGCGTTTTTCGGGGAAAAGCGCCTTGGGCGTCAAGCTCGCTCGGATCGGTCTTCCGACACCGGGACGGCGGCTAGCTCTTGATGCCGTACTTCTCGCGAAATCGGCCCACTCGGCCGGCGGTGTCGACGATCTTTTGCTTGCCCGTGTAGAACGGGTGGCAGGCCGAGCAGATCTCGACGTGGAGCTCGCGTCCAAGCGTTGAACGCGCCTCGAAACTGTTGCCGCAGGCGCAGGTCACCTTCATCGGTTGGTAATCAGGATGAATTCCCTGTTTCATCGTTACTCCCTCGCATCCTCACATCGCGCACGGCGCGCGCCCCCCGAGCGGCGGTCGGAACGCCGCGCGTCGCGCGATGGTACGGAAATTCAACGACAGCGGCAAGGCGAGTTGCCGCTCACCGGTTCATCGACTGAAAGAACTCGGCATTGTTCTTCGTCGCCCGCAGCTTGTCGAGGAGGAATTCGATGGCGGCGCTGTCGTCCATGGGGTGGAGCAGTTTGCGCAACAGCCAAATCTTCTGCAGCTCGGTGGGGTCGGTGAGCAGCTCTTCGCGCCGTGTTCCCGAGCGGCTGATGATGATCGCCGGGTAGACGCGCTTCTCTGCGATGCGCCGGTCGAGATGGATCTCCATGTTGCCGGTGCCTTTGAACTCCTCGTAGATCACGTCGTCCATCTTCGAGCCGGTGTCGATCAGCGCCGTCGCGAGAATGGTAATGCTGCCGCCTTCTTCGACGTTGCGGGCGGCGCCGAAGAACCGCTTCGGACGCTGCAGCGCATTGGCGTCGACGCCGCCGGTCAAGACTTTGCCGGAGGCCGGGGCCACTGTGTTGTAAGCGCGCGCCAGGCGCGTGATCGAGTCGAGCAGAATCACGACGTCCTTCTTGTGTTCGACCAGGCGCTTGGCCTTCTCGAGCACCATCTCGGCCACCTGTACGTGGCGCGAGGCAGGCTCGTCGAACGTCGAGGAGATCACCTCCCCCCGAACAGAACGTTGCATCTCCGTGACTTCCTCGGGACGCTCGTCGATCAGCAGCACCATCAGCATGCACTCCGGATGACGCGCGGTGATGGAGTGTGCGATCTGCTGCAGCATGACGGTCTTGCCCGTCTTCGGCGAGGACACGAGCAGTCCGCGCTGACCCTTGCCGATGGGTGAAATGAGGTCGATCACGCGTGCCGTCAGATCTTCCGCCGAACCATTCTCGCGTTCGAGCCGGATGCGCTCGAGGGGATGGAGCGGAGTGAGGTTCTCGAACAGTATCTTGTTCTTCGTCTCCTCGGGCGGCTGAAAATTGATCGTCTCGACCTTCAGCAGCGCGAAGTAGCGCTCGGACTCCTTGGGAGGTCGAATCAGCCCTGAGACGGTGTCGCCGGTGCGTAGGTTGAATCGCCGAATCTGGCTCGGCGAGACGTATATGTCGTCGGGGCCGGCCAGATACGAACTCGTCGCCGAGCGCAGGAACCCGAATCCATCTTGCAGTATCTCGACGACGCCTTCCCCCATGATGTCCTCGCCCTTGCGGGCGCGCGCCTTGAGAATGGCGAATATCTGATCCTGCTTGCGCATGCGATTCACGCCGTCGATCTTCATCGACCGCGCCATGTCGGCAAGCTCTGTGGGGGGTTTTTCCTTGAGTAGCGAGAGGCTAAGAGCCATAGGATGTCGACAGCCGGAGCCACGACCGCGCGCAGCGATGCGCCGGTCGCAACGTATCAGGGGTTTGAAGGGTTCTAGGGTTGGGTGGTGTCTGGAGTGACGAGAATCCTGACTTCATCGGTAAAGGTAGCACGTGGTGAAGTCATCCGTAAAGAACGACCCTCACCGCTTCAGCGGTGCCACGAGCCGGAGTGTCGCTGGCGTCATCGGCCAGCCTACATGTTTCCATCGATAAAGGCCGTCAACTGCGATTTTGAGACGGCGCCCACTTTCGTGGCTTCCACGTTTCCGTTCTTGAAGAGCATTAAGGTGGGAATGCCGCGGATCCCGTACTTCGGGGGTGTCTCGGGATTGTCGTCGATGTTGAATTTGACGACCTTGAGCCTGCCGTCGTAATCCTTGGCGATCTCTTCGAGCACCGGCGCGATCATCTTGCATGGACCGCACCACTCCGCCCAGTACTCAATGAGGACGGGTTGCGCCGATTGCAACACCTCCTCCTCGAAACTCCCGTCCGTGATATGGACAATGTCGGCCATGAAAGGATGCGATCCCTTGCTTTGATCAGCTCGGATGTTGTGTCGCTTTGAGTTGTCGCTGATGCGTCGCCGTCATTCGCGCTACGCGCTCGACGCTGCTCGGGGCGGGAGTGACGCCGATCGGTACCGATAGGCCGAATCGGCTTGATTGTGCGACCGTGCAACACCATCTTAAGGAGTGCCCACCGCCGCCGAGGCCGGAATTGTTGACGAAATCCAACCCCCAATGCAAGCCCGCTCCGACGCCGTTCCGGGCGACAGGAAACCACATCACCCGATGACTGAAAAACACCTTACAAATCAGAGATTTGAAGAACTGGATTTGCCAGAGGCACTGCTGCGCGGCGTGTCCGAAGCTGGTTTTCAGCGCTGCACTCCCATTCAGGCGGAGTCTTTGCCGCCGGCCCTCGACGGCGAGGACGTTGCGGGCCAAGCGCGCACCGGAACCGGCAAGACGGCGAGCTTTCTGCTCGCGACCTTTGCCTATCTGTTGCGCCATCCGCCGACCGGCGACCGGGTACCCCATCAGCCGCGGGCACTGGTGCTGGCACCGACTCGGGAGCTGGCCGTGCAGATTCATGCCGATGCGGCAGTGCTCGGCAAGTACACCGGCTTCAGACTCGGCCTCGCCTATGGCGGCACCGGCTACGAGCAGCAGCGCCGCGAAATCGCGGACGGCGTCGATGTCCTCATAGGCACGCCCGGCCGCCTCATCGACTACCACAAGCAGCGGGTGTTCGATCTCAAAGCCATTCAAGTCGCCGTAATCGACGAGGCCGACCGAATGTTCGATCTCGGTTTCATTCGCGACGTACGCTTCCTGCTGCGTCGCATGCCGCCCCCCGAGCAGCGCCTTAACATGCTCTACTCGGCCACCTTGTCGCATCGGGTCAACGAACTTGCTTACGAACACATGAATGATCCGCATATCGTCAAAGTCCAAGGTGATCGGATCACGGTCGACGAGGTCAGCGAGCGTGTCTACTATCCGGCCAAGGAGGAGAAGATACCGCTTCTGCTCGGAATTCTGCGGCACAGCGGCGCCAGTCGAACACTGGTCTTCACCAACACCAAACACGTTGCCGACGAAGTCGAGAGCTGGCTCGAAAGCAACGGGCAACACGCGGGGGTGCTCTCCGGCGACGTCCCGCAGCGCAAGCGGGAGACACTTCTCCAGGCGTTCAAGGACGGGGAAGTACCGGTACTGGTCGCCACCGACGTCGCCGCGCGGGGGCTGCACATTCCCGATGTGAGTCACGTAGTCAACTACGATCTTCCGCAGGATCCGGAGGACTACGTGCACCGCATCGGGCGCACCGCCCGCGCCGGTGCCAGCGGAGACGCCATTAGCTTTGCCTGCGAGGCGTATGCCTTTTCGATGACCGATATCGAAGCATACATCGGCCACAGCATTCCGGTCGGCAAGATCACCGACGACCTTCTGGTGGAAGCGACCACGACGCCAGCGCGCAGGCGGGGCGGCCGATCCCGTGCCGCGCGGCCGGGGGGCGGGCGCGAGCCGAGCCAGCGCCGTGGCCGACGGCGGCCCGAGAAAGCTGCGCCCGCGGCGGCGGAGCCAGACCACGCAGCCGCAAGCGCACCGGAGTCGCGACCCTCGGTCACCGAAACCGAGTCGAGCAGGCCAAGGGGTAAACGCCGCGGTCAGCGCCGGCGTGACGATGCCACGACTTCGCCGCCGACGGATGCGGTTGGAGCAGCCATGGCGGCACAGGGCGGGACGGACGACGGCGGTGAGCAGCGTCAACGCAGCGACAGCAGGCGGCGGTCGACCCCGCGTGAGCGCCGCAATGAGATCCCCGCGATTGGCTGACATCGGGCGAGGCGCCCCGATGACGGCCGATTCGACGCGAGGGCGACCGCCGGCGAGGCGGTAATCAAGCGGCCGGTTGAGGCCAAAAGAAGAATGCTTCGGATGACACGCTTCGCCCTCCGTGCAGGCGCGTCGCGTCGCTGTCTGGTCATGATTCTGACCGGGGTCGTAATAGTCATCGGCACGGCATGCTCGCGCGATGGCGCGACGCCGCGCGAGCAGATCGAAGCGCTCTTCGACACGGTGGAAGCCGCCGCCGAGCAGAAGGATCTCAATACCGTTCGCGATGCCATCGCGCCGACTTATCGCGACAGCCAAGGCCACGACAAACGCGCGGTCATGCGCATCGCCGCATTTCACATGTTGCGCAATGAGACGGTCTACGTTCTTAAGCGTATTCAGGCGATCGAGTTCCCTGAGCAGAGTCGGGCCAACGCGGTAGTGCTCGTCGCCACGGCGGGGCGCCCGATTGCCAGCGCGGAGGCGCTGCTCGGTATCTCGGCAGATGTCCATCGTTTTGACATCGACCTGATCGCAACAGAGAGCGGCTGGCAGATTGTCGCCGCCGAGTGGCGCCGCGCCGAGGTCCAAGATCTGCTGTGAGTGGCAGCGCCTCGGCGACGAGAGGTCGATGCCGACGCAGGCGAGCGTCGCGCCGATGACGGGCTCGTTCGGAGTAAGCGGTGGCACTCCCCTGCGCCAGCACGCGGGTCTGCTTGCGCTTGCCGCTGCCGCCAGCCTCGTGCTCTCCACCCTCAGCGTCTACCTGGACGACGTCATCAATAACGACGGCGTCGAATATGTGCGCGCCGCTGGAGAGTTTCTCGACGGCAACTGGTCGAGCGCTTTTCGGGTCTACAAGTGGCCCTTTTATTCAGCGCTCATTGCGAGCGTTGCCGGTGTCACCGGATTCGATCTTGAGCTAAGCGCGCATGTTCTGAATGCCGTATTGACGGTCGGGCTGGTTGTGGCGTTCATCGCCATCGTAGGGGAGTTCGGCGGCTCGCGATCCACACTGGTCTTGGCGGCGTTGGTAATCCTGCTGTTCCCCGGTGTCAACGACCATCGCCCGTTTGTCATTCGTGACCCCGGGTATCTCTGCTTTTTCCTCGTCGCGGTGTTTTTTTTGGCGAGATTCTTCCGCCGCGAGCAGTGGCGTTATGCAGCCGCTTGCTTTGGCGCCATGGTGGTGGCGACGTTGTTTCGCATCGAAGGGGTCGTGTTCCTGATGTTGCTGCCGGGGTTCGTGATGTGGAACAAGGCGCCGTCGAGGCGCTTCCGGCTGCTCGGCCTGTTGATCGCTGGTCCGCTTCTTGCTCTGATTGTCCTGGCCGCCTTCGGCTGGTGGATGTTCACGCCCCTTGACACGCTCAAGCACGCCGGGGTCGTCGACGATCCGACCGCCATCATGCAGGGGGCCTGGACACAGGTTTCCGCGTCGATAGCGAGCAGGCTCGATGCGCTGCAGACGCAGCTTCTGCCATCCTACCCGCACGGCTACGCCTACGTCGTCTTGGCGTTGACGTTGCTCGGCATTGTCGTGGCGGAGACTCTCGGCAGCCTGACACCGTGGTTCGGGCTAGTGGTCGGTATTGCCGTCTATCTAAAGCTGCTGTTTCCGGCGCCGGGTCTGCGACCGCTCTGGTACGTGCTGCTGGTGGTGAACGCCGGCATTCTCCTCGTGTTCGGGATCGTGACGCTGTTCCTGACGCGCCGCTATCCGCTGGCGCTGGTGCTGACACTGCTCATGGCGGTGCCGTTCGCGCTGAATCACTTGTACTTGGCATGGCGACACAACGGGGGTCGACCCGGCTGGCGGCGCTGGGCGTTTCCGGTCCTGATCGCCGTGATCATCGGCGGCGGCCTGGAGGGGCTGGATCTCTCGACGTCGAAGCGGCACATCAAAGCGGCCGGCCAGTGGCTGCAGGCCCAGTCGCCTACGACCGCCACGGTCTACAGCAACGACAAGATCCTGATCTTTTACTCCGGACGACCCGCCGCCAATGCCTGGCTGGCACGAGAGTGGAAGGACGTCGCCGAGCTCCTCGATGAGCGACGGTGGCGAGCGCACGACTATGTCGCTATTCGCATTCGACGCCGCGAGGGCGAGCGGGAGCGCCAGCTGTTGGCGTCGTTCGCGAAGCCGCCCGTGAAGATTTTCGCCAACGATGCGAACGACCGCGTGCTGATATTCGAGACGGGATCGGGATAGCCGCGGTCGGGATCGATCGAGCAGGCGCGAGGCGAGCATCGCCGCCCGCCTTTGTGCCGCGGACGAGGCCCGCGGGTAGCCGCGGGCCGTGTTGGCGCCTCTCTATCACCGGAGGGTCCGCTCGAGCGGTCAAAGATTTCCGGTGCCGCGGACGGCACGCGACGTGAGCGCCGTCGCCGGCAGCTCGACGCCGGACGGTAGCCGAGGCAATCGCGCGAGGCGGCACCGGCGGCTAGTCGCGCCGCTGGCCGACTGACACGAGTCGCGCTTCGAACAATGCGCCGAGCTGCGGCTGGTCTTGCCAATTCTTGAGAAAACGCCTGACATCGCGCACGATGGCGCGACGCTGGGTTGCTTGCCATCGATGGCTGCGCACTGCGTCGAGGTCAAGGACGCAAACGCCATCGCCTCCGACGATGAGATTCGTCGCCTTCATGTCGCCGTGGGACAGCGCGTTATCGATGAGACGGCGAAATATGCCGGCGATGCACTCGGCGATTCGCTCGTGCTCGTGCTCGGAGTGCGGGCTGCGGAAATAATCGCTGCACAGCTGTCCGGCCACATGCTCAGTGACATAGTAGGCGACACCGCGCAGCGGACCCCGCCGCTTCTCCACCATGGCCACCGGCCGCGGCGTGTCGATGCCGGCCTGCTCGAAGCGGCGGGCAGCGAGCCAGGAGCGCTCCGCGCGTGTCCGACGCAGCGCGCGCCGGCAGGCGTGCCACAGACTCCTCGAGTTGTAGCGCTTGACGACGTACTTGCGGCCGTCGAACGAGACGGCGACCACGGTCGACGCGGCATCGGTCTTGATGAGATCACCGTTGCGCTGCGCGACGAAGCGGTCTGGATCGCTCAGCAGCAGCTGCAGCGCATCGGAGTCGTAGTACGTCCGGTAGACGATGCGGGCATGACGCGTCTCGATCGTGCGCTCGTCGCCACTTTGTCGCCGGGCGTACCGACCGTTGCCGGCGCCTTCGCGGCACGGGTCGATCAGGGTCTCGGTGGTGGCATGGCTCATCGTCAAGGTCCTGCGAGGCGTGCACCCGGCAGCGACGGCTCAGGCCGAGGGCGCCGCGCCGGTGGCCGCGGCTGTGCCGCGTCGCTGTGACCGCCGCCGCTCGGCGGCGGCGAGCGATGCTGCGCGGCGTGTCACCTGACGCCAGAACGAGGCTTCGTTAGGGAGGATCTCGCGCAACGGCTTGTCGCGATAGGCGCTCACGAAACGCAGCCGGTCCCGGCTTGTCAGCGGCAGATGCATGCTTGAGAAATGCAGACCGGCGATATCCTTCACGCGCCACCGGGTCGGTGTTCGGCGACGCAGCTGCATGCGATGCATGTCGATCAGATACAGCCGCGGGACGGTGGCCCTTGCCGCGGCAGTCTCGGGGTGCTCGAGCAAGAAGTGACACAAATAGTAGTCGCGGTGATTAGCACCGTTGGCGTGCATGAGGCGCGAAATACTCGCGAGCCGCTGAATGAGCTGGCGCTTGAGTCGAACTTCCGCGGCCGACGGCGGCGCCTGGTGCGCCCAACGCTCGCAGAAGGCTTCCAGGCTAACGGTGTCGGCGAGCTCGTCGGTGATGATGAAAGAACGTCGGCGCGCGGGGCTGCGAGAGTCGGTTCCGTAGCCCGCGATCGGCGGTACGTCGATGCCGAGTCGGTGCAGGTGATGGATGCCGTGCCACTCGTTCGCAGCTCCCAGCACCGGCAGCCGGAAATAGAGCAGATTCTTGACGATTTCTCGCCAGCCGACGCCCGTGTGGGTCTTCAGAAAGTAGGCCCGACCGCCGCGCTCGAAGCGCAGAGTACGGCGCCCGGGCGCCTGGCGGTAGAGTTGGCCGCCAAGGGAAAGCACCTCGTCGAGGCGGGCGGCCTGCCCGAGCGACCGGCGCAGCTCGTCGCGCAGGTACAGTGCCGGGCTCTCCGCGGTTGGCCGGTGCCGCCCGCCGTGGTTCGCGTCGACCCATCCCTCGATGATATCGGCGGCCCGGGCTGGCATCCGGTACAACGCGGGATCGCTGCCGTAGGTGCGCCCGTTGCGTGACCACTGTTCCCGCTGCGGCGTCGTAAGCATCTCGGAGAGCGTGTTATTGAAGCGCCGCTGGTCGAAGGGCGACGGCAAAACGACACCGGCTTGCGCCTGCTCGACGTGGACGGCATACCCGCAGACGTCCGTCGTCAGCACAGGCACCCCCGCCGCCACGGCTTCGAGCAGTACGGCACCCGCGCTCTCGCTCAGCGCCGGATGCACGAGCAGGTCAGCGGCGGCCAACAGCTCGGGTACGTCGCCACGGCCGCCGAGGAACCGCACCCTGTCGTCGATGCACATCCGTCGCGCAAGCCGCTGGTAGCCGCGGCTGTCATCGTCGCCCACCACGGCAAGGCGGACGCGCGCGCGCTGCTCGCCGGGTAATGCCGCCACTGCGGCAAGGACCCTTTCGAGCCCCTTGGTCTTGAAGCGCGATCCGATGAACAGCAGAAGCCATGCGGTGTCTTCGACGTCGAGCTCGCGGCGCACGCGCCGGCGAGCGCCGTCGGCATCGGCAGTCAGCCGGCGGGCGCTGTCCAGTATCGCCGGAAGCCGATGGAAGCGCTGCTCGGCTGTGAGATAGAACTGCCGGTATACCGACTCCTCACGTTCGGACAAGAGCAGAATATCGGTAGTGCTGCCGGCCCCGAAGACGGCCTGCTCGAATTGCCGGAAGTGCCTGTATCGTCGCGTCAGTCGATAGAGCCGGCCATGGCGTAGGCGCGCACGAGCTGCAAAGCAGGTATCGGCCGCGTAGTACAGGTCCAGCCCCGGCATCTTGTCGAAACCGATGACGGCGTCGAATGCGCGCGTGCTGAGCTCCGCCTGCAGCCTGCCGTGGAAGGCGGCGTTGCGGCCGTGGTTGGTGAGGCGCCAGCACGGCAGCTGCCGAACTTCGATGTGAGACGGCCGCTCGCCGCGCCAGCGCGAAGTGAACGCCACCACCTCATGCCCGCGGGAGCGGCACTCGAGCGCGATGCGCAGGAAATCGCGCTGCAGCCCACCATAGGGAAAATACTTGAACAGACAGAAGGCCAGCTTCACGGGGATTGCCCGTTGCCCGCGGGGGGGACGGCTGCCGAGCCGGCACGGATGCGGTCGCCGAGGTGTTGCTCCCACCGATACGCCGAGCCACAGATCACTTCGAGGTCGTCGAAACGCGGACGCCAGCCGAGCAGCTCGCGAATACGGCGGCTGTCGGCGATCAGCGCCGGGGGATCGCCCGCTCGGCGCGGTCCTTCTTCCACGACGATGGGCACGCCGCTGACCGCGCGTACGCACGCCAACACTTCCCGGACGCTGAAGCCGTGTCCGTAGCCACAGTTGAGAACGACCGCCGGACCGCCGTCGAGGAGGTAGCGCAGCGCCTCGACGTGCGCCGCGGCCAGATCCTCGACATGGATGAAATCGCGAATGGCCGTGCCGTCGTCCGTGTCATAGTCGGTTCCGAACACGGTGACTGCAGGGCGCCGACCGCAGGCTGCTTCGCACGCCACCTTGATCAGATGCGTGGCGGCGGGCGTCGCCTGACCCAGCGTGCCATCGAGGCGCGCGCCGGCGACATTGAAATATCTCAGTGCGACGTAGCGGAAACCATCGTCCGCCGCCGCCGTGCTCGGTGCATCGGCGACGTCGCGCAGCATCCATTCGGTGATCAGCTTCGTGGTCCCGTATGGGTTGATGGGCGCCGTGGCGGCGTCCTCCGCCACCGGATTTCGGCGGGGTATCCCGTACACCGCCGCGCTCGACGAGAATATGAACCGCCCAACACCGCTCTGTAGACAGGCGCTGATCAGCCGTTGTGAGACGACCGCGTTGTTGCGATAGTACTTCAGGGGATCCTCTACGGATTCGGGCACGACGATATGTCCTGCGAAATGGATGACGGCTGCAATGTCGTGCCGGGCCATGATCTGCTGTACCAGCGCAGCGTCCCCCGCGTCGCCCTCGTAGAAGGTGGCCGAGCGCGGGATCGCCCAGCGAAATCCCGAGTAGAGGTTGTCGACGATCACCACCCGGAAGCCGGCTTCCAAGAGCTGATGGGCGGTATGGGCGCCGATGTAGCCGGCGCCGCCGGTGACGAGTACGCCCGGCTGGCGGTGCGCTTGGGTTCGGTGCTGCATGGTGGGCGAGACCGTTATTGTATCGTATCGAGCACACCCAGCACGCGCTCGGGTTGGAGCGAGCGCAGACAGTCAAGATGGCCGAGGGGGCACTCGCGAGCGAAGCAGGGTGCGCACGGGAGATCGAGCGAAAGGACCTTCGCATGGTCTCCTAGCGGCGGCGTCAGCGCGGCGCTGGATGACCCGAACAGCGCGATGACGGGACGTTCGAGGGCGGCTGCGACGTGCATCAGCCCCGAGTCGTTGGTGACGACGGCGTCGGCCAGCGCCAGCAGATCGATGGCCTCGTCGAGCTTCGTTCGGCCTGCGAGATCGATGCACACCCCGTCGGCCTGTGCCTGGATTGCCTCCGTCTGTGCCCTGTCTCGGCTCGAGCCAAGAAGCCATACCGTCCACCCTCGCCCACCGACGGCCCGGGCCAGAGCGGCGAAATGTTCGACGGGCCAGCGCTTGGCCGGCCCGTACTCGGCGCCGGGGCAGAGCACGAGCAGACGCCCGCCCGGGTGTCGGAGCCCCAGCCGCGCAAGCGCACGCTCGGAGGCGGCGCGCGTGACGGCCAGACGTGGGAGAGGCAACGTCTCCGGTAGCATGGTGCCGGGTGGCATGCCAAGCGCCGCGAACTTGCGGACCGTCATAGCACGCCCGTCGGCGCTCGGCGCTCGGATGTCGTTGAGCAGGCCGACGCGCATCTCTCCGCGATAGCCGGTACGAACCGGGATCCGTGCCCAGAAGGGGATCAGCGCGGACTTGAAGGAATTGGGCAGCACTATGGCGTGCGTGAAGCCGCGCCCGCGTAGCGCTCGCCCCGCGCGCAACCGGCGCCACAGATCGAGCCGGCCGTGACGGGACGCAAAACCGATGCTCTCCGCGATCTCGGGCATGCGATCACTGAGCGGACGCGTCCATTCGGGGGCCAGCATCGTGATCGTGCTGCCCTGATAGCGCTGCGTGAGCAGCCTGAGCAGGCTCTGCGCCATGACCATGTCGCCGACCCAGTTGGGGGCAACGACGAGAAATGACCGCTTCGGCAGCGCGCTATGGTGGCGCCGTCGCGTGTCCATGGCGGGTTCCGCGGTAAGGGAGGAGGGTGTCGACGCGGTGGTGACGATAGGTGTCCCGATGGCCTGTTACGGGGCCGCTGCGCCGTCACTCAACACGTAGACGGTGCCGCAGTATGGGCACTGCTCCCGCCCCGTCTTGTCGATCGGCAGGTACACGCGCGGGTGGGAGTCCCACAATGTGCTGCCCGGCATTGGGCAGTGCAGCGGCAAATCCTGGCGCGTGACGGTCCGCTGTTGCTCGGCGTCTGGCGAGCGGCCCGAGGGGCGGCCGCCGGTTGCGTCGCTCATGATCTCTGTCCCGCCGCGCTGTGTACCTGGAGAAACCGAGGCTGGTCCTGCTCGCCCTTCGCCCATCGACGCGCTCGTCAAGCGACCGGCGTCAGCCAGTCCCGATACTGCGCATGGCGGCCGTGCACCACATCGAAAAACAGGTTTTGGAGTCTCTCGGTGACTGGCCCACGCTCCCCCGCGCCGATGGTGCGACCGTCGACTTCGCGGATCGGCGTCACCTCCGCTGCGGTCCCGGTGAAGAAGGCCTCGTCGGCGATATAGACCTCGTCCCGTGTTATGCGTTTCTCCTCGATCGAAAGGCCCAGGTCTCGAATGATCCGCAACACGGTGTCGCGGGTGATGCCGTCGAGCGCCGACGTCAGATCCGGCGTCATGACGTTGCCGTTACGGACGATGAAGACGTTCTCCCCGGAACCTTCCATCACATAGCCTTCCGCGTCGAGCATCAACGCTTCGTCGTAGCCGCACGCGAGCGCCTCATGCAGCGCCAGGATCGAGTTTATATAGTGGCCCGACGCTTTGGCGCGGCACATCGAAATGTTGACGTGCAATCGTGTGAATGACGAGGTGCGCACCCGAATGCCGCGGCGCAGGCCGTCTTCACCGAGATATGCCCCCCACTCCCAGGCTGCGATTGCGACGTGGGTCCGCAGCGTGTCGGCGCGCAGCCCCATGCCTTCCGAGCCGTAGAATGCGATCGGACGAATGTAGGCGCTTTCGAGTCCGTTCTCGCGCACGACCGCTCGCTGTGCCTCGTTGAGCACGTCTTTGGGGAACGGTATCTTCATACCCAGAATGTGGGCGGAGCGAAACAGTCTGTCCGTGTGGTCATGGAGACGAAAAACGGCTGCGCCCTGGTCTGTTCGGTAAGCGCGCACGCCTTCGAAGACGCCTACGCCGTAGTGGAGCGTATGGGTGAGCACGTGCGTCGTCGCTTCCCTCCAGGGAACCATCTCCCCATCCTGCCAGATCACGCCGTCTCGGTCGCTGAAAGACATCGCAGCACTCTCCTGCTCATGTCGTCGTTATGCGTGTTGTCCGGTTTGCGGCCACGCACCATTCGCCCGCGCTCGAGCCCTCCGCGTCCAGGGACGCTCACTGCAGGGTCCGCCGCCATAGCGTGGAGACCGCCTCGCGGAGATCGAGCAGCTCGTCGCTACCGACGAGGCTGGGTCGATCGAGGAGCTTCAAATGGTGCTCGGTGGCGAGAAAGCGCTCGTAGGCACCCATCAGCGTCCGCGCCGGCTCGTCCGCGATCAGCCCACACTCGTTCAGGCGACGCAGCTGCCCGATGTTGTCGCGGGGCTCCGTGATGGTGGGTTCCGCATGGGCCCACCGCAAGACGTAATATTGGACTATGAACTCGATATCGACAATACCGCCCGAGCCCAGCTTGAGGTCGAAGTGGGTATCGTCGGAGCGGCAGTTGGCGCGGGTCATGCGCTCGCGCATGGACCGGATTTCGGCCTTGAGACCCGCCTCGTCACGCGGCTGACAGAGCACGTCGCGGCGTATGGTCTCGAATGCCGTGGTCAGCTCGTCGCCGCCGACGATCATTCGCGTTCTGACAAGCGCCTGATGCTCCCATGTCCACGCCTGGTGTTTTTGGTAGGCCTCGAACGCGTCGACCGATGTCACCAACGTCCCGGATCGCCCGCTCGGACGCAGCCGCATATCGATCTCGTAGAGTAGCCCGGTCGGCGTGCGCGTCGTGAGGAAGTGGACGATGCGGCGTGCGAGTCGGCTGAAATACTCGTCGTTGGGGATCGATCGTGACCCACCAACGGTGGCGCCGACACGGCCGGCTCTCGCGTCGGCACACGGCTCGAACACGAAGATGATGTCCAGATCGGAGTTGTATCCGAGCTCCACGCTGCCGAGCTTGCCGTAGGCGACGATGCCGAAATCGGGCGCATGGTCACCGGCGTTTGGGCCGCAGCGGGGTTCTCCGTAGCGAGGCAGCAGGCCGGCGCGACTCAACCGAAGAACCTGTCGCAGTATCGCTTCGGCGACGTTACAGAGCTGGCGGCTGACAGCCAGACCGCTCAGCTGGTCGGCGATGTCCGCCGCCGCGACCCGCAGCACGTGGCCGTGGCGAAATTCCCGCAGGATCTCCATCTGCAGCTCCAGATCCTGCTCCGCCGCATTGTCGAGGCGGCGCGCCAGCTCGGACTCGAGGCTGTCGCGGTCACGGGTCTCGGCGCTCGATATGGGATACAGCAGCTCGTCGAGCATGACGGGATGCTGCGCTATCCAACGGCTAATCCAGGGGCTCGCCGCACACAGGCCGACGAGCTGCGTGAGGGCGAGCGGGTTTTCTATGAGCAGGGTCAGATAGGCGGTACGGCGGCCAACCGACTCGATAACGTTTACGAGATGGGCGATCGTTTCGGAAGGACTCCCGGGTGCTTGTCCCGCCTTTGCGATCATCATGGGCAGCAATCTGTCGAGACGATCGCGGCCGCTCTGCGAAAAGGCCTTGTAGAGGGCGCCCCTCCGCAAACGCTCCAGCAGCCGCTGCACTTCCCCCGGCGCGTCATAACCAAGCCCCCGCAGGGTCGTGATCTCCGTTTTGGCGTCCAGCGTCCCCAGCCAGAGATCTGCCGCCGGATTGGGCGCGGCCTCAGTCGACACCGACGGCGCCGACGTCCAGGAAAACGTCTGCCGGAATTGCTGGTGGACGCCGCCCAGTGTGGTGCGCAGCTCGCTCGCGAGCGTCTCCCAGTCGGGGAACCCCATGCCGTAGGCGAGCCTCACGCGCGCGGTGTCCTCCGTCGGCAGCGTGTGGACCTGCTGGTCAGCGACCATCTGCAGGCGATGCTCGATACGGCGCAGGAAGCCGTAGGCGCGGCGCAACGCGTCAACGGCGCGTTCGTTCACCACCCCCGATTTGGCCAGATGGTCAAGCACCTGCATGAGCTTCTGCGTGCGCAGCGCCGACTCACGCCCACCGCGGATCAGCTGATAGCTCTGTGCAATGAACTCGATCTCCCGAATGCCACCCCGGCCGAGCTTGATGTTGTCTTTCACGCCTTTGCGATCGAGCTCGCGCTCGATGAGGGTGGTCATCGAGCGTATGGCATCGAACGCACCGTAGTCGAGGTAGCGCCGGTAGACGAATGGGCGCAAGGTCGCCAGCAGCTGCTCGCCCGCGCCGCGGTCCCCGGCCACCACGCGAGCCTTGATCAAGGCGTAACGCTCCCAGTCGCGACCGTGAGTCTGGTAGTAGTGCTCCATGGCATCGGCCGAGAGCACGAGCGGGCCGCTTTCGCCGTTCGGCCGCAGACGCATATCGGTTCGGAAGACGAAGCCTTCCGCCGTGATGTCGTCGAGCGCCTTGATCAGACGGCGCGCGAGACGGAGAAAAAATTCGTGATTGCTGGTGCGTCCTCCCTCGGTTTCACCGTCCTCGGGATAGGCAAAGATGAGATCGATATCCGATGAGAAATTGAGCTCGCCGCCGCCGAGCTTACCCAGACCCAGCACCACCAGCGTGATCGCTCGCCCGCTGCTGCGACCGACCGGTCTGCCGTCGGTTGCCGCGCTCCAGCGGTACAAATGCTTGAGGGCGTGCTCGAGGCACGCCTCGGCGAGCTCGGAGACCGCCGAGGTGAGCTCGGCAAGATCACCGTGCTTGGCAATGTCGCGCCACGCGACGCGCACCAGCTCTCGTCGGCGCAGTCGTCGCAGCCGCACCCCTAGATCGTCCGCGTCGGCAGGTGCGTCGACGGCGCTCGCGACGCATTCGGCAATCTCCCCCGGAGGGCTCGCTCGCTGAAGCCGACCCGATTCCAGCAGATCGACGAGCATCGCCGGTTCCCGGCAGCAGGCGCGCGCTACAAAATCGCTGCAGCTCCAAACCACGGGCACATCCCTGACCCAGGTTTCGGCAGCGTGGTCGGTCAGGCGCCCGAGCAGGCTCTGTTGCTGGGCGGTCGCGAGAAATTCCCGCCAGGAACGCCGCACAGAGTCGCGCAGCGGTTCGGGCACCTGCCGCAGAGCGTCATCGAAAGCCGTTTGATGGGCCGCGGGCAGCAACATCGATATCAGGGTATTCCGGCGCAGGCGGTTGGTGCTCCGGCGCATTCGTCGTCTCACCAGTTCACCCCAGTGTACACCGGCCGCAAAAAGAAAGCCCCGCACTGGGCGGGGCTTTCCGGCCTAGCGCTCGGGCGCGTCAGGACTACATCATGTCCATCCCGCCCATGCCACCACCCGGAGGCATGGCGGATTCCTTCTTGTCTTCCGGAACCTCGGCCACCATGGCTTCGGTGGTGATCATCAACCCGGCGATCGAGGATGCATTCTGCAATGCAGTGCGGGCCACCTTGGTCGGATCCAGGATGCCCATCTCGATCATGTCGCCGTACTGCTCCGTGGCTGCGTTGTAGCCGTAGTTGCCCTTGCTGCCGCGGACCGTATTGAGCACCACCGAGCCATCCTCGCCGGCGTTGATCACGATCTGACGCAGCGGCTCTTCGAGAGCGCGCTTGACGATCTTGATGCCGACGTTCTGATCGGCATTGTCGCCCTTGACATCGTCGACGGCGTCGATGGCACGCACCATGGCGACACCGCCCCCGGGCACGACGCCCTCCTCGACGGCCGCGCGGGTGGCATGCAGGGCGTCCTCGACTCGCGCTTTTTTCTCCTTCATCTCGACTTCCGTCGCCGCACCAACCTTGATGACGGCCACGCCGCCAGCGAGCTTGGCTACGCGCTCCTGCATCTTCTCCTTGTCGTAGTCGGAGGTGGCCTCCTCGATCTGAGCCCGGATCTGGTTGACCCGCGCCTCGATGTCTTCCTTGCGGCCAGCACCGTCGATGATGGTCGTGTTCTCCTTAGTGACCTGGATGCGCTTGGCATGACCCATGTCGTCGAGCGTGGCATTCTCGAGGCTCATACCGACCTCTTCGGAAATCACCTGTCCGCCGGTGAGGATGGCGATGTCCTGCAGCATGGCCTTGCGCCGGTCGCCGAAGCCCGGTGCCTTGACGGCGCAGACTTTGACGATGCCGCGGATGGTGTTGACCACCAGCGTGGCGAGCGCCTCGCCATCGACGTCCTCGGCGATCATCAGCAGCGGCTTGCCGGCTTTGGCAACGTTCTCGAGCACCGGCAAGAGATCCCGAATGTTCGAGATTTTCTTGTCGTGGATCAGGATGAACGGGTCCTCGAGGTCCACGCTCATGTTCTCCTGCTTGTTGATGAAGTACGGCGAGAGGTAGCCGCGGTCGAACTGCATGCCCTCGACGATGTCGAGCTCGTTCTCCAGCCCCGAGCCTTCCTCGACGGTGATCACGCCTTCCTTGCCGACCTTCTCCATCGCCTCGGCGATGATGTTGCCGATCGCCTCGTCCGCATTGGCCGACACGGTGCCGACCTGGGCAATCTCCTTGTGATCGGAGCAGGGCTTGGAGAGATCTTTCAGCGCCTCGACCGCCGCGTTGACGGCTTTGTCGATGCCTCGCTTGAGGTCCATCGGGTTCATGCCCGCCGCAACCGCCTTGAGACCCTCCTTGAGCATGGCCTGGGCCAGAACCGTCGCGGTGGTGGTGCCGTCGCCGGCGACGTCGGACGTCTTGGAGGCGACCTCCTTCAACATCTGGGCGCCCATGTTCTCGAACTTGTCCTTGAGCTCGATCTCCTTGGCGACGGAGACGCCGTCCTTGGTTACGGTCGGGGCGCCGAAAGATTTCTCCAGCACGACGTTGCGTCCCTTCGGCCCGAGCGTCACTTTGACGGCATCCGCCAGGATGTTCACGCCGCGCAGCTTCTGAGCGCGGGCTTGTTCGCCAAAATGGACTTCTTTAGCAGCCATTACTTGTGTTCCTCGCTATCACGAAATGGAAAGAATGAGTTCAGCTCTCGATGACGCCCATGATGTCGTCTTCGCGCATCACGACGACCTCTTTGCCCTCGACCTTGACCTCGGTGCCAGAGTACTTGCCGAACAGCACGCGGTCGCCGACCTTGACGTCCAACGGGCGAGTCTCGCCGCTGTCGAGGATCTTGCCGTTACCAACGGCCAGCACCTCGCCTTGCATGGGCTTCTCGGCAGCGGTATCGGGGATCACGATACCACCAGGGCTTTTGCGTTCATCTTCGACGCGACGCACGACGACGCGGTCGTGAAGTGGCCGAATGTTCATGCGTTACTAACTCCCTTTCATTCAGATGGTTGGTGGATTCACTGCAGTAGAACGAAGTCGCTGTTAGCACTCGTTCTGAGTGAGTGCTAATAATAGGGATCGCGTTCCGCTTGTCAAGGGGTGGCGCTGAAGACGTGATGGCTGGGGGGCGGACCAGACCGGCGCCGGCGCCAGCGCCCAGCGAGCGGGCTAGTCGTCCAGGCGGCGGTAATCGGCGTCGAAGGTGCGCCCGCCCCCCTTGCCGCCGGGAGCGGGCGGCGCCACGGCGCGCCGCAGCACCTGGCGAAGGATGGTCGTGCGTAACGACGGAACGAGACAGGCGAAACCGACCGCGTCGGTGAAAAACCCCGGCGTCAGCAGTAGCGCTCCGGCGACCAGCAGACAAAGGCCCTCGAGCAGCTCGAGGGCCGGTAGCTCGTCACGCCGCAGGCTGGCCTGGACGCGGCGCAGCGTAGCCAGTCCCTGGCGGCGCACCAGCTGGGCGCCGAGCACGGCCGTGAAAACTACCAGGAAGATCGTCCAGCCGACGCCGATGACGCCGCCGATCTCGATCAACAGGTAGATCTCGACCAGCGGTACGATGAGAAACACTGCGAAGAGCAGGTGGACGAATTTCATTCAAGCAGGGCTCTGCGAGCGTGGTGGGGTCCGGGGGCGGCGGTTGGCGGCGACGAGGCGCCACGGGCGCCCGCTGTGGACCCGCTCCAACCCGTCACGGTCCCGGGTGCGCCGGCGCTGCGGGGTGATCGAGGGCAGCTGAACTTGTCCGTCATTCATGCCGTCGCGGCCTGGGCCAAGCCTTTACCGCCGGCGGCAACCGGTCCTTTACGGATGCCGAGCTTTGGAATATGGTCATTAGTGACCCCATATGCAATGGGGTGATGAGCGAGTCGGAGACGGCGGGCGGCGCGCGGCAGCTGATACACAACCCCCCCTGGCCGTGCCCGGGGGGCACGGAGTGATGCAGTTGGCCGAGGACGGACATCAGATCGTGCTGACCACCTGCGCCAGCGAGACCGACGCGCGTATGATCGCCCAAGCGCTCGTCGCCGACGGACTGGCCCCATGCGTAAATGTCGTTCCGGGCATCCAGACCATCTACCTGCTGCGTGGAAAACCGGAGTCGGCGACGGAGTGTCTGCTGCTGGTCAGAGCCGATGCATCGAACTACGGCGCCATCGAAGCTCGCATCTGCGAGCTTCATCCCTACGAACTTCCCGAGGTGGTCGCGGTCCCAATTGTTGCGGGGCTCGGCCGTTTCCTCGACTGGATAACGCGTCCCGAGTAGTGAGCGCGCGCTGTGGCCAGCCCGCCAGAAGGTGCCAGCGCCGAGCTCCGCGGCGGCCGTCGACGGCACGTTCACGTCTCCAGGGCGGCGGGGAAGGCGGCCGGTTGGCGGCGATGACAGTGATGACGGAGCGATTTCGAGCCTTGCGGTCGACGATCGGCTGGCTTGCCAGCGCAACGATCTTGCTGCCCTTGCTGACGGGCGCGGCGCTCGCCCAGGAGGCCGAGCTTCTCGAACCAGAGCGGGCGTTCGCCCTGACGGCGCGGGCGCTGGCGCCGGATCGCCTCGAAGCTCGCTGGGAGATCGCGCCCGGTTACTACATGTACCGGGACAAGTTTCGCTTCGAGCTCGTGGGTAGCGGCGCTCTGCTGGGCGACCCCGATTTCCCGCCCGGCAAGGCCAAGGTCGACGAGTTTTTCGGTGAGATGGAGATCTACGAGGGGACCTTGAATGTCGCGCTGCCGGTGGAGCGGCGCGATAGCGGGCCGCTGGAGGTCATCCTGCGTGCGCAGGGACAGGGCTGCAACGAGCCCATCGGAGTGTGCTACCCGCCGCTGACCCAGGAGGTCGGACTGCTGCTCGCCGCCGCCGAGCCGCCGGGCGCGGGCGGGCCCGGCTCGGCGGGCACGCAAGCCGATCCGTCGTCACAATCCCGCTCGGCCCTCGAGGCGCTGCTCCGCGGCGCCGCGGCAGAGCCTGAGTTTCTGGAGCCCGAGCAGGCCTTCAAGATCAACGTGCTCGGTGGTGAGCGCTCGCTGCAGGCAGAGTTCGATATCGCCGAGGGCTACTACCTCTACCAGGACAAGCTGGGATTCCAGACTGCGACCCCGGGCAGCGCATTGGGCAGCGTGCAGCTGCCCGCGGGCAAGGAGAAGGTCGACGAGTTCTTCGGGGAAACCGTGGTCTACGACGAGGACTTCGCCGTCGAGCTGCCGATCGAGCGCCGCGATCCACAGAGCAGCTCGCTGGCGATCGAGGTCGCATATCAGGGCTGCGCCGAGCAGGGCATCTGCTATCCCCCGATGACGAAGTCGATTACGGTGGCGCTCGCCGATGTCGTTCCCGGAGCGCTGGCGGCCCCAACCGGCGCCGCGTTGCCGCCCCAAGCTGCACCTTCTGCGGCGCCGGAGCGCACCACGATCGCCTATATGCTGGCGGCGTTCGGTACCGGAATTCTGCTCACGTTCACCCCTTGTGTGCTGCCGATGATACCCATCTTGTCCAGCATCATCGTGGGTCAGGGCAGCACCATCACCCGTATGCGGGGCGGTATGCTGTCCATCGCCTATGTGCTTGGCACGGTGTTGACCTACGCTGCGATCGGGGTGATTGCCGGTGCCACCGGCGATCAGCTGCAGGCTTACTTTCAGAACGCCTGGATCATCGGTCTGATCAGCCTGCTGTTCGCCGGGATGGCCCTGTCGATGTTCGGTCTGTACGAGATACAGATGCCGTCGTTCATCCAGTCACGACTCCAACAGCGCACGATGCGCCTGCGCGGCGGCTCGCTCGGCGTGGTGTTCCTGCTGGGCACCGTCTCCGCCCTGATCGTGGGCGCCTGCGTGTCACCTCTGCTGATCTCGGTCTTGAGCGTGGCGCTCGTCAAGGGCGATCCGGTGCTCGGCGCCGCAATCATGATAGCGATGGCGCTCGGCATGGGGGTGATCCTCGTCGCCATCGGCTTCGGGGCCGGTTTCGTGCTGCCCAAGGCAGGTCCCTGGATGGAGCGTGTCAAACAGGTGTTCGGCGTGCTCCTGCTGGCGGTCGCCGTCTACCTGCTCGGTTCGATACCCGAGGTGCCGGTGCTGCTTCTTTGGGCTGGCCTGCTCATCGTTACCGCTGTCTATCTCGGCGCCACGCAGGCGCTGCCGGATGGTGCCAGCGGCTGGCGCTTTCTCTGGAAAGGCGTCGGTACGGTGATGCTGGTCTGGGGCGTGCTCGCGCTTGCGGGCGGTTTGGCCGGCAACCGCGACATCACCGATCCGCTGCCCCAGCTTACGCGAATCGGGACCGGCGGCGGAGCTACGGCCGCGCGCGTCGGTTCCCAACCGAAGGAGCTATTTGCGACCGTCGGAAATCTGTCCGAGCTGGACCGGCAACTGCTCGCCGCCCGCGATGCGGGCAGGCCCGTGGTCCTCGACTACTATGCTGACTGGTGTGTCGATTGCCTGCGCATGGAGCGCGGCACGTTCCAAGATCCGGTCGTCAATCGCACTCTACGCGAGGGATTCGTGTTGTTGCAGGTCGACGTCACAGATCCAACGGATGCCGAAGTGCGCGCCATCAAGCAGCGCTTCGGTGTCTTCGGTCCCCCGGCGATGCTGTTCTTCGATCGTGACGGGCGTGAGCGCAGCGACCTGCGCGTCTACGGCTATCAGGATGTGGATGAGTTCCTGAGCCTTCTCTCCCGGGTGTGAACGCCATCGACTCGAGCGGAACTCGGGCAACGTGCCGAAACCTCCGCAGACCATATGGATTCCGGTGTGCTCGCGCCTCGTAAGCGCATCGTGGTTCTGTTCGTCGTCGTCTCGTTGGCGGCGGCGTATCTCGGCGTCCGGGTGGGACGCGTCGGTGTCGAGCCCGTCCCCTCGCAGTCGCCGGACCCCGACACGCTCATCGGGTTCTCGCTGCCGGACGTAGACGGTGTGCTGCGCTCGTCCGCCGAGTGGCAGGGGCGCACGATGCTCATCAATTTCTGGGCGACATGGTGTCCGCCGTGTCGTGAGGAGCTGCCGCTCTTCGTCGCTGTGCAAGCGGCCTACGCCGCACAGGGCTTGCAGGTGGTCGGCATCGCGCTCGACGACGCGGAGCGCGTGCGCGCGTTCGGGGACGAGTTGGGCATCAACTACCCCTCGCTGATTGCCGGCCAGGAGGGCTTCGAGCTCATGAACCGCTACGGTAACCCGGGTGGCTTGCCGTTCAGCGTCATCGTCACGCGCGATGGCGCCATCCACTCCCACAGGCTCGGTCCCTATGCGGCCGACGAACTCACCGAGGTGCTGCGGCAGGTGCTCTGAGGCCGCGTCTGTGAGCCATCCCGCCACGGCCCGAATGATCGCGTAGCGCCGGCGGTCTGGTCGACCCGGCACGCCCCGCGCGGCGCCCGGGAACTCCGCCGGGCAGCGCCGCCGCACCTGCCGCGGCGCGGCGATCGGCAGGTCGGCGGGTGGCGACACATCTTGCGGCGAAAAAGCGCTATTTTGCGGCTAAATTCGGCGAACCTGCGGATAATTGGACAAAAACCTCCGAATTGTGCAAACTACGTGCGGCGTCCCGCAACCACTCGATAGCCGCTAGCCTTGGCCGCAATCCTGGTACTGCACGGCCCCAACCTCAATCTCCTGGGTACGCGCGAACCAACCCATTACGGGCGCACGACCCTCGCCGAGATCGACCGGCGACTCGAACAGCTGGCCAGCGAGCACGGCCATCTGCTGAGCACCGCGCAGAGTAATGCCGAGCACGAGCTCATCGATGCGGTGCACGGCGCCGCACAGCGCGGCGTGCGCTTCATCGTCGTAAACCCCGGTGCCTTTACCCACACCAGCGTGGCCTTACGCGACGCGCTGGCCGGTGTGGCAATTCCCTTCGTCGAGGTGCACCTCTCCAACGTGCATGCGCGAGAACCCTTTCGCCACCACTCTTATCTTTCCGATATTGCGCGCGGCGTAATCTGCGGTTTCGGTCCCCACAGCTACGAGCTCGCTTTGCTTGCGGCAATTCGGTATCTCGACGAGTCGGTCGATTAGCCCCGGCCGTGGGGCGCGGTGCCTGACAATTCTCGCTCCCCAGCGTCGCAGCCCGGCCAGCGCAGGCGACGCGAACCCTATCTGATGCGGCCATAACTCGAGGGACCCTTGACGTCGTGGACATTCGCAAGATCAAGAAGCTCATGGACCTCCTCGAAGCGTCCCAGCTCACCGAGCTCGAAATCAAACAGGGGGAGGAGTCGATTCGTTTGAGTCGGGCTATGTCCGCCTCGTTGGCCAGCCCCGCCGTCGCCTTGAGAACCCTTCCCGAGAGCGGACCATCCACCGTTGCCACCAGCGGCGCAGCGAGCGTCATCGCGCCGGCAACAGAACCGGAAGCGCTCGACGGCCACGTCATCACGTCGCCCATGGTGGGCACCTACTATGCATCACCGACGCCCGAGAGCGAGCCGTTCGCCCGGGTGGGAGCCCGCGTGGATAAGGGGGACACGTTGTGCATCATCGAGGCAATGAAGATCTTCAACCAGATCGAGGCCGATCGGGCAGGGGTGCTGCGCAGCATATTCAAACAGACAGGGGACCCCGTCGAATACGGTGAGACGCTGTTCGTGATCGACGCGACCGAGTCTGTATGATCGAAAAGCTCGTCATTGCCAACCGCGGCGAGATCGCGTTGCGGATACTGCGCGCTTGCCGTGAACTCGGCATCAAGACGGTTGCGCTGCACTCCCAGGCGGACCGGGACACGAAATACGTGAAGCTGGCCGACGAGTCGGTGTGCATCGGCCCGCCTGCGGCAGCCGACAGTTACCTCAACGTGCCGGCCGTCATTGCTGCTGCTGAGGTCACCGACGCGAACGGCATACATCCCGGCTACGGGTTCCTGGCCGAGAGCGCGGATTTTGCCGAGCGCGTCGAGCAGAGCGGCTTTATTTTTGTCGGCCCCAGACCCGAGACCATCCGTCTGATGGGCGACAAGATCTCCGCAATTCGCGCGGTGAAAGCAGCCGGTTTGCCCTGCATCCCCGGCTCAGACGGTCCCCTCGGCGACGACACCGAAGCGACGGCGCGCGTGGCCAGCACGATCGGTTATCCGGTGCTCATCAAGGCGGCTGCTGGAGGCGGCGGTAAGGGCATGAGAGTCGTGCATACCGAGGCGGCTCTGCTCAATGCCATCTCACTGACGCGTGCGGAAGCGGGTGCAGCCTTCGAAAGCAGCACGCTATACATCGAGAAGTTCCTCGACCACCCCCGACACATCGAAATCCAGGTGCTGGCGGATCAGCACGGCAACGTCATCCATCTCGCAGACCGCGACTGCTCGGTACAGCGGCGTCACCAGAAGGTCGTCGAAGAGGCACCCGCGCCCGTGTTGTCTGCGGAGCTGCGCGAAATGATTGGCCGGCGCTGCGTCGAAGCGTGTCGCTCCATAGGTTACCGCGGCGCGGGCACCTTCGAGTTCATGTATCAGGACGGCGAGTTCTTCTTCATCGAGATGAATACCCGGGTTCAGGTCGAGCATCCGGTCACCGAGATGGTGACCGGCATCGACATCGTAAAAGAACAGATCAGGATCGCCTCCGGGGAGCGACTCAGCTGCGCGCAGGAGGATGTCCGCATCACCGGGCATGCCATCGAGTGCCGCATCAACGCCGAGGATGCGAACACATTTCTGCCGTCTCCCGGCAGGATCACGCAGTATCACCCTCCCGGTGGACCTGGAATTCGCGTCGACTCGCACATTTACAGCAACTACACGGTACCGCCTTACTACGACTCGTTGATCGCCAAGGTCATCGCCTACGGCGTAGATCGTGAGGAAGCCATCGCCCGCATGCGTCGTGCGATGCAGGAGATCGTGGTCGACGGGATACGCACGAATATCGCGCTTCATCAAGAAATATTGCACGATGCGGCTTTCGTCGACGCCGAGCTCAGCGTTCATTACCTCGATCGTCGCGGTGAGCGCTGAAACCTGTGCGATTGCCTGGGCAGATGGACTGGGTGAACGTACGGGTACCGGCCTCGCGCGAGGAGCAGAACGCCATCTGTGAGCTGCTCGAGGCGCAGGGCGCCCTTGCCGTGACCGTCGAGAGCGGAGAACGTCTGCCGTATCTCGAGCCGGCGCCGGGGGCGGTTGCGGACTGGTCGCGCGTCGTGGTGACGGGTCTGTTCCCGGCGTCGGCCTACAGCGAGAGTTTGCGACGGTCGCTGGCGGCTGCAGCCAAGCTGCATCCCGAGCTGGTCGTCGCCGAGGCGCTGCCCGATAGAGACTGGGAGCGGGAGTGGCAGAGTCGTTTTTCGCCCTTCCACGTCGGGGGCCGTTTGTGGCTGTGCCCCAGCTGGTGCGCGGCGCCACGCAGCGACGCCGTCGTCGTGCGCATCGATCCGGGGCTGGCCTTCGGCACCGGTGGCCACGCCACGACGCGCCTGTGTCTTGAGTACCTGGCGCAATACCCCTTGGACAACTCGGACATCATCGACTACGGGTGCGGATCGGGTATCGTCGCGGTGACTGCGCTCAAGTGCGGGGCCAGCAAGGCGTGGGGCGTGGACATCGATCCGCGGGCGCTATCGACCAGTGTAGCGAATGCGCGCCACAACCTGGTCGAGGAGCGATTCGCGGCGTACTATCCCCACGAGCTGCCCGCGGATGTGACGGGCGACGTCGTGGTGGCAAACATTCTGGCCGGGACGTTGATCGAGTTGGCGCCCAGGCTGATCGGGCTGGTGCGTCGGGGAGGGTGCTTGCTGCTCTCGGGTATGCTCGGTCCGCAGGCGGATGCCGTCGAAGCCGCGTACGTGAAGCACTTCGACTTCCAGCGCAGGCGACGCGATGACTGGGCACTGCTGGTGGGTCGGAGGCGCGGCGTGGCCGCAGGTCCGACCGATGGCTGAGCTGCGAGGGGTGCTCCGCGTGGTGCTGCGCGGCACGGATTCCCGACAGCGGCCGCGGTAGCGACGTCGGCGAGCAGATCATGTACGCACAGTGTCCCAACTGCGAGATCGTCTTTTCGGTACGTCAGGAACAGCTTGAGGTTCGCCAGGGGTTGGTCCGATGCGGCCGCTGCCGTGAGGTGTTCAACGCCGCCTGGAACCTGATCGATCGCCTGCCTGATCATGGCCACGCCGGGGCGGTTTCCGAACCGGCGCCGCCCCCGGTCATGCCGCCGGCTGCAGGCGATTCCGACGACGCGCCGCGTTCCTCGCGCAACAGCGCTCCGGTTCGCGACGATGCGCCGCCTGTTGCCGACGATCTGGGGCGGTCGCCCCTGTCGCCCCTACCACCGCTCGTGCAGGAGGACCTGCCCACATCGGTCGATCTCGACGATCTGACCACGTGGTTCAACGCCTTCGAGTCGGAGCTCGATCAACCCGAGGTGGACGACGCTGCGTCCGCGGAGCCGCCAGCCGCCGTCGAATTGCCCGAAGACTTGGCAAGGTTGTTGGACGATCGCGGGGACGACGCCGATGCCGCCGGCGGGCCGGTGGCTGGGGCCCTACTCGCGCAACCGCATGCGAGTCCAGAGCCGCCCCCAGTGGCGCCAACGCCGACACCACCCGCGGGCGCGGAGGGGCATCGGCCTCCGCGGCCCGAAGCGCCGACGATCCCTCCGCGCCCCGAACGGCGCCAGCGTAAGCCGGATCGTCCGCAGCGCCGCTCCCGGCGGGCGGATGCCCTGGCCGGCGAGGAGGCTGCCGCGTCGACGCCGAGGCCGACCGCGTCAACGGCGGCCGGCCGCCGCGCGCGACGACGGCGTCGGGTTCCACTTGCGGCGAATCTGGCCGGCGGCCAGCGGGTCCCAAGGCGCATCTTGGCGGGTATGCGGCCTACGCCGATGCTGACGTGGTCGCTGGTTGGCGTGCTGTCCGTGTTGGCCCTGTCCGCACAGCTCGTCGCGTTCTACAAGGACGACCTAGCGCGGGTGGATGGATTGCGCCCGGTGGCTAGCCTGTTGTGCGCTGTCGCCGGCTGCCGTCTCGCGCCGCGCAGCGATCCGGACAGCATCGAGATTGTGGAAACGCGGGTCTTGCCTCATCCCGACACACCCGGAGCGCTGCGTGTGCGAGCGAGCTTCGTCAGTCGAGCAGACTTTGCGCAGCCCTACCCTTTCGTGCAAGTCACCTTGACCGACAAGATCGGCAATATCGTCGGCCGGCGAACATTCTCGCCACAGCAGTATCTGATGCCGGAGCGACGCAGCGAGACGACGCTATCGCCGAACGTGATCGAGATAGTGTCGCTCGATCTCGCACAGCCCGATGAGACGGCTGTTGGCTACGAGATCGAATTGGTCCTCCCGACTGCGGCGGCGGGTTGAGTCGCGATCCTTCGCTGCTCGCCTGCGCTCGAAATAGGGTGTAGCGACCTTTCGTCCATTCGGTCTTTGCGGAACAGCTATTAGCCGTTATTATTTCGCTTCCGTTCGTTGGCCGATACAGCGTGGGGAGCGCATCGCCACGAGACGGATCCTAGGGTGAAGACCGGGCCAGGGATAGGCAAACCGGCGCTAGCGGTGTCACGAGTTTCGGTATCCGTCAGCGTACTAATGCACGTCGGCCATTGTGTCGTCGCCCCCCTGATGTTGTGCTGAGAGGGGTGCGGAGCAGACCGGCGCTAACAGCTTTGGTGACGATGAGCGCATCGTCACCGGCTCCATCGGCTAGGGGCATGAACGAATCGAAAACGAGCCCTTTGGGTGAATGCGTCGCACGTAGTCTGACGCGCTACTTTGCTGACATGAACGGCGAGGAACCACGCAACCTCTACGGCATGGTCGTCAGCGAGATCGAGAAACCCCTCTTGCGTCTCGTCATGGAGCAGGTCGATCGCAACCAGACGCAGGCCGCCCGCATGCTGGGCATCAATCGCAACACGTTGCGCAAGAAATTGAGACACTACGGTCTCGAGTGAGCGCCCTGCGCTACGATTACTGGTCAGTGATTGCATGGCCCCGCCCGAGAACGCAGTGAGTGGGACACCCGCCGGCGCCGGCAGCGACCTGCGCCGGATCGGTCGCGCGCTCATCAGCGTGTCGGACAAGACGGGGGTCGGAGAATTCGCCGCCTTCCTCGAACGCGCCGGCGTCGAGATCCTATCCACCGGCGGTACGGCGCGTCTGCTCGAGGATCGCGGTGTGGCCGTCACCGAGGTTTCCACCTACACGGGCCTGGCCGAGATGCTCGGGGGTCGCGTCAAGACGCTGCATCCGAGAATTCACGCCGGTATCCTCGGCCGGCGGGGTGAGGATGACGAGTCCTTGGCGGCGAATGACATCCCCTATATCGATCTCGTCATCGTCAACCTCTACCCGTTTGAGCGCGCAGTCGCTGACCCCGGCTGTGATCTTCGCACCGCCATCGAAAACATCGATATCGGCGGCCCCGCGTTGCTGCGCGCGGCCGCCAAGAATCACGCCGACGTCACGGTGCTCGTGGATGCTGACGACTATGCGGGCCTCAGAGGTGAGATCGAGGCGCTCGGCGGTGTTTCGGGCCGCTCCCGGTTCCGACTCGCGGTCAAGGCTTTTGCGCACACCGCTCGCTACGATGGCGCGATCAGCAATTTTCTGTCGGCGCTCGGCGCGGACGGGCAGCGGTCCGCGTTCCCCGACGTGCTCACGCTGCAGTTTCGCAAGCGTGAGGACTTGCGCTACGGGGAGAACCCGCACCAGCGGGCGGCTGTCTACCAGGATGCCCTCGGCGTCGCCTACGGCATTGCCGGCGCGCAGCTCGCGCAAGGCAAACCTCTGTCGTACAACAACATCGCCGACGCCGATACCGCTTGCGAGTGCGCACAAAGCTTTGACGAGCCCGCCTGCGTTATCGTCAAGCACGCCAATCCGTGCGGAGTGGCGCTCGGAGACGATATCACGGTGGCGTACGATCGCGCCTATGCCACCGATCCGACCTCTGCCTTCGGCGGAGTCATCGCGTTCAATCGGCGGCTCGATGCACATACGGCCAAGACCATTATCGATCGTCAGTTCGTCGAGGTTGTCATTGCCCCTGAGATCGACGAGGACGCCTTGCTGGTGCTCGGAGAGAAACAGAACGTCAGGGTGTTGCGCGCAGCAGCGGTGAACACGAATCCGGCCGCGAATTTGGACTTCAAGCGGATAACGGGAGGATTGCTCCTTCAAGACCGCGATTTGACCGTTGTCGCCGGGCCTCGGCTCGAGACCATGACAGTGCGTACACCGTCGCCGCAGGAGCTCGGCGATCTGATGTTCGCTTGGAAGGTGGCCAAATTTGTCAAGTCGAACGCGATCGTTTACGCGCGCGACGGGCAGACCGTTGGTGTAGGCGCGGGTCAAATGAGCCGCATTTACTCAGCGAGGATCGCTGCTATCAAGGCAGCGGATGAAGGGCTTCGTGTCGAGGGCTCGGTCATGGCCTCCGACGCGTTCTTTCCGTTTCGCGACAGCATCGATGCCGCCCACGAGATCGGTATCACGGCAGTAATTCAGCCCGGTGGCTCGATGCGCGACGAAGAGGTGATCGCGGCAGCCAACGAGCACGGCATCGCGATGGTATTCACGGCCATGCGCCACTTCCGGCACTGATGGCGAGCAAGGCGCACGTGCCCTCGCCGAAGCGAAGCGCATGAAGGTGCTGGTGGTGGGCGGCGGCGGCCGCGAACACGCCCTAGCATGGAAGCTTGCGCAGTCCGCTGCCGTCGAGGCCGTGCTGGTGGCGCCGGGTAACGCCGGCACCGCTGCCGAGCCCAAGGTCGAGAACGTCGCTTTGGGCGTCGAGGACATCGATGCGTTGGCGGAGCTCGCTGATCGGCGCGCGGTGGATTTCACCGTGGTAGGACCAGAAGGTCCCCTCGTGGCGGGCGTCGTCGACGTGTTCGCCGCGCGCGGTCTGCGCTGTCTGGGCCCCACGGCAGCGGCCGCCCGGCTGGAGGGCTCGAAAGCGTTCGCCAAGTCGTGTTTGACGCGCCACGGGATACCCACCGCCGCGTTCGAGGTGTTTGGCGAGTTCGATGCCGCCCGTCGGTATATCGAGCAGCACGACGCACCGCTGGTTGTCAAGGCTGACGGCCTCGCTGCGGGTAAGGGCGTCACGGTGGCGGCTACGGCAGAACAGGCCGTTGCGGCGGCGCGCCAATGCCTAGTCGAGGAGCGCTTCGGCGCCGCCGGCGGCCGGGTGGTGATCGAGGAGTTTCTGGACGGCGAGGAGGTCAGCTTCATCTGTCTCGTCGACGGCCAAAACGTGCTGGCTCTGGCCACCTCTCAGGATCACAAGGCCCGCGATGACGGCGATCGCGGACCCAACACCGGAGGCATGGGCGCTTACTCGCCGGCACCGATCGTGAGCGATGCCCTGCATGCGCGCATCGTTCGAGAGGTTATCGAGCCCACCGTGAACGGACTGGCGCGCGACGGCGTGGGCTACACGGGGTTTCTCTACGCGGGGCTGATGATCACCGAGAACGGTGACCCGAAGGTTCTCGAGTTCAACTGCCGATGCGGGGATCCGGAGACGCAGCCGGTGCTGATGCGCGTTGAGTCCGACCTGGCGGAGATATGTGAATCGGCGTTGTCCGGCACGCTTCATCAGTGCCGGGTGCAGTGGGACAGCCGTGCGGCGCTGGGCGTGGTCATGGCCGCCGGCGGCTACCCGGGGCGCTACCGAACGGGCGATTCCATCGAGGGGCTCGAGCGGTTAGACGACGACGGCGTCAAGGTGTTCCATGCCGGTACCCGCCTGAGCGATGGCGGCGTGGTCACCAGCGGCGGCCGCGTGCTGTGTGTGACGGCGCTAGGGGAGAACGTGAGCGCCGCTCAGAAGAGAGCCTACGCCGCGGTGGAGCAAATCACGTGGCGTGACGCCTACCACCGCAGCGACATCGGATGGCGCGCCGTGGCGCGCGAGCAGGCGTCGTGGTCCTGAGGCGTCGATGTCCCAGGCCCGTGCGCCGCGAGCATAGAGGAGGACAACGGTGAACACAGCTCAACCATTCGTCGCGGTGCTGATGGGCTCGGACTCGGATCTGGCCACGGTTCAGGCGACCCTCGACACGCTTACCCGGCTTGCCGTGCCCTGGGAAGCCAAGATCACTTCTGCGCACCGCACGCCCGAGGCGACTCGGGCGTACGTGAGCGACGCTGAGGCACGCGGCTGCGCCGTGTTCGTGGCGGCGGCCGGTCTGGCCGCTCACCTCGCGGGGGCCGTCGCGGCGCTCACCGTTAAACCTGTCATCGGCATTCCCATTGCGGCGGGATCGCTCGGCGGTCAGGATGCGCTGCTGTCGACTGTCCAGATGCCGGGCGGGATCCCCGTTGCGTGCGTCGCGATTGGCTCTGCCGGAGCCAAGAATGCCGCCTACCTGTCCGCGCAGATGCTGGCTCTGAACGACCCGGCGCTTGCCGAGCGGCTGCGCCTGGAACGCTCGGCGGGCGCTGACGACGTGCGCGCCAAGGATGCGGCGTTGCAAACACGGCTGCGCGACACGGGTGGGGCATCGGGTTGAAGCGCGTGGGCCAGCCTCAGCATCGGCTTGCTCCTGTGAGGCACCAGACGGCCGATCGCGTTTCCAGCGCAGCGGCCGCTTTGCGCTCGGTTTCCCGATCAGGTGACGGCGTGGGCACGATGCCGGGGGGCGTGGTGTCGTTGCACGACGAGGGTCGCGAGGGAGTGCTTGCTGCACTCGAGCAGGCCGCTCGCGTTCTGGCACGCGGCGGCATCGTCGCCTATCCGACCGAGTCGTGCTACGGTCTGGGCTGCGATCCCCGCAATCACGCTGCGCTGCGCCGGCTGTTGCGATTGAAGCGGCGACCGCCCGCTATGGGGGTGATCATAATCGGGGCACACATCGGGCAGCTGGTGCCCTATCTCGATCTCTCCGATCCCTCCGTTCTCGCACCTGCGCTCGAGACATGGCCGGGACCTCACACGTGGCTGCTTCCAGCGAGGCCGGGCGTCTCGCCCTGGCTGCGCGGCGCCCACCGGCGCATCGCCGTGCGCATCACCGCGCATCGCGGGGCGGCGCGTTTGTGCAAGCTGTTCGGCGGTGCCATTGTGTCCACCAGCGCCAATCGCCACGGCAGGCCGCCCGCGACGCGAGCGCGCGAAGTCCAACGCATGTTCGGCAGCAGTATCGACTACATCGTGCGGGGACGCGTCGGCGGGCTGGCGCCAACGGAGATCCGCGATGGCGTCACAGGGGTCGTCGTGCGTGCGGCAGCGCCGCCGCGGGAAGCGGCTGACTAGCCGCCGGTGGCACGGGGCGGGTGGCCGGTGGCCGACGACGGCTTCGACACGGCCCGTGTGCGCGAGTACTTGGTCGGGCTGCAGGCTCGGCTGAGTAGCGAGCTCGAATCGCAGGACGGCAGCGGGCGATTCGGCGAGGATCGATGGCAGCGGACCGCGGGCGGCGGTGGCGTAACGAGGGTGCTGGCCGATGGCTCTGTTTTCGAGCGGGCCGGCGTAAATTTCTCCCATGTGCAGGGCTCGGCGCTGCCACCGGCCGCGACCAGGGAGCGGCCACAGATCGCCGGCCGACCCTTCGAGGCCATGGGTGTGTCCGTGGTGCTGCACCCGCACAATCCCTATGTGCCCACGTCGCACATGAATGTGAGGTTCTTTGCGGCCGGCGTCGGCGACAGTCCCGTGTGGTGGTTCGGCGGAGGCTTTGATCTCACGCCCTACTATGGCTTCATCGACGACGTCGTCCACTGGCATCGCGTTGCACGAGAAGCGTGCGACGCTTATGGGTCCGACGCCTACCAACGCTTCAAGCGCTGGTGCGACGAATATTTCTACATCAAGCATCGCAATGAGCCACGGGGTGTCGGCGGGCTTTTCTTCGATGACCTGAACGAAGGTGGTTTCGAGCGTTGCTTCGCGCTGGCGCGCAGCGTGGGAGACAGCTACTCGAAGGCCTATCAGCCGATTGTCGCGCGGCGCAAAGACGTGCCTTTCGGCAAGCGCCAGCGCGAGTTTCAACTCTATCGGCGGGGACGCTACGTCGAGTTCAATCTGGTCTACGACAGGGGGACACTGTTCGGGCTGCAGTCACAAGGTCGCACGGAATCCATCCTGATGTCTCTGCCGCCCCGGGTCACGTGGCGTTATGACTGGCAGCCACAGCCGGGGACGCCCGAAGCCGAGCTCTACGACGTGTACCTGAAACCCCGCGACTGGCTGGCGGGTGTTGCATAGCGGCCGATGGTCGGAATGTGGCGCCCGCGCTGAGTGACATGCCGGGGTCCCCGCCGGATCAGCTGATACGGCGAGCCAGACCCGCGCTTTGGGTCTATCGCATCGCTCTGTATGCCTGCCTGCCTTTCGTTATCGTGCATCTGATCGTGCGTGCCCTGCGCAACCCTGCCTACTGGCGGCGCTGGGCAGAGCGATTCGGATTCGCCAACGTCGCTCACGGACCCTATCTGCTCTGGGTGCATGCGGTCTCGGTGGGCGAAGTGCGCGTTGCGGTGCCCCTCGTGAAGGCGGTGCGAGCGCGTTTCCCGGCCGGGCGTATTCTGGTGACGACCATGACCCCCACGGGGTCGGTTCAGGTTCGGCAGTCGCTTGGCGACACTGTCGAACACTGTTACGCGCCGTACGACTTTCCCGGCGCGGTGCGGCGTTTCCTCTCGCACGTCGAGCCGGGCCTGGCGGTGATCATGGAGACCGAGATCTGGCCCCATATCATCAGCCAGTGCGCCGAACGTCGTGCGCCCTCGGTTTTCGCCAATCTGCGCTTGTCCGCGAAGTCGTGCCGGCGCTACCGGCGTGTGCGCTGGCTGCTACGGCCGATTCTCGAGATGGTCACCGCTTTCGCGGTGCAGACCAGGGCCGATGCGGATCGCATCGTCAGTCTCGGGGCCCGACGGGATGCCGTGTCGGTGACGGCCAGCATCAAGTTCGAGGTGGCGCTGCCGGCGAGTCTGCGAGAAGTTGCCGACGGCTTGCGGCGCGAGTGGGGGCGGGACCGGCGAGTCTGGGTAGCGGGCAGCACGCATGATGGCGAAGAGGAGCTGCTGCTCGATGTCTACGAGCGACTGCGGCGGGATGTCCCCGATCTGCTGCTGGTGATCGTGCCGCGCCATCCCGAGCGCTTCTCGACGGTGGTCCGGATGTGCCGCCGCCGCGGCCACACCGTTCGCCGGCACACCGACGTGGGCCCGAGGCCAACGGCGGAGGTCGAGGTGTACGTCGGCGACACCATGGGCGAGCTGCCGATCTTCTACGCGGCTGGCGACGTCGCTTTCGTCGGCGGCAGTCTCGTTCCCATCGGGGGCCACAACGTGCTGGAGCCCTGCGCGGTGGGTGTGCCGGTCGTCTTTGGTCCCCACATGCACAACTTTGGCGAAATCGCCCTGATCACGGTGCAACGCGGCGCAGGTCAGCAGGTCTCCGACGGTGCGGAGTTGGAACACGTCGTCGCGCGTTATCTGAGCGACGCGAACCTGCGTTTCCAGGTCGGCGAGACGGGGCGCAGCATGGTAGCGGAGAACCGGGGCGCCCTGGGTCGGACGGTGGCCGTGCTCGAACCCTATTTGGCGGCGGCGTCGAAGCAGCTGCCGCTCACTTCAGCCAGCCGTTGATTCGTTGGATGTCGTCCTCGGACAGTGCTCCGACGGCCTGCTCGAGACGGAGCACGTTCAGGATATAGTCATAACGCGACAACAGATAATCGCGCTGCGCGCGCAGCAGGTCCCGCTGCGCATCGAGCACGTCGATGTTCGTCTCGAGGCCCGCAGCGAAGCCTTCGCGTTTGGCCTCAACGGCGCTGTCGCTGGCGATGACCGCCTGCTCGAGCGCCAGCACGCGGGGCACGTCAGTGGCGACGTCGTTGTAGGCGAGTCGCGTCGCTCGTTCGGCAGTGCGTTTGCTGTTCTCGAGGTTCTCGAGTGTCGCACTGTAAAGCAGCGCCGCCTGCCGTGTCTCCGTCGACACGCGGCCGCCGCGGTAAAAAGGCACCGACAGCTGCAGAATGATATCGGTGCGATCGAAGTCGCTGCCCGGACCTGCGAGACTGCCGTCCGCCTCGTTGAAGCGCTGATCAACGAGAAAATCGACAACCGGTAAATGGCCCGCGCGGCGGCGGTCGATTTCCTTGCGGGCAATCTCGGCGAGCTGGCTGCTTACGAGTACGCCGGTGTTTTCGGCGAGGGCCCGGAGCACCCACGCCTCGATGTCACCCTGGGGCGGTTCCAGTGGTGTTTCCGGCCGCAGCGCTCGGAGCTCGCCCGGCGGCTGGCCTATTAGCTGCGCCAACGCCTGGCGCGCGTCCTCGAGCAGAACCTGCGAGCGGATCTCGTCGGCCTCGGCGAGCTTGAATCGCGCCTGCGCGTCGAAAAGATCGGTCATAGTCCCGAGCCCGACCGCGAGGCGTTCCTCGGCCAGCTCGAGCTGCTCGGCGATGGTCGCCTTGTTGCTCTGGGCGAGATCGAGATTGTCCCGGGCAGCCAGCACCGAGAAGTAGTCCGTGGCAATGCGCAGCAGTAGATCCTGTCGAGCCTCCTCCAGCTCGATTCCCGCCAGCGTGGCTTCATCCTTGGCCTGCGCGTAACCGATGATTCGCTGTCGGTCGAAGACGCTCTGCGTTAGGGATAAATTGAGGAAATCTCTGTTGTACGTCGCGCGCCCTTCGCTGAAAAATTCCGCTTTTGTGGTGAGATCCTCCTTGATCCGGTCGCGCCCCAGCGTTCCCGTGAAGCTCGGTAGCAGAGCCGAGCGTGCCTCCGGCACCCGTAGAAGGTTCGATTCGGACTTGAACTGCTCCGCGCGGTAGATCGGGTCGCCCTGGATAGCGAGCTCGTAGATCGACCACAAGTCATTGGCATGGGAGCCCTGCCAGGCACCGAGCAGCATCGAGACGCCGATGAGCTTCAGTGACCACAGTCCGAAGCGTGTCATCGCTTTTCGTCCGTCCGCATCTAGAAAACGAATGTCGGCTCGGGCACGGCATTGACGAGCGGCGCAATGCTGCAGTCGAAAAGCGAGCATGTGCTCCATCCGGTCTCATCGATGCGGCGCACCAGCACCGCCTCCATGACCGGAGGCCCGCCGACGATCGCCACCAGCCTGCCCCCCGTCGCCAGGCTTTCTTTGAACGAGTCTGCCAGCGTCGGAACCGAGCCGGTGATGACGATGCCGTCATAGGGCCCGTGACGCGGCCATCCCTGCGAGGCGTCGCCCACCTCGATCGTTACGTTCGACACCCCCTGAGCGTCGAGCCGAGCCCGCGCGCTCTCTGCCAGCTGCGGCTTGATCTCGACGCTGTAGACATAACCGGCCAGGCTTGCCATCAGCGCTGTCAGGTAGCCGCTGCCGGTGCCAACCTCCAGAACCTTGTCGTTCGGCTGCAGGTCGAGCTCTTGCACCAGGCGCGCTTCGACCTTGGGCTGCATCATGAACTCGCCCTCACCGATGGGCAGGCTCATGTCTGCGAAAGCGAGCTCACGGAATCGCTGCGGGACGAAGTCTTCGCGGCGGACGTTCGCAAGCGCCGTCAGCACCCGCTGATCCAGGACGTCCCAAGTCCGGATCTGCTGCTCGATCATGTTGAAGCGTGCTTGCTCGAAGTTCATGTCGCCCGCACCCAAACGATTATTCTCATCCCCCTAATTTAGAGTAGGTACTTTGGGCACCCTTCGCAAGCGCTGGGGGCGGCGGACGGGCGCCCGGCGTGTGCTGGTTCACACGCCGCGCCGCGCTCAGGCGAGACATCCCCCGGCGGTTGCGACGGGTCCCTCTGCCCAACTCACGATGCCAGCGGCGAGACCAGCTCGCTGTCGGGGCTCGCCGCGTTGGCCTTGCTTATCGCGGCATCGACCCAGCCGCGTCGGCGCCACGGCGCCATGCGCGCTGTCGGCGGCTGTGGCTAGCGGCGGCGGTGTGGTCGAGGGACGCGGGCGGCCACGGAGCAGGGCCGACGTCGTCGTTGCAGGGGGCCTAGTATGTCGAGCAGGGCGGCGCCCGCTTGCTCGAGGTCCGGAGCTGATTCGATACGGTGCTTCAGTGGGCGCGTTGGCTGCGCATCGTGTAGATGCCGTCCTGCAAACTGTCGAACATGTCACCGATGGCGGGGTGATTGACCGGGGCGCCCGTATCGTCGACGACGAGATTCTGCTCGGAAACGTAGGCCACGTAGCTGGTCTCGTCGTTCTCTGCGAGCAGGTGGTAAAACGGCTGATCCTTGCGCGGACGAATGTCCTTCGGAATGGACTGGTACCACTCGTCAGTGTTGTTGAACTCAGGGTCGACGTCGAAGATCACACCCCGGAACGGATAGAAGCGGTGGCGCACCACCTGACCTATCTGGAATCGCGCTGTTTTCTCCACGTTTGGCTGGCCTCTCGGTTGTACCCTCGATGTGGTGGCCGCAGCGGCGGATTTCAATGTTGCAGCATGCTGAGACGTTTGCGCAACGCCGGAGCGACACCCCCACCGCGCGCGCGGCTGTCACAGCCCGGTTGCGAGCAGCGCCTCACCGCTTGCAGCGCCTCCGGCGTCTGTGCTGCTGCCCCGCCTCAACGATGTATGTTGCCATACATTGCACGAGATGAATCTGTTTTTTTGTGCTCGCCGTTGGTCGTCCGAAATCCCTGGGTTACCATGGGTGATCCTCGTACGGGCCGTCCACCCGAACCATGGCGACCGAGGGCGAAGTCGGTGTCCGTGTGTCGCGGTGACGGGGGCCGCCGACTGCCCCGTTTCGGTGCTCGACACTGTTGGGCAAACCGGCGATCTCGCTCACGCGCGGGGGCTGCCGTCAGGGGTTGAGATTCGGGCTCGGCGTCGCCTCGCCTACCGGCGACTCGCCGAGGACTTGGTCGAGCACTTCAACGATCGCGCATGCGCGCGACAGCGCGCCCGAAGGGCGGTCGTAGGGCGCATCAAACTGGACGCCGGCCGGTGAGCGTGCCGCAGGCGAGTGAGCAGTCATGATCGCAACGCTGCACTATGTTCTCGATCCGATGTGCAGCTGGTGCTGGGCATTCCGGCCGCACTGGCGGCGGGTTGTCGCCTGGCTGCCCGAGGGTGTTGCCGTGCGCTATGTCATGGGCGGCCTCGCACCGGACTCGGATCAACCGATGTCGCCGGCCATGCAGCGGCATCTGCAGTCGGTGTGGCGGCTGATCGCCGAGCGCACGGGTGCGCAATTCAACTTCGAATTCTGGACTCGCTGCCAGCCGCGGCGTTCAACATATCCCGCCTGTCGTGCCGTGGTGGCGGCGGCGCTGCAGCGCGACTCGGCCGAAGCGGCGATGATCGAGGCGATTCAGGACGCCTACTACATGCAGGCGCGCAACCCGTCCGACCGCGATACGCTGCTCGAGCTGGCCGCCGAGATCGGCCTCGATCCGGAGCATTTCGCCCGCGACCTGGACGCGGACGCCGTGGCCGAGCGGCTGCAGGCCGACTTCGCAACCCGGGACCGGTTTGGCGTTCAGGGGTTTCCGAGCTTGATCCTCGCGCCGAACGGCGCGACGGGCTACGCCGTCGCTTGGGGCTACAGCGAGGCGCCCGACGTCATCGACAGGCTGACGCGGGTGTTGCGCGAGGTGGAAGCCGCGTCGCCGGAGAAGACCGGCGCTTAGTCGACGCCTGCGGGCCCGGCCGCGGCCGCCGGGCGGGCAACGGCGTCAGCGGCGGGGGATTCCCATGACGCGTCCGGCGCGCGCAGGCCGCGGTAGCGCGGCGTGGGTGTGGGCGAGCTGGCCCAGCCGCGCCTGTGCCTCGGGGGGCAGCGCATCCGCTCGACGCGTTGCCAAGTTCACGTGCACGGTGAGCTGCTCCGAGGTGGCGGCGAGGTAGCCCAGTGCGCCGTGGCGCATCTCGAGGAAATAGTGGATGCGCCGGGTGTCCCAGTCGAGCAGCTGGCACGTCGTGGCAATCGGCGCGCCCTCGGTGAGCTCGCGAACGTAGCAGACGTGGCTTTCGACCACGAAGCACGACCCGCCGCCGCGGGCGGCGTAACCTGGGCCGATATCGAGGCTGTCGAGAAAATGGTCGACCGATCTGTCGAAGGCGAGCACATAGTACGCCACGTTCATGTGGCCGTTGTAGTCGATCCACTCCGGCACAACGCGTTGCTCGGGGCACACCAGCGGTGCCTGTGCGCGATCGTTCATGGGCGGTGAGGACGCGCGAGATAGTCGTGCGATTGCATCTCTTCGAGGCGACTCGCGGTGCGCGCGAAGGTGTCGCGAAGGCGATCGCCGGCGTAGAGCTCGCGGGGCGCGGCCTCCGCGGAGACGACGAGATTGACGTTGCGGTCGTAGAACTCGTCGACGAGCTCAATCAGTCGGCGGGTTTGATCAGCGTGGTCGACTCCCAGGCGGGGGACGGCGGAAAGCAGAACCGTGTGATAGCAACGGGCCAGCTCGATGTAATCGGCCGTAGAGCGGGGTCCATCACACAGCGCGTGAAAATCGAACCATGCGACGCCGCTGGCTACCCGTCGAGCATCGATCTGGCGGCCGAGGATCTCGATGGTGCTGGCGCCGTCCGCCCGGGTGTGCGGCGCCAGGGCCTCGAAACACCGGGACAGCCCGAGCTCGGCCGCATCGTCGAGCGGGTGGTAGTACACGGGAGCACGATCGAGTCTTCGCAGCCTGTGGTCGACCGCCCCCGCCAGCTCGACGACGGCCATGTGCCTCTTGATCAGGTCGATGGCCGGCAGGAACTGCTCGCGCTGCAGCCCCCCGCGGTAAAGATCCTCGGGCGGGACGTTCGACGTGGCAACCAGCGTCACCCCCCGCTGGAACAGCGCGCGCAGCAATCCAGCGAGTATCATGGCGTCGCCAATGTCGGCGACGTGGAATTCGTCGATACACAGCACTCGGCAAGAGTCGGCCAGGTGAGCCGCGATCACCGTGAGCGGGTCGCGCTCCCGCTCGAGCCGTCGGCGTTCGCTGTGTACCGACTGCATCAGGCGGTGGAAATGGAGCCGACGCTTTTCGCCACGGGTGATACAACTGTAGAAGCTGTCGACCAGGTGAGTTTTGCCGCGACCGACATCTCCCCAGAGGTAGATACCGCGGACCTCCGTTGACGCCCGGCTGTGGCCGCGCGCAAACAGGCGTCGCAACAGACCGTGTCGAGGCGCCACTGTGCTAGAGAGCTGTTCGTAGAGCTGCTGTAGACGTTCAACGGCAGCTGCCTGCGCCGCGTCGTAGTCGAAGCCGCCGCGCTCGAGGTCTGCCTGATACCTCTGCCGCGGCGTCATCGACGAGGCGCGCCGCTGTGCTTCTCCACCGCTCGACCCGAGTTCGTCAGGCGTCGGCTCAAGACCGATGGGGCGGGGCCTGTGCGAGCCAGGTCTCGGCGTCATCGACGTCGGGGAACCGCTGTACATCGGCATGGGCGAACACGCCGGCGAGCCAGCTGACCCAGGTCAGCCACTGATCCGACGTCACCACGGCGATGCGCTTGTAGTCGCCCGCATGATTGCGGTTGAACTGGATTTCCTCCAGAGCGGCGTCGAGCGTGAATCCCGTCATATTGCGAAAATCCAGCAGCAGATCCACCTGGGGGTAGCGCTTGAGCTCTCCGGCGACCGCCTGTTCGAACTCACGGAAGTCGTCGACCGTGAGTTCGCCGTAGACGTGGACTCTCAGCAGCTCTCTATCCTCTTCGATAACGATCACGCGCTGTTCTCACCACTGGGCTGGGAGGAGTGCGGATAGTCTACTAGGAAACACCGTTCGGCGTAGAGGCACGTCGTGTCGATGGCGATTGTGGCCCGCGCGCGGTGTTTGGGTTACCCTGCGCGCGACACATCGTGTCGACAAGCCGCTCCGGGTAGTGAAGCAAAAGCCAGAGATCGTGAAAAGTCGCGTTGTCGCGACCACACGCCTGTTTCGCGTCGAAGCCGTCGATCTGCGTTTCTCCAATGGGGTAGAGGCCCGTTTTGAGCGCCTCATGGGCACCGGCCGGGGCGCCGTGCTCGTCATTCCGCTGTTCGAGCGGGAGCAGATGGTGCTGGTACGCGAGTACGCGGTCGGCATAGAGCAGTACGAACTCGGTTTTCCGCGCGGCAAGATCGACGGCGGTGAATCGGCCGACGCGTGCGCGCTGCGCGAGCTGCGTGAGGAGGTGGGTTGCGGCGCGCGGCGGCTCGAGAGGCTGAAAACGGTTTCGCTGTCGCCGGGGTACGCCAATTACCGAACCCACGTGTTCATCGCTACGGAGCTTTATTCCGACCCGCTGGAGGGCGACGAGCCCGAGGCGCCCGAGCGGGTCTACTGGCCGCTTGCGGACTGCGAGGGGCTGCTGGGGCGAGAGGATTTCAGCGATGCGCGCTGCGTGCTTGCGGTCTACCTGCTGCGGGAATGGCTCGCACGGCGGAGGTGATGAGGGGTGCAGCGGATCGATAGCACAAGCCTCGGCGATCTGCTGCCAGAGGTCATCGCCACGGCGCGCGCGGCGGGTGACCGCATCATGGAGGTCTATGCGGGCGGCTTCGATGTCGAGGCGAAGGGCGACGGGAGTCCCTTGACCACGGCGGATCGACACGCCCATGAGCTGATCTGCGCGCGGCTCGGCGCGTCGACCGCCGACATTCCGGTGCTCTCCGAGGAGTCCGCCGAGCTCGATCTCCATACGCGGCAGGCATGGCCGACCTTCTGGCTCGTCGATCCGCTCGACGGCACCAAGGAATTCATCAAGCGCAACGGCGAGTTCACCGTCAACATCGCGCTCGTTTGCGGCACCGAGCCTGTGCTGGGGGTGGTGTGCACGCCGGCACAGTCGTTGGTGCATTACGCCGCGGTGGGTGTCGGTGCCTACCGCGTGAGCGGTGATGAAGCGCCGACGCCGATTCATACGCGCGGCTACCGTGGCGGATCGGCGGTGGTGGTGGCCAGCCGTTCGCACGCCAGTCCACGCCTGCAGCAATTCATGGGGAATCTTCAGCGTGCCGAGGGTGAGGCCGCGCTGCTGAGCATGGGCAGCGCGCTCAAACTGTGTCTGGTCGCCGAAGGTCGGGCAGATGTCTACCCTCGTCTGGGGCCGACGTCCGAATGGGACGTTGCTGCTGCGCATTGCGTCGTAGAGGTGGCGGGGGGTGCGGTGTTCGACTTGCGCGGCGAGCGGCTACGATACAATAAGGAGAGCCTCCTCAACCCGTGGTTTCTGGCAGTCGGTGATCGTGCCTATGCCTGGCGCCGTTGTCTGGAAGGGATCACGGAGAGCTGAGGGCTCGGGCCGGTTTGGCGGCGGCGCTCGATCGAAGGCGCACGCGGATGGTGTTCCGAGATGATCGGCTCCCGGGGCGCGCCGCTCGGCAGGTCGAGGGATGCTCGCCTGAAGCGCGCCCGGCGGGGCTGATGAGGCGCGACGAAGAGCCGGCACCAGGCCGTGACGGGTTCGGAGCGGAGCAAAGCAGAGTCGGCCGGTGTGGCCGCCCCACTCCACGGCCGCGGGCGTGTTGGCCGCAGTGACGCGCGTGGTATGCAATGTCGACCGATAACCCAACGCTGAAGTTCACCAAGATGCAGGCCCTGGGCAACGATTTCGTGGTCTTCGACGGCATCCGCCAGGCTGTGGCGTTGGAGCCTCGCATCGCGGCGCGCATCGCTGACCGGCACGCGGGCATCGGCTGTGACCAAATTTTGGTGGCCGAGCAGGCGCTCGCCAACGGCGCCGATTTCCGAATGCGCATTTTCAACGCTGACGGTGGTGAGGTCGGCCAATGCGGCAACGGGGCCCGTTGTTTTGGTAGGTTTCTTCTCGACAACGAGTTGACCCGAAGACGTGAGATCGTCGTGGAGACGATGACGGGTTTGCTGACGTTGCATATCGATGATTCCGACGAGGTGCGCGTCGACATGGGCGTGCCGCGCTTCGAGCCCCCGGGCGTCCCGTTCCTCGCCGATGCGCAGCAGGCGCAGTACGATCTCGAGGTCGACGGTTGCCGTGTCCGCATAGCGGTGCTCGCCGTGGGTAACCCGCACGCGGTCCTTTTCGTCGACGACGTCGCACAGGCCCCCGTTGCCGTGCTCGGGCCTCAAATAGAGAATCATGCCCGGTTTCCCGATCGCGCCAACGTCGGGTTCGCGCAGGTCGTCGACCGTGGGTCGATCCGGCTGCGGGTGCACGAGCGGGGCGTGGGTGAGACGCGGGCATGTGGCAGCGGGGCATGCGCCGCAGTGGTGGCAGGTCGGCGTCTCGGGCTGTTGGACCCGACGGTGGCGGTGGCACTGCCGGGCGGTCGGCTGGGCGTGAGTTGGCCGGGCGATGACAGCCCCGTCCTGCTCAGCGGGCCGGCCAAGACGGTATTCGAAGGTAAGGTGGATCTCAGCCAGCTATGAGCCAGGAAGACGGACATCGCAGCGACGACAACGCGTCGCAACAAGAACGAGATGTAATCGAGTATCTGCACCGCACCCCTGATTTCTTCGAACGCCATCCACAGGTGCTCGCCGGACTTTCGAACGGCGTCACCGGCGAGGCTGCCGTGATCCCGCTCGCCCAGCGCCAGCTCGATGTGCTGCGCTCGCGGCTGAAAGCCCTCGAGCAGCGTCTGCAGGACATCGTCGAGACGGCCAGGGAGAATGAGGGCCTGGGGCAGCGCCTTCACCGCGTAGCGCTCAACCTCACGCGGGTGATGAGCTCCGAACCGCTGCATGCGCTTGCGCAAGTCGTGAGGACGGAGTTCAAGCTCGAGTGGGTGACAATCAGGCTTGCCATCGACCCCGCGTCGCGCGATCGCGAGGGCGACGGGGCCGCCGGCTACGACGCTCTCGCCGAGCGGGTGGCTCATGGTCGGAGCGTGTGTGACGACCGCCTACCGAGCGCCCTGCTCGACCATCTCTTCGCGGAGCACGCCGAGCGCATTCGGTCCTGCGCGATCGTGCCGGTCGCAGTAAGCGACGGCTCCGTGATAGGCGTTCTTGCCTTGGGCGCCAGCGAACCCGAGCGTTTTCGACCGAGTATGGGCACGGTGTATCTCGATCGTCTCGGTGAGCTGGTCGGGGCTGCCGCCGAGCGCCTGCGCGGCCATGGCGGCCAATGACGCCGAGGGGCGCCGCGGCGGCGAGCGCACGACGGCGTCGGCATCCTCAACGCTGGCAGCCGCCGAACGCGCGCTCGTCGATGCCTTCCTCGGCCATCTTGGCAACGAGCGCCGATTGTCGTCGCACACGATCGAAGCCTATCGGCGCGACGTGGGGCGGTTAGCGGTCTTCCTCGGCCGCCGCGACGTGGTCTCTTGGCGAATGCTGAGACAAGCCCACGCACGGGCGTTCGCCGCTGAGCTGCACGGTCGAGGCCTGTCGGGACGCAGCATTCAACGAATGCTGTCGGCCGGTAGAGCGTTCTTCCGATTCCTAGTGCGCGAGCACGCGGTTACGCACAACCCCTTCGACGGCGTTGCGGCGCCGAAAGCGTCCCGGCGCCTGCCGCGGACGCTGTCGGCAGAGCAGGTGGCCCGGCTCGCCGAGGCGCCGGGCGCCGACCCGCTTGCGGTAAGGGACCGGGCCATCATCGAGCTCCTTTATTCGAGCGGTCTGCGGCTCGCGGAGCTGATGCGGCTCGATATCGGGGACGTCGATTTCAACGACGCCACCGTACGGGTGTTGGGAAAGGGGGCCAAGACGCGGGTCGTTCCGGTCGGACGCTATGCGCGGGGGGCCCTCGAGGCGTGGCTCACCGCGCGGCAGGGGCTGGCGGCCGACGGTGAGCTGGCGCTGTTCGTCGGTCGGGGCGGGCACCGACTCGGCGGGCGATCGGTTCAACGCCGCCTCCAGCTCTGGGCGCTGCGCCAGGGGATCGGCTGCCGGGTGCACCCTCACCTTTTGCGCCACTCGTTCGCCAGCCACATCCTCGAGTCAAGCAGTGATCTGCGCGGCGTGCAGGAGCTGCTCGGTCACGCCAACATCGCGACGACGCAGATCTACACCCATCTCGATTTCCAGCAGCTCGCCAAAGTGTACGACAGAGCTCATCCGCGTGCCCGAAAACGGTCCGGCTAACGGCAGACGCCCGGCCCCCGAGGACGGGCTGCGCGAGTTGCGGCAGATCGGCTTAGGCAGTAAGCTTCGCCGGTTTTCCACATATTCTCACGTGGCATTCTTAGATTCTTAGGGGAAGACCATGGTTTCCGTTGGCTTCATACCCACACTGCTGGGCATCCTCGGGCTCGTTTCCGCCTGGTACATCTTCGGCCTCGTCAAGCGCTACCCCGAGGGCATCGGCAAGGTCGCAGAGATCTCGCACGCGATCCACACGGGCGCCATGGTCTTCATGCGGCGTGAGTACAAGGTGCTCGCCATATTCGGCGGTATCGTAACCCTTCTGATACTGTTCTCTGACCTCGGTTGGCGCACCGCGTTCGCGTTCGTGGTCGGTGCGCTCGCTTCTGCGAGCGCGGGCCTGATCGGCATGTACACGGCCACCAAGGCCAATGTGCGCACGACCACGGCCGCCCACGACGACGGCGCCGCGGCTGCCCTGACGGTGGCCTTCTTCGGCGGCTCGATCATGGGCTTGAGCGTTGCCGCCATGGGTTTGCTCGGGCTGGGCATCCTCTATCTGTTTTTCGGCGGTGACCCGGAAACCGCGCACGTGATCCACGGATTCGGCATGGGCGCCTCGACCGTCGCCCTTTTCTCCCGCGTCGGTGGCGGCATTTTCACCAAGAGCGCCGATGTGGGCGCCGATTTGGTTGGCAAGGTCGAGGCGGGTATTCCCGAAGATGACCCGCGCAACCCGGGGGTAATCGCGGACAACGTCGGTGACAACGTTGGCGATGTGGCCGGCATGGGCTCGGACATCTTCGAGTCGTACTGCGGTGCGATGATCGCGAGCATTGCCATCGCCTCGACGCTGTCGGTGTCGGTCCTGGAGGTTCTGGGTGCGAGGCAGGACCTGATGTTCCTGCCGCTGGGCCTGGCCTCCGCCGGTATCATCTGCTCGCTCATCGGCATCGGGTTGGTACGGCAGTTCTCCGACAAGTCGCCGGAGGTGGCGCTGCGCATTGGCACGATGGGGGCGTCGCTGCTGTTCATGGTCGTTGCGCTTGCCGTGATCCCGATTATTGGCGTCTCACTGAAGGTGTGGGTTTCGGTGCTCGTCGGTGCCCTCGGCGGCATCGTCATCGGTCTTGTCACGGAGTACTACACCGGCGGCAGACCGATTCGCAAGATTGCCAAGGGCGGGGAGACCGGACCGGCGACGGTCATGATCGCGGGCATCGCTACTGGCATGCAGTCGGTCGTCGTGCCGCTGCTGATGATCTGCGTCATCATTCTCGTGGCCAGTCAGCTGGCCGGTCTTTACGGTGTTGCCATCGCCGCGGTCGGCATGCTGGCGACGGTCGGCATCACGATGGCGATCGACGCCTACGGACCGGTCGCCGACAACGCTGGCGGCATCGCGGAGATGGCAGCACTCGGTCCCAAAACCCGCAGCATTACCGATTCGCTCGACGAGCTCGGCAACACCACGGCGGCCATTGGCAAGGGGTTCGCCATCGGCGCCGCGGCGCTGGCGGCGCTGGCCATCATAACGGCGTTTATCGAGACGGTGGCTACTCACGTGCCGGACTTCGAGCTGCAGATCAACGACCCGCTGGTGCTGTCCGGCATGTTTCTGGGTGGTATCTTCCCATTCTTGGTTAGCAGCATGACGATGACCGCCGTGGGCGATGCCGCGTTCGACATGATTCACGAGATTCGTCGCCAGTTCCGTGAGATTCCCGGTCTGCTCGAGGGCAAGGCCGAGCCCGACACGGAGCGCTGCATCGACATCGCGACAAAGGCCGCGCTCAGGCGTATGGTCGCCCCCGGTGTGCTGGCTGTGGCTGCACCGGTGTTGGTCGGTTTCCTGCTGGGCCCGGCCGCCCTCGGCGGTATGCTCGGGGGCGCACTGCTTGGCTGCGTGCTGCTGGCGCTCACCATGGCCAACGCTGGCGGCGCCTGGGACAACGCCAAGAAGTACATCGAGCGCGGCAATCTAGGCGGCAAGGGCTCCGACGTTCACAAGGCTGCGGTGGTAGGCGATACAGTGGGCGATCCATTCAAAGACACGTCGGGGCCGTCGATGAACATCCTGATCAACGTCATGGCCATCGTGAGTCTCGTGATCGCGCCGCTACTGGGCTAGCGGTCTGCACCGGCGGTGCGCGGGAGATCCGCGCAGTGCCTCCCCCATGGACGCCTAGGTGGGCGGAGTCTCGATGCCCCGACCGGTTAGCGGCCGCTCCCGGGGTGTCCAACGGCGCTTTCGAGTCGAAGCCGCCAATCGGTGCATCGTGAATTCGTCGATGAGTCGACTGAGGATAGCCTGACCTTGCGCACGGCTCGCCTCGGCGGGAACGGGGCGAGCGGGACCCTGTCCGTCCACACCGGCGAATGCGGCCCGTACCGCAATGACACTGCGGCCTTTGGCGAGCGTCGTTGCCGGGCTTGCTAGATCGTGAACCGTGTTCTCAGCTTCTTCGGTACACGCTTGTTCTTCAACGTGACGTACTGGGGTAAGCCATTCTTGAACGGTGGCGGCGTCTCGCCCTCGATCAGTGGCGCCAGGTAGGTGCGGCAGCGCCGGGTTATGCCGTAGCCGTCGCGGCTGATGTAGCTGCGCGGCAGCGTTTTTTCGACGTTGGCCACGCTGGCGAGCGGCGTCATGCCGACTTTCCAACGGTAGGGATTGTCCGACTCGCGAACGATTGTGGGCATCACCGAACCGTGCCCCTGCAGGGCGAACTCGACTGCCGCACGACCCACGGCGTAGGCCTGCTCTACGTCTGTCTTCGACGCGATGTGGCGTGCGGAGCGCTGCAGGTAGTCGGCCACTGCCCAGTGATACTTGAGATTGAGTCGTTGTTTGATCAGCTGGGCGATGACCGGGGCCACTCCACCGAGCTGGACGTGGCCGAAGGCGTCCCGTGTTCCAGCCTCGGACAGAAATCGGCCACCGCCGTCCCGGACGCCCTCCGAGACGACCATCGCACAATAGCCATGCCTGGCCACGTTGGCCTCCACGCGCTCGAGAAAAGCGTCCTCGTCGAAGGCGATCTCCGGAAACAATATCAGGTGCGGCGCGTCGCTGGATCGCTCCGCGGCGAGGCCGCCCGCCGCTGCAATCCACCCGGCGTGTCGACCCATCACTTCGAGCACGAAGACCTTCGTCGACGTACGTGCCATCGAGGCGACATCGAAAGCGGCCTCGCGGATCGATGTCGCGACGTATTTCGCCACTGAACCGAAGCCGGGACAGCTGTCGGTGACCGGAAGATCGTTGTCGACCGTCTTGGGAATGCCTACGCAGGTGATCGGATAGCCCATCCTCTCGCCGAGCAGCGACACTTTGTGTGCCGTGTCCTGAGAGTCCCCCCCGCCGTTGTAGAAGAAATAGCCGATGTCGTGTGCTTCGAACACCTTCATGAGCCGCTCGTACTGCGCTTTGTTCTCTTCGATGCCCTTGAGCTTGTAGCGGCAGGAACCGAATGCGCCGCCCGGTGTATGCCTGAGCGCTGCGATGGCTTGCGGAGATTCCGCGCCGGTGTCGATCAAATCCTCGGTGAGCACACCGATGATGCCATCGCGGCCGGCGTAGACCTTGCCAATTCGTCGACGGTGGCGGCGAGCGGTCTCGATGACGCCGCACGCGCTTGCGTTGATGACGGCGGTGACGCCTCCGGATTGCGCATAAAGTGCGTTCTTTGGTTTCGCCACTTCAATCTCCTCACATCGTCGGATCAGCGCACCCGTGCCGCGCTGACTCGCTCCGACTCTCTGCCGGCCCGCAATAATCGTCTGCCGGCTGCGGAGCGGGCGCTCTCGTTCTCTGTGGTCTCACTGCTCAAGGTCGTCGTAGCTGCTGTGGTCTGCGCGGAACTGCTCGTCGAAGTTTAGAGAAGCAGGTCGCGCAAGCGATTTTCGGCGAAATTCGCATCGATGAATTTGCGGCCGCGGGCCTGCCAGATGGACCGTGGGGGGCGCGGTCAGATCCTTGCCCATCGCGGCGACACGCAGCTCGTTGTCGGCGAGGCGAAGTGCACAGGTTTTTGGGCCGCGCCCTTCGAGACAGGCACCGACAACCGTCAACGCGCTAGGAGGATACTCCGGTGGGGTGGTCACGGCACGCTCCTGAATTGGACCGATATTCTGTCACAACATCGCCCGGTCTTTAACCGAAGAGGAGTAACGTCACAGCCGGGATTCATCTCGGTGGTCCGGCAGCAGAGCCGAAGCGTTTTCTCACTGCACGGTGATGCCCGGCGGCAGAATCGAATACGTCGACAGACACCTGAAGTCGAGCGGCTTCGGAGACGCCGTGTATCGAGGGGTGCGAGTACGCAGGCGCAGGGCTGGTTCGTGCCGGGAACTTGCCGGTTCGGCACGGAGCCGAGATGTGAGAACGGCTGCGGCAGCCGCTGGGTGCCATTGGCGGCGGGCCCGCACCCTGCCTTGGATGTCGTTGCCGGTGCGATTGACGACGCGGAAGTCAGGCGGTAGTGTAGCGCCGGCCAGAAGTACGCCGGCCCAGGACGGCGCCGGCTGCGTGGAGCAGGACGCTTGAGGGAATCGACAAATGCGCATCGTTTTGTTGGGAGCGCCAGGGTCTGGCAAGGGTACCCAGGCCCGGCTGCTCTGCGAAACCTACAAGATCCCTCACATTTCGACGGGAGATCTGCTGCGCGCCAGCGTTGAGACGGGAAGCGAGCTCGGTGAGCAGGCCAGGGTGGCCATGGAGGCAGGGTCGCTGGTGCCGGACGCCGTCGTTCTCCAGCTCATCGAGGGCCGCCTGCAGGACTCCGACTCGCGACGTGGGTTCCTGCTCGACGGCTTTCCGCGAAACATTCCCCAGGCGCAGGCGCTCGACAACCGTCTGGGCTGGCTGGGGCGACCCGTGCAGATAGCCCTTCATGTGGTGGTCGAGCGTGGGGAGCTGATCAAGCGGCTGACCGGCCGCCTGACCTGCACGTCCTGTGGCGCCATCTACAATGACTATTTTGCGCCCCCTCAAAAACGTGGCGTCTGCGATGCGTGCGGTGCCCGGGATCTCGTGCGCCGCGCCGACGACAACAAGGCGACGGTCATCAATCGGCTCGACGTCTACGAACGCGAGACTGCGCCGCTTATCGCGTACTACAAGGCGCAGCAGAAGCTTCGAACCGTCAAGGCGAGCGGCGGCGTCGAGGAAGTGTTCCACCGAATCTGCGACATCGTTGACGCCGACATACGCCCACTCGAGGTCAAGGTCAGCGGCGTCGCTGCCCGCGAAGTCGCTTCAGTCACGACGGTCTCGACCATATCCGGCGGTGAGGTGCACAAGACCCGACTAATGCGGCGCAAGCCGGTGCCGGCGCGGCCGCGGACGGTGCGTGAGCCCGTGGTGGCACGCGCTGCGGCAGCGGTGGCGAAACCTTCCGCAGCGGTGGCTCCGTCCGCCGAGCAAGTCGCGGAAGTCGCGCGGGGGGTCAGCGCTGCCAAGCGGCCGACGACCAAGAAAAAGCTGGCGGCGAAGAAGAAGGCGGTGACCCGCAAGAAGGTGACGGCCAAGAAGAAGGCGGTTGCCCGCAAGAAGGTGACGGCCAGGAAGAAGGCGGTTGCCCGCAAGAAGGCGACGGCCAAGAAGAAGGCGGTTGCCCGCAAGAAGGTGACGACCAAGAAGAAGGCGGTGACCCGCAAGAAGGTGACGGCCAGGAAGAAGGCGGTGGCCCGCAAGAGGGTGACGACCAAGAAGAAGGCGGTGACCCGCAAGAAGGTGACGACCAAGAAGAAGGCGGTGACCCGCAAGAAGGCGACGGCCAGGAAGAAGGCGGTTTCCCGCAAGAAGGTGACGGCCAAGAGGAAGGCGGTGACCCGCAAGAAGGTGACGACCAAGAAGAAGGCGGTGACCCGCAAGAAGGCGACGGCCAGGAAGAAGGCGGTTTCCCGCAAGAAGGTGACGGCCAAGAGGAAGGCGGGGGGCAGGTAGCGGGCGGTGACCAGGACGAGGGTCCACGCGGGCAGCGGCGGCGGGGCGGCGCTCGCGGCGTCGCGCGCCGCGCCAGAGCGCCTCTGACCGGACACCCGGCTGGAAGGCGACTACGAGGAGCGGCAACGGAGCCCTGAGGCGAAGAGTGATGGTGACACGAGCGAAGATGAGCCCGGTGGTCGCTGATCCACCGGGTGCCGGGGGCCGCATGCGATCGTCGGGCGTGCGCGGCGACTTTCCCACCACGCGCATGCGCCGCATGCGCCGAGATGAGTTCAGCCGCCGGCTCATGCGCGAGCATCAGTTGAGCAGCGATGACCTCGTCCAGCCTTTTTTCGTCTGCGAGGGCCAGTCCCATCGCGAGCCCGTGCCGTCGATGCCCGGCGTCGAGCGGTTGAGTCTGGACCTGCTGTTGGCGGAAGCGGAGCGCTTGGCGCAGCTGGGCGTTCCGGCCGTGGCGCTTTTTCCGGTCGTTCCTGCCTCGAAGAAGAGTGAGTTCGCTGACGAAGCCTACAACCCCGGTGGCCTGATTCAGAGGAGCGTGAGAGCGCTTCGTGACCGCTGCCCGGATCTGGGTGTCATCACGGATATCGCACTCGACCCGTTTACCAGTCACGGTCAAGACGGACTCGTCGACAGCGCGGGGTATGTGGTCAATGACGATACCGTCGAGGTGCTGGTGCGCCAGGCGCTGTCGCATGCGGACGCCGGCGCATCCGTGGTGGCACCGTCGGACATGATGGACGGCCGGATCGGTGCTATTCGGCAGGCGCTGGAGGAAGCTGGACACACCAACGTCCGCATCCTCGCCTACTCAGCCAAGTACGCCTCCAGTTTCTACGGCCCGTTTCGCGACGCGGTCGGATCAGCGGGCAGCCTCGGCGGCGGCAACAAGTACAGCTACCAGATGGATCCGGCCAACTCCGACGAAGCACTGCACGAGGTGGCCCTCGACCTCGCCGAGGGGGCGGATATGGTGATGGTGAAGCCGGGACTGCCCTATCTCGATATCATTCGCCGCGTAAAGGAGCGCTTCGGGGTGCCCACGCTGGCCTACCAGGTGAGCGGCGAATACGCCATGATCCGTGCCGCCGCGACCAATGGCTGGCTCGACGAGAAGTCGGTTGTGCTCGAATCGCTGATCGCTTTCAAGCGGGCGGGCGCTGACGCCATCTTGAGCTATTTCGCCGGTCGTGTAGCGGGCTGGCTGCAAGCTGGCGGCGACTGAGGCGACGGGCAACCTCACCGGCCTGCGCTCCGTCATCGGACGCAGACCGCTAGCCCCTCGCTGCGGCGAGAGCGTCTGGTAGGCGACGGGCCCTGACCGGTGCCTGCCGCTATCCGAGGACGGAAATCAACTTCGCACCGAGCTGCCCAGGCCACGCACCCCCGGCGCGGCGGCAGCGGTCCGCGGCCGGAATGATGGGCGCGCGTCGTCGCGCCGCGCGGGCGGGTGGGCGGTGACGCTATAATCGGGCTACGTTCAACCAGCCCGTGGCGATTTCGCGATGGCGCGCGCTCCCCGACCCACCGACATCAAGCTGCATCAGAAGTCCCGCTATCTGGAGCTCCACTTCGACGATGGCAGCCACTTCGATCTGCCCTGTGAGTATCTGCGCGTCTTTTCGCCTTCGGCGGAAGTGCGGGGGCACGGCCCCGGACAAGCGGTCCTCCAAACCGGCAAGGAGAACGTCAACATCACCGCGATCGAACCGGTGGGTACGTACGCCGTCGTGCTCCGCTTCGACGACGGACACGACACGGGCATCTACTCCTGGGAGACGCTCTACGAGCTTGGCGTACACCAAGCGGAGTACTGGAATGAGTACCTCGCGCGGCTGCGGCAGGCCGGTTACCAGCGACAACCCAGCCCCAGCAACTGAGGAACGAGCGGTGAGCCCGTCCGCGGAGCCCTCCGAAGGCACCACAGATTTCGGCTTCCGCCGCGTACGGGTGCGCGACAAGGCCGGACTCGTCGACGGCGTGTTCACGTCCGTGGCCGAGAAGTACGACCTGATGAACGATCTGATGTCGCTCGGCGCGCACCGATTGTGGAAGCGTTTTGCTCTCAGTCAGAGCGGTGTACGACCAGGTCACCGCGTTTTGGACGTGGCAGGTGGTACGGGGGACATCGCAGCGGGATTCGCCGAGCGCGTCGGGCCCGCGGGACTCGTAGTGCTGACCGACATCAACGACGCAATGCTGGCGCGCGGCCGCGTCCGGCTCGTCGATCGGGGCATTGTCGGCAATGTCGGCTATGTCCTTGCGGATGCGGAGATGCTGGCTTTCGGGGACAACCAATTCGATTGTGTCAGCATCGCCTTCGGTCTGCGCAACGTCACGCACATCGACCTTGCCCTGGCGTCGATGTTTCGCGTGCTGCGGCCCGGCGGTCGGGTGCTAATCCTCGAATTTTCGCAACCCGTGTCGCCGTCGCTGGCGAGGTTGTACGATGCGTTCTCGTTTTCGGTCATCCCACGGCTGGGCAAGATCGTAGCCGGTGACGAGCATAGCTACCGGTATCTCGTTGAATCGATACGCAAGCACCCGCCTCAGGAGGTTCTCGAGAAGATGATGGCCGACGCCGGCTTCGAGCGGGTGCATCATCTTAATTTGAGCGGCGGAATTGTGGCGCTGCATAAGGGTTACAAACTGTGAACGGGTTGTGCCGTGGACATCGGGCAGGCGTTCGCCGATCTGCTTGATGCCGCGGGCAGCCGCCTGCTGAGCCTCGATCCTGACGCCGATCAGCGTTTGCGTCCGCTCGTGGGGAAGGTAATCGCGATCGAGCTGCGAGGCGCCGGCGTGCGTTTCTTCCTGTGTCCGCACCCGGGCGGACTGGGGGTGCGGCGCAATTGCGATGTCGAAGCCGATGCTACGTTGAGCGGTTCGCCGCTCGCCTTCGCCGAAGCCCTGCGTGATCCGGCATCGGTACGAGCGGGTCGTGCCAAGATCGATATCGGCGGCGATGCCGAGCTCGCGGAGCAGCTCTCCGGCCTGCTCGCGGCAACCGAGATCGATTGGGAAGAGCAGCTGGCGCGACTGGTGGGCGATTATCCCGCGCGCAAGCTTGGCAATGTCGCTCGGTCGGTTTCGGCCTGGATAGCGCAAGCGCCCGAGACGCTGGCGGCGGATCTCGGCGAGTATCTGCAACAGGAGACGCTTCTGCTCGCGCCGCGATCCCGTCTCGAGCGATTCCTCGACGACGTCGACCGACTGCGCTCGGCCGTCGAGCGACTCGAGCAGCGCATCGAGCGGCTCGGGGCAGCCTTGCCGTGACCGGTCCGGGTCAGGTTTTCCGGTTGCTGAGAATCAGCCGGATCCTGATACGCCACGGGCTCGACGACTTCGTCGTTTCGCTGCACCTGTTTCCCCCATATCGCTACCTGATGCACCTCATGCCGTGGCGCTGGCGCCGTCGAGGCGAGCGGCCCCGGGCCGAGCGGCTGCGCGCGGCGCTCGAGGAGCTGGGGCCGATCTTCGTCAAGTTTGGCCAGATGCTTTCGACGCGACCCGATCTGCTCCCGGAGGACATTGCCGAGGAGCTGACGAAGCTTCAGGACAAGGTGCCACCGTTCTCGGGCGAGATGGCACGGGCCACGATCGAACGTGCCTACGGAGACAGGCTCGAGAGCCACTTCAGCAGCTTCGATTCGAACGCGATCGCCTCGGCGTCAGTGGCGCAGGTCCATCTCGCCCGGCTGCTAGACGGCGAAGAGGTCGTCGTGAAGGTGTTGCGTCCTAACGTAGAAGCGGTTATCGAGCGAGATTTGGCGCTGTTGTACACGCTCGCACGGCTGGCGGAGAAGTACTGGTCGGAAGGAAAGCGGTTGCGGCCGGTCGAGGTGGTCGACGAGTTCAACAAGACGATTCACGACGAGCTCGATCTCATGCGTGAAGCCGCCAACGCCAGCCAGCTGCGTGCCAATTTCGAAGGATCCGACCTCATTCACGTTCCCAAGGTGTTCTGGGACCATACCCGCCGCGAGGCAATGGTCATGGAGCGCATCTATGGCATTCCGATACGCGATGTGGAAGCGCTGAAAAAGGCCGGAATCGACATGCGCGCGCTCGCCCACAACGGCGTGGAGATATTCTTTACCCAGGCGTTCCGCGACGGCTTCTTCCACGCCGACATGCACCCCGGCAATATTTTCGTCTCCGAAGAAGGACAATACCGCGCCGTCGATTTCGGCATCATGGGAACGCTCGCCGACGCCGACAAACGCTATCTAGCGGAAAATTTCCTGGCCTTTTTCAATCGGGATTACCGAGCCGTGGCCGAGGCGCACCTGCGCGCCGGCTGGGTGCCTGCGGATACACGCATCGAGGAATTCGAGGCCGCCGTGCGCACCGTCTGTGAGCCGATTTTCGCCAAGAGCATCAGCGAGATATCCTTCGGGCGCCTGGTGCTGCGGCTGTTCCAGACGGCGCGTCGCTTCAATATGCCGGTGCAGCCGCAGCTGGTGTTGCTACAGAAGACGCTGCTCAACATAGAGGGTCTCGGGCGTAGGCTCTATCCGGAGCTAAACCTCTGGGAGACGGCGAAACCGTATCTCGAAAGATGGATGAGCGAGCAAGTGGGGCCGGCGGCGGCAGTTCGCGGCATCCGCCACGACCTTCCAAAGTGGGGCGCGACGCTTCCTGAACTGCCGCTGCTCGCGCACGACTTTCTGCGTCGTGCGCGCGACGAGCAGCTCGTCATACGAACGCAGTCCGAGGAGATCCGACGCCTGCGCCGCGATATCGACGACGGTCATCGGCGTCTGTTTGTCGGCATTGTCGCGAGCGCTTTGGTCGTGGGCGCCTTGGTTACGGCGGCGCTCGACGGTTACGCGCCCCGGATGATCTTCGGCGCACCGCTGGTGTCCTGGCTGCTGGGTGGCCTCGGTGCCGCGCTTCTGCTGATGGTGTGGCCGCGAGGCGGCGACTGAGCTGCGGCGCACTCTCCCACGCCTTAGCGGGGAGCCGATCCCGGACAGGCGCTCGTGACGACGGTTTCCGGCTGTGCCGACACGACGAATAGGAGACGGCCCCGCCGCAGCGGCGGGGCGCGCGGCTCAGCGCCGCGTCCAGTCGCCGCCGGCCGGGCTGCCTCCAAGCAAAAATATTTGACTACACTTGTTGGTTTTGGGTACGTTAATCCTTATCTATTTACTCGGAAATTGATCGGAGCCGGAACCCGGAGCAAACCATGCGACTCACGACCAAAGGCCGCTACGCCGTCACGGCAATGATGGATCTCGCCCTGCACGAAGGGAAGGGACCGATAACGCTGAACGATATTGCCGACAACCAGGAGATCTCGCTCTCTTACCTCGAACAGCTCTTTGCACGTCTGCGCCGCAGCGGCCTGGTGCGGGGCATGCGCGGACCGGGTGGCGGTTACCAGCTGGCACGCAACGCCGCAGAGATCACCATCGCCGATATAATTACGGCCGTTGACGAGAAGGTCGACGTCACGCGGTGCGGGGGTAAGAAGAACTGTCAGGACGGCGAGCGGTGTCTGACGCATGAGCTGTGGAGCGATCTTAGCGGTCGGCTCTACGCGTTCCTCGACGGCATTAGCCTGGGACAGCTCGTACGCTGGCCTAGCGTCCAGGAGGTCGCCGCGCGTCAGCAATCGCGTAACGGTCGCGCCCAGAGCAAGCGGGTCGTAGCCATGCGTTGAGCGGCCTGCAGCCGCTAGCCCGACGAGGCGCCAGCGCTGCGCTCTGGCGGTCGAGATGATCCTCCCCATCGAGGAGAAAAGTTCATGAGCACTGCGACCCACATCGATTCGCTCGTAAAACGCGAGTACCGCGAAGGGTTCGTCACCGACATCGAGTCCGACACCCTTCCTCCCGGACTCAATGAGGACGTCATACGCGCGCTTTCGGCGAAGAAGAACGAGCCGGAGTTCATGCTCGAGTGGCGCCTCACGGCCTATCGGAACTGGCTGCGCATGACGGAGCCGCGCTGGGCGCATGTGCAGCACCCGCCCATCGATTTCCAGGCCATCAGCTACTATTCCGCGCCGCGCACCGGCCAGGATGGGCCCAAGAGTCTCGACGAAGTCGACCCGAAGCTGCTCGAAACATACGAGAAGCTGGGCATACCGCTCGAGGAGCAGAAGGCGCTGGCCGGGGTGGCAGTGGACGCGGTCTTCGACAGCGTGTCGGTGGCGACGACGTTCAAGGAGACGCTCTCCAAGGCGGGCGTCATCTTCTGTCCTTTCTCGGAGGCGGTCCAGGAGCATCCCGAGCTGGTGCGTCAGTATCTCGGCAGTGTCGTGCCCGCCGGCGACAATTTCTACGCGGCGCTCAACTCGGCCGTATTCAGCGACGGCTCTTTCGTCTACGTGCCGAAGGGCGTCCGCTGTCCTATGGAGCTGTCGACCTACTTCCGTATCAATGCGTCGAAAACGGGTCAGTTCGAGCGCACCCTGATCGTCGCTGCCGAGGACAGCTACGTCAGCTATCTCGAAGGGTGTACGGCGCCCATGCGCGACGAAAACCAGCTGCACGCTGCAGTGGTGGAGCTGGTGGCACTCGAAGGCGCGGAGATCAAGTACTCGACGGTGCAGAACTGGTACCCGGGCGACGAGGAAGGCCGCGGCGGCATCTACAACTTTGTCACCAAGCGCGGCGCATGCCGGGGCCGTGGCGCGAAGATCTCCTGGACGCAGGTAGAAACCGGCTCCGCGATAACGTGGAAATATCCGAGCGTGGTGCTCGAGGGGGACGACACCGTCGGCGAGTTCTACTCGGTGGCGCTGACCAACAACTATCAGCAGGCCGACACCGGCACCAAGATGGTGCATGTCGGCAGGAATACACGGAGTACTATCATCTCCAAGGGGATCTCCGCGGGTCGCGCCCAGAATTCCTACCGAGGTTTGGTGAAGGTCTTGAAGGGCGCCGACAATGCGCGCAATTACTCACAATGCGACTCGCTGCTCATGGGGGATCGCTGCGGCGCACACACCTTTCCCTATATCGAGGTGAAGAACCCGACTGCGAAGGTCGAGCACGAGGCGACGACGTCGAAGATCGGTGAGGATCAACTCTTCTATTGCCGCCAGCGCGGGCTGTCCGAGGAAGATGCGGTCTCGATCATCGTCAACGGCTTCTGCAAGGACGTGTTCAAGGAGCTGCCCATGGAGTTCGCCGTCGAGGCGCAGAAGCTGCTGGGAATCAGCCTGGAGGGCGCCGTCGGCTGACGGCCGGGCCGGGCCCGCGGCTGCGGGGGCCCGCTGCACGACGCGTTTGGCGGTTTCGATTCGCCGTGTCTACGGGCAGGCACAGCGAACCAACTGACGAGTTTTCAAAAAGCGGGATTGTCACGAACATGCTGAGCATCAAAAATCTTCACGCCAGCGTCGACGACACGCCGATTCTCAACGGCATTGACCTCGAGGTGCGGCCTGGCGAAGTGCACGCCATCATGGGGCCGAACGGCTCCGGCAAGAGCACGCTGGCCAATGTCCTCGCCGGGCGTGACAGCTACACGGTGACGCAGGGCAGCGTCACCTACAAAGGCGGCGATCTGCTCGCACTGAGCACCGAAGAGCGCGCGCGCGAAGGCTTGTTCCTCGCGTTTCAGTATCCGGTCGAGATCCCCGGGGTAAGCAATATCTATCTGCTCAAAGCGGCGGTGAACGCAATTCGCAAGCACCGCGGCCAGGCGGAGCTCGATGCGCTCGATTTTCTGAAGCTGGTCAAGGAAAAGCTGGCGCTCGTGCAGATGAAGGATGAGTTCCTGTACCGATCGGTGAACGAGGGATTCTCCGGCGGTGAGAAGAAGCGCAATGAGATTCTGCAGATGGCCATGCTCGAGCCCAGTCTCGCCGTGCTCGACGAGACGGACTCCGGTCTCGACATCGACGCTCTCAAGGTCGTCGCCGAGGGCGTCAACGCCCTGCGTTCACCTGAGCGGTCGATGATTCTGGTGACGCACTACCAGCGCCTGCTCGACTACGTTGTCCCGGACGTCGTTCACGTTCTGGGTGGAGGTCGGATCGTGCGCTCGGGCGACCGCACGCTGGCACTGGAGCTTGAGCGGCGGGGGTATCAGTGGATCGCAGCGTCGGCGCCCGCCGAGCAGCCGTCGGCGGCAGGATGACGGGGACGGTTCCCGTGGAAGCAACGGCAAAGGAGAGCCTTCTCAACGCGCGGGATCGCTGCATCGACCAGCTCGCTGGCGGTCGCGTCGGTTGGGTGCAGCGCATGCGCGAGCAGGGAGCCGTGCGGTTCCGCGAGCGCGGTTTTCCGCAGTCGACCGACGAGGATTGGAAATACACCAGCGTCCGTCCGATCGAGCGCCGCGCGTTCGATTGTGCCGTCTCGGCCTCGAGCGCACTCGGCAGCGGTGAGCTTGCCTCGTTCTCGATATCGGGTCTGCGCAGCCACCGCCTCGTGTTCGTCAATGGGTACCTGGCACGCGACCTGTCGCAGCTCGACGGGTTGGCGAGCGGTGTGGTCGTGGGCAGCCTCGCCGACGCTCTCGATCGCGACCCGGATGCGGTCGAGCCTTATCTCGGCCGCGTCACACCAAGCGACATGCACGGTTTCACAGCGCTCAACAGCGCATTCCTTGCCGACGGCGCCTATGTGAGGCTTGGGCCGGCGGCGCGGGTCGAGCTGCCCATCGAGCTCGTCTTCGTGGCAACTGCCGGCGATCGGGAGGTGGCGGTGCAGCCGCGTAACCTGATAGTGGCCGGCCCGGACAGCCGGGCGACGATCATCGAGCGTTACGTGGCCCTCGACAGCAGCAGGTATCTGACCAACGCCCTCACCGAGGTCGTCCTCGAACGGGGCGCGACGCTCGAGCACTGCAAACTCCAGGAGGAGAGCTCAGCGGCCTACCACATTGCCGGGCTGTTCGCCAGGCAGGCCGCCGCCAGTCGGTTCATTGCGCACTCGGTGTCGCTCGGGGGCGCGCTGGTACGCAACGATGTCGTAGACGTGCTGGACGCCGAGGGCGCGGAATGCACGCTCAACGGATTGTATCTCGCCGGCGGCAGGCAGCACGTCGACAACCATACGCAGATCGAGCATGCCCAACCACGAGCGACGAGTCGCGAATTTTACAAGGGTGTTCTCGACGACCGCGCGCGCGCCGTGTTCCATGGGCGTATCATCGTTCGTCCTGACGCGCAGCAGTCGGACGCGCAGCAACAGAATAACAACCTGCTGCTTTCGCGGGACGCCGAAATCGATACAAAACCGCAGCTCGAGATCTACGCGGACGACGTGAAATGCGCACACGGTGCGACGGTCGGTCAACTCGACGCCGATGCTGTTTTCTATCTGCGCTCGCGCGGGGTCGGTGAGCGCGAGGCGCGCAGCCTGCTGACGTACGCGTTCGCCCATGACGTCATCGGCCGTATCGGGGAGCCCGCCCTGCGGCAGCGGCTCGAGGCGGTGCTCTCCGATCAGCTGCTCACCGCGAGCGCGCCGAGAGAATCCGGTCCGTGAGCTCGCGGTTCGAGCCGACGCCGGCGGAGGCGCCGACGGAATACCACGTCGAGCGGCTGCGCTCAGACTTTCCGGTGCTGCATCAGGAAGTCCATGGCCGGCCTCTGGTGTATCTCGACAACGCCGCGAGCGCCCAAAAGCCCGAGGCGGTGATCGAAGCAGTCCATCACTATTACCGCCACGACCACGCCAACGTGCACCGCGGTGTGCACACGCTCAGTGAGCGGGCCACGGCGGCTTTCGAGGGCGCGCGCGAGAAGATGCGGCGCTTCCTAAACGCCCGCAGCATCCGCGAGATCGTGTTCGTGCGGGGAACGACGGAAGCCATCAATCTCGTCGCCCAGAGCTACGGGCGAAACCGTCTCGCGGGCGAAGACGAGATTCTCATCACGGAGATGGAGCACCATTCGAACATCGTACCCTGGCAGCTGCTGGCGGGTCAGACCGGGGCGCGACTGAGCGTAGTGCCATTCGACGATGCCGGCGTGCTCGATCTCGCCCAGTACCGGCGTCTTCTCGAGCGCGCTCCAACGATCGTCGCGCTCACGCACGTGTCCAACGCGCTGGGAACCGTCAATCCCATTGCGGAGATGGTGGCGCTGGCTCGGGCTGCCGGCGCGGTGGTGCTGGTCGACGGCGCCCAGGCGGCGCCCCATCTGGGCATCGACGTGCAGGCGATCGACTGTGACTTCTACGCCCTATCTGCTCACAAGATGTACGGGCCGACGGGGATCGGCGTGCTCTACGGCAGAGAGGCCCTGCTCGAGGCGATGCCGCCATATCAGGGCGGCGGGGAGATGATCAAGAGCGTGAGCTTCGAGCAGAACGTCTATGCTGATCTGCCGCACAAGTTCGAAGCGGGAACGCCCCATATCGCGGGGGCCGTTGGGCTAGGCGCTGCCATCGATTACGTCTCGGACACCGGCCTCGACCGGATTGCGCGCCACGAGCACGACCTGCTCGACTATGCGACGCAGGCGCTGGCGGCCGTCGACGGTGTGCACCTGATCGGGACCGCGCCGGAGAAGGCGGGCATCGTTTCCTTCACCCTCGAGGGTGTGCATCCCCACGACATTGCCACTGTGCTCGACCACGAGGGCATCGCGGTGCGCGCAGGGCATCACTGCGCTATGCCGGTGATGCGGCACTTCGGTGTGGCGGCGACGGTGCGGGCGTCTCTGGGTCTTTACAATACCCGCGCCGAGATCGACGCACTGGTTACGGCTATCGACGCTGTCAAGAGAATGTTCGCCTGATGAGCAGCCTGCGCGACCTCTACCAAGAGGTCATTTTCGACCACAATCGCAATCCGCGCAATCGCGGCAGCCTTGAGCAGGCAAACCGGTTCGCCGAAGGCGTCAACCCGCTGTGTGGCGACCACCTGAGGTTGTACATGCTCGTCGACGATGAGGGGGTGATCCGCGATGTGGCTTTTCAGGGACAGGGTTGCGCCATCTCTACGGCTTCGGCGTCGATCATGACCGAGACCTTGAAGGGAAAGACGGAAGAGGAGGCGCATCGTTGCTTCAAGCGATTTCACGCTATGGTCACCGGTGAGGGCGATGGTGCGGATATGGGCAAGCTCGAAGTGTTGGCAGGCGTGCGCCAGTATCCGACACGTGTGAAATGCGCCACCCTGGCCTGGCACACCGCCGAGGCGGCACTGCGCCAGAAGCACGAGCGCGTTACGACGGAATAGCTACGAGGAGCACATGTTTATGGCCGCGAAAGAGCATGCCGATGCTTTTCTCGACCGCTTCACGTCCAGTGCGAGCGACGAGGCGTCCCCGGAGCACGTCGACGGCGCTCGGCCGAGCGATGGGGAGAATCTCGAGACGGCGTTGTTGCGCGAGCAGATCATCGAGGCGTTGCGCGGGGTGTACGACCCCGAGATTCCGGTGAATATCTACGACCTCGGCCTGATCTATCGGCTCGACATCGACGAGGCCCAGGCCGTTCGCATCCAGATGACCCTGACCGCGCCGGGTTGTCCCGTCGCCCACACGTTCCCGGGGATGGTGGAGTGTGCGGTCAAGTGCGTTCCCGGTGTGAGCGATGCCTCGGTTGAGCTCGTGTGGGATCCGCCCTGGACCCAAGAGCGAATGTCGGAGGCCGCGCGCCTGCAGCTCGGTCTGCTGTAACATCCGGGGCGGGGAGGCACGCGTGTCCGAGTGGGTGGACGTGGCGGCCCGGGGCGAGATCGAACCCGGCAGCTGCAAGGTGGTAGAGGTCGATGGCACCATGGTCGCCGTGTTCAACATCGACGGCGCGCTCTACGCCATCGAGGATCTCTGCACCCACGATGGCGGCGAGCTGGCCAGCGGCGAAATCGAAGGCGACAAGATCGTCTGTCCGCGCCACGGTGCAGTGTTCTGCATACGGACGGGTGAGGTGCTCGAACCCCCTGCCTACGAGTCGGTCGCCACGTTCCCGGTGCGCGAGGAGGACGGGCGCGTACTCGTGCGCGACGATCGATGGGATTGAAGATCGTACTTGTCAGTCCGTACGAAATCGGGCGGCAGCCATTTGCGCTGGCGCAGCCGGCGGCGTGGCTCGGCGAAGCGGGCTTCGAGGTGGAGTGTCTGGACCTGGCGGTGGACCGTCTCCACGCCGAGCCTTTCGCAGGTGCCGGTCTGGTGGTCGTGCATGCCGGCATGCTGACGGCGACGCTCATGGCTATTGAGGCCCTGCCCCGAATCAGACGTTGGGCACCGCAGGCCCACATCTGCGTGTTCGGACTCTATGCGCCGCTCAATGCGGATATGCTGCGCGATTGCGGTGCGCAGACCATCCTCGGCGGAGAGGTAGAGCCTGAGCTCGTGGCGTTGGCGAGGCGTCTGCGGGACGATCGGCACGCCGTTGGCTCCGCCGAGCCACTGATCAGCCTCGGCAAGATCGCATTCCGCACCCCGGACCGTTCGGGCTTACCGCCGCTCGAGCGCTACGCCCGGCTACAGATGCCCGACGGCGATTGCCGGACGGTGGGGTTCGCCGAGGCCAGTCGAGGCTGCAAACATCGCTGCCGACACTGCCCGGTGGTCCCAGTCTACGACGGCGTATTCAGGGTCGTCCCCGTCGATGTCGTCATGCAGGACGTGCGCCAGCAGGTGCAGGCCGGCGCTCAGCACATCTCCTTTGGCGACCCGGATTTTCTGAACGGACCGACGCATGGGCTGCGAGTGGTGAGAGCCCTGCACGACGAGTTCCCGTCCGTCACCTACGACGCCACCATAAAGGTCGAGCACATCGTCGCGCAGGCAACGCTTCTGCCGGAGCTGGGCGCCACCGGCTGCCTGTTCGTGACGACGGCCGTGGAATCGATCGATGACCAGGTGCTGGGTTTCCTCGACAAAGGGCACAGCGGCAGCGACTTCGAGCGTGCCGCGCGACTGCTGGATGACGCAGGCATTGCGATTGCGCCCACCTTCGTGGCGTTTACGCCCTGGACCAGCCTCGACGGCTACATCGAGCTGCTGGAGCATATCGTCGCCCTGCGGCTGGTGGAGAACGTCGCCCCGATTCAGCTCGCCATACGTCTGCTCGTCCCGAAAGGCTCTCGGCTGCTCTCGCTGCCGGAGTTGCGCCGCGCGCTCGATGGTTATGACGCCGCCATTCTCGGATACCGATGGTCACACCCGGATCGCAGGGTGGATGCGCTGCAGAACGCGGTACAGGCGTTCGTCTCGCAGGCCGAGCAGCTTGAGCTCAGCCGCAGCGACGCGTTCCGCGAGATATGGCGGCTGGCCTTCCGGGCGGCGGGCCGTCTGGTGCCGGCGCTGCCACAGGAATCACTGGGTGGTCAGATGCCGCGGCTGTCCGAGCCCTGGTATTGCTGCGCCGAACCGACTTCGGCCCAGCTTGCGGCGATGGGCTGAACGCCGCGGCGCATTTCCCGAGGATACGCGTGACGGGAAGTCCAGTCGGCCTCAGCCGCGCGTGGCGCGGACGATGTTGACGCCTTTCAGGAGATTGAGCGCTTCGCGCAGCTGATAGTCGTCACCGATCGGATCGTCGTCTTTGCTCGCCCCCTTCGGCCCGTCCCCGTTCTCGTTCTCGAGGTGGCCGGCGAGGTCCGCTTCGCGCAGAGCCTGATCCTGAGCCTCACCCCTGCGGGACAACTGCAGGTCCTCGACCGTCACGTCGGGCTCGATGCCGGTCGCCTGGATCGATCGATCGTTGGGGGTATAGTAGCGCGCGGTCGTGATCTTGAGCGCCGCGCCGTTTTCCATCGGCAGTATGGTCTGGACGGATCCCTTGCCGAAGGTCTTGGTGCCCATGATTACCGCGCGCTTGTGGTCTTGAAGGGCGCCGGCAACGATCTCGGAGGCAGACGCCGAGCCCTCGTTGACCAGCACCACCATCGGTGCGCCATCGAGATAGTCGGTCGGCGTCGCCGTAAAACGCATCGCCGAGTCTTCCACCCGACCCTTCGTGTAGACGATGACTCCGTCGCGCAGGAAAGTGTCGCTGACCGCTACGGCCGCGTTCAATACCCCGCCGGGATTGTTGCGCAGATCGAGCACCAGACCGTCCAGCGAGCCGCCGTGCTCCTTCTTCAGCTCGGTCAGCGCACTGCGCAGACCTTCCGCGGTGCCGGCCTGGAACTGGGTGATGCGGATGTACCCATAGCCGGTTTCGAGCTGTCGGTGCTTGACGCTGGTGATCTTGATGACGTCGCGCATCACCACAAACTCGCGCGGCTTGCTCAACCCCTCGCGGACTACGGTGAGTTTGACTTTCGTGCCCGGCTTGCCGCGCATCATTTTCACCGCATCGTTGAGCGTCATGCCTTTGACCGGCGTGTCATCGAGACGAATGATCAGATCACCGGCCTTGAGACCGGCGTGGAAGGCGGGTGTGTCGTCGATGGGTGCGACCACCTTGACGAAGCCGTTCTCCATGGTTACTTCGATGCCGAGACCGCCAAACTCGCCTTCCGTCCCGATACGGACTTCCTTGAAGGCTTCCGGGTCGAGATAGGCCGAGTGCGGGTCGAGACCCGAGAGCATCCCCTCAATCGCGTCCCGTAGAAGCTGCCGATCCTGGACTTCTTCGACATAGTCGGTCTTCACCTTGCCGAAAATCTCGGAAAATACCCTCAGCTCCTCGAGAGGGAGCGGCTGGAGATTCTCCTGCCGTTCGGCGAACACCGCCCGCTCGACGCCGATACCGACGCCAACAGCGACGCCCAGCGCGAGAACCACAACGTAGCGAATCTGCCTAAACATGCTCATGCGACTCCAGTAAGCCGCCGACGCGCGTCGGCGCGCCAGGCCGTGCTGCGAGTGGCGGTCGTCGTTCAATCACGCCGGCACCACACGAGCGGATCGCGGGTCTCACCCTGGTGGCGAATCTCGAAGTACAGGCCGGCCTCGGCCAGGCCACCGGTCGACCCGACGCCGGCGATCACCTCGCCCGTTTCGACCCAATCGCCGAGTTCCTTGTGCAGGACGGCGTTGTGGCCGTACAGGCTCATGTACCCGCCACCGTGATCCAATATCAATAATAACCCAAAACCGCGCAGCCAGTCGGCGTAAGCCACGCGGCCGCGGTACACCGCTTCCACGGGCGTTCCCTCGGGCGCAGACAGCAGCAGGCCATCCCAGAACAGCCCCTCGCCGGCTTTCGCTTGACCGTAGCGCGCCCGCACTGCTGCGCGCACCGGAAGCCGCAACGTACCGCGAAGGGTGTCGAAATCGACGCCGAGCGGTGACTGTCGCGGCGCCGGCTCGTCCGCGCCCCGCGTACTGCGCTGGAGGCCCCGCGCGAAGTGGGTGAGACGCCGCGCGTCCTCACGCAGGCGTTCGAGCTCGCGCCTGCGGTCGTCGACGCGCCGAGTCAGATCGCGCAGCAGCGCCGTTCGGCCGCGGCGGGCGCGCTCGAGCGCCTCCTGCTCCCCATCCAGGCGGCGCGACAGCTCTCCAAGCGCCGCTCGCTGACCGGCAAGCCGCGCGTCGACGTCGACGAGCTTTTCAGCCCCCTGTTCGAGCTCGCGCAGCCGTTCGGCGCGCGCATCGGCCACGAGCCGTGCGTACGTCAGCATCCGGCCGAGCCGGGCCGGATCGCCGCCATTGAGCAGTATCCGTAGGTGGCCCTCGCGCCCGGCGAGGAACGCGGCCCGCACAAGGGCGGCCAGCCGGCGTCGCTGTGCCGCCACGCGTTCGCCCAGCTCCTCACGCTGCCGCGCGAGTCTCGTCTGCTCGGCGGAGGCGTCGTGAAGCTGCTCGGCGAGGTCGCGCCGACGGCGCTCGACGGCCACCATCTGACGCTCCAGCAGCTCGACCTGCTGGTGGTGGGCGTCCTGCTCGCTGCTGCGGGCCTCCAAATCGGCCCGCAGCTGGGCGATGCGTCGCTCGAGCTCGACGCGCTCGACGCTGGTCGTGTCGATAGCCGCAGCGGAGTCGATCAGCAGGCCGGCGGCGATCAGCACCACGCCGCCCGCACGAACGCCGAGGCGCGTTCGGTCGACGGGCGAGTCCATGGGCGCTGTACGCTGTGCAGACCGCTGCGCAAGCGGTGCAGAGAGCGCCGACTCGTGATTCATTTTATTAGTGTATAATTCAAGAGTAATAGACAAAAGCAAGTGGTTTTTGGAGGGTAGTCAAGCATGGCAAGCTCGGAGAAGGGCGCTCGCGGCGCTCGGCCAGTCGACAGGAAGCCGGTGGATCCGCTGCTGGCGGAAGCCGACATTCACCTGGCATCGCGAGCGCTCAAGGCCATGGCCCACCCTCTGCGCCTGAAGATTCTCTGCATTCTCGGCGGTGCCACCGAAGCCAGCGTACAAGACCTCGTCGATATGGTCGGTACGTCCCAGAGCAACATCTCGCAACACTTGTCTATTCTCCGTGATAAGGGCATTCTGGTATCCCGCAAGGATGCCAACAAGGTGTTCTACCGAATCGGCGACGCCAAGATTCTGCAGTTCATGGGCAGCATGCGCGAGGCTTTCTGCCGCGCCCATCATTAATCGATTTATTGACCGCGCGTGGATCGCGAAATGAGCTAAGAGCGGGCTGGCGAGCTGGTCCGTTGGAGATAGCCTGTGGGCGTAGATTTCATAGATATCGAGTTCGTACGGAAGGAATGGCCTCTTTTCCTCGCCCTGGTGGTCATACTGGCATTGCTGTTCATGGAGCCGATCCGCCAGCGCATGGGCGGCGTGCGCTCGGTATCGGCGCTCGAGCTGCCGCAGCTGCTGAGCCACGAGTCGGCGATTGTCGTGGACGTCTCGGAAGCCGGCGAGTTCAAGAACGGGCGCGTTCCCAATTCTGTCAATGTGCCTTTGAGTGAGCTCAAGGACAATCTCAAGAAGCTCGAGAAGCACAAGGGCAAACCCATCGTCGTGGCCTGCCGAACCGGCAACCGATCGGCCAGGGCAGCGAGCATACTGCGACGCAGCAATTTCGAGAACGTCTACACGCTGAGCGGTGGTGTTGCGGCGTGGCAGAAAGAGAACTTCCCGATAGAGCGATGATCGCCCCGCGCGCAGAGCCGCAGCCCAGCGCGAACACATGAGTATTTGGGAAGCCTGCCAGAGAGAGGATCTCGGCGCCGGCGGCGACACCGTGGTCACGGCGGTAGACGCCGAGCACGGCGTTGAGGCCGTGTCCGTGCGATGCCGCCACTCACAGAGGTGCCCGCCATGAAGTTCGACATCAAGAAGGTTTACCTCAAGGACGCCTCGTTCGAGTCACCTAACAGCCCGTCGGTGTTCACGAACACGAGCTACGCGCCACAGCTCAACATCGAAATGTCCGTCGCGCATGCGCCCATGTCCGACGATGCGAGCCACTATGACGTCGTGCTGTCGGTAACCGTGACGGCCGCGGCGGAGGACCAGACGGTGTTCCTCGCGGAGCTGCAGCAGGCGGGTGTGTTTCAGGTCGAAGATGTCACGGCTGACCAGCTCGCCGTGGTGCTCGAAGTGGCGTGCCCGAACATGCTGCTGCCGTTTGCCCGGGAGGCGGTCGCGGATCTCACTGCCAAGGGCGGCTTCCCCCACGTGCTGCTCGCGCCGGTTAATTTCGAGGCCATGTACCGGAGTAAGCATGCGGCCGGAAACGTCCCCTCGGCGGGTGCTGACGAGCAGAGCGCGACGGGCCGCGACCCTGGGTAGACGCGAGCCCGAGGCGTTCCCCGCTGCCGTCGCGCGCCGCCGCCGTTTGCGCGGTGCGGCTCGCGCCGGTTGTCGAGCGCCCGGCGCATGAACGCTGTCGTGGAAGAACCGATCGGCGTCGTCGGCGCCGGCTCGTGGGGCACGGCCCTCGCCATTGTGCTCGCCCGCAGCGGGCAGCGGGTGCTCTTGAGTGGCCGCGATCCGACCCGGCTGCGCGATATGGCGCGGGCGCGCGTCAATGCGCGCTATCTGCCGGGTATCGTGTTTCCCGCCTCCCTGACCGTGTGTCCCGACGCCACAGCGCTGGCGGAGCGAACAGATCGCCTGCTGCTCGTGGTGCCGAGCAGCGCCTTCGCGGAGACCTGCCGGCAGCAGCGAGCGGCGCGGCAGCGGCCACTGCGAACGCTGACGGTCGTGTGGGGCACGAAGGGCTTTGCGCCCGACAGCGGCAAGCTGCTGAGCGAGATCGTCCACGAGGTGTTCGGAAAGGAGGTTCGCCAGGCGGTCGTATCCGGTCCGACCTTTGCGCGTGAGGTGGCGAGCGGCCTACCCACGGCCTTCACTTCGGCAGCCGTTTCGCCGCAGATCGCTGAAGAGGTCGCGTCGTGGTTTCGAGGCGATCGTGTGCGCGTGTATACCAGCACCGACATGGCGGGCGTTCAGCTGGGTGGCGCGATCAAGAACGTCATGGCGATAGCCACCGGCATCAGCGACGGCCTGGAGCTGGGCGCCAACGCCCGCGCAGCGCTGATCACGCGCGGGCTGGCGGAGCTGACCCGTCTCGGCGTCGCGTTGGGAGGGCGTGCAGAAACGTTCATGGGACTGGCGGGGCTCGGCGATCTGGTGCTCACGTGCACGGACGACCAATCGCGCAACCGCCGAGTGGGGCTGGGGATCGGCCGTGGCCATGCGCTCGCGGAGGTGATCGCCGAGATCGGTCAGCACGCCGAGGGGCTCGGTGCCGCCCGCGAGCTCCGCCGGCTCGGGGAGCGGCATGCGCTGGAGATGCCGATTGCGGAGCACGTTTATCGGGTGCTTTTCGAAGGCCTGTCGCCCCGGGACGCCGTGCGCGCCCTCCTCGAGCGCGAACCGAAACCGGAGTGAGCCCCGCCCCCGGGCGAAGCCCACAGCGGGGCCTATGTCGCGGCGGCTCAGCGCGTCGACGACTGCGCCGAGCTCGCAAATCCGCTCTGGCGCCAGGCCTCGTAGACGACCACCGCCACCGCGTTGGAGAGATTCAAGCTGCGGCTGTCCTTTCGCATCGGCACATACAGCCGCTGCCCCCCGGGCACGGAGTTACGCACCGCCTCGGGTAGCCCGCGAGTCTCGGACCCGAACACGAAAGCGTCGCCGGGCGCGTAGCGCACATCGTCGTAGCGCATGGTGTGCCGTGTCGATAGGGTAAAGATCCGCTGTGGCCGCACGGTCAGCTCGAAGGCGACGAAGGACGGGTGAATCTCGAGACGGGCCCATTCGTGGTAATCGAGGCCGGCACGCCTTAGCTTGCTGTGGGAGAGCGCGAAGCCGAGCGGCTCGATCAGGTGCAGCCGCGCACCGGTGTTGGCGCACAGCCGAATGACATTCCCCGTGTTGGGCGGAATCTCCGGCTCGTGGAGGACGACGTGGAACATGTCATCAGCGGTTTGTGGCCGAGGGGCTCTGGCGTGCGCCGTGCAGACTCGCCTGTGCGAGCGTTGCGTACCGCCTCTCAGAACGGCTTCAGTTCCACCAGCAGCACGGTGGCGATCAGGATCACCACGGGAAACTCGTTGAACCACCGGAAGAAGACATGATCGCGGATATTGCGATCGTGCTTGAAGTCGAGCATGAACTTGCCGCACCAGATGTGGTAGCCGATGAGCACGATGACCAGCAGCAGCTTTACGTGCAGCCAGGCGCCGGTGACGCCGTAGCCGAGCCACAGCCAGATGCCGAACACCACCGTGAGAATGGCCCCGGGAGTCATGATGCCGTAGAACAGCTTGCGCTCCATTATCTTGAAACGCGTGCTGCTCGCTACGTCGTCCGCCATGCTGTGATACACGTAGAGCCGTGGCAGATAGAACAGCCCGGCGAACCAGGTCACCATGAATATGATGTGCAGCGACTTGACCCAGAGGAACATCCGCTACGTCCTCAAGTCGACTCGCGCGGTTTCTCTAGCTTTGGCCGTGCAGACTCGATCCCACCGGTGTTCGTCGCCCCGCCCAACCACCGCCGCACCCGACCGTATACGAACTTGACACCGCGCCAGATCTTAGGCGCGAGCCAAACGATCAGCGCGATGAAGACGGCCAACAAGACCAGGAACAGCACCGGATGGTGTAGCGCCGTCCACAGCCCGGCGATCACCAGGATGTCCTCACCGATGCTCACGGTCCAGTTCGAGAACGGCTCCGGCGAGGTGTTCACCAGCACCCGCGCGCCGGCCTTCGTGAAGTGAGCGCCGGCGGCCAGGGCGCCGCCCAGAATCAGACCGATGAGCTCCGCCTCCGGGGCGAGGGCGGCGAGCGTGCCGGCGGCGAGCAGCGCCCCCGCAGGAATGCGAATGAAGCTGTGAACGGCATCCCAAGCGGTGTCCACCCCTGGCGTCTTGTCGGCAAAGAACTCGACGCAGTACATGAAGCCCGCCGCGGCCATCACGCCGGGGTGCTGCAAAACCTCGAGATCGGCGGGCAGGTCGATCGAGCCGCTGTTCCCCATCCAGCCGAGCATGAACAGGGCTGCATAGAGGTTGATGCCGCTCGCCCAGGCGACGCCCATGGTGGCGGCGATGATCGTTACGGTATCCATCCCATGCTCCGTCCGCGGCGGCTGTGATTCGCCATCATAAACTGGCAGATGGGGGCGGGATACGCGCCGCTCAACCGGAATCGACGAGGAACAGCTGCAGCATGCTGTCGAGAAAGCGATAACCGGCCTGCGTCGGCCGCAGCCGCTCGGAGCTCGTGGCGAGCCAGCCGGCCGTGCGGGCAGCGGCGAGCGGCTCTTCGATCGTCGCCAGCGGCAGCCCGGTGCGCTCGTGAAACAGCGCAGTGGGAACGCCGTCCTTGAGCCGCAACGCGTTCATCATGAACTCGAAACCGAGCGCCGCCTCGGGGACGTCGGCCGCGCCGCACGCTGCCGACGACCCGGCGCTCGCGAGATAGCGCGTCGGGCTGCGGACTTTCCAGGTGCGTCGCACACCGTCCGCAGCAGAGTGCTTGCCGTGCGCGCCTGCCCCAATACCCAGGTAGTCGCCGAACTCCCAATAGTTGCGATTGTGCGTGCACTGATGGTCGCGCTGCGCGTAGGCAGACACCTCGTAGCGTTCATACCCCGCCTCGGCCAGCGTCCGCTCCACCGCCAGCTGCATGTCGAACGCAGCATCGTCGTCGGGTAAACGTGGGGGAGAGCGGTGGAACGCTGTACCCGGTTCGAGCGTCAGCTGATACGCTGAGATATGCGTCGGCGCCAGCTCCATGGCGGTGCGCGCATCGGCCACGGCACCCGAGAGGATTTGCCCGGGCAGAGCGAACATGAGGTCGACGTTGAGATTGGCAAAGCCCGCCATGTGTGCGGCTTCGATGCTGTGCCGCGCCGCGGCACCGTCATGGATACGGCCCAGCCGTGTCAGGGCGGCATCGTCGAAGCTTTGCACGCCGATGGAGAGTCGGTTGACACCCGCGTTGAGATACCCCTCGAAGCGTGCGGCGTCGGCAGCGCCCGGGTTGGCCTCGAGCGTGATCTCCGCATCCGCCGCCAGCGGCAGGCGTGCGCGGATGCCATCGAGCAGCGCCGCTACCGCGTTGCCACCGAACAGGCTCGGCGTACCACCGCCCAGATACACCGAGCGCACCTCGCGCTCGTCGAGCGCAGCCAGCTCGGCGTCGAGGTCGCGCAGCAACGCCGCGACGTAGTCGCTCTCCGGCAGCGCACCGCGTGCCGTGTGGGAGTTGAAATCGCAGTAGGGGCACTTGCGCAGGCACCACGGCAGGTGCACGTAAAGTGACCTCGGCGGCGGCACGATGGCAGTCAAGGGAGAATGCCGCGAGCGGGGCACCCCCTTTGCGTGCCGCCACCGCTGGTCGAGGCTTTGGGCTGCAGATCCGACATCGCCGGCGCTCAAGCTGCTCAGTCGAAGGCCCCGCGGCGCAGCTTCTCGAGCGTGCGCCGCTCGCGCTTAGAGGGCTTCGACCGCGGCGCCCGATAGCTCTGCGCCTGCGCCCTGAGCTGTGCACCGAGGGCCTCGCGGCGGGCACGACTCTCCTCGCTCTCGTCGTAGAGTGCCTGGGCGAGCGGCGCCGAAACGCGTTTCTCCGTCAGGCCGGCGACGGTGACGACCCAGCGGTCGGGATCCCGTTGTATGGACAGCTGGTCACCGATCTTGATCGATTTTGCCGGCTTGGACCGAGCGCCATTGACAGTCACTTTGCCGCCCTTGACGGCGTCGGCGGCGAGCGGCCGCGTCTTGAAAAAGCGTGCCGCCCACAGCCAGCGATCGAGCCGCACCGTCTCGGTAGAGCCGTGTTGCATGGGGACGCTTTGCTGACGGGCCGAATCGAATGCTCCACGAGACGCCATCATTCTACGTCCCTGCCCCGGCGGTCAAGGGGATCGGCAGTGGCAACGACGCCCGTGAGCAGCGTGTCGATGCGGAGCATCTCAGGGCTTGGGCCGGATCATCTCCTCTGGGCGCACCCACAGGTCGAACTGCTCCGCGGTGAGCAGTCCGAGATCGAGCGCTGCCTGTTTCAGCGTCGTGCCGTCGGCATAGGCGCGCTTGGCGATCCTGGCGGCATTGTCGTAGCCGATCTGCGGATTGAGCGCTGTCACCAACATCAATGATCGGCTCATGAGCTCGTCGATGCGCGCTCGGTTTGGCTCGATACCATCGACGCAGTTCGCCGCGAAGCTGCGGCAACCATCGCCGAGCAGACGGAGCGATTGCAGCAGGTTCAGGGCGATCATCGGCCGGAACACGTTGAGCTCGAGATGGCCGTTGGAAGCGCCCACGGTGACGCTCACGTGATTGCCCATCACCTGGGCGGCCACCATTGTCAGCGCCTCGGTCTGAGTCGGATTGACCTTCCCCGGCATGATCGACGAGCCGGGCTCGTTGGCCGGCAGCTGCAGCTCCGCCAGGCCCGACCGCGGTCCCGATCCCAACAACCGGATGTCGTTGGCGATCTTCATCACCGAGACGGCCAGGGTATTGAGCGCGCCCGAGAGATTCGTCAGTGCGTCGTTGGTGGCGAGCCCGTAGAACTTGTTTGCAACCGGCCTGAAGGGCAGACCGGTGACGTCGCTCACCTCGGCGCAGAAGACGTCATCGAATCCCGCTGGCGAATTGAGGCCCGTGCCCACGGCGGTGCCGCCTTGGGTCAGCTCGAGCACCTCGGCCTGGGCCTTCTCGACGCGTTTGATGTTCTCCGACATCTGAAAGACATAGCCCGAAAACTCCTGCCCAAGCGTGAGCGGTGTCGCGTCCTGCAGATGAGTACGACCGATCTTGATGATGTCGCGAAAGGCATCGGTCTTTTCAGCGAGTGCGTCGCGGAGACGCACCATCCCCGGCAGCAACGTGCGTTCGACCTCCACGGCGCAGGCGATGTGCATCGCTGTGGGGAACGAGTCGTTCGAGGACTGCGAGCGGTTGACATGGTCATTCGGGTGCACGGGTGTCTTCGAGCCGAGTCGCCCACCGAGTATCTCTATGGCTCGGTTGGCGATAACCTCGTTCAAGTTCATGTTGGACTGGGTCCCCGAGCCCGTTTGCCATACCACGAGGGGAAAATGACCGTCGAGCTTGCCCTCGAGGATCTCGTCGGCTGCGTGCACGATCGCCTCGCCTAGCGTCGCGTCGAGCTCGCCGAGCTTCATGTTGGCGCGGGCAGCGGCCTTTTTCTGCACGGCAAATGCGCGAATCAACGGTTCGGGCACGACGTCGGTGCCGATTCGGAAATTCGCGAGCGCACGCTGGGTCTGCGCCCCCCAATAGCGATCGGCGGGGACTTCGATCTCACCCAGGCTGTCGGTCTCGATACGAGTTTTGGTCACGGCGCATTCCTCCCGACTTTCAGCGGGCGTTGCAATATGGTGGCGGGGAGACATCCTACCAGGAGGGTGTCACAATACGTGCTCCCTGAGTCGGTGTGCGTCCGCAGCTAATGAACGGGACCTTCCCGCAACTTGCCATAATGGTTCTGGTGTGTCTCACGATCGCACCGGCACAGGGATTCAACCTCGGCTTTCTGCAGGACTCGCCTGCGTCCTATCTCAAAGACGAGGATATCGAGATGTTCCTCGACGCCGCCCAGCAGGCGCTGGCGAGCGAGCGGG
>JBFEOO010000011.1:0-69126 GCA_041550555.1 Arenicellales bacterium
CCTGTTCAGTGGCCTGAACCGGCGTCCGGTGAAGGCGAAGGACATCACCATCGCCACCCGCCAGCTGGCTACGATGATTGCCGCCGGCATCCCCATCGCTCAGTCCTACGAGTCCATTGCCAAGGGGCACGAGAACCCGCAGATGGTGGAGCTCTTGACGTCGATCCGCCAGGAAGTCGAGGCGGGCACCAACCTGAGCCGGGCGCTGGCGCGCTACCCGGCCCACTTCGACCGTCTTTACGTCAACCTGGTGGCGGCTGGTGAGCAGTCGGGCGCCCTCGACAGCCTGCTCGAGAAGATTGCCAGCCACATGGAGAAGATCGAAGCCATCAAGGGCAAGATCAAGTCCGCCATGTGGTATCCGGCCGCTATCGTGCTGGTGGCGATCGTCGTCGTCTCGCTGCTGCTCATTTTCGTGATACCGCAGTTCGAGCAGCTCTTCCAAAACTTCGGCGGTCAGCTGCCGACGCTGACACAGACGATAATCGATCTCTCGCGCTGGTTCCAGGAGTGGTACTGGTTGTTCTTCGGTATCCTGATCGCCGTCACCGTGACAACCAGCTTTGCGTACAAGCGATCATCGCGCATGCAGTTCCTGGCCGACCGCCTCGTGCTGCGCGTGCCGATGCTCGGCGAGATACTGCGCAAGGCGACCATCGCACGCTTCGCACGCACCTTGGCCACCATGTTCGGCGCCGGCGTGCCGCTGGTGGATTCACTGGAGTCGGTTGCCGCTGCCACCGGCAACCGGGTCTACTACAACGGCATCATGGAGATCCGCAACGACGTTGCCACCGGCCGCTCTCTCGAGGCGTCGATGATGACGACGGGGCTGTTCCCGAGCATGGTTCTGCAGATGATCGCCACCGGTGAAGATTCCGGTGAGCTCGAGCTGATGCTCGACAAGGTCGCCGATTTCTTCGAGCGCGAGGTGGACGACGCCGTCGCAGCGCTGTCGAGCCTGCTCGAGCCGGTGATGATCGTCTTCCTCGGCATCGTCGTTGGCACCATGGTCATCGCGATGTACCTGCCGATCTTCAAGATGGCGGCAGTGTTCTAGAGCCCTACGCCGTTCCGTTCCGAGTCGTGCGCTGCGCGCGCACGTCGCGGCTGCGAACGCTGACCGCGAGCTGCCATGGCAATCGCACAACTGCTCGAGCAGACCCCACTAGTGCTCTACGTGGGGGCGGCACTTCTCGGCCTGTGCGTCGGCAGCTTTCTCAACGTGGTCGTTCACCGCCTCCCGCAGCAGCTCGAGCACGACTGGGCCGAGCAGTGTCGCGAGCTGCTGGGAGCGGCTGTGCCTGCCGGGCAAGCGGCGCCGCCACCGAGCATCGTCCTCTCCCGCTCGCGCTGCCCGTCGTGCGGCCATCCGATCCGAGCTATCGAGAACATCCCGCTCGTGAGCTTCGCCCTGCTGCGCGGAAGATGTGCCGGCTGCGGCACGCCCATCTCGTGGCGATACCCGGCGGTGGAGGCGCTGACCGCCGCGCTCTCGGTGCTCGCCGTCGCTCACTTCGGCATGTCGTGGCAGACTGCCGCGGCGCTGATCCTGACGTGGATGCTGATTGCGCTCAGCTTTATCGACATCGATCGACAGATTCTGCCCGACGCGATCACGCTGCCCGGCGTATGGCTCGGACTGATCGTCAATCTGTTCGGCACCTTCACCGATCTGCACGCCGCCGTGATCGGCGCCGTAGCCGGCTACCTGTCGCTGTGGTTGGTCTATCACGCCTTTCGGCTCATCACCGGCAAGGAAGGGATGGGCTTCGGCGACTTCAAGCTGCTGGCGGTGTTCGGCGCCTGGCTGGGCTGGCAGGCGTTGCCCGTTATCGTGCTGCTCTCGGCGCTGGCCGGCTCCGTCATCGGCCTGGCCCAGATCGTGAGCGGCAGGCGCGGTCGCGAGCAGCCCCTTCCCTACGGCCCGTATCTTGCCGTCGCCGGCTGGATCGCCATGCTCTGGGGGTCCGATCTGATGGCCGGGTACATGCGGCTGGCCGGATTGGGCGCCTAAAGCCCGCCCGCCCCTGATGCTGCGCATCGGCCTCACGGGCGGCATCGCGAGCGGCAAGAGCGCGGCAGCGGTCCGCTTCGCCGAGCTCGGCGTGCCGGTGATCGATGCCGACGAGACGGCCCACGCCATTACCCGGCGCGGTGAGCCGGCCTTCGACGAGATCGTCGCCGCCTTCGGCACCGAAACCGTGGGCGAGGACGGCGAGCTCGACCGCGCGGCGCTGCGTCGGCGCGTGTTCGCCCAACCCGACGAACGGCGGCGTCTGGAGGCCATCCTCCACCCCCGCATTCGGCGCGAGATGCAGCGGCGCATCGACACGCTGGCGGCGCCATACTGCGTTCTGGTCATCCCGCTGTTGATCGAGGTGGGGCAGCAGCAGCTCGTCGATCGAATTCTGGTTGTCGATACCGCCGACTCGCGTCGCATGGAGTGGCTGCGTCGACGCAGCGGCCTGAGCAGGGCGGAAGCGCGTCAGATATTTGCCGCGCAGGCGTCACGCGCCGAGCGGCTGAACGCTGCCGATGACGTCATCCGCAACGACGGCTCCCTCGAGGCGCTGCACGCCGAGGTCGATCGCCTGCACGAAGTCTACCTGCGGCTCGCGCGGAGCAGCGCGGAAACCGGTTGAGTCGTCGTTCGCGCCCTCTCGGGCGGGCTTTGCGCTTTCCACCATGGCGACGCCGGGAGCGGCGTGCACGGGCGCCGCACCGGGTGCGCCGGCGAGGCGCGGCCGGGCGCGAGCGGAGGACACCGTGATACCACCCCGCGCTTGAGCTCCTCGAACACCGCGCCGTGCAGGGGCCCCGGGCGGAGCCGGATCAGGCGCATGCCCGCCACCGCGGCACTACCGCAACGCGGCACGCTGCGTCCGCCGCAGCGAGTCGTATCGGTGACGGCGCCTATGACGGCGGCCGGGAAAGCGCCGCCACGATAGCCCGGTTGGCTTCGGGAAACTCGAGACAGCCGAGCTCGGCGGCGGCGACCCAACGCACCTGCTGGCCTTCGCGGCCGCGGGGCTCGCCCGTGAAGCGGCTCACCCGCCACGCGTCGAGCAGCACGCGACGGGCGGGGTAGTCGTGGCGCACACGAATGAGCGGCTCGGCGTCCAGCACGCGGATACCGAGCTCCTCGTCGCACTCGCGCACCAGGGCGGCGAGGACCGTCTCGCCCACCGCCAGCTTGCCGCCCGGAAACTCCCATTTCCCTGCGTGCTCGACGTGGGGCGGCCGCCGCGCCACCAGGAACCGGCCGCGTCCGTCAGTGATGACGGCCACCGCGACGCACAGCCGGTCGTCGCCGTCAGCTGCGGTAGTCGGCATTGATGCGGATGTACTCGTGGGTGAGGTCGCAGGTCCAAACCCGGGCCCGGCCCCGACCGACGCCCAGGTCCACCTCGATGTGCACGTCCCGGCCCTTGAGGTGCCCGCTGACCAGAGCGTCCTCGTAGCGGGCGACCCGCTCGCCGCGCGCCGCGATGACCACACCGCCGATGGCGATGCTCAGCCGATCGCGATCGGCGCGCTCGCCGGCCTTGCCCACGGCCATGACGATGCGGCCCCAGTTGGCGTCCTCGCCAGCAATGGCGGTCTTGACCAATGGCGAGTTGCCGATGGCGAGACCCACGCGACGGGCGGCTTGGCGCGAGGCGGCACCGCGCACGTCGATGGTGATGAGCTTCGAGGCGCCCTCGCCGTCGCGCACGACTTGCAGGGCCAGATCCGTCAACACGGCATCGAGGGCGCCGCGCAGCGCCCGCGCTTCACGCGCGGACGCGCTCGCCGGTGGCCGGTTGCCGGCTCGGCCCGTGGCCGCCACCAGCAGCGTGTCGCTGGTGGAGGTGTCGCCGTCGACGGTGATGCAGTTGAACGAGCGCGCGACGCCGCGCTCGAGCAGGGCCTGCAGCACGGGCGCGGTGACCGCCGCATCCGTGAAGACGAACGCCAGCATGGTCGCCATGTCCGGTGCGATCATGCCGGAGCCCTTGGCGATGCCGGCCACCGTCACCGTGCGGCCGTCCAGCTCGGCCGTGGCCGAAGCGCCCTTGGCAAAGGTGTCGGTGGTCATGATGGCGCGGGCGGCCTTCTGCCAGCCGCGCTCGGACAGCTGTCGTGCGAGCTGCGGCAGCGCCGTGGAGACCCGGTCGACGGGCAGCGGCTCACCGATGACACCCGTCGACGCCACGTAGACGTCGTGCACGCGGCAGCGCACGGCGCGCGCAGCGGCCTGCGCCATCTGCCGCACGTGGGCGTGGCCCTGACGACCCGTGAAGGCGTTGGCATTGCCGGAGTTGACGACGATGGCGCGCCCGCGGCCCCGCTCGAGAAGCGATCGGCACCAGAGCACCGGGGCGGCGGCGGTCTGCGAGCGGGTCAGGACGCCGGCCACCGTGGATCCCAGGGCGAGCTCGGCCAAGAAAAGATCCGGCCGACGACCAGGCTTGACGCCGGCGGCCATACCGCTCAGGCGCAGCCCGCGAATGACGGGCAGCCGGGGGAAACGCCGCGGCGCCAACGGCGAGCGCACGCTCATCGCACTGTCCGTTGGCGCCGGCAGCCGGAATCGACGGCGGCCCACCACCCCCCGCAGGCGGGGCGGCTCATTACTGGAGCCGGCCGTGACAGTGCTTGTACTTCTTACCCGACCCGCACGGGCAAGGGGCGTTGCGTCCTACCTTCGGGGCGCCCCGCACGAAAGGCTGCGCCGCCTGTACCGGCCCGGCCGACGCACGCGCGGCCCGCCCACCGCCGCCCGCCGCCGCCTGCGCATACTCCGCCTCGGCCTCCTCCGCGCTCGCTGCCGACATTTCCGGATGCAGGAAACGCATCTGCTGCTGGGCGCGACGCTGCTCCTCGAGATCGGCCACCTGACTCTCCTCGCGCACCTGGATCTTGCTGAGCAGCGTGATGACATCATGCTTGACGCGATCGAGCATGGCCGAGAACATCTCGAACGACTCGCGCTTGTACTCCTGCTTGGGATTCTTCTGGGCATAGCCGCGCAGGTGAATACCCTGGCGCAGGTGGTCCATGTTGGCGAGATGGTCTTTCCACTGCTCGTCGAGCACCTTCAGCATGATCGCCTTCTCGACGTGCCGCATGACCGGGGCGCCCACCGCCTGCACCTTCGCTTCGTACGCCGCGGCGATCGCCTGCTCGATGCGCTCACGAAGCGTTTCCTCGTGCAGGCTGTCGTCCTCGGCAAGCCACTGACGCACCGGCAGCTGGATGGCGAACTCGTGCTCGAGGTCGCTCTGCAGGGCTTCGACGTCCCACTGCTCCTCGAGGCTCTGTGGCGGCACGTCGCGGTCGATCACTGCGTTCACCACTTGGCGGCGCGCCTGGGCGACCTGCTCGGCGACGTCGTCCACGTCCATCAGCCGGTTGCGCTCGTCGTAGATGACTTTGCGCTGCTCGTTGGCCACATCGTCGTACTCGAGCAGCTGCTTACGGATGTCGAAGTTGCGACCTTCCACTTTGCGTTGCGCGTTCTCGATGGCCTTGGTCACCCAGGGATGCTCGATGGCCTCGCCCTCCTCCATGCCGAGCTTCTCCATCAGCCCGGACACGCGATCGGAGCCGAAGATCCGCATCAGATTGTCTTCCATGGACAGATAGAAACGACTCGATCCCGGGTCGCCCTGTCGCCCGCAGCGGCCGCGCAGCTGATTGTCGACGCGACGTGACTCGTGCCGCTCCGTGCCCAGCACGTGCAATCCGCCCGCCGCGACGACCTGATCGTGACGCTCGCGCCATGCCGTGCGAATCGGTTCGACCGCGGCGTCCGCCTCGGCCGCCGCCAGCTCCATCTCGAGGTTGCCGCCGAGCACGATGTCCGTTCCGCGGCCGGCCATGTTCGTGGCGATGGTCACGCTGCCCGGCCGTCCGGCCTGAGCGATGATGTGGGCCTCGCGCTCGTGCTGCTTGGCGTTCAGCACCTCGTGAGCGATCTGGCCCTTGCCCAGCAGTTGAGAGAGGTACTCGGAGGTCTCGATCGATGCGGTGCCCACCAGCACGGGCTGTCCGCGCTCATTACACTCCTTTATGCCGTCGAGGATGGCCTCGAACTTCTCCTGTTGGGTCCGGTAGACGAGGTCGGCTCGGTCGTCGCGTATCATGGGCATGTGGGTCGGAATGACGACCACCTCCAGGCCGTAGATCTGCTGGAACTCGGGCGCCTCCGTGTCGGCGGTGCCGGTCATGCCGGCGAGCTTGTCGTAGAGCCGGAAATAGTTCTGGAAGGTGATCGAGGCGAGCGTCTGGTTCTCCTGCTGAATGCGCACGCCCTCCTTCGCCTCGACGGCCTGATGCAACCCGTCCGACCAGCGCCGCCCGCTCATCATGCGACCCGTGAACTCGTCGATGATGACGACCTGACCGTCGCGCACAATGTAGTCGACGTCGCGTTGGAAAAGGCAATGGGCACGCAGCGAAGCGTTCAAGTGATGCAGCAGGCCGATGTTGGCGACGTCGTAGAGGCTCGACCCGGCCGGAAGCAGCCCGGCCTCCTCGAGCAGCTGTTCGGCGCGCTCGTGACCCGCTTCGGTCAGAAACACCTGGCGCGCCTTCTCGTCGACGCTGTAATCGCCAGGCCCGTCTTCGTGCTCCTGGCGCGTGAGCTTCGGCACGATGACGTCGATCTTGCGATAGAGATCCGTGCTCTCCTCGGCCGGGCCGGAGATGATCAGCGGCGTGCGCGCCTCGTCGATTAAAATCGAGTCCACCTCATCGACGATGGCGTAGATGAGCGGGCTTTGAGCACGGTCCCCGGCGCTGAACGCCATGTTGTCGCGGAGGTAGTCGAAGCCGAACTCGTTGTTGGTGCCGTAGACGATATCCGCCGCGTAGCTCTCGCGTTTGGTCGCACCGTCCTGGCCCGAGACGACCACGCCGACGGTGAGCCCAAGAAACTTGTAAATCTTTCCCATCCACTCGGCGTCGCGCCGGGCCAGGTAGTCGTTGACCGTCACGATGTGGACATGGTTGCCGGGCAGCGCGTTGAGGTACGCGGGCAGGGTCGCCACCAGCGTCTTGCCCTCACCGGTGCGCATCTCGGCAATCTTTCCCTCGTGCAGCACCATGCCGCCAACCAGCTGTACGTCGAAGTGGCGCATGTCGAGCGTGCGCCGTGCCACCTCGCGCACCACCGCAAAGGCCTCGGGGAGCAGGGCGTCGAGGTTCTCGCCGTCACCGAGACGCGATTTGAACTCCGCCGTCTTCGCCGCCAGCTGCTCGTCGGACAGCGCCTGGATCGAGGCCTCCAGGGCGTTGATCGCATTAACCGTTTTGGTCATGCGGCGCAGCAACCGCTGGTTGCGGCTGCCGAACATCTTGGTCAACGGATTGCCTATCATCACGCGCTTTCCACCGGGCCTAGCCGGCCCCACAGGTTCTCAAACCGTACACCATCCTACCAGCGGGCGGAACCCCGGCAGGGCCCACCTGTCTGACGGCACGCCGCTCGTCCTCTCGTACTCCGTCCTCGAAGCGTTTCCGCTACACTGCCCAGCCACATGAGCGCCATGAGCAGCCGCGACGACGTCTTTCGACCGCTTACGGATTTCTTACCGGGCACCGTGCGCGATTCACTTGGAGCGCATGGAAGTGACCCGGCGGACGCCCTGTGGCGCCACTGGCGCGCGGTGGCCGATCCCGCCGTGGTGCGACACACCCGCTCGTTGCGCCTCGCCGGCGACACCCTCGTGGTCCACGTCAGCGCCCCCGTGTGGGCGCACAAGCTGCGGCACAGCGAGGCCACGCTGGTGCGGCTGCTGCGACGACGGGGGCAGGCGACGCTACGGCACCTGCGTCCACGCGTCGCGCCGACATCGGCGCCCGCCGCGCCACGGCCGGAGCCCAAACTCGCGCTGTCGAGCGAGGTCGCGCGCCTGCTCCGGGTAACCGCCGCCGACATCGAGGACGACGCGCTGCGCCATGCGCTCGAGCGACTGAGCCGCCACGCCTGGAACGGCTAACGGGCGCTCATCAGCTGACCCCTCCCCACGCGGGCGCGGCGGCGATATTCCTGCCGACCCGCCAGCGTTCGGCGACGGTCGGCGTTGCGGCGCACGCTCATCAACGCCGATCACCGCCGCTCGTCGACCTATAGGTGTTATGTGGGGAAGCAAGCGGATAATTGAAAGCCCCTGCGTGGCCGCGCGCCGCGCCCGTGCCTGGCGCCGTGTGCGTAACCCCGGGTTCGAGCGCCGACGGCGGTGCTGGCCACATCACTTGCCCCGCGCCGCCGCAGTGACCGCGGCGTGCCGCTGCGGGGCAGTCGCTCAGGGATTCTTGCGCGTCTCCCTCACGGTCGCACCCCCCACGCGCGGACGCGCGGCCGGCCGGCAGGTCAGGTGACGGCCGACGCCGTGCGGATGAGGGCGACGGGAGCCTCGTTGGGGTCGTCGTAGGAGACGAGCTCCCAGGCGTTGGCATCGCTCACCAGCATGCGCAGCAGCCGGTTGTTGAGCGTATGCCCCGACTTGTACCCGTTGAAAGCGCCGATCAGTGGATGCCCGAGCAGATAAAGATCGCCAATGGCGTCGAGCACCTTGTGTTTGACGAACTCGTCCTCGTAGCGCAGGCCATCCTCGTTCAGGATATGGAACGAATCCATCACGATCGCGTTGTCCAGGCTGCCGCCGCGGGCCAGGCCAACCTCGCGCAGGGCCTCGAGGTCCTGCATGAAGCCGAAGGTGCGCGCCCGACTCACCTCCTTGACGAAGGAGGTCGTCGAGAAGTCGACACTGGCGACCTGGACGGAGTTCTTGAAGATCGGATGATCGAAATCGATGGTGAAGGACACCTTGAAGCCGTTGAGCGGATCGAAACGGACCCACTTGTCGCCGTCCTGGACGCGAACACTCTTCTTGATTCGTATGAACTTCTTGGGCCGCTGCTGCTCCTCGATACCCGCCGACTGGATCAGGAAAACGAACGGGCCCGCGCTGCCATCCATGATCGGGACCTCCGGCGCCGTCAGATCGACAAAGGCGTTGTCGATTCCGAGCCCAGCGAAGGCCGACATCAGATGTTCGACGGTGGAGATTTTGACGCCGTCGCGCTCGAGGGTCGTCGACAGCCGCGTGTCGGTGACGTTCTCGGGACGGGCCGGCACCTCCACGGCCGGCTCCAGATCGACGCGCCGAAAGGTAATGCCGGTGTTCGGCGGCGCCGGCCGTAACGTCAGATAGACCTTTTCTCCCGTGTGCAGGCCGACTCCCGTGGCCCGAATGACGTTCTTCAGCGTTCGTTGTCTGATCATGGGCTACGCAACGTTTTTATTGTGGAGGATAAGACTGCCCCCCTGCGGCAGCGAATCCTACACGATGTTAGGGGCTGTGTGTACCGAAATTCAGCCCCGATAACCGCTTTTCGTCCGATGAAAGCAGCGCTCAATCGGCCTGTCTGCGAAGAAAAGCCGGTATGTCGAGATACTCCAATCCCGGCTCGGTCTCCGCCTCCGCCGCCGCCGCCGCTTCGCCACTCCCCCTGCGGCTGCGGATGACCGTCGGCGTGTCCAGCGACTCGTAGTTTACCGCGCGCCGCTCGCCAGACCCCTGCACCACCCGATACGGATGGCTTTGCGCCTTCGCGCCCCCGATCCCGGTGGCCACCATGGTCACCCGCAGATCGCCCTGCATCTGCGGATCGAGCACGGTCCCGATGATGACCTTGGCGTCGTCGGCGGCGAGCTCGCGCACCGTCTCGCCGACCTCTTCGAACTCGCCGATCGCCATGTCCACCCCCGCCGTGACGTTGACAAGTATACCCTTGGCGCCGGAGATGTTCACGTCCTCGAGCAAGGGGCTGGAAACGGCCGAGCGGGCGGCCTCGACGGCCCGCTCATTCCCCCTCGCCACCGCAGATCCCATCATCGCCACGCCCATCTCCGCCATGACGGCGCGAACGTCGGCGAAGTCGACGTTTATCAGCCCCGGCCGGGTGATGAGCTCCGAGATGCCCTGCACGGCGTTCAAGAGCACGTCATTGGCGCGAGCGAAAGCGTCGAGCAAAGGTGCTTGGGGGCCCATCACCTGCAGCACTTTCTCGTTGGGGATCGTGATCAGCGAATCGCAATGCTCGGAGAGCTCCTCGATGCCTTGCTCCGCGATCTTGAGCCGCGTGCGCCCTTCGAAGGGGAACGGCTTGGTCACCACGGCCACGGTGAGTATCCCGGCCTCGCGCGCCAGCTGGGCGACGATCGGTGCCGCGCCCGTTCCGGTTCCGCCGCCCATGCCCGCGGTGATGAACACCATGTCCGCCCCATCGAGCGCCTCGATGATGCGCTCCCGATCCTCCAGGGCAGCCTGTCGGCCAACGGCCGGATCGGCGCCCGCCCCCAGCCCCTTGGTCACGCCGGCGCCGAGCTGCAGGATGGTGCGCGCGCTCGAGCGGTTGAGCGCCTGGGCGTCGGTGTTGGCGTTGATGAAGTCGACGCCCTCGATCGCCGAGTTGACCATGTGGTCGAGGGCGTTGCCACCGCCGCCTCCGATCCCGATCACCTTTATGACTGCTTGCTGCCCCACGGTATCCAGCAACTCAAATGTAGGCATACGCACTACCTATCCTCCCTTCACCAAAATCCGTTAAGCCCGACTCTTGCCCGGCGCGCCCGCTGCTGCACGAGAAGCCGCCGACAGTGAACGGCACCCCCTCCAAGCAACGCCCACGGCACCAGCGCCCACTAGTAACTCCCCTGAAACCAACTCTTCATACGGTCGAAAACCCCCTGATAGCTCACGTTCGGCGCGGTACCCACGAGCGGCCGCACGCGGTTGTTGACACCGAACTGAATCAGCCCCACACCCGTGGCGTAGATCGGATTACGCACGACCTCACTCAAGCCGCCCACATAGTTGGGCACACCGAGGCGTACCGGCATGTGAAACACCTCCTCGGCCAACTCGACCATACCTTCCATCTTCGAGCTGCCGCCGGTGATGACAATTCCGGATCCAATCAGCTCCTCGAAACCGCTGCGGCGCAGCTCGCTCTGGGCCAGCCCGTAGAGCTCCTCCATCCGCGGTTCGATCACTTCTGCCAGCGTCTGCCGCGCCAGCTTCCTCGGTGGCCTCTCGCCGACGCTCGGCGCCTCAATGGTCTGATCGCTGCCGGCGAGCTGCGTCAACGCACAACCGTACTTCTTCTTGATCTCCTCGGCCGCATGTCGAGGGGTCCTCAGCGCCACCGCAATGTCGTTGGTGACCTGGGCACCCGCGATGGGAATCACTGACGTGTAGCGAATGGCGGCGTCCGTGAATACCGCGATGTCCGTCGTGCCACCGCCGATGTCGATGAGACACACGCCGAGCTCTTTCTCGTCCTCGGTCAATACGGCGTGGCTTGACGCGAGCTGCTCGAGGATGATGTCGTCGACCTCGAGGCCGCAGCGCCGAATGCACTTGGTGATGTTCTGCGCGGCGCTGACCGCGCCGGTGATGATGTGCACCTTGGCCTCCATGCGCACGCCGCACATGCCGACGGGCTCTTTGATTCCCTCCTGGCCGTCGATGATGAAATCCTGCGGCAGTATGTGGAGTATCTTCTGATCATTGGGAATCACCAGCGCCTGCGCGGCCTCTATGACCCGTTCCATATCGGCGCCGGTGACCTCTTTCTCTCGGATCGCAACCACGCCGTGGGAGTTGAAGCTGTTGATGTGCGCCCCGGCGATTCCCGCGAAGACGGAGTAGATCTGGCAGCCCGCCATCAGCTCCGCCTCCTCGATGGCGCGCTGGATCGACTGCACGGTTGATTCGATATTCGCGACGACGCCCTTCTGCAGGCCCCGCGTCGGGTGATGCCCGATGCCAATGATCTCGACCTCGCCCGTCGGCATGACTTCCGCGACAATCGCCAGCACCTTCGAGGTGCCGATGTCGAGACCGACAATCAGGCGGTCGTCGGTTTTCTTCGTGGAACGATGTCTCATGCTCGCGCCGCCCGCCTGCTGGCCAAATCAGCGCCGCGCTGCGGTGAGTGACGCCCGTCGTCCCGCCAGCGCACCGCAAACCCGTTGGGATAACGCAGGTCAACCTCGGCGGCCTGCGACCAAATGTCGTCAGCGACGCCTGCGTAGACCCGCGCGAAGCGGCTGAGACGGGCATCCGCGTCGTGCTTGCCGATAATCACTGTGAGCTCCCTGGCATCGCTCTCTCCATCGATGGCGTCCGGAACTGTGAGCAGCCGTGCCTGCCATGCCCGCCGCGCAGTCAACACCAGCTCGTCGATTTGCAGACCGCTTGCAGACAGCGCCCGACTCCACTGCCGATAACGCTCCAGCATTTCGCGATGGGTGCCGGGCGGACCCGAGAGCACCGGTAGTTCCCCATCGTCGAAGTGCGGCACGGCGACAACGTCGCCATGGCGATTGATCCAGCCGTCGCTCGCCCAGCGCGCGAGCAGGCGCTGCTCCTCGAGACGGATCTCCACCGTCGTGGGCCACCGCCGGTGTACCGTCGCCCGGTAGGTCCACGGCACCGTCTCGGCCGCCGCCGCGATGCGGCGCAGATCGAGCGCGAACAGGTTGCCGCGCACCAGCGGCAGGACCGTGCGCTCGACCGCGCTCGGATCGAGATGGCTGAAGTCGCCAACGATACGAATGTGCTCTACCGGGAAGCCGTCGGGTCGAAAGATCCGGTCCACCAGCACCCCTGCCCCTGCCGTCAGCACAAGCAGCGCGGCCACCACCGACGCCAGTGACCGGCCTGGCGCGCGCGTGGTCCGCGAAGGCGCCTGCGGCGCTCGGCCCGCGGCCGTGGGTCCCCATGGTCGAGTTGCCATCGCCTTTTTACGTTCTACGTTCTAGGCCCAAGATGTAGTAGCCGAAACCTGCATTGTAGCAACATATTGGGTCTGTAGCCCTCCGTTTGTCCTAAACCCCGTTATGCCGGCTCACCGACGATACGTACCTCGAGCTCGAGGTCGACGCTGTGCATTTCCTTGACGATCCGGTGCACCCGTTCGATCAGCCGCTCGATGTCCGCCGCGGTGGCGCCGCCGCCGTTGACGATGAAATTAGCGTGACGCTGCGAGACGCAGGCGCCCCCTTCCGTCGCCCCTTTGAGATCGGCGCTCTCGATCAGACGCGCTGCAAAATCGCCGGGCGGATTGCGAAATACGGAGCCGGCATTGGCCGTCTGCACGGGCTGGCTGAGCGCCCGGGTGCGCAGCAGCTCGCGGACCCGTGCCCGCCCGGCTTCGACGTCGCCACCCGTGAGCGCCAACTCCGCAGCGACGAAGCGCTCGCCCTCGGGGAGGCCCACCGTGCGGTAGCCGGTCTCGAACTCGGACGGAAGGCGCCTGCGAATACGGCCTGCGCGGTCAAGCGTCTCGACACTGCGGACGATGTTCCAGGTCTCGCTTCCGAAGGCGCCCGCGTTCATCGCCAGCGCCCCGCCGAGCGTCCCGGGAATGCCGGCAAGGAACTCTGCGCCGACGAGCCCTGCACGCAGCGCGAAGCGGGCGATCTTGGCTGCGGCAACGCCCGCCTCGGCGGCCAGCATGTTCTCGCCGGTGAGCCAGATCCCATCGAGCCCCTTGTGGGTGGCAATCACCGCACCGCGCACGCCGCCGTCACGGACCAGCAGATTGCTGCCGAGCCCGACCCAGACGACCTCGACGTCGGGCGGCAGCTGGCCGACGAAGCGCGCCAGGTCCTCGCGACCGGCCGGGACGTAGTGCCAGTCGGCCGGTCCGCCGACACGCCAGCTGGTATGCCGGGACATGGGTTCATCGATCCGCAGCACGCCGGCCAGCTGATCGGCGCACAGCCTGGGCGGGGACACCGCGCGGCGGGCTACCACGGTCATGACACCTCGGCCCCGCCGCCGACGAGCCCCTCCTCCGCCAGCCGCTGCGACAGCTGACCGATGTCGCCGGCGCCCAGCGTGAGAATCACGTCGTCGGCCCGCACGACGGCCCGCAGCACGTCCGACAGCTCCCCGAGCTCGGCGACGAATATGGGCTCGGCGCGGCCGCGGGTGCGGATGGCGCGGCACAGGGCGCGACCGTCGGCGCCGCTGATCGGCCGCTCCCCCGCAGGGTAGACCTCGGTGATGACCAGCGGATCGTACGCCGCCAGAACGGCGCTGAAGTCGTCGAGCAGATCGCGAGTGCGCGTGTAGCGGTGTGGCTGGAAGACCACCACCAGCCGCCGATCGGGCCAGCAGCCGCGGGCCGCATCGAGGGTGGCGGCGAGCTCGCGCGGATGGTGCGCGTAGTCGTCGACCAGCAGCGCCTCGCCCGCCCCAGCCGCGAACGTGCCCCGCAGCTGGAAGCGGCGGCCGGTGCCGGCAAAATCGGCGAGCCCCGCCGCGATCGCTGGGTCCGGCACCTCGAGCGCGTCGGCGACGGCGATCGCCGCCAGCGCGTTGAGCACGTTGTGACGACCGGGCAGGGCCAGCTCGAGCTCGAGCGGGTGGGCGCTCCCGGAACGGTGCGCGCGAAAACGCGTGTGCAAGCCAGCCGGGCGAATGGCGCTGGCGCGTACGTCGGCATCGGACGCGGTGCCGTAGGTGACGATCGGCTTACGAATGCGCGGCACAATCTCCCGCACGACCGGATCGTCGAGGCACAGCACGGCGAGCCCGTAGAAAGGCAGATTGAAGAGGAAGTCGACGAAGGTCGTCTTGAGCCTATCGAAGTCGCCGCCGTAGGTGTCCATATGATCGGCGTCGATGTTGGTGACAATAGCCATCAGCGGTTGCAGGTGGAGAAAAGAGGCATCGCTCTCGTCAGCCTCCGCCACAAGGTACTCGCTGCTGCCGAGACGCGCATGGCTGCCCGCGCTGTTGACCACGCCGCCCACCACGAAGGTCGGGTCCAGCCCTCCGTGCGCCAACACATTGGCCACCAGACCCGTCGTCGTGGTCTTCCCGTGCGTGCCGGCTACAGCGATGCCCTTGCGAAATCGCATCAGCTCGCCGAGCATCTCGGCGCGGGGGATGACGGGAATCTTCTTGTCGCGGGCCGCACCGAGCTCGGGATTGTCCGGTGGCACCGCCGTCGAGGTGACGACCACCTCGCAGCCGTTGACATGGCCCGCGGAATGCCCGATATGCACCTCGGCACCCGCACTGCGCAGTCGGCGGGTGTCGGCGCTCTCGGCAAGGTCCGAGCCCGACACGGTATAGCCGAGGTTGAGAAGAACCTCGGCGATGCCGCTCATGCCGCTGCCGCCGATACCGACGAAGTGAACGTGTCGCACGTGATCACGCATGCAGCGCCTCCCTGCAGATCGCGGCGACGCGCATCGTGGCATCGGGTTTGGCGAGGGCGCGCGCACGACGCGCGACGTCGAGCAGGCGTGCGCGATCGCGGGCGAATCCGTCGAGCAGCTCGGCGAGCTTCCCGGCGCCGAGATGCTCCTCACGCACCAGCACCGCGGCGCCGCGGTCGGCGAGGTAGGCGGCGTTCGCGCTCTGGTGGTCGTTCACTGCGTAGGGATACGGGACCAGAATCGCCGCGAGGCCCGCGGCGGTGATCTCCGCGATGGTCATGGCACCGGAGCGCGAGACGACGAGATCCGCCCACGCATATGCCGTAGCCATGTCGTCGATGAACTCTTCCACCTCTACCGAGGCAGTCACAGCCGCGTAGCGCTCGCGCAGCGCTGCGCTGTTGCCACGCCCGCACTGATGCCTGACATGAAGCGGCACCGTGCCGTCGAGCTCGGCGAGAGCCATGGGGAGGCGTTCATTGAGCACGCGCGCGCCCTGACTGCCGCCCACGACCAGCAGCCGCACCGCCCCCGTGCGCCCCGCGATCCGCTCGTCGGGAGGCGGCAGCTCGGCGATCTCCGCACGCACCGGATTGCCGACCCACTCCACGCGCTTGGCGGATTCGAGCACGCCCGGGAATCCGGTCATCACGCAGTCAGCCAACCTCGCAAGTACCCTGTTGGTCAACCCGGCGATTGCATTGGCTTCATGAATCAGCAGCGGCCGCCGCAGCAGCCACGCCGCCACGCCGCCCGGTCCGGCAACGAAGCCGCCCATGCCCAGCAACGCGTCCGGACGGCGCCGATAGATGACCCGCATCGCCTGCACGACGGCGATCAGCAGCTGCAGCGGTGCCACAGCCCAGCGCAGCAGACCCTTGCCGCGCAAGCCGCGCACGTTGACCCACTCGACATCGAAGCCGGCCGCCGGCACCGCCCGCGCCTCCAAGCCGGCGCGCGTGCCCAGCCACACCACTTCGATACCTTGGCCGCGCAGCAGGTCTGCCACCGCTAAGGCCGGGTAGACGTGCCCGCCTGTTCCGCCCGCCATGACCAGCAGCGTGCTCACGCGGCCCCCTGCCGGGTAAGCGGGGCCGGTCGTTCGCCCGCGGCCGCCGGCTTACCCGCCGCCAGCAGCAAGCCCGCGGCGGCACAGCTCACGATGAGACTGCTGCCGCCGTAGCTCAGCATCGGTAGCGTCAAGCCCTTGGTAGGCAGCACACCCATGTTGACGCCGATGTTGATGACCGCCTGCAGCACCAGCAGCAATCCGAGACCCTGTGCCAGGCGCGCCGCGAAGAGCCGTCCGCCACGCCGCGCCTCGCGGGCGATCACGAAGGCCCGCCACAGGATGACCGTGAACAGCGCCAGGACGACGGCGACGCCGACCAGGCCCAGCTCTTCCGCGATCACCGCGAGCAGAAAGTCGGTGCTCGCGTGGGGCAGGTAGTGAAGCTTCTGGACGCTCCCGCCCAGACCCACGCCCAGCCACTCGCCGCGCCCGAACGCGATGAGGGCCTGCACGAGCTGAAAACCGCTGCCAAACGGATCCGACCATGGATCAATGAAGCTCGTCAGTCTCGCCATCCGGTAGGGTGCGAGCAGCGCAAGGGCGACCATGCTCGCCACCGCGACCCCCGCACCGACCAGGAAGTGCAAGAGCCTGACCCCCGCCAAGAACAGCATGCCGGCAAAGGTCGCCGTGAGCACGACGGTGCCGCCGAAATCGGGCTCGAGCAGCAGCAGCACCGCGAACGTGGCGACGATGGCGCTCGGGTAGACGATGCCCTCGCGCAGCTGACCGACAGCGTCGTGCTTACAGGCGAGGTACGCGGCCATGTGCACGACGAGGGCAAGCTTGGCCAGCTCCGAGGGCTGCATGCGCACCGGGCCCAGCGGCAGCCACCGGCGGCTGCCGTTGACCTCGATGCCGATGCCGGGAACAAGCACCAGCACCAGCAGCAGTCCCGCCAGCACCAACAGCGCGCCGCTCAGCATACGCCACAAGTCGAGCGGCGTATGGTAGGCGCCCACCAGCGCTGCGGCGCCGATGGCGACCGCGATGCCGTGGTGGGCGAGCTTGCCGAGCGCCGCCTCCGCGTCGGTCGCCGTCGCCGTCACCGCCGAGTACACCATGATCAGGCCGAGGGCGAGCAGCGCGATCACTGCGCCGAGCAGCCAGGGGTCGGCGGCGCCGGTCACGCGTTGTTGCGGCGCCGTGCAGACCTTGGCCATGGTCGCGCTCACCGGTGGTGCTCCCGAACCGCGGCGCGGAACACCTCGCCGCGATGCTCGAAGTTGTCGAACATGTCGAAGCTGGCACAGGCCGGCGAGAACAGCACCGTGTCGCCGGACTGCGCCAGTTTCGCCGCGACGGCGACGGCCTGCGGCAGCGTCGCGGCCCGGCGCGTGGGCCGGGTGCCGGCGAGCACGTCCTCGAGCAGGGGGGCATCCCGGCCGAACAGCACGACCGCCCGCACGTGCCGCTCGACAACCGGCCGCAGCGGGGAGAAGTCCGCCCCCTTGCCGAGGCCCCCGGCAATCAGCACGACCGGCGTTCCCGTCCCGGATATCGCCGCCACGGTGGCGCCGACGTTGGTGCCCTTCGAATCGTTGACCCAGCGGACTCCGCCCCAGCTGCCCAACACCTCCGCGCGGTGCGGCAGTCCGCTGAAACGCATGAGCGGCGCCGCCATGGCCTCCGGCCCGACGCCAAGCGTCTGCGCCAGCGCACAGGCCGCCAGCGCGTTGAAGACGTTGTGCCTTCCGGCCAACGCCAAATCACACGTCGCGACAATGCGCTCGTTGCCCCGCACCAGCCACTCGCTGCCGCCGCTGAGCTCGAGACCGTAGTCGGAAGCGCCCGGCGGCGTGCCCAAACCCACCGAGACCACATGCGGCGCGCCGTGCGCCAGCGCTGCGGCGCGTGCGTCGTCGCGGTTGACGACCGCGGTCGCGCAGCTCGAGAAGATGCGGCCCTTCGCGCGCGCGTACGCCTCGAGATCGGTGTAGCGGTCCATGTGGTCACTGCTGACATTGAGCACCGTCGCCGCCAGCGGTCGCAGGCTTGCGGTGGTCTCGAGCTGGAAGCTTGAGAGTTCCAGCACGTAGACGGCGGGGGTCGGCTCGCTCAGCAGGTCCAGCACCGGCACGCCGATGTTGCCGCCCACGGCCACGTCGAGCCCCGCGCTCCGCAGCATCTCCCCGACGAGCGTCGTCACCGTGCTCTTGCCGTTCGAGCCGGTTATGGCAACCACCGGCGCGGCCGTCGCTCTCGCGAACAGCTCGACGTCGCCGACGACGTCGATGCCACGTTGGCGGGCCTCGCGAACCAAGGCATCGTGCGGCGACACGCCTGGGCTCACCACGCAAAGATCGATGCCCGCGACGGCGTCCGGCTGGAGGGCACCGCTGGTGAGCGCCACCTCCGGCAGCCGCGCCCGCAGCGCCGCCTCCATCGGCGGGTGCCGCCGCGAGTCCACGGCTCGCACGCGGTAGCCTTTTCCGTGCAAATACCGGGCGCAGGAAAGCCCGGTGCGGCCCATGCCGACGACGAGCGCTTCGCCGGCCCAGGCTCGGCCGGCTGCGCTAGTTTCGGTCGTCACAGCCGTCTGCATCGCGTCAGCGTATCTTCAACGTCGCCAGACCGATCAGCACCAGGATCAGGCTGATGATCCAGAATCGCACGCTCACCCGCGGCTCCGGCCAGCCCTTCAGCTCGAAGTGGTGGTGCAACGGCGCCATCCGGAAGACCCGCTTGCCGATGAGCTTGTAGGAGGCGACCTGCAGTATCACCGACACCGTCTCGACGACGAAGACACCGCCCATCACGAACAGCACGATCTCCTGACGGACGACCACGGCCACCGCCCCAATCGCGGCGCCGAGTGCCAGCGCGCCGATGTCCCCCATGAAGACCTGAGCGGGATACGTGTTGAACCACAGGAAGCCAAGGCCGGCACCGACCAGCGCAGCACAGAACACCAGCATCTCGCCGGCACCAGGAATATAGGGAATGCCGAGATAGCTCGAGAAGATGCTGTTACCCGTCGCGTAGGCGAAGATGGCGAGCGCACCGGCGACCAGCACCGTCGGCATGATGGCCAGTCCGTCGAGACCGTCGGTGAGGTTCACCGCGTTGCTCGACCCTACGATCACCAGATACGTCAGCGGAATGAACCATATGTTGAGATCGATGGCGACGTCTTTGAAGAACGGCACGATCAGCTGCGTCTCGGCCGGGACCTGCGCGGTCGCAAAGAGAAACACGGCGCTCACGACACCGGCCACGCTCTGCCAAAGGAACTTGGCCTTGGCACCGATGCCGCGCGGGTTCTTGTCGATGAGCTTGCGGTAGTCGTCGAGCCAGCCGATTGCACCGAACGCCAGACAGGTGAACAGGACCACCCACACGAAGCGATTGTCGAGACTCGCCCACAACAGCGTCGACAGGGCGACGGAGATCAGGATCAAGCTGCCCCCCATCGTGGGGGTGCCGACCTTTTCGAAGTGACTCGCCGGCCCGTCGTCGCGCACCGTCTGGCCGATCTGGTGATGGGACAGCTTGCGGATCAAGGCCGGCCCGACGATGAAGCAGATGGCGAGCGAGGTCAGCACACCGCAGATGCCTCTGAACGTGAGGTAGCGGAAGACGTTGAACACCGTGAACTCATTGGCGAGGGCGTCAAATACATAAGCCAGCATGCTCAGCGCCCTCCGGCCGCCGGTGCCGGCCCGCATACCGCCTCGACGACGCGTTCCATGCGCATGCGGCGAGAGCCTTTGACCAGCACCGTGGTTCCGGGACGGGCGAGGGCACGCAGGGCCTGCGCCAAGCCGTCGGCGTCTTCGAAGTGCTCGGCGCCTTCGCCGAACGCTTCCGCAGCGTGACGGCTGTAGCGACCGATGGCCAGCAGACGGTCGACCCCCATGGCCCGTGCCAGCTGACCGGCATCGATGTGCAGCGCGACGCTCGCATCACCGAGCTCGGCCATGTCGCCGAGAACGAGGAAGCGCTCGCCGGCCGCCCCGCGCAGCACCTCGAGACCGGCGCGCAGCGAGGCGGGATTGGCGTTGTAGGTGTCGTCAAAGACCTGGCCCCCGGCGAGGGTGAGACGCGGCTGCAGCCGTCCCGGCACCGACTTGACCCGGCCGAGACCTGCGCGCACGTCCTCGAGGCGGGCACCGGCGGCCAGCGCGGCCGCGCTGGCGGCAAGCGCATTGGCCACATTGTGCAGCCCGGGCAGCGCCAGCACGATGTCGACGCGACCCGCCGGCGCCGAGAGCAGCACGCGCTGACCCTCCGCACAGGGCTCGACGGTGGCGCTCACATCCGCTCCGCCGCTCAGCCCGAAGGTCAGACGCGCGAACTCGCGCGCGGCCTCGAGCCACAGGTCACAGTGCGCGTCGTCGGCGTTGATCACGGCCACGCCGCCCGGCTGCAACCCTTCGAAGATCTCCGCTTTGGCGCGCGCCACGGCGGCGACGCTGCCGACACCCTCGAGGTGAGCCGGGGCTGCATTGTTGACGAGCGCCACGGTGGGTCGGGCGAGCCGCGTCAGGTAGCGGATCTCTCCCGCATGGTTCATGGCGAGCTCGACCACCGCGAAGCGATGCGCAGCCCGCATTCCGAGCAACGTCAGCGGCAGGCCGATGTGATTGTTCAGATTCCCCGTCGTGATCAGTCCATCCGAACGCGTCCCCATGATCGCGCCGACCATCTCCTTCACCGTCGTCTTGCCGTTGCTGCCGGTGATGGCCACAACCGGGATGTCGAACTGCGACCGCCAGCGGCCGGCCAAGCGTCCGAGCGCAGCGACCGTGTCGTCAACGAGGATCGACGGCAGCTCGACCACCGGCTGCCGGCTCGCCAGCACGGCCGCCGCGCCGCGCTCCGCCGCCGCGCTGGCATAGTCGTGGCCGTCGACGCGCGTGCCGGGCAACGCCACGAAGAGCTCGCCGCCGCACACGGCGCGCGAGTCACTCACAACGCCGGTGAATTCCCGGTCGGCTCCTATCAACGTGCCGTGAACCGCGCGGGCTGCCTCGACCAGTCTCATCACCCCGCTTTCCTCCGATAGCTCGTGACCACCGTGCGATCGTCGAAGGGGAGCCGTCTGTCGCCGATCTCCTGGGTGTCCTCGTGGCCTTTACCCGCCACCAGCACCGTATCCGCCGCCGCGGCATGCTCCAGGGCCCAGCGGATCGCTTGGGCGCGGTCGTGGATCACTGCGACGTTGCGACGCATACCCGTCTTGATGTCGTTGACGATTTGCTCCGCAGGCTCACGACGGGGATTGTCATCGGTGATGACGATCTCATCCGCCAGTCGATCAGCGATTCGCCCCATGATGGGCCGTTTGGCGTGATCGCGGTCACCGCCACACCCGAACACGCACCACAGTCGACCCGCGGTTTGCTCGCGCAACGCCCGCAGCGCCTTGGCCAAGGCATCGGGCGTATGCGCGTAATCAACGGCTACCGTCGGCACGCCGTCACCGCCCGGAAACATCTCCATACGCCCGGGCACCGGCGACAGCTTGGCCATCGCGGTGGCGATATCCCGAGCTTCGATGCCGAGCGCGAGCAGCGTCGCCACGACAGCGAGCACGTTGTTCACGTTGAAGCGACCGAACAGGGCGGGAGCGCACTCGATCGCACCGGCCGGGGTCGCCAGGGTCAGGCGCATACCGAAAAGTCCCATGTCGGCCGCCTCGAGCGTCACATCCGCCCGTTCACCGGCGTAGCTCCACACCCGCTCGGCGCCGGTCGTGCTCAGCAGCCGCTGTCCCAGCACATCGTCGGCGTTGATCACCGCGGCCCGCAACCCCGGAAAGCAGAAGAGACGTGACTTAGCCCGGGCATACTCGGTCATGTCGCCGTGGTAGTCGAGATGATCGTGGCTGAGGTTGGTGAATACCGCAGTGTCCACCGCGGTCCCATCGACCCGCGCCTGGGCCAGCGCATGCGAAGAGGTCTCGAGGCATGCGTATTGTGCACCGGCGGCGACGAGCTTGGCGAGATAGTGCTGAACCCGAATCGCGTCCGGCGTCGTCAATCCGCAGACGTCCAAGTGATCGACGAAGCCGCAGCCGAGGGTGCCGAGCACGCCGCACGGGCGTCCCAGCGCCGTCAGGGCCTGGGCAGTGAGGTGCGTCACCGTGGTCTTGCCGTTGGTACCGGTCACCGCAACCACCTTCAGCCTGCGCGACGGCGATCCGTAGAATCGGTCGGCGATCACGCCGATGTGTTTGTACAAGTCCGGCACCGCGTACGACGGCACCGGCAGCTCGGGCGCCTGTGGCCAGCCGGCCGCTTCGAATACGACCGCCGCGGCGCCGCGCCGGAGCGCCTCGTCCACGAACAGTCGTCCGTCCGCGGTCGCCCCCGGCGCAGCGAGGAACAGCCCTCCCCGCGCGACGGTCCGGCTGTCGCTGCTCACCGATGTCACGGCGGGATCGCCGTCGCTCGGGACGGCGACGATATCCGCCAGCAGCGTGCTGAGCAGAGAAGCTTGCGCGGCAGCGGCAGCCATCAGAAACCGAGCCTCGTCGACTGCACCACGAGTCGCTGCATGTCGACGGTGTCCTTGTCGGGAACGGCGTTGCGCAGTCTGAGCGCGTCGGCCATGACCTTGGCGAAGACCGGTGCGGCGACGTCGCCGCCGTAGTGCTTGCCGGCCCGCGGTTCGTCGATGATGATCACCACGACCAGGCGCGGATCGGTAACCGGCGCGAATCCGGCGAACAGCGCCACGTACCGATCGGGGGCGTAGCCGGCAGCGGTCAGCTTGTGCACCGTCCCCGTCTTGCCGGCCACGCGGTAATAGGGGATCTGGGCTCGCGCCGCCGTCCCCTGCTCACTCGCCGCCAGCTCCAGCATGGCGCGCACGGATCGCACGACGCTCGTCGGCACCACCTGCTCACCGACCACGGTGCCGCGGCGACGCAGCATGGTGATCGGCACGCGCTGGCCATCGTTGGCCAGCACCGCATAGGCCCGCGCCAGCTGCAGCGGTGTCGCGGACAGACCGTATCCATAGGACAGCGTGGCCTGCTCGACGCGGCGCCAGCGCCGCCTGTCGCTCAGCGAGCCGCCCACTTCGCCGGGCAGCCCGCTGTCGGTCGCCGTGCCGAAGCCGAGGCTGCGGAAGAACTCGTAGAGCTCTCGGCCGCTCAGACGCATCGCAATCTTCGCGGCACCGATATTGCTCGACTTCACCAGCACGCGCGACACCGTGAGCGCCCCGTAGTCGTGCACGTCGCGAATCATATGCCGGCCTATGCGCATGACACCGGGGGCGGTGTCGATGTGGGTGTCGGGAGCAACCTTCCCGCGCGCGAGAGCCAGGGCTACGGTGAAGGGCTTCATGGTGGAACCCGGCTCCAGCACATCGGTGGCGGCGCGGTTTCGAAACCGACGGCTGTCGCGCTCGTCGCGATTGTTGGGATTAAAGCTCGGCGCGTTGACCATGGCCAGCACTTCGCCCGTGGTCGGGTCCAGCACGACAGCCGATGCGCCCACGGCCCGGTGTTGTGCAAACGCCGCATGCAGATGCTGATGGGTGAGATGCTGGATGCGGCTGTCGAGGCTCAAGGTCAACCCGTATCCGTCCACCACCGGCCGGATGTTCTCGAGGTCCTCCACGATACGGCCAAGCCGATCACGCAGCACCCGTTTCAGTCCGTCGACACCAGCCAGATGACTCTCGTAGGCCAGCTCGATGCCTTCCTGGCCGCGATCGTCGATGTCGGTGAAGCCGAGGACGTGGCCGGTGACGGCCCCCGCCGGGTAGTAGCGGCGGTACTCCCGCCGCAGCGTCACCCCGGGCACCTGCAGCGCCATGACCTGAGCGGCGAGCTCCGGCGTGAGGTGACGCCTGAGGTACATGAACTCGCGGGTCGCGTAGCGTTCGACGTCGCGCCCGATCAGTTCGGGCGTTGTCCCGAGCAGCTGAGCAAGACGCGGCCATAGCGCCCGACCTTCGGCCAGCGTCGCCGGATGCGCCCAGACGCTGTCCACGGGGGTGCTGACGGCGAGCGGCTCCCCGTTGCGGTCCAGCACCATTCCGCGCGTGGCGACGATCTGCTCGACTCTCGAATAGCGGGCCTCGCCCTGGGCCCGCAGATACTCGCTTGTGCGCACTTGTAGGACGTAGGCACGCGCGGCCAGCAGCGCCATCACGCCGAGCAGCGCACACAGCACTAGCCACTCGCGTGCGGCGCAAGCGCCGCCGTGTGGTCGCTCGGTCATTGCGGTTCTGGCTCTTCGAGAGCGATGTTCACCGTGCTCGTGGGCTCGGGGACGGTCATGCCCAGCTCGCTGCGCGCCCTGCCCTGCACGAGCTGATGGCCGGCCCAGGTGCCCCGCTCGAGCAGCAACCGGCCCCACTCGACGTTGAGCCGGTCGCGCTCGCCCTGCTGCGCCTGCAGCTCGAGAAACGCCGTGCGGTTCTGGTAGCGCACATGCACGATGGCAAGCGCCGTCGCCACCAACAGCACCGTCATCACGATGACTCCCACTCTCGCGTTGCTCATCACAGGCGCTCCGCCACGCGCAGAATTGCGCTGCGTGCCCGGGGATTGGCGGCCACCTCTTCGGAGCTCGGGCGCAGCGGGCGGCCGATCAATTTCAGCGTCGGCGCGAGCTCGGACTGTCTGACCGGGAGCTTGGCGGGAAAGACATCACCTCTGCTGGCAGCTCGCATGAAGCGCTTGACCTCTCTGTCCTCGATCGAATGAAAGCTGATGACGGCCAGGCGCCCGCCCGCCGCCAGCAGACCGACGCACTGTGGCAGCACGTCCCTGACTTCCTCGAGCTCGCGATTCACGCGCATGCGGATGGCCAAAAACGTCCTCGTAGCCGGATGCTTGCCGGGTTCGCGCGTCGGCACCGCGTCCGAGACGACGCGCGCGAGCTGCGCCGTCGTTGCCAGCGCGCCCTCCTCGCGACAGCGCACGATCGCCCTGGCGATACGCACGGCATAACGTTCCTCGCCCAGCGTCCGCAGCACGCGCACGAGCTCCGCCTGGGACACGCTCGCCAGCCACCCACCGGCGCTCTCCCCCCGAGAGGGATCCATGCGCATGTCGAGGGGCCCGTCCTGGCCGAAGCTGAACCCGCGCTGGCTTTCGTCGAGCTGAGGCGACGACACACCCAGATCGATAACGATCCCCGCCGCCTGCCGGTCACCGAACGCGGCGCGAAAGACCTGTTGCAAGGATGAGAACGTACTCTTGACGATGCGCACTCGATCATCGCCTTGGAACATTCTCTGGGCGACATCGATGGCATCGGGATCCCGATCGACGAGCAGCAGCCGCCCGTCGGCGCCGAGCTGCGCGGCGATGGCGCGGGCATGACCACCGCGACCAAACGTCGCATCGACGTAGATGCCGCTCGGCTTGACGTCGAGCGCGTCGACGACCTCTCGTAACAGCACCGGCTCATGCAAGGACACGGACGCATCCTGCGCTCACAGCGACAGCGACTCCATCTCGACCGGCAGCGGCCCCGCGACCATGTCCTGCGCGAGCCACTCGTCACGACAGGTGTTCCACAGCTCCTCGTTCCACAGCTCGAATTTGTTACCTTGGCCGATCAGCACCACGCGCTTGTCGAGCCCTGCGAACTGCCGCAGCGGCGGCGGCAACAACACGCGCCCGCTGCGATCTAGCTCACAGTCGGTCGCGTGTCCGATGAGAATTCGCTTGAGCTGCTGAGCGGCTGGATCAAGGCTCGGCAGACTGACGACCTTGCGCTCGATCTCCTCCCACTCGTTGAGGGGATACAGCCACAGGCAACGCTCGCTGTTGTTGACGGTTATCACGAGCTGGCCGTTGCTCTGGGCAATGAGGCTGTCGCGATGTCGGGTCGGTATCGCTAGGCGCCCTTTGACGTCGAGATTGAGTGTGCTGACGCCGCGAAACATTATGCCATTCTCTACGCCCGCTGACCCAGAATTTCCCACTTAGCCCCACTTCAAGACACTATAGTAAGCATGGCGACGGAGTGTCAAGGAATGATGCGTCTTAAGCCGTTGAATTTTTTGTTCAATGCGACGCACGGTCTGTTGCCGCAGGGCGTTCGGCGCCACCGTGAACGAGCTGCGCTCACGGTCGAACTCGGAAGATCTTATTTGGTCGTTGCACATGTAGGGGCAACGACCCGCGCATGACCCCGCATCTAGTGTCAAGCAGCCGTCACGCCAAACAGGGAGGGCGTGGGAGTCGGCCTGTAAGCCGGGTTCTGTAGGATCGACTGAGCGACCCCGGCAGTCATTCATCTAGCGCACCCGTCGCCGGGTGCTTCGAGCGACCTACCCGGATCCAGCGCGGGCCACGCTCGGGGATCCCTATTTGGTCTTGCTCCAGGTGGGGTTTACCCTGCCATCGGTGTTACCACCGACGCGGTGCGCTCTTACCGCACCTTTTCACCCTTACCTCTCGAAAACCCCATCCGGCCGGCTCCAGGAAGCGTCGCCGGCGCTGCTGATGGGGGACGAGGGGCGGTATATTTTCTGTGGCACTTTCCGTCGGCTCACGCCGCCCAGGTGTTACCTGGCACCCTGCCCTGCGGAGCCCGGACTTTCCTCCCGCCGCCGCGATCGACTGAGGCCGCCGACGCGTGCGTCGTGCCCATCGCTCTGCAGCAGCCGGCGACTGCCCGGCCGACTCCCGACTCCAAGTAATAATGACGCCAACACAAATTGCAAGCACTTTTCACGCATCATCGCCACGCGCCGCCGCGTCCACCGCATACTCGTAGAGCCGATTGCGTGATGCGCCGCTCACGCGCGTCGCCACTTCGACGGCGCGTTTCAGGGGCAGCACGGTGAGAAGAACGTCGACCAGCTTTCGATCGCGAGCGCTCAGCGTGCTGTCGACGGCGCGCCCGTGACCCGCCACGATAACGACGAACTCGCCCCTTTCGCGATCCGGGTCCTCGCAGAGCCAGCGCAGCAGGTTACCCAAGCTGTCGTTGCGCACCGTCTCGAACAGTTTGGTCATCTCGCGCGCCAGCGTGGCTTGTCGATCGCCACCAAAAACCCGCGCCATAGCCTCGAGAGTAGCGGCGATGCGATGACTGGACTCATAGAACACCATCGTTCGCTGCTCGTCGACGAGGTCCGCCAAGCGCTGCCGGCGACGACCCTCGCGCGGCGGCAGGAAACCTTCGAAGACGAAGCGGTCCGTCGCAACGCCGGCGACCGACAGCGCCGCGATGACGGCACTCGGTCCCGGTATAGGGACCACGGCAATGCCGTGCTCGTGCGCACTGCGCACGAGGCGAAATCCAGGATCGCTGATAAGAGGCGTTCCCGCGTCGCTCACCAGCGCAATCCGTGCACCGTCGCTCAAACGGCGGATCAGCTCTGGGGCCCGCTCGCGCTCGTTGTGCTCGTGCAGCGACCGCAGCGGACGCCGAATCCCGTAATGCGCCAGCAGGCGCCCGGTGTGGCGCGTGTCCTCAGCCGCCACCAGGTCGACGTCGCGCAGCACGGCGAGCGCGCGCAACGTGATGTCCTCGCGGTGGCCTATCGGCGTCGCGACGACGTATAGCGTCCCACCTTTGCTTGCACTCGTACCCACTGGCTATACTCTGCCCGCCTTGGCCTGGCGCCTATGATCGCGCGCCATGACGTCGGCTCGCTACGCCCATGCGAAACTCGATGAGCACGCTGCTCCCCAACCATGCCACGAAGGCGGTGCGCGCCGGCACCGTGGTCTTGGTGCTCGCGCTCAGCGCCTGCGCGACTTCACCGAGCATGCCCCCCGAGGTCGCGCCGCCGGTCACCGTCGACATCGGCGATGCACCGCCACCGGACACCACTCCGGAGCCCGATCAGCGTCCCGCTGCCGAGCAGCCGATTCCACTGTCCGCCTGGGAGCATCTGTCGTTGGCCAGTGTCGCGCGCACCCCCGAGCGCGAGGCGCACGTGCTCGATGCCGCCTCCGCATTGCTGGCCGATGAGCAGACCGCCACCGCGGAATTTCTGCTGCGCGAGCTGGCAGCGGAGCTGCTCACACCAACGCTGCGCGCGCGGCGCCAGCTGCTGCGCGCGCGGATCGCACAGCGAGCCGGGCGACACCATGAGGCCGTGCGCCTGCTGACCGAGCAGACCGTCAAGGGCAGTCAGGATCCGGCCATCCTCGCCGAGTTCTCCTGGAGTTTAGCGGAATCACAGATCGCTCTGGAACGTTATGCCGACGCCGCCCGAACACTGGCCGCTCGCGATAACCTGCTCATCACCGAAGCGCAGCTGTTCGAAAACGACCAGCTGCTATGGAACGTGCTCGAGACCATGGATCCGGTCGCGCTGCGCACCGAGCGCTACACCACGGCCGATCCATTGCTTGCGGGTTGGCTCGACCTGGCCATGATTTCCGTAGAGACCGGATCCGATCCTTATCAGCTCCGCATGGCGTTGGACGACTGGGCGCTGCGCTACCCGCAGCACCCCGCGCTCGGCACCGTGACGCGAGTGCTGCCGAGCGCCCCGGCGACGAGCGCGCTGACGCCGCGGCGCATCGCGCTGCTGCTGCCGCTGACGTCCGTGTACGGCGCTGCCGCACAGGCCCTGCAAACCGGCTTCTTCGCCGCCCACGACGCCAACAGCGATCCGCGCAAACCTGAGATCGCCGTCTACGATATCGGCGCAGAGCCGGCCATGGCGCCGCTCTACTATCGGGTAGCGGTAGACGAAGGCGCGGAATTCGTCGTCGGTCCTCTCGGAAGACAGGCCGTCGATGCGCTGACCGCCGAAGGCGACCTGCTTCGTCCCACGCTGTTGCTCGGCATGAGCGAGTCGCCGACGACGCAACCGACCCATGTGTTCGAGTTCGGGCTGCAGCCCGAAGACGAGGCCCGCCAGGTGGCGATGCGCGCCCACCGCCAGCATCATCGGGTGGCAGCGATCGCTTACCCGGCGAGCGATTGGGGCGAGCGGGTGCGCGGGGCTTTCTCCTCGGCGTGGCAACAGCTCGGCGGTATCGTCGCCGAGGCGCAGCCCTATGCGCCCCAGCAGATCGATTACTCGATACCGCTCAAGCGGCTTTTGAACGTCGACGAAAGCGAGCTTCGCGGAGCCCGCCTGGATGCGGCTCTCGGGCAGAGCATCGAGTTCGAACCACGCCGACGGACGGACATCGACTTCCTGTTCATCGCGGCGAACTCCCGAGATGGGCGTTTGCTCAAACCGCAGATCAACTTCTTCCGCGCCCATGATCTGCCCGTCTATGCGACGTCCCACATCTGGCCCGGTCGCCGTGATCCGGCCAACGACGCGGACCTCGACGGCGTGCGCTTCGGTGATATGCCCTGGATGCTGGATCAGGGAAGCCGCGTCCGGGCGCTGCGCGCACTGCAGGGGCAATGGGCGGGGCGTTACTCGGAGCTGGACCGACTCTATGCGCTGGGGCTCGATGCATACAGCGTGTTGCCGCTGCTCGATACGCTGAGGGACAATGCGCAGGCGCGCTTCAACGGGGTCACGGCCACTCTGCGCGTGAGCGGGACCCGCCTGCAGCGCGAACTGACATGGGCGCGTTTCGAGCAGGGCGTCGCACTTCCAGCGAGCCCGCTGCGCAGCTACGATACGACCTGGAGTTCAGCCTACGATGACAGCGACGCCTGGCGAACGTCGGCAACGAGGCCAGTGGGCGGAGCAGAAAGTCTGTGACCATCTCGAGCGACTCGGACTGCGTCTGCTTTCCCGCAACTACCGTTCGCCCTTCGGGGAGATCGACCTCGTAATGAGAGACCGCGACTGCCTGGTGTTCGTCGAGGTCCGTTTTCGCCGCAGCAGCCGCTTCGGTTCCGCCCCGGAGACCGTCGACGCACGCAAGCAGTCACGGCTGCGTGCAACCGCGGAGCACTATCTGCAGCGGAACCGGCGGGCTCAGCGATTGCCCTGTCGCTTCGACGTCGTCGGCGTGACGACGACGCAGGGCCAGGCAGAGATCGACTGGATTCGTGATGCCTTCTGATCAGGCAGTCGACGCGGCGCAGCCCGTGGTGACGTGGTGATGGCGAGCATGCCGACGACAATGAACCCTGCGGAACGCATCCGGCACAATTTCGAGGACAGTCTCCGTACGATCTCCGCCTGCGCGGGGACGCTCGCCGAGCCGTTGGCAGCCGCTGCCCAGTGCATCATCGATGCGCTGCTCGCCGGCAACAAAGTGCTCGCCTGCGGTAACGGCGGATCGGCGGCCGATGCGCAGCATTTCACGGCGGAGCTGCTCAATCGCTTTGTGGCGGAGCGGCCGCCGTTGCCCGCCGTGGCCCTCACCGCCGACACCGCGACACTCACCGCGATCGCCAACGACTACCACTACGATCAGGTCTTCGCCAAACAGGTGACTGCCCTCGGTCAGGCCGGGGACGTGCTACTCGTCCTGACGACATCGGGCAATTCAATGAACGTGCTGCGCGCTATCGAGGCCGCTCACGAGCGAGAAATGCACTGTATTGCACTCAGCGGGAGAGATGGGGGAAAGCTGTCGCAAATGCTCTACGAGGGCGATATCGATGTGTGCGTTCCGGCGGATTCAACGGCGCGCATACAGGAGGTACATAAAATCGCCATTCACTGCCTTTGCGATGTCATTGACAGCCATCTACTGGGACAGCCATAGGGTTGTCGAGGGGGACGCATGACACATCTCGGCAAACGCATGCTCGCGATCAGCGCGGTGCTGGCTTGCACTGCTACGCTCACCGCATGCTTGGCGGCCGTCGGGGCAGCCACCGTAACCGCCGTCGACGTTGCGCATGACCGTCGTTCGATCGGTTCCTATATCGACGATAACAACGTCGAGTGGAAGATTCGCGCAGCGATTTGGCAGGACGAATCGCTTCGGGAGCAGGTACACGTCAGCGCGACGAGCATGAACGGCATCGTGCTGCTGACCGGCGAGACACCCACCAAGGTGCAGCAGGAACGCATCGTCGCCATCGCGCGCGAGCAAGAGGAGGTGCGTCAGATCGTCAACGAGATGGCCGTGGCCGGAAAGACGACGATGGCGAGCCGTGCCAATGATACGTGGCTCACGACGAAGGTGAAGACCAAGCTGTTCCAGACCACCAGCCTCGACGCCACCCGCGTGAAGGTCGTGAGCGAGCATAGCAACGTCTACCTGATGGGGCTGGTCACCCGCGTGGAAGGTAACGCCGCTGCCGAAGCCGCCCGCACCGTCAGCGGCGTCAGCCGCGTCGTGAAGGTGTTCGAGTATCTGGATGGGTAACGAACGGCGGGGCCGCGGTACTCCTTGCGGCGGACGCCACCCTCATCGACCGAGGTGACGCATGCTCGAGCCGGTGAGCAGCGCGCACAAGATCGTCAAGAGACGGGCGTCACTGCGGCGCCGACTCGCCTCGCTCGAGCGACCGATCGTGTTCACCAACGGCTGCTTCGACATTCTCCACAGGGGGCACGTCGCCTACCTAGAGCAGGCGGCCGGTCTTGGACGCTCGCTGGTTGTGGGCGTCAACACCGACGCGTCCGTCCGCGCCCTCGACAAGGGCGCCGAGAGACCACTCAATTCGCTCGACGACAGGGCGGCCATCGTAGCGGCGCTGGGCTGCGTCGATCTCGTCGTACCGTTCGCGGAACCGACGCCGTTGGAGCTCATTCTCTACGTGCGCCCGGATGTGCTCGTCAAAGGTGGCGACTGGGCCATCAGCGACATCGTGGGTGCGAAGGAGGTGCAGGCGGCTGGCGGCAGCGTGCGCGTGATACCCGTGCGCTTCCAGCGCTCGACGACGGATCTCATCGACCGCATTCGTGGCGGAATCAGATGAGCCAACGGCTTCAGAGCGCCCGCGCCTGCAAGAGCTCGTCGTAGATGAGCTTGTCTTCGAGCGAGAAGCAGCAGCACGTGATGACGTGGACGTCTTTTTCGCGCCGCCGCATCTCCTGCAATGCGATGCGCGCGGCTGCACGTTGGGGGAACCCGAATACGCCCGTGCTGAGACATGCGAAGGCGATGGTCGCCACGCCGTATTCCACCGCGAGCGCGAGGGCGGCGGCATAGCACGCGCGCAGCAGATCGGGCTCCCCGTGTGCGCCGCCCCGCCATACCGGCCCAACCGCATGGATGACCCAGCGTGCGGGCAGATCGAAACCTGGCGTAATCTTGGCGCCGCCTGTTGCGCAGCCGCCGAGCGCGCGGCAGGCCTCGCGCAAACGCGGACCAGCGGCGCGATGGATCGCCCCGTCGACGCCCCCGCCGCCGAGCAGCGTTGCGTTTGCGGCGTTGACGATGGCATCGACTTTCAACGTGGTGATATCGGCCTGTATGCTCTCGATCACGCGCGCCTCGCCATTGTTGCTCGACGAGCGAATCTAGCGTGGACGCGGCTGCGTGGCTAGGCGTCGCGGTACTCGCCGGCGGCATCTGGTTTGCGGTGGACAGCCTGCGCGCGCGCGAGACCGCAACCGCAGCCGCCCGTGAGCAGTGCCGCTCACGGGAGCTGCAGTTCCTCGACGGCACCGTGGCGCTCGCATCGGTGAGAATCGTCCGCAGCGCCGGCACCCTTTCGCTGCGCCGGGTATACCAGTTCGACTTCGCGCACAACGGCGTCTCCCGTCACCGCGGTCAGGTTGTCATGCGGGGACAGACCATCGAGCGGTTAATCCTTGACCCCGCAGAACGGGATATCTAATGTTCAGCTACGACAGGCGCGCCCGGCGACGCTCCTTCCCTCACCGGGCGAGGCTGAACCAAACCCGCTGATGACGCACTTCGGCAAACGATTTTCTCGAACCAACGTGATGGCCATCGCCACGGCTGCCCCCTTGGCGCTGTGGCTCGCCGTCGTGGCCGCGCCGGCTTGCGCGCAGCAACCGGCTGCGCCCAATCCAATGCAGATGGGTGCGATTCGGCATCTGCAGAGTGACCTCTTCTTGGAGGAGGGAGTCGGCTTCAAGCGCGTGCGCATCGGCCATAGCTTTCAACAGGTTGCCCAGACGTGGGGAAGCCCGCAGTCGATGCGCCGCAGTCTGCTCGGTTTCAGCAAGAAGTGGCAGTATCGCCTCAATCAGAGCATCCTCATTATTGTAGCCGGCGGAAAGCGAGTCGTGTCCATCACCGTTCTCGGCGGCATCACCACGCCGTTCGGGACGACCGAAGGAGCCCGTTTTGGCATGACGCGCGCGCAGATCGCGTCCATCTACGGCGAAGCTCCGGGAAAGCAGTCGAATTCGTCGCTTAGCTATCCCGGACGCGGCGTTGTGTTTGTCTTCAAGAACGGTCTGCTGCACGCCATCACGATCACGGCGCCCAAGCACAGCTGATCCAGATCCATCGCCCACGCCCGCAGCAAGCCCTGTGGATGCTTCACGGGGACATCCGCCCCTGCGCCACCCCCCAACCGCGCGGAGCCGGGTACACCGCCTCCGCTGCAGGCGACGCAAACAGGGATCGATGCCGCGCGCTCGGTCGACCGTCACCCTCGTGCAGCGGCGCCGGGGCGAACACCCGTTAGCCGGAACTTCCAGCCAGCAGGCGCTGCCAATGGTAGAACAGCCAACCCCCGTATTCGCTCAGCACCCAGCGAATCTGACGGCCGTCCCGCCACCACTGGGTCGGGTCGTAGGGGTCCGTGCGCGCGGCAACGGTTTGCAGCGCGAAGTCGTCACCGTAAAGCACGCTCCAGATGTGATGCGCGCGGCGAGTATGGAAGCGGCTGGTGGCGACGATGAGTGTTCGCAGCCCCATGCCCTGCAAGGCGTCGCCCACCGTCCGGGCCTCGCTGATCGTGTCGAAGGCATCCTCGGCGCTGATGCTGACGATGCGAGCATCCGGCACACCGAGAACCCCAAGTATGCGCCGCGCGTTCTCGTCCCAGCGACAACACGGCGTGAAACCGCGTCGTTCGAGATCCCGAAGCACATCCGTCTTGCGATTGCCATTGACGACGACGCGGTCGGCGAACCCCTCCTGATACAGGGCGGCGGCTTCGATGAGGCGTGGGTAGTAATCGACACCTGTTGACAGCACGACGACGGCGTCGGCCTTAACGGGTCTGTGCTCGACCACGAGCAGCTGACCGACACCGCTGAGCAGCCAGGGCAGCAGCAGCGCTCCGGCGACGAGCATGGCGATGACCACCATCGCCACGCGCAACCGGCGCCAGCCCCCTCGCCGGGTCATCGTCTAGCCCTAAAAGCGGTCGCTGCCCCACGGGGCGTGGCGGCGGCCACATCCTGCGCCGGTGCGACAAGCAGCCGTCGCGCGTCCGGCAAACACCCTATCAGGCGGAAACGACGTGCTGCGACTCCCCTTCGAGAAGCGGATCGCTGACCGCCGCCCTCGCTCACCGTCTCGGGCGCAGCATCGTCGGGCCAATAGCGGGTAGACAGCCCTTACTCGAAAGGACCACAAGAGCGAGCGACAGCTGTCTCGTGGGCGATACCATGTACGAGCGGTTCGAGCTCGGTCAACGCTTGCAGGTAAACCTGCCGCTTGAAGTGCACGATATCGTCGAGCGGCAGCCAATAATCGACCCAACGCCACCGGTCGAACTCCGGGCGACCACAACGATCTAGGCAGACGTCCGAGTCGCTGCCAATCAGATGAAACAGGAACCAAAGCTGCTTCTGCCCCCGCAGCATCTGGCGGCGCGGATTGCGGACGAGTCGTCTGGGAATTTCGTAGCGGAGCCACTCCTGCGTTCGGCCGATCAGTCGCACGTGCTCCCTCGCCAAACCGATCTCCTCGTAGAGCTCGCGAAATGCGGCCTGCTCCGCCGTTTCGTTATCCTCGACACCGCCCTGCGGGAACTGCCATCCGTCACGGGTCGATCGCCGCGCCCAGAGGACTTGCTGCTTGGCGTTACATATAATGATGCCGACGTTGGGCCGATACCCGTCCGCCTTCGGCCACTGGGCAGCAGAGCTATCGCCGGTCTGGATTGAGGCGTCGGAATCTGCCATGTTCACGGTCCACCTGTTGCATTGACCTGACAAGCCGGCCAGGCATCATTTTTTCATGAAGCCGCGGACACGGCAAATCGGCTCTGCAACCGCTGACATCTCTCGACCACGCGCATACCTCGACGCATCAATCATGGCATCAGTGAGCAATCTCGACATTGTCGTGCTGGACACCAATGTGCTCATCCACGACCCCCACGCCGTACGCAGATTTTCGAACCAGGATGTCTATCTGCCGCTGGTCGTTCTCGAGCAGCTCGACGCCGCCAAGAAAGGGGTCTCCGAGCTCGCTCGCAGCGCGCGCGAGGCCAGCCACTTCATCTCCGCGCTCTTGGCAGATCACGCCACACCCGGATCAGACGGCGTTCCGCTGACCCCCGGCGACAAACGCCGCGGGGCTCGGCTGCACTTCGTCCTTGACCGACCCGCGGCTGCCTTACCGTCGGGCTTGGATCCGCACGACCCCGGCACCCAGCTGCTCGGCTGCGCGCTGGTGCTGCAGCGGGATCGACCCGATACCCGCGTGACGCTGGTATCGAAGGACGTCAACCTCCGCATCAAGGCGCAACTGCTCGGTATCGCCGCCGAGGACTATCTCGAGGAGCGGCGGATCGATGACAGCGCTCTCGGGCAGTCCGGCGTGCATCGTTTTCACACGGGCGCAGAGGCGCTCGAGCACCTGGGCCGCACCGGGGACGGCCGGCGGCTGTTTCGGGTAGCGCGACCGCCGGAGCTGGCGTGCGCCCCGAACGAGTACGTCGAGCTGCTCGCCGGGCAGGACGCCGTAGGAGGTGAGCCACTTTGTTGCATGGTCCACAGCGTTGAGGCCGCTTCGCTGGTCGTCCGCGAGGCCGTCGATCACACGCTGCCGGAGCAGGCCGTCTGGGGCGTTCACGCCCGCAGCGCCGAGCAGAACGCGGCGCTCAACCTTCTGCTCGACCCGGAGATCGATCTGGTGACGCTGGCCGGACAGGCGGGCACGGGGAAGACGCTGCTGACGCTCGCCGCGGGTCTTCACCAGACCCTGGAGGCGCGGCGCTATCAGGAGATACTCGTTACCCGCGTGACGGTTCCGGTCGGCGAGGACATCGGCTTCCTGCCCGGTACCGAGGAAGAGAAAATGCACCCCTGGATGGGAGCGCTCGAGGACAATCTGGAGATTCTGCTGCCCGAATCGTCTGCGAGCACGGGCAGCTGGGGGCGCGCGGCCACCCATGATCTGGTGCGCCAGCGAGTGCGCATCAAGTCTCTGAACTTCATGCGTGGACGTACGTTCATAGAAAAGTTTCTAATCATCGACGAAGCGCAGAATCTCACGCCGCACCAGCTCAAGACGCTGATCACCCGGGCCGGCCGTGGGACCAAGATCGTGTGTCTCGGCAATCTGGCTCAGATCGACACCCCGTATATAACGGCGGCGACGTCGGGGCTCTCGTACGTCGTGGACCGTTTCAGAAGCTGGCCCCACGCCGGCCACGTCGCCCTCGCCCGAGTCGAACGTTCGCGACTCGCCGACCACGCGGCAGAAGTACTCGACGTCTGATCCCGGCGTCGACGCGCAAACCGTGGGGAGCATCGTCCCACTTCGGCCACGTGCACGCGGACGCGACCGCGCTCGCCGGCCCGGCTGAGCCTCTCAGGTGCTCTGCTGGGAGCCGTCGTCGAGTGCCGCGACGTGCTCTTCGTATCGCCTGCGGAACAGCGCTTCGAGCTCGTCGATGATCTCAGCGGCGGGTCGTCCCTGCACGATGTGCTCGCCCATGAGCGTCGAACAGGCATCGAGCAGGGTGGTCGGATCGAGCATAGGATAGGTGGCGGTCAGTCGCTTCATGGCGCCGACGACGGTTTCCTGCGGGGGACGTTCGATGGCCGCGGGGATCGCTGGTGCGCGCGCCTGATCGCCGTCGCGGGCGGCCAGGAACTCGGCAAAGTCGAGCAACGTGTGGCGGCGCTCCTCGGAGAGCCGCCGGTAAAGCGCGAGCAGGCGCTTGGAGTCGGACCGGCTCATCTTTCCGCGGTGTGACGGCGTCGACCGTCGCCCCCGGCTGCCCCTGCGGACGCGCTGGCTCGAACGGGAAACGCGTTCACCCGCCCGTATCTCTTTTCCCGCACTGCTCCTCGGCAAACGCCAAGAACTCCTCCATGGCGCGCAGACGAAACTTCTGTCGCTGATAGACGATGGAGAACGGTCGTTTGATCGGTGGTGAGAGACTGATCGCCGCCAGCGTCCCGAGCCTGAGCTCCTTTCCCACGGTGGCCAGGGACAGGATGGATACACCCAACCCTGCCTCGACGGCGCTCTTGATGGACTCCGGGCTGCCGAACTCCATTATCGAGTCGAGATCACCGAGACTCAGATCGCGGCTGCTCAGATAGCTGCTGAGCACCTCACGGGTACCGGAGCCCTCCTCTCTGGAAATGAACGGGAAGCTCAGCAGGGCGGCAGCATCGACGGTCTCCCGTCCGGCCAGCTCGTGGTGCGGCGGGCACACCAGCACCAGCTCGTCCTCCCAGCACACCTTGGATACCAGATTCTTGTTGTTGATTGGACCTTCCACAACGCCGACATCGATCTCGTTGCTTTCGACCATTTGAATGATTCCGCCCGTATTCGCCACGTTCAATCTCAGCGTGACGCCCGGATGCTGGCGCTGAAACTCGCCCAGCAGGGAGGGCAGTACGTATTCGGCGATCGTCGTGCTGGCGCCAACGACAAGCGGGCCGACGACCTCGCCCGTGAGCTTGCGAACTTCATTGTCCATCTCCGTGTACGTCTCGAGGATGCGCTGGGCATACTCGTACACGATCTTGCCTGCATCGGTGAGACTGATGCGGTTGTGAGTGCGATCAAAAAGCCGAGTGTTGAAGTAGTCCTCGAGCTGCCGGATCTGGAACGTCACCGCCGGCTGCGTCATGTGCAACGACTCGGCCGCCTTGGTGAAGCTGAGCAGCCGGGCGACGGTCGCGAAGACTTGTAGGCGTCGATCCGCCATCGTGGTTATGCAGACCTGAGCGTAGAGCGCGTAGCGGACGTCGCGTGTGCTGCGCCAATAAGGAAGCACCCGCGCGCGATAAGAGAATTTTATGGCCTGGCGGCCGGAAAAGGAATCGGGCGGTCTCGGCGACACGCCCGTTCGAGGCGGCGGCCGAGGCGGCCGCCCCCGAGTACGACGGTCTCAGCTGACGGCGAATCCGTCGAGCGCCAGCTTGAGGTCGGTAGGGCTGCTTGCGTGCTGCAGCGCTGTCTCCTCGGTAATTTCGTCGCGGCGGCAAAGCTGGAAGAGGTGCTGATCGAACGACAGCATGCCCTCTACAATGGCGCCCTTCTTCACCAGATCGGCGATGTCCTTGACCTTGAGCGGATCGAGTATCAGCTCCCTTACGCGCGCCGACACGGTCAGTATCTCGCAGGCCAGCACGCGCCCCTGACCCGACGCACGCGGCAGCAGACGCTGGGCGATGACCGCGCGTAGATTCTGGGCAAGCTTGGCGCGCAAGGTGGGCTGCGCTTCCGGCTCGAATGAGGAGATCATGCGCGTAATCGTCTCCGCCGTCGCCGGCGCGTGCAGCGTCGAGAACACCAGATGACCCGTCTCCGCCGCGGTGAGCGCGATGTCCATGGTCTCCGGATCGCGCATCTCGCCGAGCAGAATGACGTCGGGGTCTTCGCGCAGCGCCGCTTTCATGGCGTCGGCGAACGTGAGGGCGTCGATCAAGAGCTCACGCTGGGAGATGATCGAGCGCTTGTCCTCGAAGAGATATTCGACGGGGTCCTCGATGGTGATGATGTGCTTGGCGTAGCGTGTGTTGATCTCATTGATGAGCGATGCGATCGTCGTCGATTTTCCCGAACCTGTTGCCCCGGTGAGGATCACGAGCCCGCGCTCGAAATGTGCCAGGTCTTGCGCCAGCTCGGGCAGTCCCAACTCGTCGGGGACCGGCACATAGCCGCTCAGCACGCGGAGCGCCATGGCAATGGTGCCGCGCTGGTAGTAAACGTTCACGCGAAGCCGTCCCACGCCCTCGACACCGAGGGACAGGTCGGCCTGGAATCGCTCCTGCAACAGCTTCCAGTGGCGCGGTGACATCACGCTCTTGGCCACCGCCTCCATGTCGCTCGCGCTGAGCATCGGATACTCGCGCAGCGGCTCGAGCACGCCATCGACGCGAACCAACGGGTGATTTTTCACACGCAGGTGGATATCCGAAGCCTTCTCTTCGACGGCGTGCTGCACCAGCTCCGTTATCAGATGCGATGGATCGCCCAGCCTGCCTGAGCCGTTGGCCCCTTCTGGACGACGAACGGGCGATTCGGAAGACGATGAAGGATTGGCTTCTTGCAAGGCTTTATCCCCGGGTCGGTTTGCCGGTACACACGGCCGGACGAGTCCTCTACAAGCATAGCCCATGGCAAGGCCTTGTCCACGGCCGCGCCCGGCAGTCCGCCACGCCCACCGCGCACCATTTTTTTGCTGTGAGCTCTTTGCCGTGCACCCTCGCCGCCCGGAGCACGGCGGCGCACCGTGCTCGGCTGCGAAGGCTGCCCGGTCACGACGCTCCGGTGCCCGCCGCGCGCTTACCGCTGACGCGCCGCTCGCCAGCGCTCTAGCGCCGCCCCCGAATCGATGACAGCCGCCGCCCGCAACGCTCCTTGCCGGAGATCCGTGCAGGACAGGACATGCTGCTGACACAACGCGGCCGCGTAGACGAGGCTGTCGCGGACAGGGCCGGGCCGACCGCGGAGGGCCTGCTCCCCGGCGTCCGCCGTCGCCGCCGCGGCGGCGTCGATGTCGATTGCCGCGCCAATGCCGTCGCCCGGTGCGGCAGCAGACGGTAGATCCGCCGGCAGCGGGGCCGCCCGCACGCTCTGCTCGATGCCGATGCTCTGCGGGGCGACGCGCAGCTCCTCGTCGTCACCGCCCCCATAAAATTGCACGATCTTGGCGGGCTGCTGCAGCGACGGCACCACACCCCCTTCCACTCCCCGCACGATCATGGCGGAATCGAAGCCGGCGTGCCGCGCCAGCATCGTGTACACGCGCGGATAGGCCTTGTGCACGTAGCCCGTGACGAGGTGGGTCGTCTGGCGACCGCGGATGGGCCCGACCAGCACCTCGACGGTCGTCAGGCACGGGCGCTTGACGATGAGCGTGCGCAGCTCAGTGAGCGCATGGAGAGCGGGGCAGAAGCTCCGCTGATCGATGTACGCCCAGCCGAGCGACTCCTCCGCCAGACGGACGGCGGCCTGCGCCGGCGTAAGATCGACGGGGATGCCGGCAGCCTGCAGCACGCGGTTGTGGGTGATGCCGTACTTCGGCCCCATGCTTTCCACGCCATGCGACACGCTTGGCAGCCCCAGCGCGGCGAGCACCGCCGGTAGAAACGGCGACGCCGGCAACCCCCGCGTATAACCGTCGTAGGGGTCCGCGATGTCGACGACCCGCTCCACATCGGCCGTCATGTGCCCGGCCACGTCGAGGATCGCCTGCAGCACGCCCCGGTTCTCGTCGTCGGTCTCACGTTTCATGCGCAACGCGATCAGGAATACCGCGGCCTGCACCCCATCGACCCGCTGATCGAGCACGAGACGCATGCCGTCGCGCGCATCCTCGAGCGGTATATCTTTGCTCAACTCGGGGCCGGTCGCGATGCGCTGGATGATGGAACGCATCTTGACGTCGGCGGCGAAAGCTTGATCAGGGGCGATTTCCATGAGGGCGCCTCTGCGCGAGTTCCTCTGTCGAGCCCGACAGTCTAACGAACCCTCGTAACGGCATACATCCCCCCTCGCGCTTCAGCGGGCGCGCCCGGTTCGCTGCCCACGCGGCGCCGATCGTCGATAGAGATCAGAAGCGATGGACGGCGATGCGCCGGGGGCGACACTTCCTGACGCTGGCCGGGAGCGCTCTTGTTATAATCGAACCCGTTCATGGACACTACAGAGGAGAACAGCGATCGCCAGCTTTCGATGGAGCTGGCGAGCGGTATCGCGGCGTTCGAGGCCAAGCATTTTGCGCGCGCCGCGCAGCTCCTGGGGCCGATCGCCGAGCAGGGCCATGCCGACGCCCAGTACCGGCTCGCGATCATGCACCAGAATGGCCTGGGACTGGTACGCGACCCACACCGCGCCCTTCGCTGGATGACGGCCGCCGCCGAGCAAGGCCATGCCCTGGCACAGCACGGTCTCGGCTTCATGTACCTACATGGCGACTGCACCGAACGCAACCCGAGCGAGGCCGCCCGCTGGTTCGAGCGCGGCGCCGCCCAGGGGCTGGCCGGCTCTCAGGCTGCGCTCGCTGAGCTGTACGCCCAGGGCGAGGGCGTGCCGCGCGATCCCGAGCGGGCGCGCCAGCTTTACCGCCTGGCGGGATTCGACGCCTAGCGCCGATACGGCGGCCCCCCTTTGGTGACCGCCCGCCGAGCGGTCGCAGACTGCTCCCGCGCTGATCGCCGGGCGTCGCCGCAAGCGGTCCGTCGTAAACGGGCACACGCGCAATGACCAAGACCGTCCGCATCGTGCCGTCGGGGCGCACTTTCGTCGTGCAGGGCAACGAGACGCTGCTCGAAGCGGCGCTCGCCTGCGGTCTGAGGCTCGACTACGGCTGCAGCAACGGCCACTGCGGCCGTTGTCGGGCGCGGGTCGTCGGTGGATCGGTGGTGCGCGTGCGCCACAGCGATTTCCCTTTTCGCGCTGCCGAGCGGCAGGCCGGGCACATATTGCTGTGCACCTGCACGGCGACCAGCGATCTGCTGCTCGAGGCCGACGAGTCGGACTCGCCGCGGCACATTCCGGTGCAAACGCTCACGGCCCGGGTTCGGCGCATCGAGCGCCTTGGCGGCGGCGCACTCGGACTCGAGCTCCGCACACCGCGCAGCAGCCGGCTCAGATTCCTCGCTGGCCAGCACGCCACGCTCCGGCTCGCGGACGGTACCGCGGCGCAGCTCCCCATAGCCAGCTGCCCGTGCGAAGAGCGCACGCTCCAGTTCCATCTGCCCCTCGATGGCGCAGCCTCGTTCGGCCGTGCGCTCGTCGAGCGGGGGCGCAGCCCCAGCGAGCTTACGGTCGAGGGGCCGCGGGGCGAGTTCGTGCTCGACGAGCAATCGACGCGGCCACTGCTCTTCGTAGCATTCGATACCGGCTTCGCCGCCGTAAAAAGCCTCATCGAGCATGCGATGGCCATTGAGCTGACGCAGCCGATGACGCTGTGGTGGTTCGCCAGCGAGGCGGTCGGTCACTATATGCACAACCTGGCGCGTTCGTGGGATGATGCGTTCGATCACTTCGATTACCGACCGCTCAGCCTGGAGGCGCCGCACGAGCTTCGGCCGCCACCGGGGGCGACGCCGTGGCACGAGCTGGACGTCTACCTGGCCGGGCCCTCTGCCGTGCTCCAGCCCACTGCCGGTCGCCTGCTCGAGCTCGGCGTGCCCCCGGCACAGCTGCGCTGCGGGGATTGGAGCGGGTGAAGTCGACGAGGACCCCCCGCAGGCGACGCCGCCGGCCCGGTATGCGCTCACGGTCAAGGCCGGGACCTCGTTGCGTCACTATTGCCAAAAGGGTATTCACAACCACCCTGCAAATGCACAACGATGAGGCAAATGTTTGAGATGACCCATTCGCGGGGCTCCGCATGAGGTTTCTGCCGATTTTTCTCGACCTACGCTCGCGCCGTTGCGTCGTCGTCGGCGGCGGCGCGGTGGCCGCCCGCAAGATCAGCCTGCTGCTCGACGCGCAGGCCGACGTCACGGTGGTCTCGCCCACGGTGTGCGACACCATCGTCCAGTGGCTCGGCGACGCCCGTCTACGTCACGAGGAAACCCGCTTCGATCCGTCCCATCTCGACGGCGCCGTGCTCGTCATTGCCGCCACCGACGACGCCGAGGTCAACCGTTACGTCTCAGAGGCAGCCCGACGCCGCGGGCTGCCCGTCAATGTCGTCGATGCGCCGGCGCTGTGCAGCTTCGTGATGCCGTCGATCGTCGACCGATCGCCGCTGGTCATCGCGGTGTCGAGCGGCGGCGCCTCGCCGGTGCTGGCACGCATGCTGCGTTCGCGTCTCGAGACCCTCATTCCGTCCGCTTACGGCGAGCTCGCGTCCTTCGTCGAGGGCTTTCGAACCCGGGTCAAGCGGCGTTTTGCGGACATCGATAAGCGCCGGCGTTTCTGGGAACGCGTTCTGGACGGACCCGTCGCCGAGTTGGTGCTGGCGGGTCAGCGCGAAGCCGCTCGAGCGTCGCTCGATGAGGCGATCGCAGACGCCGGTGCGGATGCGCCCGCCACCGGCGAAGTGTATCTGGTGGGCGCCGGGCCGGGGGATCCCGATCTGCTGACCTTCCGCGCGCTGCGCCTGCTGCAACGCGCGGAGGTCGTGCTTTACGACCGGCTGGTGCCGCAAGCGATTCTCGATCTTGCCCGGCGCGACGCTGATCGCATATACGTCGGCAAGGAAAGATCCCGTCATGCGCTGCGGCAAGAGGAGATCAACCGTCTTCTCGTCGAGCTTGCGCGTCAAGGTAAACGCGTGTTGCGGCTCAAGGGCGGTGACCCGTTCATATTCGGCCGCGGCGGCGAAGAGATCGACAGCTTGGCGGCCGACGGCATCCCGTTTCAGGTGGTTCCCGGCGTCACGGCCGCATCGGGCTGCGCGGCCTACGCCGGTATTCCGCTGACGCATCGCGACCACGCGCAATCATGCCTCTTCGTCACCGGCCATCTGAAGAACGGCTCCATGGATCTAAACTGGAGCCAGCTCGTGCAACCGCAACAGACGGTGGTCGTCTACATGGGGCTGACAGGGTTGGAGATCCTGTGCCGCGAGCTCGTGGCGCACGGTATGTCGGCAGACATGCCGGCGGCTCTGATCGAACAGGGCACGACTCGCCGGCAGCGCGTGCTGATCGGCACCTTGGCGAAGCTGCCGGCGATCGTGGGCGATGCCGCCGTCACTGCGCCGACGCTGATCATCATCGGCGACGTGGTTCGCCTGCACGACAAGCTCAAATGGTACACCTCCGAGGAGCACGCGGCGTGAGCGGCTGCACCGACAGCGAGCCGTTCGCTCTTCAGGTCCTCGGCGACAGCATGGAGCCGGAGTTTCACGACGGCATCGTCGTCGTGGCGGAACCGGGGGCGCGGCTCGAGAGCGGGTGCTATGTGATCGCGCTGCACGAGGACGGGTACCTGCTGCGCCAGCTGGTGCAGGACGACGGCCGCTGGTACCTGAAAGCGCTCAATCCGCGTTACGCGACGCATGAGCTCACGAGCTTGAGCGCGGTCCGCGGCCGTGTCATCCAGCAGGCGGGGAGACGCCGCGCCGAACGCAAGTCCTATCTCTGACGTGGACGACGAGGCGGCGGACTACGCCGTCTCCCTCTGGCATATGGCGTGCTCGACCGCCATCACGGCGGCCTCCACCCGTGAGTGAACGCCGAGCTTGCGCAGGATGGACTTGACGTGCAGCTTTACCGTGCCGTCGGAGATGTGGAGATTGCGCGCGATCACCTTGTTGCTCTGACCCTCCGCAAGATGGCACACAATCTCGAGCTCCCGGGGCGTTAGGCTCTCGAAAGGCGAACGCTCATCCGGTGCCCTGCGGGTATCACCTTCCTTGACCACCTTGGCGAGCACGCCTGTCAGGCCGGGCGCGATCACCGTCTTACCCTCGACGATGTCGCGCAGCGTGATGACCAGATCATCCGGCTCCATGTCCTTGAGCAGGTAACCGCGGGCGCCGCTGCGTAACGACTCGACGAGATCGCTCTCGGCGCTGCTGGTCGTCAGCATGACGATGGGCACCTGCGGCGCCTTGTCACGCAATCGCTTCAGAATCTCCAGCCCGTGCATCTCGGGCATGCGAAGATCGAGCAGAATGACGTCCGGCTTCGTTGTCTGTGCGAGCCTCAACCCTTCTCGCCCACTGCCAACAGCACCGACAACCTCTATGCCGCGCCGCTCGAGCAGCCCCTCGAGCCCGACGCGAAACAGCGCGTGATCGTCAATCAAGAGCACCCGCATCGCCGGCCAGCTTTCCCGAGTCGCTGTGGTCGGGACCTCGAAAGGTAAGCTCGATGCGCGTGCCCTCGCCGGGCTCGCTGTCCACGCGCAGATCGCCCCCAAGACTCTCGGCGCGCTCGCGCAGGATCGACAGCCCGATATGTTGCCCGGGGTGATCCGACGCGGTCGGCTCGTCAAAACCGATGCCATCGTCTTCGATCAAGATCCGGTAGCGCCCGGAGGGATCGCTGCGGAGCATGACCCGGACCGTATTGGCGTGGCTGTGTTTGCGAATGTTGGTCAGTGCTTCCTGGATGATCCGCAGCACCTGCAGCTCCATCTCCTCGGGGAGGTCTTCGCCCTGCCACTGATTCTGGAGAAAGATCGCGATGTCCGTCTCCTGCCTGAAACGGGCCACGGCCGTCTCGACGGCCGGAATCAGACCGCGCTTGTCAATCGGCGCTCGGAAATGAGCGATGAGCTCCCTCAACTCCGCATAGGCGTCGTCAAGACTACGCTCGACCCGCTCCATCTCCTCCCAGATCTTGCAGTCGTCGCCTTGGTGCAGGGTTTCATCGAGCACACGCACCTGAAAGCGCAGGCTCGCCAGCGTCTGCGCGAGGGAGTCGTGCAGCTCGTTCGCGAGCCGCGCGCGCTCTTCCATTCGCGACAGTCGCTGTCGCTGCTGGTCGAGCTTCCCGCGCTCGACAGCGATGCCGATATGCCGACCGATGCTCGTCAACAGTGCCTCGACGTCCTCACCCACGGCGTCGCTGTCGGCGTCCACGAACAGGTTGTAAACGCCGAGTGTGCGGTCGCGATACTGCAGCGGCACAGCGATCAGACGCGCTTCGCGGCCGTCGAAGAACGGCTTCCCGATCAGCGCCTCGCAACTCTCGATACCCGGCTGCTGCAGGACTTTGCCCTCACGAAGCGACTGGCCGCACAGGCACTGTTCAGTCGACATCAAGCGCTCGCGGGTGGTGACCTCCGCCCCGAGTCCGACACTGGCCACGAGCCGCATCTGCCCATCGTCGGTGAGCACCCGCGCGCAGGCTGCGCGGGCCCCGATCAATGCCTGCAGTCGATGCAGCAGCCGTGCCAAGAGCTCGTCGAGATCGCCCGACACGCTGACGCCGGCGGCGACCTCGTAGAGCAGCTCTAGCGAACGCGTCTTCTGGGCCAAGCGTTCCGTGTGCTTCTCCACCTCCGCCGCCATGTTCCGCGACAGCATCTGCATGGCGTCACCCAGCTCGTTGATATCGCGCGAAAGCGCACCGAGCTCACCGCTGTGGGCCTGGGGCACGCGCGCCGACAGATTGCCCCGGCGCAGCTCGGTCGCCCACTCGCGAATTTGCGTGAGCGGACGCAGCAAACAACGCTGAACGCACACGAGCGCCGCGCCGATCATGGCCACGAGCCCGACGAGCAACACGATCTGCGCCATCCACAGCCATCCGGCAAACTGTGGGTAACGCCACATGAGCACGCCTGTCGCGGCGGCCGCCAGCACCGTCGCCGCGATGCCCGAGAGAACCCAGCTGAAATGACGGCGCGCTTCGCCAATGTCTTCGGCACGCCAGGCGATGGGGCGCGGAATGACGCTGACGCCTGCCTCCCGCAGACGCCGCCACAACCCGGACTCCGTGACTGCACTCACCGTACCGCTCCCCCGATCGGGTGCTCGAACCGCCCAGGGCCGAGCCGTTGGTGCATCATTCTACGCGATAGCGGACCGAGTCAGGGCTCGCTGGGCGGGATGTAATGCGGATCGTTGGGATTGAGGAAGATGAACTGGAACTCGCCAGGCGAAATCTCGACGAAATCCAGGGTGGCGCCCTCGAGAAGGGGGAGACTCTGGGGCGCGATCACCACCGTCACCTCGTCCGCGCTCACGCGCGCGTCCTGAGCCGTAGCCTCATCGAACCCCAACGCATACTCGATAGAGCCGTCCTCCCTGCGCTTGGCCGCCACGCGCAGCACCGGGGGCTGTGCTTCGCCCTCGCGGGCCGCGGCCTGAATGCGCTGCGCGGCCCTCGCCGTCACGTCGAGCGACATCAGGCGGCTCCCACCGAGGCTCGGGAGCGACCGATGTCCGCCTGCCCACGCCGCTGCCGGCGACAGGCACGCACATGCTCAAGGAAGCGCGCCGTCCACGGATTTCGACGAACGTGCCGCTGGTGCGCGTAGCAGGCCAGGGTGTTCCCAAAGACGATCCCATCGTGCCGTCCATCGATTCCCGTGCCGCGCACGACGTCGTAGGCAAACTCGATGCCTTCGCCCACGTTATCGATTCGAGAGTAGTGGAATTCGTGCGCGGGGATCTCCCCGTCGGCACGGCGGTCGGCAGCAGGCCAGAGCGCATGGGGCGTTTCGCGAAGGCTCACATACCCTCTTCCCTGCGGTCGTTCCCACATCGTGCAGTCGACGGGAATAGCGCCCACCATGCTCCGCCGCTGCCCGGCCCAGTCGATGCTGCGGGCGAGGTACATGAGGCCACCGCACTCCGCATACACGGGATATCCGTCCAGCACGAACCGCCGTATCTGCGCGCGCAGCCTCGTGTTGGCTGCGAGCGCCTCCATGTGCATCTCCGGAAAGCCGCCACCGATGAACAGGCCGTCCACGCTCGGCAGATGCTCGTCGCGAAGCGTATCGAAATAGACGATGTCGGCGCCGTGCCCGGCGAGCGCGTCGAGGTCATCAGGGTAGTAAAAACCGAAAGCCGCATCGCGCGGGACGCCGATGCGCACGTCTGCGGCCCGCCCGGCGGGGGACGAGTGCGGCGCGCCCACGGTAGCCGAGCGCCGCGCGATGCCGAGCACACTGTCGAGATCGATCTCATCGCGCACGTGCGCGGCAATTGCTCGAATCCGGCCCCTGGCGCCCGAATCCTCATTGCTCGGCATCAATCCGAGATGACGCTCGGAAATCTCCAGCTCCGGGTGTCGATATACCGCGCCCAACACCGGAACATCCGTGTAGTGCTCGATCACCGCGCGCAGCTTGCTTTCGTGGCGCTGGCCGCCGAGCTTGTTGAGTATGACGCCGCCGATCTCGATGTCCCGCTCGAACGCCTGATAGCCGAGTATCAGCGGCGCGATGCCCCGCGTCATCCCGCGCGCGTCGATGACGAGCAGCACCGGGGTCCGCAGCAATCGAGCCAGCGCGGCATTGCTGTTGCTGCCGTCGAGCGCCAGCCCATCGTAGAGTCCCTTGTTGCCCTCGATCAGCGCGACATCCGCGCCGTGGCTGTGTTGCGTGAAGGCATCCTCGATCTCGTCATCCGCCATCGTATAGAAATCGAGATTGACGCAACGCCGTCCCGCGGCAACCGCGAGCCACGAGGGGTCGATGTAATCGGGCCCCTTCTTGAAGGGCTGGACGACCCGGCCGCTTTCGGAAAGAACCGCGCACATGCCGAGCGCCAAGGTCGTCTTGCCCGACGACTTGTGCGCTGCAGAGATCAGCAACCGGTGCATCGTCAATATGCTTTCGTGCTGCCCGCGACGTGGCCTGCGAACGGGACTCGCCGGGAAACCCCGCCCGGCCTCAATCAGCGCTCGCCGCCACGGCGCCGGCACCTACCTCGGCATGGGCGGTCGGCGCGTCGGGCACGAAGGGAAGCACGCGCATGGCGATGAGGGCGATGGCGATTGCCAACGCGCCGCCACCGACCCCGAGCAGCACCTCGGGTGCGCTTGGCACGTAGCGGCCGATCTCGCCGTCGAAGAAGCCGCTCGTCAGTATCATGCCGGGGAACAACTCGAGCGGATAGGCCTGGGCTCCGATGATGATCACGTAGAGGTGGGCAAAACCGCCGAGCACCACAAGCAGGGCGCCGAACGCGACGCCCGTTGGCGTGGCCCGCGTCCGCGGCAGGTAGGCCAACGCGAGCGGGGCGAGACTTCCGACGACCACGAACCCGAGCCAGTACAACAGCGGATAGACGCCGCCGTCGACCAACAAGAAACGCTCCACGCCGGCGTGCTGCGCGGCATACAAATTGGTCAGGTGCTGCGCGAACGACAAGTACAGCACCGTGGCAACGAATATGCCGAGCAGCTTTCCGAGCCTCTTTACGATGACATCGTCGAGGGTCCAGACACGCCCTTTGGCTCCCGCCACGACGAACAGCGCGAACACGGCCGTTCCGAATGCCAGGGACATCGCGACGAACAACGGCGCCATGATGGCAGCGTCGTAAGCCTCGCGCGCAACCAGAAACCCGAAGATGGAACCCGTGCCCGTGGTGAGGACGATACGCCACACGAAGGCGAACAATCCGGCGCCCGTCGAAAAACGTTCGAGGCGCTGCTCGAACATGACCCACAGGTAGACCGCCACGACGACGATGAACCCGGTGTAGAGAAAGATGTTCCAGGCGAAGATCGAGGCGAAGTTGTAACGGGTCATGGCCACGATCAAGCGATCGGGTCGCCCGAGATCGAGCACCAACACCGCGAGACCGCCAACGAGCAGCGCGATGGCCAGCAGCGCCGAGATCCGCGCCCACGGCTTGTATTCGGCACGCCCGAACAGCGACGCTATGGAGGCAACGTTGAGCGCACCCGACGCCGCCACGATCAGGAATACGGCGAACACATGCGGCATCCCCCATACGATCTGATTGCTCATTCCCGTCACATGGTGGCCATTGACGTCCATATGGTGCGCTGCGTACAGCCCAGCGGCGACGAGCAACACCAGCAGCGCGAGCACCCCGTAAAAACCCGCGCCCGCGTCGTGTACGTGTCGATGCCTCACGGCTTTCATGTCCGCCACTCGCCGACCCCGTCAGACTCCGGCGTAGCGGACACCGGTGTCGAGCCCAAGATCAGGCCTGATCTCGCGGCTCGCAACGGCGCGCAGCCGTGTGACGACGTCGCTATCGGGGTCGTTCAGATCACCGAAGCTGAGCGCACCGCCGGCGTCCGCCTCGCACGCCTCGACACAGGCCGGGCTGCGGTCGTCGTCCACGCGATGTACGCAGAAGGTGCAGCTCTCTACGGTGCCTTTGCCGCGCGGCGAGTACGGCTTCTGGCCACTGAGCGTCTCGTGGATGAAGGAACGCGCCTTGAAGGGACACGCCATCATGCAGTAGCGGCAGCCGATGCAGATGTGCTTGTCGACGAGGACGATGCCGTCGTCGCGGCGAAACGACGCGCCGGTGGGACACACGTCCACGCACGGTGCGCTCTCGCAGTGCTGACACAGCAGCGGCAGCGAGAACGTCCGGCCCGTCGCCGGATCGTGGACATCGGCTTTACGGATCCACTGCGCATCGGTTTCGGGACGACCGAGGCTCTCGAGACCGTGCTCGTCGTTGCAGGCATCGACGCACGCCGTACAGCCCTCCGCGCACCGCGTCGTATCAACGAGCATGCCCCAGCGCACCGCGCCGCTGACGGGCTCCGCCTCGGGCTTGGCGATCACCAGATCGATGAGCCGAACCCCCGGGGCGAGCGCCACGAGCGAGGCGCCGATACCGACGCCGGCTCGCCCTAGAAATGCCCGGCGGCCGTTCTTCTCGCGTGTCGCTCCCTCTCCCATCGACCCGACCTCTACCGCGCAACCCGTTCAGCGCCGCGCCGCGGCCGGCAGGCGCCGTTGCACCGCGTCGGCCCAGCCCACGGCGACGACGGGCACGGCGGTCCCCCGCGCCCGCTCGCCGTTGCGTGCCGATTCACCAGCGGGCACCGCGACGTGACACTCGAAGCAGTCTATCTTCACGCCCGTATAGGCGTGGCAGCCGGCGCAGAACTGACCGGGGGCGTTGACGGCCACATAGCCGCCGTCCTCCCCGCGCGTGGCGTGACAGGCGATGCATTCGATCAGGCTGTGGCGTTTCGTTCGAATACCGTCGTGAACGGTGCGATCCCGCTGGTGCTCCAGAAACTCCATGTGATCACGTCGCATGACGTCGCTCGGCTCCACGCACTGCTCACCCCGGCCGCGCGGCACGTCGGGCAGCGGCACGTCCGCGGCTGACGGCGGGGCGGGCAGCGCAAGCAGCACCGCGGCAAGCGTGATGCCCGCGAGCGTGCGGCGATACGCCGCGCCCGTCACCCTACTCTCCCATACCCATATCGATGTAGCCGGTGGGGCAGACGTCGGCGCAGATGTGGCAGCCGACGCAGCGGTCGTAGTCGGTATCGACGTACCGCCCCGTCGTCGACTTGTCCTTCTTGACCCGGAAGACGGCGTCCTGAGGGCAGTAGATGACGCAGTTGTCGCATTCGAAACACATCCCGCAGCTCATGCAGCGCTTGGCCTCCGCGATCGCGTCGTCGTCGGACAAGCCGCGGACTCGCTCCGCGAAATGACCCATCACCTCGTCTGCGCTCGGACCAATCTCCTCCCGCTTGTGTCGGGCGGTGTAGGGGAAATGCCCCAGAAAAAGGCGGTCGGAGGAGATCACCTCGTGCGTCGAGCGGTCCTCGTAATTGTGAATCGCATAGTCGGCCAGGCAGGTGCCCCAACGCTGCTGGTGATCGTAGGCGTCGGGTTGCAATCCGGTCTCGCGCAGCTTCTGCAACAGGCTAAAGTGGTGGACGTCGACCTTGGGGCGCCGGCCCAGCTCCTCGGTGTTCAGATAGTGCTCGACGCTGTCCGCCGCAATCGACGCCTGACCGATCGCAGTCGTCAACAAATGCGGCCGAACGACGTCCCCGGCAACGAAATGCCCGGGGCGTCCGGCAACCCGGAAATAGCCGTCGCTGTCGATCATGCCGCGGCCGTTGTCGAGAACCTCGAGACCGGTCAGGTCAGCACCCTGGCCAATCGCCGCCACGATGAGATCGCATTCGAGCTCGAACTCGGTCCCCGGCTGCGGGACCGGTCGGCCATCCTCTAAGACGCACTGCGCCATTGTGAGAGCGCGTGCGCGTCCGTCCTCACTCAGTATGACTTCCAGAGGCATGACGCGATTGACGATTTTGACGCCCTCGCGGATTGCGTCGTCCACCTCGTGCTCCGCAGCAGTCATCTCCTCACGGGCGAACAGCGCGGTGAGCGTAACGTCTGCGCCCTCGCGTGCGGCGACCACCGCAGCATCATGAGCCACGTAGCCGCCGACCACGTTCTCGATCCGATCCTTGGGATTGACCTTCTCGATCTTGCCGAGACGGCGGGCAACCGAGACAACGTCAATGGAGGTGTCGCCGCCGCCGACACAGACGATCTTCCCGGTGGTCACCTTCAGCGTGCCACTGTTGAACGCCTCGAGAAACTTGACGCCGCTGATGCAGTTGGGGGCGTCGCCATTCGGGACCGGCAGCGCCTTGCCGACCTGACAGCCGATGGTCCAGATGATCGCGTCGAACTCATGCTCGAGCGCTGCGATGTCCGTGTCCTTCCCGACCCGCGTGCCGAGTCGGGTCTCGATGCCGCCCATGTCGAGAATGCGCCGGATCTCGTGGTCGAGGACGTCCCGCGGCGTGCGGTAGCCCGGAATGCCGTAACGGAACATGCCGCCCAGCTCGTCGTGGTCGTCGAAGATGGTCGAGGCAATGCCCTTGCGGCGCAGCTGGTAAGCGGCGGCCAGGCCCGCCGGACCGCCGCCGACGATAGCCACACGGTGCTCGCCGAGCGGCGCCATGTCGACGAACTTGAAGCCTTCGCGAAAAGCCGTGTCGCCGATGAACTGCTCGACGGCGTTGATGCCGACGAAATCTTCCACGTTGTTGCGGTTGCAGCCGTCCTCGCACGGCGCGGGGCACACCCGTCCCATCATGGCCGGAAACGGATTGGCGTCCGTTGAGCGCCGGAAGGCGTACTCCTGCCAGCTCAGATCTGCCGGCGGCTTCTCCATGCCACGCACGATCTGCAGCCACCCGCGAATATCCTCACCCGACGGGCAGCTACCCTGGCACGGGGGTGTACGGTGAACGTACGTCGGGCACTTGTGCGAGTGATCGGCCTCGAAGATCGCCTCGTTCCAGCTCGGCCACTGGTGATCACCGTCCTTGAAGGCCCGAAAGGTGAGCCCTCTTTTCATGTCGTCCACTGTCGTCGCCATCGTCCTACTCTATGTCCTTGACCACCTTGTACCGGTCGGCCGCCGCACGCCCCTCAGTCCTCGCTGCCGAGCTCGATGGCGTCCCCGACGAGCTGGTGCACGCTGACGATCATGTCCATGCCGAGCCCGTAGTAAGGCAGCACCTTGCTGAACTGGCTCTTGCAGATGGCGCAGATTGCGGCCATGTGCGTGACGCCGTTCTCCTGCACGACGCGCTCGAGGGCCTGCATGCGCGGCATGGCGCCCTTGACCCTGAGCTCGACCAGATCATCGGTGAGCAGTCCACCGCCCCCGCCGCAGCAGAACGTATGCTCGCGGATCGTCTCGGGCGCCATGTCGACGAATCGATTGCAGGCCGCACGCAGCACCGCCCGCGGGATCTCGAACTGGCCGCCCGGCCTGTCGCCCATGCGCGAGCCCCGCGAGACGTTGCACGAGTCATGGAACGTGACGACCTTGTCGTCGTTGGCCGCCGCATTGAGTCGCAACGCCCCGCGCTCGAGCAAATCGTAGGTGAGCTCGCAGATGTGCTGCGGCACAGGGTAGTTCGGATCGAGAAAATCGAACGGTCCGATGAGCGTGTTCCAGAAGCTGTACGCGACGCGCCAGGCATGGCCACACTCGCCGACCACGATGCGCTTCACGCCGAGATCGAGCGCCGCCTCGCGCACGCGGCGCGCCACGCGCTGCATGTTCTGGTAGCTGCCGATGAATATGCCGAAGTTGGCCGCCTCCGAGGCGTGAGAGCTCAGCGTCCAGCTGATGCCCGCCTTGTGGAAGACCTTGCCGTAGCCGATCAACCCGTCGACGTGCGGCTCGGCGAAGAAGTCCGCCGACGGCGTAACGACGAGCACCTCGGCGCCCTGCTCGTCGAGAGGATAGCGCACGTCGACGCCGGTCTCGTCCTTGACGTCTTCCTCGAGCCCTTCCAAGGTATCGGCCAGCGCCGGTGCCGGCAGGCCTAGATTGTTGCCGATCTTGAAAACCTTGCCGATGATCTCGTTCGCATACTTCTGACCGACACCGATCGAGTCAAGGATCTCCCGCCCCGCCATGGTGATCTCCGCCGTATCGATGCCGTAGGGACAGTAGACGGAGCAGCGGCGGCATTCCGAGCACTGGTGGTAATAGCGATACCAATCCTCTACGACGTCCTCGGTCAGATCGACTGCGCCGACGAGCCGTGGGAAATGCTTGCCGGCGAACGTGAAGTAGCGGCGATAGACCCCGCGCAGGAGATCTTGGCGGGCCACGGGCATGTTCTTGGGATCACCCGTGCCGAGGTAGTAGTGACACTTGTCGGTGCACGCCCCGCATTTGACGCAGGCGTCGAGAAATACCCGCAGCGAGCGGTACTTGCCCAGCAGCTCGCCCATCTTGTCGAGCGCCACCTGCTGCCAATCCTCGACCAGCTCCCCCGGATAGCCGAGCGGCTCCTGATGCTCGGCCTTGGCCACGAAGGGCTTCGAGTGCGCCATGGCCCCGGGGCGGACCGGCGGAATTTCGAGGTAGGGCCCGAGAGCGGGCGTCTCGAACTGCGGCTTGCCTGAGGCGGACCGTGTCATGCTCGCTTTCGCCCTGGTCTCAATTGGCTCGAACGTCGCGGGACAGCCGCTCGGCCCACGGCGCCACGTGCCGCCGCTCTCTGGGGTCGTCCACCTGATTGCGGGTGGGGCTGAAGAAAACGCCCGGCGCATGCAGCAGCTTGCTGAACGGAAACACGATCATCAACCCGGCCACGAGCAGCAGATGCACCAGCAGCAGCGGGTCAGCGGGCAGCGGCTGCCAGTCGAAGCGCAGCAGACCCAGCGTGAAGGCCTTGAGCGCCACGATATCGGTATGCCAGACGAATCTCATGAGCAGGCCGGTTGCCGCAATCGCAACGAGAAGCGCCAGCATGAGGTGGTCGGAGGGTGAGGAGATGTAGCGGATGCGGTCGACGAGCACGCGACGCAGCCACAGCCCCACCAGGCCGCCGAGCATCACGTAGCCTGCATACACACCCACCCACTGAATCATCGCCACCCATGACCAGAGCGGTTCCTGGAAGTAACGCAGATGCCGCAGCAGCACCAGCAGCAGCGCGGCATGGAAGAGCCAGCCGAACAGCCACGTCCACTTGGCGCCTTTGAAGAGACTCTCGAAGAAGACCACCTCGCGCGCCATGCGCGCGACCACGCCACCGCGTGACACGGGCGCCGGCGTGGTTGGGATGATGAGCGGCGCCGGCGTGCGTGCGTAGACGACGACCCGCAGCGCAACGCCGCCGATCAGCACGAGGGCGGCAGCGTAGAACAGCAGGGCGAAAAGTGCCGTCAGCAACACCCTCTACCCTTCCCGCGCGCCGGAACCATCGACACCTGGGAAACGCCCTGCGGTGCCCCGCAGCGCGGTCTCATACGCAGCCGGTCGGCTTGGGCAGACCAGCGTATTTACACGCCTGCTTCGCGGGACCGTAGGGAAACAGCTCATAGAGATAGCGGCTGTTGCCCTTGTCCTTACCGAGCTTCTTGCCGATCGCCTTGGTAAGCACCCGAACCGCCGGAGCAATCTGGTACTCGTCGTAATACTCGCGGAGGAAATTAATGACCTCCCAATGGTTCTCCGTGAGCTGACAGTCGTCGATCTCGGCCATTTTCTCCGCAAGCTCTGGCGTCCAGTCGCTCAGGTTCTGCAGATATCCTTCTTCGTCCGTGTCGTAGACTTTTCCCTCGATCTCAAGTGTCATGATCCTTCTCCTGTATTTAATTGCACATACCCAATTCGTTCACAGCCAGGCCTGAACACGATCGTTCTCCACCGCCAGATCCACGAAGCCGTCGTAGCCGACTACCGTGACTCCGTCGATTACATTGTCTGGCGCTATGCCTCTCGCATTGATGTCGGGCCCAAGCGCGAATACGCGGTGCTTCTCGAGTGCGCTGCGAATCGTCCCCTCCACAGCGGTGCCTTTCATGGCCGCGTAAACGGCGTCTTCGATCAGCAGAATGTCGCTGCCGCTGCGAGCCAGGCGCAGACACGTCTCGAGACTGTTTTTTTCGAACGGTGACTTGTTGACCGTGTGCAACATTCGTCTCTGCGCCGCCGGTAAGTCTGCTAGAAATCCAGGATAACGTCCTGCTCTTCCATGAGGTCCGTCAGCTGTGCGGAATCGAGCACCTCGACGGGCACGATAAAGTCTTCCTCCGTCAGGCCGCGCCGCTGCATCGACTCCCTCTCGACGTAAAGCTTCTCCACGTCGTACATCTCGAGCGCACGATACGTTGGCGAGAAGTTCTTCATGTCACTCTCGGCGGTATCCTGCCCCTTCTTGAGCTGGTAGACACCGTCGTCGACGAACACCATGCTGACGTCCTGATCGAAGGCGGCGCCGATCAGCACCACCTCGAGCCCCTCGAGCGCGTAGATGGTTCCGTACGGCGCGTGCCTGTTGATGTACATGAACCGCTTGACCACACCGCCGGGCGCCCCCTCTTCGTCCAGAAACTCCTCGTCGCTCGCCATCGACAGCACCTCACTGGCCGGCCGGGGCCGTCATGCGCACCGCGCGGCTCGCGCCAATCCGACCGCGTCCGCGGACGACGCGCCCGATCCGGATGTCGGCGCACCGCGATCCACCCGTGTCGGGGAACCGTCGCGCGCGAGCCGCCGCTGCAACCGTCTCGATACCCTCGCCGAGCGTCTTCGCCACCGATCTGCCCTAGTCGCCGAAGACCATCAGGCGATCGGCCTGGATGCCAACCTCGACCAGCTGCCCGAGCCCGGATATGCGAAAGCCGGGAGCGATGTTGTCGGCATCCTTTCCCTGGCGCTTCGCCTCGCCGGCGTCGACGATGCCGCGGCGCTGCGCCGCCGCCACGCATACCACCATGTCGAGGCCGTGCTGCTCGGCGAGCTCCGACCAGCGCCTGACGATGTTGCGGTCGTCCTGCGGCGGCGTGGTGAGGCGCGACCCGTTGTTGACGCCGTCGTGATAGAAGAACACGCGCACGATCTCGTGGCCCTTGGCGAGCGCCGCCTTGGCGAACTGATAGGCGGTATCGGCAGCCTGGTGCGTGTACGGGCCTTCGTTCACCATGATGCCAAACTTCACCTCGACGCCCCCCGCTCGAGTCAAAACCGCATATACGAAGACGCGTTCAGGCTCTTGCGCGAGCCGCGCCAGTTGTCGATGTGGTATTTCGTGAACGGCAGCTCGGTGAGCTCGAAGAAACGGGGCCAGCCGATACGGTCTATCCAGTCGTTTATCCGCTCCCAGTCCTTGGCATCTTCCTTGTAGGTGCGAAGGATGCGCTTGACGATGGCTGTCGCCTCGGGCCAGCGCGGCGGATTGTTGGGCACGCCCGCTGCGACGAGCTTCTGGAAGCTCGGCCGACTGCGCGCATTGGAGTGGTTGCCGCCGACCCATATGGCCAGCTTCGTGTGCTCCGGATCGTTGATCTGCATCGGCGGACAGGGTGGATAGCACGCGCCGCAGCAGATGCATTTCTTCTCGTCGACTTCGAGGCTGGGCTTGCCGTTGACCTGCGCGGGACGTATGGCGGCCACGGGACAACGCGCGACGACGGCGGGCCGTTCGCAGACGTTGGCAACGAGATCGTGGTTGATACGCGGAGGTTTCGTGTGCTGGACGTTGATCGCGATGTCGCCCTGTCCGCCGCAGTTGATCTGGCAGCAGGACGTCGTGATGTGCACGCGGTTCGGCATGTTGCAGTTCTTGAACTCGTCGATGAGCTCATCCATCATCGCCTTGACGACGCCGGACGCGTCCGTTCCCGGAATATCGCAATGCAGCCACCCCTGTGTGTGTGAGATGCTCGCCACCGAGTTGGCCGTTCCCCCGACGACGAACCCTGACGACTCGAGCGCCGCGATCAACGGCTCGACCTTGGTATCGTCCGCAACCATGTACTCGATGTTGCTGCGGATCGTGAAACGCACGTAGCCGTCGGCGTACGTGTCGCCGATGTCACAGAGCTTGCGCAGCGTGAAGACATCGAGGATGCGCTGCGTCCCCGCCTTCACCGTCCAGATCTCATCGCCGCTGTGAGCGACGTGCCGCAGCACGCCCGGTCGCGGGTGATCGTGGTAACGCCACTGGCCGAAATTCTTCACCATGACCGGATGCATGTACTGAAAGCCGTCCGGGCAGCCCGACTCAATGGGCATGCGGTGTTTCTTCTGCTGCGCCTGTGCCATCTCGATGCTCCGCTAGGGGTTGCCGCCGCGCCGTCCGCCCTGTCTCAGGCGGCTTCTTCGGAACCGGCCTTGCGCTGAAACCACTTCACCGCCTCCTCGTCCCAGCCGTCCATTCGCACATAGGAGCTCTCCCGTGGATGAACGATCATGTTGGGGTCCACGTCGACGCCCACGCCCTCGAGAAAATTGACAAGCCCGATTCGCTCGATCATCTCCCCGATGCGCTCGTGCTCGAGCCCGTTCTCGGCCCAGAAATCGATCGATTCCTCGGCGAGCTCGACGAGCCTCTCGTAGTCTTCCTCGTCCTCGAGCTTCATGAACGGCACCATTACAGTGCCCATCAGATCGCCGATCTTCAGGGTGCGCTTGCCACCGATCAACACCGAGACGCCTTTGTCATCTCCCGGCGACAGGGCGTGGGGCATGACGTTGAGACAGTGCATGCATTTGACGCAGTTGCGATCGTCGATGGCGAAGGTGTCCTCGTCGGTGAGCGACATACACTTCGTCGGACATCGACTGATGACGTTGTCGATCACATACTGCCGGCCCTTTCTCTCGACGAAAGCCTTGACCTGATCTTGATCGATCTTGATCTCGTCGCGCCACGTGCCAATGACGGCGAAGTCGGCGCGCTCGATGGCGTTCATGCAGTCGTTCGGACATCCGGAAACTTTGAACTTGAACTTGTACGGCAGCGCAGGTCTATGAATATCGTCGGTGAAGTTGTTCACCAGCGCGCGGTGGACCTTCTGCTCGTTGCAGCACGACTGCTCACAGCGTGCGGAGCCAACGCACGACTGGGCGGTGCGGACACACGGCCCCGCTCCGCCGAGATCGAAGCCGTAGTCGTTGATCTCGTCGAAGAAATGCTGGGTGTTCTCGGTCGTGGCACCGATGAACATGATGTTGCCGGTCTGGCCGTGGAAGGTCACCAGCCCCGAGCCCCACTTCTCCCAGCTGTCGCCGAGCTGTCGCAGAATATCAGTGGTGTAGAAGTTCCCGGCGGGCGGCTGCACGCGCAGCGTATGAAACTCCTTCGATTCCGGAAACTGTTTGCCGACCTCCGAGAAGCGCGGGATGATTCCGCCGCCGTAGCCGTATACGCTAACGGTGCCGCCCTTCCAGTAACCCTTCCGCGTCTCGTAGGAGTGCTCGAGCTGTCCGAGAAGATCGTTAGCCACACCGTTGATGCGGGTGTCCGGGTGCTGATCGCGCAGCCGTTTGATCCCGGAGACGAAACTCGGCCATGGGCCGTTCTCGAGCTCGTCGATCATCGGAGTGGCGTGCTTGTGGTTCCCCATCGATTCGCTCCTCGCTCTCGCACATGTTCCCGCGCCGTATCGCAAGCGCCCGACGCCGCGGCGGGCCGCCGTGCGGCCCCTCCCAGCGCATTGTATTGGCCCGACCGAATCGACGGACCCTCCCGATGTGGAGGGCGACGCCGCGCCCGCCCTATCTCGTTGGAGATAGACGCAGGCGGGGGCCTGCGGCCCTGCCGCGCGCAGCGCCGGCCGAGCAACGCCGCGCGCGTTTACAATCAGACACATAACGCGCAGCGCGCGCAAGCAGTACGATACCGTCCGGCGTGCCGCGCTACCCCGCCCTGGGGCGTCATTCCCCTCCTTTGGGAAAGCTTACAGACGCGAAGCCTTGCTTTAGAATCCCAGCGGAATTCGATCTCCGCGAGTCCATGCTGTTGAGCGATTTCGGACCACCCAACGCCGCCGAGCTGCCCCAGCGGCCGTCGTTGCCCCTTGGGCAGCCGAGCGCAGCGACGCGCTTGGATCGCTACCTGCGCTGGCGCGACGCCAAGCTCGGTGCATGGGAGCGCTGGCGGGCGGACCCGTGGGTGGAGCTGGTCGACCCCGGCCATCTGAGCAGCGCGGAGCGCACGGCGCTGCTGGCGCGCGTACGGGACGCCAACATGGTGCTCTACGCCTGCCGGTATCCCGGCCGGGTGACCCCGGGCTGCTTGCGGCAGCTCGGCGCGCAGCTGGGACTGAGGCGGGTCGACCCCACCCCCTACGCCGACGCCGACGGGCTGAGCGCGCTGCGGGTAGGCGGCGGCGGCGAGCACGAGTACATTCCCTACACCGACCGACGCCTGAGCTGGCACACCGACGGCTACTACAACGACCCAGCCCATCCGGTGCGCGCCTTCGTGCTGCATTGCGCGCGGGCGGCGGCGCACGGCGGCGAGAGCTGGCTGCTCGATCACGAGCTCGCCTGTCTGATGCTTCGCGACGCCGACGCCGCGCACCTGGACGCGCTGGCGCAGCCCGACGCCATGACGATTCCGGCCAACGTGCGCGACGGGCGGGAGCTGCGGCCCGAGCGCCGCGGCCCGGTCTTGTCCGCGGACCCCCACAGCGGCCGGCTGCACATGCGCTACACGGCGCGCAAGCGTTTCGTCATCTGGAGCCCGCGCCCCGAGGTCCAAGCGGCCGCCGCCTGTCTCGATGAGCTGCTGAGCGCGCCGTCACCCTTCGTGCTGCGCCACCGCCTCGAGCCAGGCGAGGGGCTGATCTGCAACAACGTGCTGCATGCGCGCTCGGCTTTCTGCGATGATCCGGACAGTGGCAGCTCGCGGCTCGTCTACCGGGCGCGCTATCTCGACCCCGTCGCGGCAGCGACCCCTGCCATGGCCTTCGCCTCGTAGCACAGTGATCTGGCTGAGCGAATTGCTGCTGCAGCACCACGACGTGGCGAGCTTCGACGAGCTGACCCGGCTGGTCGGTGCCGAGGCCCGCGCGGGAGCCCGTTTTCTGCGCTTCGACGTGCGCCCACCTTTTCCCGACACGCCGGAGAATTGGGAAGACCGGTTGGAGGCAGCCTTCACCGGCGCCGTCGAGCCCTGAACCATGTACTGGCGAGAGCCGCCTGCTGTCGATCGCTACCATGTCCCGGACGAGGTGGTCGACGTCGCATTCAGGATCACATGCGCGCAGCTGCCGCTCGACCACGCCCACGCGCTGTTCGAAGCGGTTGCCGCAGCATTGCCCTGGCTCGCCGATGAGCCTGCAGCCGGTATACATCCCATTCACGGCGCGGCATCGGGAAACGGCTGGTATCGGCCCGAATCGGCGGGGGGAGGCGTGCTGAACCTCGCCAAGCGCACGCGCCTGGTGCTGCGCCTGCCTCGCGATCGCGTGCGGGACGCAACCGCGCTGAGCGGAAACACACTGCTGGTCGACGGGCACGCTATGACCGTCGGGGCTTCCCGGGTGCGCGCGTTGAGCACGCAAACGACGCTGTTCGCGCGCTACGTGGTCGACGCGGCACAGCGTGGCGAGGACGCCTTCGCTACCGAGCTCGTGGACGAGCTGCGCGACTGCGGTATCACCGTGCACAAGCTCCTCTGCGGGCGCGAGCATGCGATCAGCACGCCGGCGCAGCCGCTGCGCACGCGCAGCGTGATGCTCGCCGATCTCGACGTTGCCCATTCGGTGCGCCTGCAGCAGCTGGGCGCGGGACCGGGGCGCCAGCTTGGCTGCGGCCTGTTCATCCCGCACAAGGACATCGGCGCGCCACAGGGCGGCGACGACGCGCGCTGACATCCGCAACGACCACCGCCGATGACGCGGCGATGCACACGGGCTTGCAATGTCGCTCACGGGACGCCGGTGATTCCCTCGCATCGTTCGGCCGCCGGACGCATGCAAATGGCTGCTGAGGAGTGGACGCACTATGAACGAGAAGCAGGAACTGATCGCGAAGATGCTCGAGCTACAGAAGAAATTCGCCGAGTACGAGCACGAGTTCGGGGTGAGCGCGACGGAGTATTTCGCACCGCCTCCCGGACATCCGCTGGAGAATTACAGCGACGAGTTCAACCGACTGGCCGATCGATTGCGGGAGCTGGCCCACGAGGAACAAGGCTCGCGGGGCTAGGCCTCCGCCCACATGCGCACGAGATTGGCGTAGACGTGGTCGACGCCGGCGAGCGCCTCGCTTCGCGGCGCCACCTTGAGCAGCTGCTCGCGGGCGCAATGCAGCTCGTAGAGCAGGGCCCTGCGGGCAGCGTCACGCACGAGGCTCTGCACCCACGTGACCGCCACCAGGCGCGTTCCCCGGGTCACGGCTGCGACGTGATGGATGCTCGATGCGGGGTAGAGCACGGCGTCGCCGGCGGGCCATTTGATCGACTGCTCGCCGAAGGCCGTCTCGACGACCAGCTCGCCGCCGTCGTAGTCGGCCGGCTCGCTCAGGAAAACGGTGACGGCGATGTCCGAACGGTAGGGTGTTCCGGATCCCATCACCGGGTCGTCGACGTGAGAACCGTACGCCATGCCCGACCGGTAGCGCGCGTAGAATGGCGCCGCCGCCCTGAGCGGCAGCGCAGCGCCTTGGTAGACGGGATGTCGAACGAGGTTACCCATCACGAGCTCGTTGAGCTCCGCCACGATGGACGCATCGCGCGCGAGCTCTTCATTGTTTTTCACCGGAGCCGCCATTTTTCCCGCGGAGAGTCTGCCGTCGACAAACGGCGCCGTGGCCAGCTTGCTCTGAATCGAGGCGAGCTGCGCCGGGCCGAGAACATGGGGGATCCGTATCAGCATGGGGAAGCGTCCACGCCACGAAGCATCGGGCTGCGTGGACGCGAGGAGGTTGGCGGCGATTGAAAGTTCGCGCACGCAGCCGGTGGCGCGACCGTGAGCGCCGGCGCTCGCTCGATGACAATGCCGTTGCGCTCGCCTACGTGATCTGGGAGATCGCCCTCACAGCGGCCAAGAATCTTCATGCGGAGGGCTTCGCGTACGAGAACGACACGCGACGCATCGAGGTCATCTGTGAGTATTTGGTCTTTCTCGTCCACGTCACCGACAGGCTTTGTCATGAGCGCATGAGCGATGCCGAGCGCACCCGCTTCGTGACCCGACTCGCCGCGGACTCCGCTCGCCACGTGCAGCGCAATCGCGAGGAGCTCTCCGGCGCCGGCGACTATCGCGAGGCGTACGTCGAGCTGTTGAACCGTCGAGCCAAGGACTACGCGGAAACGTCGTTTCGCGGTGGCGGCCCTGGCTACGCCATGCTGCGAACCTTCGCGGCGCATATCCAGACAGTGCTCGGAGCGGGACAGACCAATCGCTGGGCCGCCGATCACATCATGGCGATCGACGCGCCGGAGGCCGTCCGCCATCTCGGTCAGGCTTTCAACAATCTGCTCGATAGCTCCGCCCCGTCGCCGCCGCCCGAGGCCGAGTGACGAGCCCGCTAGCCGAATTCAGCCCTTCCAGGCTTCGGCATGGGTGGTCTCCTTCCCCATGCCGTCGTCGTAGCCCGCTTGATAGGCCTCGCTGAGACGTTGCTCCTCGCGCTTGGGCGTCTGAAGGTAGCCGCCGACCCAACCCAGGATGTACTCCCTGCTGACACCCATCGTTTCGAGCCGATCGATCGTCTCATAATAGAAAGTGTCCATCTGCATCTCCCTGCGCACCCTCGGAGCGCCCGACGTGTCGCCGCCGGGGAATCTGCGACGCGGCGAACCGAATAGCCGACGGTCTACTAGGCCCCCCGGCGGCGGGTCCCGCCCTCTCTAGGCGCGGCAACGCTGATCCGCGGAGCGCCGAGCGTCGAGCCGCGGTCTACCCCGTCGTGACCGTATAGGCGATCGGCGGCGCGACCGACAATTACCCAAAAGGGAGACCTTCGCCGATTTTGTAGCGCTTGCGAAGCCGGGCGCGAATGTCCCATACGCAGCGGACCCCTGCGAAGATAGTGACCAGATCCCCTTCGCGCACCGGCACCGTCTCGCCGTCGACACAGCGAAGCACGGCCGCTCCGGCTTCGAGATAACATGTCTCGGCGTGATCGTACTGCCATTCGAACGTCGAGACATCTTTCTCCCATTGAGGCCACGCCTCGACCCCCAAGACCTCGAGCTTCAAGGGCGAAGGATTGTGTTCGACCACCACCGAAGTCATGTGTGCTCCCCGCCTCGGCGCGGCAACCCGTCAGGGGGCCGAACTCCGCCCGCGATCGTCTTGTCTGGCCACGCGTGTTGCGCCGGCGCCGCCGTTCGAGTGATCATGCGGCCGTCCGCTGGGCCGGGGAAAACCCCACACCGGACGTCCGCATCGCCATGAAGCTGGACATCGACATCGAACACCGCCGTTTCACGCTGGAGGTGCCGAATGACGTCGTTGCGGGCGCTGACGCCTTCTTCGCCAAGATGGACGAGGACATGGCCGGAGGATGGCAGATGAGCCGTCGCTATGTCGAGCATCCCGATCGGCTTCAGCGCTGCCAGATTGCCGCCGACAGGCTGTTGACCTCGCTGCATTCAGGCAACGAAAGTCTCACGCTCATGATGGCCGGTTACATCCTGAGCCGACTCCCCGACGTTCGCAGGGTAGAGATCGACACCAATGGGGAGATGTTCAACACCCGCTTCGTGCTCGCCTCGGGACAGATCCTCGCCGCAGCCGATGGCGACAACGACTGACGGCGAGGGGGGGCGCAATGTGGCCGCCCGCGGCCATGCCGCGCTCAACGAGCTCGGCACGCGCACATTCATCTACGAGCTGCACGACGCGCTCGACGCCGATCTGTGCGCCGAGATCGTGCGTCGCTTCGAACTCAAGGCCGATCAGCAGTACGCCGGGCGCATCGGCGAGCAGGCCGTCGCAGACCCTTCCGTGAAGCGCTCGACGGATCTCCGCATCAGCGGACGCCCCGATTGGGAGGACGTCGACGGGCAGCTGCACCGCTCGCTGCAGCAGGCGCTGAGCCTCGTCGCGGGGCTGCATCCCTTTTTCTCCCACAACGCGTTCAAGGACATCGGCTACAACGTGCAGCGCACCCGGGCCGGGGAGTATTACCACTGGCACATCGACAGCGGCCCGGGCTCGTTCAGCCAGAGGCAGCTGGTGGCCATCTGGTATCTCAACGACGTTGCGGGGCCCGGCGGCGAGACGGAGTTTCCGCTCCAGAACGTCAGGGTCTCACCGCAGAGGGGCAAGCTCGTGCTGTTCCCGCCCTTCTGGACACACCTCCACCGAGGCGCCACGCTCCATCGCGGGACCAAATACATTGCCACGACATGGGTGTGCTTCGCGGGCTAGGCCGCCGGGCACCGCGGGCGTCGCTCAGTCGTCCTCGGAGGGTGTCCGCTCGCGGTGGGCGCTGAGCAAGCGTTCGGCCTCGCTCTCATCGGCGGCGAACACCATGCGGATGGTGTCGGCATCGGTAGCCGGCTGACGTTGGCGGAGCTCGCGCACGCGCCGCTTGGCGTCGCGGTACGACTCGGTCTCGCCGATCATCACGAGCGTGCGCAGCGGCGAGACCCGGTAGATGAAGTACGCCATCGCGCTGCGCTCAGCCGGGCCGCGATCGGGCGCACCCCGTCGGGCAAGACACCGTGGCCGGCAGCGCCCCCCTGTGACCCCGGCATCGACGGCGAGACCCGCCCCACGAGCGCAGCCGTCTCGACACGGCGGCGGCGCTCACACGAACAGCGTGATGTCAGCCTCGCTGGCGAAATCCAGAAACGTCGCAGCGCCGCCCAGTTCGATCTCGTCGATAAGCTCCTCGCGGTGGATATCGAACAGATCGATCGTCATTTGGCAGCCAATCAGCTTGACTTCCGCCTCCAGGCAAAGATGGCGAAGATCCTCGACGCTGGCCACGCCCTTCGCCTTGATCTTGCTCTTCATCATGCGGGTCATCATGGTCTCCATGCCGGGCACTGCGGTGCCGAGCACGGGGAACCACTTGTCCATGCCGAGCGGCATGGGCATGCCCGGGTTGCCGAGCGGGCTGACCTTGAGACTGAGCTTCTTCTTGAGCAGCTGCAGCCCGTAGAAGGTAAAGAACACCCCCACCTCATAGCCGAGCGCGGCGGCGGTGGACGCCAGAATAAACGGCGGATAAGCCCAGTCCAGCGTACCCTTGGTGGCAATAATGGCGATTCTCTTGTCCGACATTGCTCTACTCCTCGGCCGCTAACCCAGCCGGTTTTTGCTGAGCCATGGACTTCATGATGCCTTCTTGCGGAGCAGGAAATGGAACTCCCCGCCCTCTTCACTCGATGACAGCAGCTCGTTCCCGGTTTGGTTGGCGAACGCCTGGAAATCCTTCACCGAGCCCGGGTCCGTGGCCATGATTCGCAGCACCTGGCCGCCCGGCATGTCCTTGAGCGCCTTGCGGGCGCGAAGAATGGGCAGCGGGCAGTTGAGCCCGCGCGCATCGAGTTCTTGGTCGTAGTCAGCCATGGCACTCTCCACAGAACATTCCCCGCCCGACGGCGAGGAGCGCGGTTGGAATACGATCAGCGAGCACGCATATTCTACGTTCGCATCGGGGCGCCAGAAATCCCCTGCCGATGATCGAGGTCAACGTTATCTGCGCCGTTGCGCCCCGCGGAGGGTTAAGGCAACCATTCAACGGAGCTTCATCCAGCATTTTATAAAATACTAAACAGCGCGATCGGGTGACAAGTCCGCTCCGAAGCGCATCCGAGGTCGACATGACAAGACAGGCAAATGGCGGCGCGTCGCAGCATCGCGCCGGGGCCGGCGGCGCCGCTCAACACGCCGACCGGCGTGCAGGTGCACTCGAGAGGATTACCGTCGGTCGGTGGCGCACTCGCGCCGGCGCCGTGGCGGCGTTGGTCTGCGCCGCCTGGGCCCAGACGGCTTTGCCGGCGAGCGACCTGCCCGACCTGGGCGACCCGTCGACGAGCGCGCTGTCCGTGCTCGAGGAGAAGCGCCTCGGGCAGCAGTTCATGCGCCAAGCCCGCCAGCAGCTCGAGTTCGTCGAGGACCCCGAGCTCGTCGGCTACGTGCGCGCCCTGGGCCAGCGTCTGGCCGCGAGCAGTGACACCCCCGGCGGCTACTTCCGCTTCTATCTGGTGCGTGATCCGAACCTCAACGCCTTCGCCGCACCCGGTGGGCACATCGCCGTTCACACGGGCCTCATCCTGGCAGCGTCGCAGGAAAGCGAGCTGGCGGGCGTGCTGGCCCACGAAATTGCCCACGTCACGCAGCGGCATTTGCCGCGCATGATCGAGCGCGGCAAGCAGCAGTCGCTGCCCGCCGCGGCGGCCATGGCCGCCGCCATTCTGCTTGGCGGGCAGGCGGGCCAGGCCGCGCTGGTGGCCACCAATGCCGCGGTCATCGAGAGCCAATTGCGCTACTCGCGCGACTTCGAGCGGGAAGCCGACGCCATCGGCATACGCACGCTGACGGAATCGGGGTTTGATGCCAACGGCATGGTCACCTTCTTCAGGCAGATGGAGCAGTGGTCGCGGATCCGCGACGGCGGTGTGCCCGAGTTCCTGCGCACTCACCCGCTGACCCCCGATCGCGTCGCCGAAGCGGAGACTCGGGCAAGCAAGGCGCCGCCCCCGACCCGCCTCTCCAACAGCGACTTTTTCCACATGCGCAGCAAGATCCGGGCCACGTTCGACGGCCGTCCGGAGCAAGCCACGCTGCATTTCGAGGCCGAGCTGCGCGACGGACGCGCGGCCGACGAGATGGCCTCGCGCTACGGAATGGCCCTGGCACTGATGCGCAGCGCCCAGTATGATCGGGCGCGCTCCGAGATGCGCCGCCTGCTCGAGGCAGCGCCCGACTATGGGCCGTACCTGGTGGCCCACGGCGAGATCGAGATGGCCGCAGGCGCCTACGATGCGGCGCTTGCCGCCTTCGCCGCCGGTGTCGAGCGCGACCCCGGCTACCCACCGCTCACGCAGCTCTACGCCGACGCCTTGATCAAGACCGGCCACGCCGAGCAGGCCAAGCCGATCCTGCGCGAGCAGATTCGCGCCAACCCTGAAGAGAGCAGCCTGTACGAGCTCTATGCCCGCGCTGCCGGCGAGTCGGGGGCGGCGTTCGAGTCTTACCAAGCGCTGGGAGAGTATTACTACCTTCAGGGCGAGCTGCGAACGGCGCTCGATCAGCTTTACACCGCGCGCCGGCACACCGGTGACAGTTTCTACGCGACCTCCAGCGTCGACGCCCGCATTCAGGAGATCGAAGAGGAGTTGAGGCGGCTCGAGGACCGTTAGCACCAGCGCTCAGCGCAAGCTCTCGTCACGGTTGTCCGCCGGCCTCGGCGATAAGCGTCTTTGTTGCGCCCATAGGAAACGGCTATCGCCTGCGAGCGATCGTTGCCACGGGCACGTTTTTATGATACCGGTAGCTTAGCAGAGAGCGATCCAGGAGGAGTCATGGGCTTGCCACGATCTGTTATTGTTGCTGCCGGAAGCGTCGCGGTGCTGACGGCAACGCTGATGTTCCAACCCCGGGCCATGGCGGAAACCCTTCCCAATGAAGGTGACTGCCGCAAGGTGGAGAACCCGAGCGAGGTGGTCAAGGGCTGGTGCGTGGCGATCACTCGCCGCCAGGGCAACTGTCTGGCGTGCCATACAATGATCGTGAACCCGTGGCCCGAGGGGCTGCCCCCCGGGGGCAACATCGCTCCGCCGCTGGTGGCGATGAAGCAGCGCTATCCAGAGCGGGACAAGCTGCGACAGCAAATCGCCAACCCCCACGCGAGCAATCCCGACAGCGTGATGCCGCCGTTCGGGCGACACAAGCTGCTCAGCGATCAAGAGATTGATCTTGTGGTGGAATTTTTGCTCAGCATTTGAGTCTGACGAATCAATTCGACCCGGGCGGCACCACGTCGCGCCCCGGTCAGGAGGTAACGAGATGAAGCGACGAGTATTTTTGCGGGGCACGCTGGCTGGGGGAGTATTGGTGGTAGCGGCGGGAGCGGGTTTACTGAGGCCG
>JBFEOO010000012.1:0-67459 GCA_041550555.1 Arenicellales bacterium
TACGGGCGCGGCCGTGTACGATTCCGACGGGGGGCTGCTGGCCCATCGACTGTCCTCGCAGGTCGATGTGCACCGCCCGTTCGGCGGGGTCGTGCCCGAGCTCGCGGCCCGTGATCACATCCGCAAGCTGTTGCCGCTGATAGAGACGGTGCTGGCGGAGGCGGCGAGCGGGCCGCGCGACGTCGACGGTGTCGCCTACACGGCGGGGCCGGGTCTGAGCGGAGCGCTGCTCGTCGGCGCCGCGGTAGGGCGCAGCCTCGCCATGGCGTGGTCCTGCGCGGCGGTCGGCGTGCACCACATGGAAGGCCACCTGCTGTCGCCGATGCTCGAGCCGCAGCCGCCGCCGTTTCCGTTTCTGGCCTTGCTGGTCTCCGGTGGCCACACGCTGCTCGTCGATGTCGCCGACGTCGGCCGCTATCGGATCCTGGGCGCAACGCTCGACGACGCCGTCGGCGAAGCCTTCGACAAGACCGCCAAGCTGCTCGGCCTCGGCTTTCCCGGCGGGCCGGCCATCGCCGCGCTGGCCGGCCAGGGCCGGCCGGGCCGCTTTCGCTTTCCGAGGCCGATGACCGATCGTCCCGGCCTCGACTTCAGCTTCAGCGGCCTGAAGACCTTCACCCGCATCACCGTCGAGGGCCACGCCGGCGACCTCCAGACCCGCGCCGACATCGCTCACGCCTTTCAAGAGGCCGCCGTCGACACCCTGGTGATCAAGAGCCGCCGCGCGCTGGCCGCGAGCGGTCGCCGGCGGCTGGTGGTGGCGGGAGGCGTCGGCGCCAACCGGCTGCTCCGCGAGCGGCTCAGGTCGGTGGCGGCGGAGCAGGGCGCCACGGTGTTCTACCCGCGCCCCGAGTTCTGCACCGACAACGGGGCCATGATCGCCTACGCGGGCTGGCTGCGCCTGCGCGCGGGGTACCGGCAGCCGCTCGGCTTCGACGTCCATCCGCGCTGGCCGATCGACAGCCTCGAGCCGCTGACCGGGGCGAGCCCGCCGCACGGGACTGGCGAGGCGCCGAACGCGGCCGAGCGGTGAGCGGCCGCGGCTAACGGCCGATCCTGCTCTCGGTCCCGGCCCGCAGGCGGGCGATGTTCTCCCGGTGGCGCCAGATCAGCAGCGCCGCGAACACCAGGCTCATGACCAGGTAGGCCGGATGGCGTAGCACGAGCCAGGCGTAGAGCGGCGACAGCGCCGCCGCCACCAGCGCCGCCAGCGACGAGTAGCGGAACAGCGCGGCCACCGTCAGCCAGGTGGCGACCAGCCCTGCCGCCAGCCACGGGCTCAAGCCCAGGCACACGCCGAGCGCCGTCGCCACGCCCTTGCCGCCGCGAAAGCCGAAGAACACCGGATAGAGGTGGCCGAGGAACGCCGCCGTTCCCGTCAGCGCGAGCGTCGCGGGACCGGCGTCGAACTGCCGGGCGATGGCGACGGCCAGCGTGCCCTTGAGCAGGTCGCCGAGCAGGGTCACGGCCGCCGGCCCCTTCCCCGCCAGGCGCAGCACGTTGGTGGCGCCGGGGTTGCGCGATCCTGCGCTGCGCGGATCGGGCAGCTTGAGCAGGCGGGCCACCACGACGGCGCTCGACACCGAGCCGATGAGATAGGCGGCGAGCGCTAGGACGACGGTGCTCAGCATCGGCGAGTCGGCTCAGTGGCCTGTCGAGACAGCGGGCGCGCCATCCGTTACAGTGCGGCGCAGCGCTCGCCACAGGGGTTGACCATGGACATTATCTACCTGCATGGGCTGAAGGTCGAATGCGTCATCGGCGTCTGGGCGTGGGAGCGCCGCATCAAGCAGCCCATCACCATCGATCTCGACATGGCGGCTGACATCCGCCGCGCCGCCCGCAGCGACGAGCTCGACGACACCCTGAGCTACAAGGGCGTGGCCAAGCGCGTCACGGCGTTCGTCGGCGCCTCCCGCTTCAAGCTGGTGGAGACGCTTGCGGAGGAGGTCGCCCGCGTACTGCTCGAGGAGTTTGCGATTCCGTGGGTCCGCGTGAAGGTGAACAAATCCGGCGCCGTCCGCGGCGCGCGCGATGTCGGCATCATCATCGAGCGGGGCGTGAGAGAGTAGTTGCCGCGCGTCTTCGTCAGCATCGGCAGCAACATCGAGCGGCGTCGCAACATCGTCGGCGGCGTCGCGGCGCTGCGCCGGCAGTTCGGTGATCTGACCGTCTCCCCCGTCTACGAGACCCCGGCGGTCGGCTTCCAGGGCGATCCGTTCCTGAACCTGGTCGTCGCGTTCGAGACAGCGCTGCCGCTCGAGGCGGTCATCGAGCGCCTGCATGACATCGAGCGCGCCCACGGCCGGCAGAGCGGCGAGAAGCGCTTCGCGCCGCGCACCCTCGACCTCGACGTGCTGCTGTACGGGGACACGGTGCGCCACGAGGGGCGCATCGACGTGCCGCGCGGCGAGATCGTTCGTTACGCCCACGTTCTCGTGCCGCTGTGCGACATCGCCGCCGAGCTGCGCCACCCGGAGCTCGGTGAGCGGCTCGACCGGCTGCTGGACACCCTCGAGGGCGACACCGCGCTCCGCGAGGTGGCGTTGTCGCTGTGAGCGTCAGGGCACGATCGAGCGCCCGCCGTCGATGGAGATGACCTGTCCGGAGACGAAGCCCGCGCCGCGCACGAGGAACACCACCGCCTCGGCGATGTCCTCCGGCGCGCCCGCGCGTCGCAGCGGGGTGCGCGAGACGATGCGCTGCTGGGCGACCTCGTCCGTGTCGTGCTCCGGCCACAGGATGGCTCCCGGCGCCACGGCATTGACGCGCACCTCGGGTCCAAGCTCCCGGGCCAGCGCCCGGGTCAGGCCGGTGAGGCCCGCTTTGGCCGCGCAGTAGGGGGCATGGCCCGACAGCGGCCGCTCGGCATAGATGTCGCCGATATTGACGATGCAGCCGCGGCTCTCGCGCAGGGCGGCGGCGCTGGCCTGGGCGAGAAAGAACGGCACCTTGAGGTTGGTGCCGAGCAGGTCGTCCCACTCGCGCTCGCTGGTCTGGCCGACCGGCGTCGGATAGAAGCTCGAGGCGTTGTTGATCAGCGCGTCGAGGCGGCCGTAGGCGCCGAGGGCTTCGCGCACCAGGTTCTCGAGCTTCGCCACCTCGAGCAGCTCACCGCGCACCAGCATGATCGAGCGCGGTCGCAGGCCGTTGAGCTCGTCCTGCAGCGCGTGGGCGGCGTCGCTCGACGAGCGGTAGTGGACGACCACGCGCATGCCCTGGGCGTGGAGCGCGCGCACGATTGCGGCGCCGATGCGGCGGGCGCCTCCCGTCACGAGGGCGACCCTGTCGCCGACGCCGGCCCCACTGGTCTCGCTCATAGCCGCTGCCCCCCCGCGGGCGTCGCCGCCGGCGCTCGCGCGTGGCGCCGAGGTGTGGCCGCGCTATTGCCCGCCCGGACGTAATTCTGCATTATTCCCGCGGCGCACAGCCCGCGACCTTCTGCCAAGATACCCCCCTTCCTGGTGTTTCGCCAAATGCTCCCCGAACGACCGCGGCCCGCCGCTGCCGTGCCCCGCGGGCTGCCCGAGCCGGATGCGGCCGCCCGGCGGGCCAGCGGCGAGCTGGCGCGGTGGATTCGGCGCGAGATGGCGCAGGGCGTCGGCGCGCTGCCTTTCGAGCGTTTCATGGAGCTGGCGCTCTATGCCCCCGGGCTCGGCTATTACGCCTCGGGCCGCTGCCAGTTCGGCGAGGGCGGGGACTTCGTCACCGCTCCGGCGCTCGGGCGGTTGTTCGGCGGCTGTGTGGCGCGCCAGTGCGCGCAGATCCTCACCAGCCTCGGTGGCGGCCGAATCGTCGAGGCGGGCGCCGGCGACGGCGCGCTTGCCGCGGACATCCTGCTCGAGCTCGCCGCGCTCGACTGCCTGCCGCAGCGCTACGAGATCATCGAGCTCAGCCCCGCGCTGCGCCAGCGCCAGCGCGACACGCTCGCCCGTCGCGCGCCCGCGCAGCTCGAGCGCGTGCGCTGGCTCGACACCCTGCCCGCGGCGCCGCTGCGCGGCGCGGTGATCGCCAACGAGCTGCTCGACGCCATGCCCGTGGCGCGCTTCGAGGTGGCCGGGCACGACGTTTACGGCGCCTGGGTGAGCGACGACGGTGGACGTTTCCTCTGGTCGCGCGGGGACGTCGCGCCCCAGCTGAGACAGCGGATCGAGGCGTTGCGGCTGCCCGGGGGCTTCGTCTCGGAGATCAACGCGCGGGCCGAAGCGTGGGTGTCGACGCTGGCCGCGGCGCTCGAGGCCGGCGTGCTGCTCGTCATCGACTACGGCTTCCCGGCGCGCGAGTTCTACCACCCCCAGCGCAGCCGCGGCACGCTGATGTGCCACTACCGCCACCGCGCCCACGACGATCCGCTGATCAACGTCGGCCTGCAGGACATCACTGCCCATATCGATTTCACCGCCATCGCCGCAGCGGGCGCCCGCGGCGGGCTCGAGGTGCTGGGCTACACGCAGCTGGCGCCCTTTCTGCTGTCGCTGGGCGTGCTCGAGCGGGTCGAGTCGGCGCGGGCCGGTGCTGTCGCCCACTCCCTGCGCCTGGCGCAGGAGCTCAAGACGCTGACGCTGCCGAGCGAGATGGGTGAGCTGTTCAAGGTGCTGGCGCTCGGCCGCGGCGTGTCGTCACCGCTCGCGGGTTTCTCGCTGCAGGACCACCGCGGACGGCTGTGATGCCCGGGCGCAACCCGCGGCTCGGCTCGAAGGCGTCCCGGCTCGGGGCGGCGCCGCGCATCGGCGGGCACGCCGTCCCGCTGCGCTAGTCCGCGCCGCGACCCGCCGATGGATCACCTGCAGCTTCTGGCGCTGGCCGTCCTGCAGGGGGTCACGGAGTTCCTGCCCATATCGAGCTCCGGCCACCTGGCGCTGTTTCCGCACCTTTTCGGCATGCCCGACCAGGGGCTCGGGTTCGACGTCGCCGTGCACGTCGGCACGCTGGTGGCCGTGGTGTCGTACTTCCGTCGCGACATCGGGCAGCTCTCCCGCGCGTGGCTGTCGTCGCTGCACGGCGCCCGCACGCCGTCGCCGGAGAGCCGGCTCGCCTGGTGCGTGCTGGTGGCGACGCTGCCGGTGGCGGTCGCCGGGCTGCTGCTGAGCGACGTCGTCGAGGGCGCGCTGCGCGACCCGCGGGTCATCGCGGCCGCCACCCTCGGTTTCGGGCTGGTGATGTGGTGGGCGGATGCCCGCGGTGCGAAGACGCGCTCCATCGAGGAGGTGGGCTGGCGGGACGTGGCGGTGATCGGCGGGGCGCAGGTGCTCGCGCTGATTCCCGGCACGTCGCGCTCGGGTATCACCATCACCGCCGGCATGGGCATGGGCCTGACGCGAACGTCGGCGGCGCGCTTCTCCTTCCTGCTGTCGATTCCCGTCATCGCGCTGGCCGGCGGCTGGCAGGCGCTCGAGCTGGTGTCCCGCGATCTCGCGCAGTGGCACATCCTGCTCGCCGGCGCGGTGCTCGCCGGCACCTGTGCGTTCGCGTGCATCCACTGGTTTCTCAAGATGCTCGAACGCTACAGCCTGCTGCCCTTCGTGCTCTACCGCCTCGCGCTCGGTCTGTGGCTCCTGTACCTGTATCGCTGAACGGGACGGCGCGTGCGGCTCACCGCCCGCGCTCGGCGGGCGTTGCCTGCACGGCGGCGATGGCTGCGATCCGCCGTCGCCGGATCTCCTCGCCGAGGGCCTTGCCCGTCGCCCCGTCGGCCGCCGCGGCGCGGCCGTCGACGGCGGCAGCGGCGGCCGCCATGCGCCGCAGCAGCTCGCCCTGCGGGTAGTCGATGTCTTCGCAGCCGAGCCGGCCGCGCGCGTCCGCCTCGCAGGCCAGCGCGAACGCGCGCAGCCGCGGTGGCCGCCGGAACGCGTCGAGCGCGCTCAGCAGCGCGTAGACCGTCGCCGGCCGCAGATCCGCAAGCCGGTGCATCTTGAGGTGGTGGCGGCACACCAGCAGCGCCAGCTCACGGAAGGCGGTCGGCGCCCGCAGACGGGCGCACAGGGCCTCGATCGGGGCCAGTCCGGTTTGCTCGTGTCCGCGATGACGCGGCCACTGCTCGGACGGCGTGAGCGCCTTGCCGAGATCGTGCACCAGCGCCGCGAAGCGCACCGTCGTCTCGGGCGAGAGCCGGGCGGCCTGATCGACGACCAGCAGGGTGTGGACGCCGGTGTCGATCTCCGGGTGGACGGCGGGTGGCTGCGGGACGCCGAACAACGCCTCGATCTCCGGCAAGAGGCGGGCGAGGGCGCCGCAGGCGCGCAGCGCCTCGACGAACGCGGACGGCGCCGGCTCGCCGAGGGCGCGATCGAGCTCCGCCCACACGCGTTCGGGCACCAGCGCGTCGACCTCGCCGTGATCGACCAGCTTGCACATCAGCGCAAGCGTCGCGGCGGCGATCGAGAAGCCTCTGTCGGCATAGCGGGCGGCGAAACGCGCCACGCGCAGCACCCGCACGGGGTCCTCGGCAAAGGCGGGCGAGACGTGCCGCAGCAGCCGCTCGCGGATGTCGGCGCGACCCCCGAAAGGGTCGATGAGGGTACCGTCGTCGGCCTCGGCCATGGCGTTGATGGTCAGGTCCCGACGCTGGAGATCTTCGTATAATGTGACCCCCGGATGGGCGTCGACGACGAATCCCCTGTAGCCGGCGCCGGTCTTGCGCTCGGTGCGGGCGAGTGCGTACTGCTCTCGGGTCTCGGGATGGAGAAAGACGGGAAAATCCTTGCCAACCGCCAGGAAGCCGCGTTTGCGGAGCTCCTCGGGTGTGGCCCCGATCACCACCCAGTCGCGGTCGGTGACCGGCAGGCCGAGCAGGCGGTCCCGGACGGCGCCCCCGACGAGGTATTTCTCGAGGCCCGACTCCGGAGCGGCCATGGCGCGGGTCACCGCGCGCGCAAGCACGCCCCGGCCGGCGCCGCGCCTCGACGATCGCCTCGCGACGCGTGCGGACGGTGCCCGTGACGGCGGCGCTCGTGGGCGTGCTGGCACGATCGGCGGCGGCGCTGCTGGCGGGCGCCCTGGTGGGTTGCTCCAACGCGGGCTACTACGCGCAGTCGGTCGGCGGCCAGCTGGGTATTCTGACCAAGAGCCGGTCGGTGGACGCCGTGCTGGCGAACCCGGACACACCGGACGGGGTGAAGAGCAAGCTGCGCGCCGCCAAGCAGATCCGTGCCTTTGCCTCGCTTCATCTGGGACTGCCTGACAATAACAGCTACAAGCGCTACGCCGACGTCGGTCGTCGCTTCGTCGTCTGGAACGTATTTGCCACGCCGGCGTATTCTTTGCAACCGCTCGAGTGGTGTTTTCCAGTGGCGGGCTGCGTCGCCTATCGGGGCTACTTCGACCGCGACGACGCCGAGGTCTTTGCCGAGGGCCTGCGCGCCGAGGGCCACGATGTCTACGTGGCGGGTATTCGCGCCTACTCCACGCTGGGCTGGTTCAGCGACCCGCTGCTCAACACGCTGATGAATGCCAGCGAGGAGCAGCTCGCCGGGTTCGTGTTCCACGAGCTCGCCCACCAGGTCGTCTACGTCAAGGGCGACACGACCTTCAACGAATCGTTCGCCACCGCCGTCGAGCAGGCGGGGGTGCGCCGCTGGCTGGCGCAGGCGGAGCGCGCGGGGCGGCTGCAGGGCTATCTCGAGCAGCTCGAGCGCGACGCCCGCATCGTTGAACTTCTGCTGGAGACGAAGCAGGCGTTGGGCCAGGTCTATGCGTCGGGACACGACCGCGACTGGCTGCAGCGCCGCAAGCAGGAGGCGTTCGCCGGGCTCAAGAGCGCCTACCGGCGTATCAGCGCCGAGTGGGACGGCTACGGCGGTTACCGAGGCTGGTTCGAGCAGCCGCTCAACAACGCGCATCTGGCCTCGGTAGGGACGTACCACGAGCTGGTGCCGGCCTTTCTCGCTCTGCTCGAGCGTAACGGCGGGGACTTCGCGTCGTTCTACGAGGAGGTCCGGCGCATTGCCGCGCTGGCTCCCGAGCCGCGGCGCGAGGCGCTGCCGGCGTCGCCGTGAGCCGCGCCGCCGCGCCGTAGCCCGCTCAGCGCCGCGCCCGTCGTCTGAGCTCGTCGATACGCCCGGCCGCCGCACTGACATAGCCGGGCACAACGGTTTCCATGGCGGTCGGCTCGGGGATCAGGAGTTCGGGGCAGGGGGCCGAGCAGACGCTGTCCTTCGACATCGACAGGTAGTTGTCGAGCGAGAACGGCTTGCCCGGCACGTACTCCATCACCATGGCCTGCCAGCGCGACAGCCGATCGGGAAGCTCGACGATGTACCGCTTGACGCCCATGAGCTTGGCGACGTAGGAGACGATCTCGTGCAGCGTGTACTGCTGGGGCCCGCAGAGCTCGTAGCGGCGGCCGTAGGTGTCGGGCTCGCTCAGCGAGCGAACGAAAGCCTCCACGACGTCGCCGACGTACACCGGCTGAAAGCGGGTCTGCGCGCAGGCCAGCGGAAAGACCAGCGGGACGCTGCGCAGCAGCTTGGCGAAACGGTTGATGAAGCTGTCGTCGGGCCCGAAGATCACCGAGGGGCGGAAGCTGGTCACCGCGAAAGCGTCGCTCGCCGCGCCGTGAACCATGTCCTCGGCAATGCCTTTGGTGCGCAGGTAGTGACTCGGGCCGCTGGGGTCGGCATTGAGCGCGCTCATGTGAAGGAGCCGGCGCACGCCCTGCTCGTGGCACGCCTGCACCACATTGCGCGAGAGCGCCACGTGCGCCTGCTCGAAGCCGGCGCCGTCGTGACCGCGCTCGTTGAGGATGCCGACCAGATTGATCGCCACGTCGGCGCCCTGGAAGAGCGGGTCGAGGGCCTTCGGGTCGTCGCTCTCGTACTCCACGAGGCTCAGCGTCGGCAGCACCAGCAGGTCGCGGTGGCGTTCGCGGTGGCGAGTCAGCACCTTCACCCGATGGCCGAGGGCGACCAGCCGGCGTGCAAGGTGGCGCCCGACGAAACCCGTGCCGCCGACGATGCAGACCTCGAGCGCACTCGTCATCGGCGCGCCGCCCGGCTGCCGCGCCCGCCGACGGGGTCAGGACGCCGCCGCCGCGTCGCCATCCCGGCCCGCGTCCGGCCCGGCCGCCGCCTGCCGGCGGGCTCCACCCCGAGCCAGGATGCGGCGGATGCGGTCATCGCTGCTCACCACCCACTTTACTGTTCTGCTCCCCGATTGACCCCGCTCATTGTACTCTCTCGGCGGCGCGGGGAACGATGGGCGGCATGCGCTCGCGCAGCCGCCGCGGGGTCGTGCCGAGGCGCTGCTCGTAGACGACGGTGAATCCGAGCACGTTCTTGACGAAGTTGCGCGTCTCGCGAAACGGGATGATCTCGATCCAGATGTCGGCGTCCATCGTGGCGCCCTGGGGCAGCCAGCGGTCGACGCGGTGGGGACCGGCATTGTAGGAGGCGGTGGTGATCACCGGGTTGCCCGCGCTGCGCTCGAGCACCTCGCGCAGATACGCCGTGCCGAGGCGGATGTTGCTGGGCACGTCCATGATCGATTCCGCGTCGCGCAGCTCGAGGTCGAGCGACGCCGCCACGCGGCGCGCCGTCGCAGGCATCAGCTGCATCAGGCCGAGGGCGCCCACGTGGGAGCGCGCGTCGGTGGCGAAAGCACTTTCCTGGCGAATCACCCCGAACACCCATGCGGCGGGGAGGCGATTGTGCGCCGCGGCGCCCGTGATCAGGTCCCGGTAGAGCAGCGGGAATCGGACATCGAGGTCGTCCCAGTAGCGGGCGCGCGCCGCCGTGATGATGGCCTGGTCGTGCCAGTGCACGCGGTGCGCCACCAGGGTGGCCAAGCGCAGCGCGTCCTCGCTCATGTCGCGGGTCGCCCATGCCCACTGCTGGCGCGCACTGTCGAGGTCGCCCGCCGCGCGCAGCTCCAGCGCCATGGCCAGACCCGTCTGCGAGGAAGCGCCGTCCAATGCGTCGGCTCCGGCAGTGAACGGCTGATCGCGCATGGCGTAGTCGGTCTGCAGCCGATCGGCGGCCAGGAAGCCATAGTAGTTGCGGGTCTCGGCCAGCTCGCCGTACAGCGCGCGGGCCTCGGCGGTGGCGCCCTGCTGCTCCAGGGCGCGCGCGCGCCAGTAGCGCCATTTGGCCTCGTCCCGCAGCTCCCCGTCGAGACCGTTCACCGCGTTCGCCACGGCGGGCCAGTCGCCCCCGGCGAGGGCGGCTCGCACGCGCCACGTCCGCACGGTGGCGTCGGCGCCTGCCGGGGAGACCTGCTCGAGCCAGCGCGGCGCCTGCGGCAGACGCGCCAGGGCGCCGTTCAAACCTATGCTGCGCAGCACATCGTCGTTGTCCTCGACGTCGAACGCGAAGCGAGCGCGCAGAGCGGACCATGCCGCCGCGGCGCGCTCGGGATCGTCGCCGGCCAGGCGGATCACGCCGTGCCGCACCATGGCCCGCGCCCGCTGGGTTGCCACCGGGTAGTCGATCGCGGCCAGGGCGGTGGCGGGCGCGGTGTGCAACGCCACCCAGCGCTGGATCCAGGTGCGGTCCGCGGCGTCGAGATAGGTGTCGCCCAGATGGCGGGCGAGACCGGTGTTGCCGCGTGCCAGCGCCAGCTCCACCCGCTGCCAGACGAGATCGCGGGTGAGCCCGCCGGAGCGGTGCCACGCGGCGAACACGGCGTCGCAGGCGGAGGGACGGCTGTCGCCGCTCAGCCAGACCCCGGTGAGCGCAGGCGTCAGCGACGCGCTGGCGCCCTCGGCCTCGAGGATGAGCCGCAGGCGGTGGCACCGTAGCTCGGTCTCGGTGACATCGCCCGACTCGGCGAGGAACAGCGCCCAGCGGTGCTCGCTCACCAGCCGCCGCAGCCAGTCGCGGTGCAGCCGCTCGCTCACGAACGCTTCGCCGTAACGAAGCCGGAACTGGGGCGCCACCGTGTCGGGGGCGGCGGCACCCTGCTTGGCGATGAAGCGGTAGGCGAGAAACGGGTAGAGCAGGTGGTCTTGCAGGGCGCTCAGGCGGCGGTTGAAGGCGGGGTAGTCGCCGGCGTCGAGCGCGCGCAGCCCTTCGCGATAGGCGCTCTGCTCGGGGGTCAGCCCCGGCGGCGGGTGGTCGGCGGCCAGCGGGGCGCTGATCAGCGTGGCGGCGAGCGCCAGCGCGCGCCCGGCAAAGGTGCCGCGGCACCTGCCCGCGCCCGCTGGTGCCCTGCACGGCTTACACGCCATACTGCTCGCGGTAGGCGCGCATGGCCGGCAGGTGGTGGCGGTGCGCGTCGGCGCCTTCGAGGAACTCGATGAGATGCTCGAGCGTCGCGATGGCGTAGACGGGGATCCCGTGGGCCTGCTCGACGTGCTGCACGGCCGAGCGTTCGCTGTCGCGCGCACGCTCGCACCGGTCGAGGGCGATGACGACGGCCGCGGGCTGCGCCCCGGCCGCGCCGATGATGCGCACCGAGTCGGCCACGGACAGCCCGGCGGTGATGACGTCGTCGACGATGACGACACGGCCGTGAAGCGGCGCGCCGATCACCGCGCCGCCCTCGCCGTGATCCTTGATCTCCTTGCGGTTGAAGGCGAACGCCACGTCGCGCTCGAAGGACTCGGCGAGCGCCACCGCGGTCGCGGTCACCAGCGGGATGCCCTTGTAGGCGGGCCCGAACAGCATGAAGGCGCCGTCGACGTGCTCGACGATCGTGTGCGCGTAGAAACGGCCCAGCCGTGCTGTGGCGGCGCCCGTCGCGAACAGTCCGGTATCGAAGAAATAGGGGCTCGCGCGCCCCGACTTGAGCGTAAAGGCGCCGAAGCGCAGGGCGCGCTGCTCAATCACGAACTCGAGGAACTGCCGCTGGTAGTCCTTCATGGCTTCGCTCGTCTGTGATCGGCCAGGCTGCAATCGGGCCCGCTGCCGTCGCTGTCGACGCCGCGTAGGCCTCGCTCGGTGAAGTGCGTATGATACCGGGCCTGGCCGAGCAGCACAGTCCGCCAACCCTGGTGCGCGTGATCACCCTCAACGTCAACGGTATCCGCTCGGCAGAGCGCAAGAGTCTGTTCGCCTGGCTGCGGCGGCAGCGCGCCGACGTCGTGTGTCTTCAGGAGCTCAAGGCCCAGCCCGAGCAGCTCGAGCAGCCGGCGTTCCAGCTGCGCGGCTATCGACGCTACGTGGTCAGCGCCGAGAAAAAGGGCTACAGCGGTGTCGCCGTGTACTGCCGGCCGTCCCCCGAGCGGATCGTCGAGAGGATAGGGCTGACCCAGTTCGACGCCGAGGGGCGCTACCTGCAGGTGGACTTCGGTGCGCTCAGCGTCGCCTCCATCTACATTCCCTCGGGGTCGAGCGGCGAGCAGCGCCAGGCGGTGAAGTTCGACATGCTCGAGGGCTTGAAGCCCATTCTGAGCGGGTTCCGCCGTCGCCGCCGCGAGTACATCCTCTGCGGCGACTGGAACATCGCGCACCGGGAGATCGATCTGCGCAACTGGCGGTCGAATCGGCGCAACTCGGGCTTCCTGCCCGAGGAGCGGGCCTGGCTCGACTGGCTCTACGGCGAGATCGGGTTCTGCGATGTGTTCCGGCAGCTCGATCCGCGCGAAGGGCAGTACACGTGGTGGTCGAACCGCGGGCAAGCCTGGGCCAAGAACGTTGGCTGGCGTCTCGACCTGCAGGTGGCGACGCCGCGCATCGCCGCGCTCGCGCGTGCGGCCAGCATCTACAAGAGAAAGCGTTTCTCGGACCACGCGCCGCTCACCGTCGACTACGACTACCAACTGTAGCCTCGGTGCTGCGGTGGCGGCGGGCCACCGCCCCGATGTCAGGTGGTGGCCGCCGACGCCGATTCCCGCTGCGGATCGCGCGCCGGAAAACGACGTATCATCCACAGCAGCAGGATCAGTCCCGGCAGGGCCGCCACGGTGGTCAACACGAAGAACGTCGTCCAGCTCACCTGATCGGCCAGCCAGCCCGCCCCGGAAGACATGACGGTGCGGGAGAACGCCATGAAGGAGGTCAGCAGGGCGTACTGGGTGGCCGTGTAGGCGACGTTCGTGAGGCTGGAGAGATACGCCACGAACGCCGTCGTGCCCATGCCCGTGGTGATGTTCTCGACCGCGATGGTGAGCGTGAGCATTCCGAGATGGTGCCCGGCCCAGGCCTGCGCCACGAATATCAAGTTGGACAGCGCCATCAGCACCCCGCACACCACCAGTCCCCGCATGATGCCCATGCGGCTGACCACGAGACCGCCGAGAAATCCCCCGGCGATGATGGCATTGAAGCCGAAGATCTTGGCGATCTCTGCGATCTCGGTTTTGGTGAAGCCGATCTCGAGAAAGAAAGGCACTTTCATCACGGCCAGCACGGCATCGCCGAACTTGTACAGCATGATGAACAGCAGGATTGCCGCCCAGCCGCGGCGCTGCATGAAATCCGTGAACGGGCAGATCACGGCGCCGTAGAGCCAGGCGGCAGCGCTGACCATCGCCGGGGGTAACTGCGGGCGTTTGCGTAGAAACGCCCGCAGCCGCTCCTCGTCGGCAGCGATGCTGGCTTGCGCGGGCCTGCGCGGCTCCGGGCTCAGCAGGATCGCGATGCTCCCCACCAGCACCATCAGCGCCATGCCGGCGAAGACCATGGGCCACGGGAAGTGATCGGCGAGGATCAGCCCCGCCGCGCCCCCGCCGACCTGACCGATGCGCCAGCCGAAGACCACCGACGCCGCGCCGGCCCCCAGCTTCTCCTCCTCGAGGATTTCCACGCGGTAAGCGTCGATGACGATGTCCTGGCTGGCCGAGGCGAACGCCACCGCCAGCGCCAGCAGGCCGGTCCACCAGAGGTCGCGCGCCGGGTCGGTCATGCCCATGGCGATGACGGCCGCCATCAGCAGAAGCTGCGTCAACAGCGTCCAGCCGCGGCGTCGGCCGAACGTTGCGCTCAACAGCGGCAGGGGCACGCGATCGATGATGGGCGCCCAGACAAACTTGAGCGAGTAGGGAACGCTGACCAGCGCGAACAGCCCGATGGCCGTCTTGCTGACACCGGACTCGGCGAGCCACGCGGTCAGCGGTTCAGCGATGACACCGAAGGGCAGGCCGCTGGAGAAGCCCAGGAACAGTATGGCGATGATGCGGCGGTCGAGATAGACCCGCGCGGACTCGGCCCAGGATTTCACCGTGACTCAGCGGAGGCCATCAGGGTCGATGCGCGCGCCCGGTGCGGTGGCCGCGCCGCGTCGATGGCCACCCCCTCGTATTGCCCTCAGTAGCGCGCTGCCCCGCGACTCTGGGCTCTGCTGATAGACACCACGCGATCGCGGTCGATGACCCGAGGCTCGTCGGTGTCCACCGCGAGCTCGGGCGGTTCTTCGTAGAGGTGCTCGAGGATCTCCTGGACCATGCGCGATCGCTCGTTGAGCTCGTCGAGCCGCTTCTGCAGATCGCTCACCCGATTGCCGAGCGACGTGTGGCTGCCGTGCAGCTTTTGCAGATTGTCGAGGCGGCGCTCCAGGTTGGTCTTGTGGTCCTGGATCTGCGTGTAGATCGGCGCCAGCACCGCTTTGGCCCAATTGCGCGCCGCCGCGCTGCAGTCGACCACGGTGGTGCGCCCCCGTGCCACGATGGTGACGAAGAATTTGCGGATCACATAGTGCTGCTCGGTGACCAGCATCATGGGGCTCTTGCGGAATTCCTCGGCTTCGGCCTCGAGCTCCCTGAATTCCTCGATGAAGCCCGCCACCGGGAACTCCGGTGGCGTGATCGCGGGAAGCCCGTGGACCGTGTGGAAGCGCTCGTAGCTCTTGTTCACCAGCGCACGCACCTCGCCGGCTTCCCTCTCGGCGCGCGACATCGACTCCGACGCATAGCGGAAGAGCATTTCAATGCCGCTGCGCAGACCGCGCGTGGTCCAGCTCCCCTGCATGCGGTCGTGCGACTGCGCGACCACGCGGTCGAACCGCTTGACGCTGAGGTGGCTCAGGAACTCCGACACCTGCTTCGAGAGCAGCTCGCGCGATTCTCTGAAGCTCACCACCTCGGCGTCGTAGGCGGACTTCTGCCGCTTGAGTTTCTGGGCCATATCGCTGATCACATCGCGGCTCTTGTTGCGCAGCAGCGAGATTTCCTCGAGCTCGCTGCGAGTCGCCTCGATCTGGTTGCTGATGATGTCGTTGGAGGCCTCGACGATGCTGCCGATCTCCACGAGCACCTTGTTGCGAAGCATCTGATGCTTGAAAGCGACGATGTCCTCCGAGAGCCGCTTCTCGAGCGCCGGCAGCCCGCTGCGCGCGACCAGCTCGGGATCGTTCTTGGCCTTGCCGAGCAGGCCCTTGTACGCCGAGACGGGGAATACGCTGCGTCGGCCCAGATCGAGCACACGCATGGTTTCCTCCGCCTGACGATTGATCTCTTCCTCGATCTCGGCCGCATCGCGCAGCTCGTCCCACAGCGTGTCGATCTTGTTGAGGATCGCGATACGGGATTCCGTGCGGCCGCGCGTGGCGACGCAGACGTGATTGCGCCACACGGCGAGATCGCTGCGGGTGACGCCGGTGTCGGCGGCGAGCACGAACAGGATGGCGTGCGCGCTCGGCAGCATGCCCAGCGTCAGCTCGGGCTCGGCACCGAGCGCATTGAGCCCCGGCGTGTCGATGACCATGAGGCCCTTCTCGAGCAGGCGATGGGGGTAGTTGATGCGCGCGTGACGCCACACCGGGACCTCGACCCCGCCGTCCTTGAGCTCGACCCCCCGCAGCAGGTCGCCGTGGGAGACGAAGCCCAGCGCCTGCGCCTGGCGAACGGTGACCGTTTTGGTGCGGACGATCTCCTGCAGCGCATCCGCCATCTCGTCTGCGGAGTCGAGATTGAGCGGCACCGTCGTCCAGTTGATGTTGGTGCTCTTGAGCTCCGAGATGGTGATGGCCGACTTGCGTGTTTCGATGGGCAACAGCCGGATGCAGGGCTCGACCTTCGGGTCGTACACGATCTCTGTAGGGCACATCGTGGTGCGCCCCGGCGTCGACGGCAACAGCCGGCGGCGGTAGTCGCCGAAGAATATCGCGTTGATCAGCTCGGTCTTGCCCCGCGAGAACTCGCCGACGAGGGCGATGGTGAGCTTGTCCGCCCGCAACAGCTCGAGCAGCTCGAACATGCGCAGCTCGTCGCTGGACGTCTTCTCCGATTGCTCAATGAACCAGCCCTGATAGGACTCGAGCGCATGTAGGAGCTTCAGGCGCCAGCGCTCGTAGGCATCGAGTCGCTGTCCGAAACGGTCCGTTACGGCCGTGATTTCCACGGTTCTTCGTCTACTCCCTGCGGGCGCGTCAACAGGCGCCGTGGTCGAGGTTGGCGGCGGCAGGTGCCGCCATGCCGGGCGCCCAGACCTCCGTGCGCGCGCAGCAGTCACCCCCGCAACGCCGCACATCCGGCCGTTTCTCGCCCAGCATCGTAAAGCTAGACACTCGCATCGGAGTTGGTCAAGGAACACCGGTCGGATGCGCGGCGGGCCGCGACGCATGGTCCCCCGCCGCGGGCTATGACGACCCGCGCGGCGCGGCGACCGTCTCCCGACCGAGGATGCCCAGCTCGGGCGGCAGCCGAGACGGTTGCCTGATGCGGACAACTTTGGAGCGGTTCGTCCAGCCCGTGACGAGCTCGACATCGCGCCGGCGGACGCCGAACAGCGCCGCCAGCCAGCCCTCGAGCGCGGCGTTGGCCCTGCCGTCCACCGGTGGGGCCTTGAGACGGACGGTCACGCACTCCGCGTCAACGCGGACAACCGCGTTGTCCCGGGCTCGCGGCTGCACCTTTATGCGCAGCAGCAAATCGTCGCCGTCCCAGCGATATCGGGCCATGGCCGGCGGCCCGCTCTGCAGCCGATCAGCGCGCCAGCAGCACGCCGTAGTCGAGCAGCGGCTGCACGACGACCCGCAACAGCACTCCGAGGACGATGAAAACGGCAATCGGCGAGAGATCAAGGCCGCCGATCGGCGGGATGATGCGGCGGGCGGGTGCCATGATCGGCTCGGTGATGCGGGTGACCAGACCGGTGACGGGGTTGTAGGTGTGCGCAGCGACCCAGCTCAGCACGATGCGCACGAGAATGGCCACCATGACCGCGTAGACGCCCAGCTGAAGCACGTCGCCGATCCCCCATACGATTGCACCGGCGGGCCGGGGCACGGCGCCGTGCAGCGCGAAGAGAAGATAGAACTTCAGCCACGCGAGCAGCAGCAGCAGCACCACGGCGGCGAGATCAATACCCCACAAACCGGGGATCACCCGTCGCATCACCTTGAGCGGCGGGTTCGTCATGGCGACGATGAACTGCGAAATCGGGTTGTAGAAGTCCGCGCGCACCAGCTGAAACCAAAGGCGCAGCAGGACGACGACCATGTACAGGCCGATCAGCGTGTCGACGAGAAAACCGCCAGCGTCCCCCATGTAGCCACCGCCCATCATGCCTCCCCGAACAGCTCGGCCAGCTCGCGCGAGCGTTTCTGCGCCGCAGCGAGCGCGGCGGCGACCGTGTTGGCCAGCCCGTTTTGGTCGAAGACGCCGCAGGCGGCCTCGGTGGTACCTCCCGGCGACGTGACCCGCCGGCGCAGCTCCGCAAAGCTCTCGTGGCTCTCGAGCGCGAGCTTCGCGGCGCCGAAAGCGGTCTCGAGGGTGAGCAGCCGCGCGGTCTTCGCGTCCAGGCCGAGGCGAGCGGCCCCGGCCTGCATCGCCTCCATCAGGTAGAAGAAGTAAGCGGGGCCGCTGCCGGACAGCGCCGTCACCGTGTCCAGCAGCGCCTCCGTGTCGAGCCACACGGTGACGCCCACCGCCCGCAGCACCGACTCGGCGTCGTCACGTTGCGCCGCGCTGACGAATGCATTCGCGAACAGGGCGCTGGCGCCCGACCTGACCAGCGCCGGCGTGTTGGGCATGGCGCGAACGATGGGCAGCTCATCGCCGAGCCAGCGCTGCATCGCCTCGAGCCGCACCCCTGCGGCGATCGAGATGAGCAGCGGGCGGCGCGCACGCACGCCCGGCGCCAGGCGTTCGAGGACCGCTCGCAGCGTCTGCGGCTTTACCGCCAGCACCACGATATCCGATGCCGTTACCACGTCGTCGTTGTCGGCAAGCGTGCGGACATGGAACTGCTGCGCGAGCGCCTCGCGCTTGTCCTCGGCAATGTCCGATACGCACAGTCTGTCGGCCGGAACGCCGTTGGCGATCAGGCCGCCCACGAGGCTGCGCGCCATGTTGCCGCCGCCGATGAAACCGATTCGTTGCTCCGTCATGGTGTTTCTGTCCTGACCTCGTGATGTGCTCTGTGATGCGGTAGTGTGCGACGGCGCCGCCCCGTCTCAGCCTGATGCAGGCTCCGCCGCTCCGGCGTGCGCCGCGGCGCGGCGCTCATCAGCGCCGGCCCGCGGCGGGCGCGCTCCGAAAACGGCGGTTCCGACCCGCACGTGGGTCGATCCCTCGGCGATGGCGGCCTCGATGTCGGCGCTCATGCCCATCGACAGCGTGTCCAGCCGAAAGCCTCTCGCCTGCAGCCGCTGCTGCGCCGCCCGCAGGCGCCGGAAGACGGCGCGCTGGGCGTCGAAATCAGGGCTCGGGGCGGGGATCGCCATCAACCCGCGCAGTCTGAGATGCGGCATGGCCGACACCGCCCGCGCCAGGGGTTCGAGCGCATCGGGGTCGACACCGCCCTTGGTGGCCTCGCCCTCGATATTGACCTGCAGGCACACGTTGAGCGCACCTCGCTGCGCAGGACGATGCTCGCTCAGGCGCTGCGCCGTCTTGCTCCGATCGACGCTGTGCACCCAGTCGAAATGGCGCGCAATGTCGCGGCACTTGTTGCTTTGCACGTGGCCGATGAAATGCCACTCGAGGCCGAGCGCTTCGAGCGCTGCAATCTTCTCGAGCGCCTCCTGCAGGTAGTTCTCGGCAAAGGCGCGCTGGCCGAGCCCGGCGGCCGCACGGATGGCGTCGACCGGCTGTGTCTTGCTCACGGCGATCAGCGCCACCGCGCCCGGCGGTCGCCCGTAGCGCCGTTCCGCCTCACGAATGCGCTGCCGTACATCGGTGAGGCGCTGCGCGAGATCCGCCATCCTTGTAGCCCCCGCATCCACAGTTATACTGAAGGAAGATATAGCAACGCCGGGCGGTTGGCCATACCGCAGCGGCGGTCGCCGAGCGAACCTACAGTGCGTTCCGAGGAATACGCCCGTAATGGACATTGCCGAGCTGCTTGCCTTTTCTAACAAGAAGGGCGCGTCAGACCTCCACATATCGTCCGGTCTGCCGCCGCTCATCCGGATAGACGGAGACATCCGGCGCATCAACGTCGATCCGCTCGATGAGCGCGTCGTTCACGCCATGCTCTACGACATCATGAACGACAAGCAGCAGAAGAACTTCGAGGAGTTCCTCGAGCACGACTTCTCGTTCGAGCTGCCGAACATCGCGCGTTTCCGGGTGAACGTGTTTCACCAGCAGCGCGGACCCGCGGCGGCGTTCCGGACGATTCCGACACGCGTGCTCAGCCTCGAGGAGCTCAACACGCCGTCGATTTTCGCCGAGGTGTCGATGCGGCCGCGCGGGCTGGTGCTGGTGACGGGTCCGACCGGTTCAGGAAAGTCGACCACGCTCGCCGCCATGGTCAACCATGTCAACGACAACCAGAATGCGCACATCCTGACCATTGAGGACCCCATCGAGTTTCTGCACACCAGCAAGAACTGTCTGATCAACCAGCGCGAGCTGGGGCCCCATACGCTGGGCTTCGCGGAGGCGCTGCGCTCGGCGCTGCGCGAAGACCCGGACGTCATTCTGGTCGGCGAGATGCGCGATCTCGAGACAATCCGCCTCGCGCTCACGGCCGCGGAAACCGGGCACCTGGTATTCGCCACGCTGCACACGACCTCGGCGCCCAAGACCATCGACCGCATCATCGACGTCTTCCCCGCGGGGGAGAAGGACATGGTGCGCGCCATGCTGTCGGAATCGCTGGCCGCCGTCATCTCCCAGACCCTGCTCAAGCGGCCCAACGGCGGACGCCTCGCCGCCCACGAGATCATGATCGCGACGCCGGCGATTCGAAATCTGATCAGGGAGAACAAGGTTCCGCAGATGTACTCCGTCGTGCAGACCAGCCAGTCGCTCGGCATGCAGACCATGGATCAGTGCCTCATCGACCTCGTGCGCAACCGCATGGTTTCGCTCGACGAGGCCCGTTCGCGGGCAACCGACAAGTCCAAGTTTCAACAGCAGATGGCGGCCCGCACGGGCGCTGCCGCCAGCGGGGGGAAACGGCGCTGATGGTTTTCACTGATTTTCTCAAGCTGATGGTGCACCGGAAGGCGTCGGATCTGTTCATTACCGCCGGCGTGCCGCCGAGCATCAAGGTGGATGGCAAGATCGAGCCGGTGACGCGCCAGGCGCTGACGGCGGAGCAGTCGCGTGATCTCGCTTACAGCATCATGAACGAGGAGCAGCGCCGCGAGTTCGAGGCGACCAGGGAGTGCAACTTCGCCATCCATCCGGTCGAGATCGGCCGTTTCCGCGTCAATGTCTTCGTACAGCAGTCGCGGGTGGGAATGGTGCTGCGCACCATCCAGACCTACATTCCCAAGTTCGAAGAGCTGCACCTTCCGCCCGTGCTCAAAGATCTTGCCATGGCGCGTCGCGGCCTCATCATCTTCGTGGGCGGTACCGGCACGGGTAAGACGACCTCGCAGGCATCGCTGCTCGGCTATCGCAACGAGCACTCGTACGGACATATCGTCACCATCGAGGACCCGATCGAGTTCGTGCACGAGCACAAGAACTGTGTGGTCACGCAGCGCGAAGTCGGTGTGGACACCGAGTCGTTCCAGGTGGCCCTCGTCAACGCGATGCGGCAGGCTCCGGACGTCATCCAGATCGGCGAGATTCGCACGCGCGATACGATGGACAACGCCATCATCTTTGCCGAGACGGGTCATCTCTGCCTCGCTACGCTGCACGCCAACAACACCTACCAGGCGCTCGATCGCATAATCAACTTCTTTCCGGAGGAACGGCGCGGTCAGCTGCTGATGGATCTGTCGATGAACCTGCGAGCGCTGGTGTCCCAGCGTCTGCTGCCGATGAAAGGCCGCAAGGGGCGGGTGCCGGCGATCGAGATCATGATCAACTCACCGCTGATCTCGGACACCATCCTCAAAGGCAAGATTCATGAGATCCGCGACATCATTTCCCGCTCGCGGGAGTCGGGCATGCAGACCTTCGACCAGTCGTTGTTCGATCTCTACGAGGACGGCCTGATCACCTACGACGAAGCGCTGCGCAGCGCGGAGTCGCAGAACGATCTGCGGCTGCGCATCAAGCTCGAGAGCCGCGACTCGAAGGACCGCGAGCTCGGGGAATCGCTGCGCAACGTCACCTACTAGCGTTCTTCACGCCGGCCGCCACGCCCGATCGCGAGCCGAGAACGACGCCGTGGCAGGCATCGAGCTCCGCGGACTCGATCATCTCGTGCTCACCGTCGCGGACGTCGAGGCGACCTCACGCTTCTACTGCGACGTCCTCGGCATGCGGGCGACGGTGTTCGGTAACGGGCGCCGCGCGCTGCTGTTCGGTACCCAGAAGATCAATCTGCATCAGCACGGCCGCGAGTTCGAGCCGAGGGCTGCCCGACCGACCCCGGGCTCCGCCGATCTTTGCTTCATCGCCCAAACGCCGCTCGATGAGGTGATCACCCACCTGCAGCGGCTCGGCGTCGAGATCATCGAGGGCCCCGTGCGCCGCACCGGCGCCACCGGCCCGATCGATTCGGTCTACGTGCGCGATCCTGACCTCAATCTCGTGGAGATCGCCAATCAGGCGCGCGACTAGCTCGCGAACACGATCTCGCCGCCGATCAGGCAGTGCGTCACCTTACCGCGGAAGCGCCTGCCCAAGAACGGCGTGTTGCGGCCGCGGCTCACCATGCTGTCCGGCGTCAGCGTCCAGCGCCGCTCGGGGTCGAAAATGCAGATGTCGGCCGGCGCGCCCACGCCGAGCTGGCCCGACTCGAGACCGAGGACCCGCGCCGGCGCGGCGGTGATGGCGGCCAGTCCCTGCGCCAGGTCGATGACGCCGTCGTCGACGAGCTGCAGCGTCAGCGGCAGCAACGTCTCGAGGCCCGAGATGCCGGGTGCCGACTCGCTGAACGGGGCGAGCTTGGCGTCGAGGCCGTGGGGTTGGTGGTCGGAGCTGATGGCACAGACGGCGCCGCGCACGAGGCCTTCGCGCAGCGCGTCCCGATCCTGGCGGCGTCTGAGCGGTGGAAGCACGTGGCACTGGGTGTTGAAGAAGCCGATGTCGTGCTCGGTGAGATGCAGGTGGTGAGCCGTCACGTCCGCCGTTACCTCCAGGCCGCGCCGCTGTGCGTCGGCCACCATCGCCACGGACCGCGCGTTGGACAGCTGACAGAAGTGTGCGCGCACGCCCGTGGTCTCGACCAGCGCCAGCTCGCGCGCCACGGCGACAACTTCCGCCGCATCGGGTATCGCAGGCAGCCCCAGTCGTGTGCTGATCTCGCCCTCGTGGACGCAGCCGTTGCCTTGCAGCCAAGGATCGTGGGCGTGGATGAACACGGTCAGATCGAAGGTTGCGGCGTACTGCATGGCACGGCGCATGACGAGGGTATTCTCCACGGGTCGCAGCGCATTGCTGACGCCCACGCAGCCGGCCTCCTTCAACGCCGCCATGTTGGTCAGCTCCGCGCCCTGAAGGCCCACGGTGAGCGCGCCCAGCGGATGTACGCGCGAGCGCCCGAGCTGCCGGGCGCGCTGCTGGATCATGTGTGCCATCGCCGGAGTGTCGATGACCGGATACGTGTCCGGCGGGCAGCAAATCGACGTGATGCCTGCGCCGACGGCCGCGGCCGTCTCGCTGTCCATGGTCGCCTTGTGCTCCTGACCCGGCTCGCGCAGTCGCGCGCGCAGGTCGATGATCCCCGGGCAGACGATCTTGCCGGTGGCGTCGAGGGAGCGTTCGGCGTGAAATCCCGCCGGCGCCGAGCCGACCGCGACGACTCTTCCGGCGTCGATGAACAGATCGAGGCGATCGTCGAGGGCGTTCGCCGGATCGATCAGGCGGCCGTTGCGGATCTCGACACCCACCGGGATCACTCAGCGCGAAGCCGGGCCGCGCCCGCCCATGATCTGCGCCATGATCGACATGCGCACGGCGATGCCGTTCGTCACCTGGGGCAGGATGAGCGACCGCGGGCCGTCGGCCACGGAGGAGGCGATCTCGAGACCACGGTTGATCGGCCCGGGGTGCATGACGACGGCATCGGGCTTGGCGAACGCGAGCTTCTCGTCGGTCAGCCCATAGCGGTGGAAGAACTCCTGCTCGCTGGGGATGAGCTGACCCTCCATGCGCTCGAGCTGCAGCCGCAGCATGATGATCACATCGACGCCGTCGAGTCCCGCGATCATGTCGGTGTGTGCGGTGACCCCGAGGCATTCGACCTCTGTGGGCAGCAGCGTCTTCGGCGCGATGACCCGCACTTCGCGCGCGCCCAGAACGTTGAGCGCTTGGATCTGCGAGCGGGCCACGCGGGAATGAAGAATGTCGCCGACGATGGCCACGGTGAGGTTCTCGAACCCCCCTTTGTGCTGACGGATGGTGAACATGTCGAGCATCGCCTGGGTCGGATGGGCATGGCGACCGTCACCGGCGTTGATGATGCCGACATGGGGCGGAACGTGCTGCGCGATGAGATACGCGGCGCCGCTGAACTCGTGGCGCACCACGAACAGGTCCGTATGCATGGCCTCGAGATTGCGGACCGTGTCCAGCACCGTCTCGCCCTTGGCGGTCGCCATGCGCGCGGGGTTCATGTTGATGACGTCGGCCGAGAGGCGCTTGGCGGCGATCTCAAAGGTGGTTCGCGTGCGCGTGCTGGTTTCGAAGAACAAGTTGACGACGGTCTTGCCCCGCAGCAGGGGGACTTTCTTGATCTCCCGGGTCTCGAAGCCGATGAAGGACTCGGCGACATCGAGAATGTGGATCAAGGTCTCCCGCGGCAGCCCGTCGATGGTGAGAAAGTGCCGCAGCCGGCCGTCGGCGTCGAACTGTATCCCGGGCGCCGGCATGCTTTTTATGCCGGGCGCCCGGATCCGCGATCGAGGATCACGAGGCGAAGCACCTCGGGGCCCTTGAGTTCGACGTACTGATGCGGGCCGAGGCTGAGATGTTGGCCGACGACGTCCGCCTGAATCGGTAGCTCGCGGCCATCGCGCTCAACGAGTACGGCGAGCAGCACCGAGGCCGGTCGTCCGTAGGAGAACAGCTCGTTCAGGGCCGCGCGCACGGTGCGCCCCGTGTGCAGCACGTCGTCGACAAGAATGACATGGCGATCCTCCACGTCCTCCGGCAGCGCGGACGCCCGTACCTGCGGGTTGAGACCGATCCGCGTGAAGTCGTCGCGGTAGAACGAGATGTCGATGGTGCCCAGCGGCACGCTCAAACCCAGACGGGCGTGCAGCACCTCGGCGAGCCACGCGCCTCCCGTGTGAATGCCGACCATGACCGGGTCCGGTCTCGCCTGGCGCTGCAGCTGCTGCACCATCCGCTCGAGCGGCTCGGCGACATCCACCGGCTCGAAGCCTCGCGGGGCCTCAGCGCTCACTCGGGCCGGGCGCTCTCTCGTCCATGTACGAGCGCAGGATCAGCTCGGCGGCGATCTGGTCCCGGCGCTGACGGCGCTTGGGCGTAACCCTGCCGGGACGGGGTGCCGCGGCGCGCAGCAGCTCATGAGCGGCATCCGATGACAGCCGCTCGTCCCACAGCTCCACGTCGAGGGCGAAGCGCCGGCGAAGCTCGCGCGCGAAGCGCCGGGCCGCCGTGCTCATGGGGTTCTCGCGGTCGTCCATGGCGAGCGGCAATCCTACCACCAGCGCGTCGGGCCGCCAGCGCTCGATCAACGTGGCGATGGCCCGCCAGTCCGGTTCACCGTCGTGTACGGCCACGGTAGCGATCCCCTGAGCCGTCAGAGTGGCGTTCTGGCCGGCGGCGACGCCGATCCGGCGCTGCCCGAAGTCGAAGCAGAGGTAGGTGCGCCCGGTCAAGCGTGACCGGCCTCCCGCGACAGCATCGCGAGATCGATCCCCAGCAGAGCGGCGGCGCTCGCCCAGCGCTCCTCGACCGGTGTCCGAAAGATGATGTCGTTGTCGGCGGGTCCGCTGAGCCAGGCATTTTCTTTGATCTCGCGCTCGAGCTGTCCCGCGCTCCAGCCGGCGTATCCGAGCGCCAGCATGGAGCTCTGTGGCCCGCGGCTCTCGGCCATGGCTTCGAGAATATCGCGCGATGTGGTCAGCCCCAGCGAGTCGCCTACGGGCAAGGTCGACTCCCAACGCCCGACGGTCTCGTGCAGGATCAGCCCGCGCTCGGTCTGCACCGGACCGCCGTAGTAGACCGGCGTGTTCGGGTTCTCGAGGTGATCGCTGGGCAGATCGAGCTGGGCGAGAACATTCGCCAGCGTCAGGTTGGTGGTGCGGTTGATGACGATGCCCAGCGCGCCGTCGTCGTTGTGCTCACAGATGAGGGTGACCGTTCGCACGAAGTTCGGATCGGCCAGCGTGGGCATCGCTATCAGAAAGTGATTGGTCAGCGAATGCAGCTCGCCCATGCGGGTTAGTATCGGTCAGGCGCCCGCCGCAGGGCAAGGGCCGGCGCGGCGTTATCGCGCCGTGATGCGTGCGCCGTGGCTGAATTCCCAGGTGCGGGTGATGTGAAGGATGTCGGTGTTCTCGCGAATCTCCTCGGGAAAGGGAGCGAAGGGCGACGCCATGCGGACGATGCGCACCGCGGCGTCGTTGAGCAGCTTGTAGGGCGAAGGACGCTCGACGCGGACGGCGTCCACGGAACCGTCGGGATTGAGCGCCACGTCGAGAACGAGGCTGCCCGTCAGCTGTTGCGCTCTGGCGGCTTCCGGGTAGTTGCGATTGCCGACCTGCTCGACCTTCGCGCGCCACGCTTCCATGTACGCGGCATAGCGGTACTCGCGCGTGCGCGCGCTCAGAAACTTGCGTCGAGGTCGTTTCTGGTACTCGTCCCAATGCTCGCTGATCTCGGCGCTGAGCTGGGCGCGGTAATCCAGGGTCAGATGCTCGGAGAGGATGCCGGGCCGATTCGGGTCCGCGGTCGGCGGCAGCGGCGGTAGAGTCGTATCGCGCCGGACCAGGTGCAGGTTGTCCTGGCGTTCACTGCTGAGCAGCGCCTCCTGAGGCCGCGGTCCGGCACTTTGCGGTGAGGAGGGCCGCGTCGTCGGCAGATTCTGGGCGTCGGTGGGCAGCAGCTTGAGGGGCAGCGGGCTGCGCGCAGTGACCGATTCGTCGCGCGTGCCGCCGCCGTCCTGATTCGCCTGCGCCAGAAAGTCCGCCTCGTCCGGTTCCTCGTTGCTCGTCATGTTGACCAGCACGATGTCCAGCGCCGGCAACGACCGCAGGTCGGGCAGCAGCTCGGGGAGGCTGAAACTCACCCCTAGGATGAAGAGCATGTGGGCGAGGATCGAGGCGAATACGGTCATGCCGAAGCGGTCGCCGCTCGACAGTGCGCCGTTGGACCTGATCTGCGCCATCTGAAGACCTTGGTCGTGAAAACCGAACTGCGGTGGCCCGCGCGACGGGCCGGGTTGTCATCCCCTGAACTTCGCTATCTGTACTTATATCCCATTGAGGCCAGATCGGCCAGCGATGGGCTCTTGTGATGAATTTCCATTATATGCTATAAAAATCAAAATGTTTAGGGCATTACTATATAAACTACTTGAAAATCGGGCCGCAGATATACATCATAACGGGGTCGAGGGGCCCAAGCAGGGGGGCAAAGCACGCTGCGCCAGCAGCATTGCGGATGCTCGAGCGTTGCCGCGCAGATGACCCGATGGGCCAGGGTGACGGTGCTGCGCCGTGGGTCAACCGAGCTGCGACGCAGCACGGTGGACGTCTGACGGAGAACGGGCTATGCGCGATGGCGCCCTCCATGCCTTGAATCTTTTGCTGCGGTGGCAGACCCCGCCGGGCGCAGAGACCGAGACCGACTGCGACGACGCCGCGGAGGCCATTTGGCGCGGTGTCGGCTTCGATCTCGGCAGCCGCCATTTGGTGGCGCCGCTGGGCCAGGTGGCCGAGATCACCATTTGTGCGACGGCAGCGCCGTTGCCGCGTACGCCGGCGTGGGTGCGTGGTCTCGTGAGCGTTCATGGGAAGGGCCTCGCGGTGATCGACCTCAATGCGTTTCTCGGCGCCGAACCGCTCGCGACGGTCGATGGCGCACGGCTCTTGGTGATGCGATCCACCGGGCTGCAGGCCGCGCTGGTCGTCGAGCGGGTGCACGGCTTGCTCCGGTTCCCCGCCTCAGCGCGGCAAGCCGCGTCCGGGCAGGCGGGCACGGGCGCGGATCGTTACGTGACGGCCTCGTTCGGTGGCGGGGCGGAGCGCTGGAGCGTCTTCGATCTCCGGCGCCTGGCGGCGGACGAGCGTTTTCGACGTGCCGGCCGGGCTGGCTCTGATGCGCCGGCCGCGCGGCACGCCGCCTGAGCCGTCACGTCCTCGGACGGCCCGACGCCGCGCACGAGGCGCGATGAGCCCTTCCGGGCGATGCCGCGGGTGACCATGAGGTAGAACCGTGCACAACAGTGTCGCGTTGCAGCAGCAGGTACGGGCCAGCCTGGGCGCATGGCTGCAGGAAGGCGGAAGCGTGCGCGCGCACCAGGCGCTGTGCCGCACACTGAGCGCCATCGCCGATCTCGCCGACAGCCGTGGCGACCCTACCGTGCGTGGCGTCGCCGACGGCATCAATCAGATGCTGGACATGTTCGCAGCCAAGTCGGGACGCCTCTCGGAGCAGGCACTCGGCACGCTCCGCCACTCGGTGGAGATACTGGCCGGCTGGTGCGAGCATCACGATGCCGACGAGGACGCTGGCGGGGCAATGCCGCAGCGCGGCGCTGCGCAGCTCGACGCCAACGGGCCAGGGGGCGGCGTGACCGACCCCCGGGCGATCCGCGAGTTCATCACCGATGCCTTGACACAGCTCAGGGCGATCCGTCTCTCCACGCAGCACATAGCGGCCGAGACCGGCCTCGGTGTCGATTTGCAGTGCCTCGAGCCCGCCCTCGCTCAGCTCCGACTCCATGCGGGCTCGCTCGAATTCGCCTCGATGGCCGAGGCGTGCCGGCAAGTGGAGCGCTCACTCGAGCTGAAGCGCCAGCGTGGGCGCGCCCTGGGCAGCACCGACCTGTCCCATTTGCGCCAGCTGCACGGGTTGATTGCGCGCGCGCTCGACGCTCTGTTGCGGGACGGCACGCTTGCCGGGACACCCGACACCGAGTTCGACCGCTTTGCCGAGGCGGTCGCCGCCTATGCCGAGGATCCGCCTGAGCGAGCAACGGAGGAGATCGGCGCGCTGCCGCACGATGCGGTTCCCGAGCCTGCCAACGACGAGGACGGCGAAGCGGATGGCGCCGGCGACGCCGCGCGGTGCGCTGCCGCAGCCGACGCCGAAAGCTTGCCGGCGCCGCTTGCCGAGTCGCCCCCGCTCGAAGCTGAGCAAGCGCCGCCATTACTGTCAGCCGATGGCCTGCCTTGCGAAGCGACCGGCTTCGTGAGCGCGAGCCTCGCCGGGCTCGGACCGGTGCCGCTGTCGCACCGGCTGTCGCACCTGCGCGATGTGCTGGACACGGCCGCGCACGCGCAGGGCAAGAGCGCCGTGCTCGACCTCGACGCGGATGTGGAGATCGACGAGGCGTTGCTCGGCGGCGCGATGGCGCCCCTCGAGAGCCTGCTCCGCTGTGCCGTCGCCGCGATCGAGCCCGCATCGCAGAGAACGTCGCTGGGTAAGCCGGCCAGCGCTCGCCTGACGCTCGGGGGACGCACGACCGGCCGTCAGCTGCACATCGAATGCCGGCACGACGGCGCCGGCCTCGATGTAGCGGCCATGCATTCCAAGGCGATGAAGGCCGGGCTGATTCCGCGGCAGGCGACCATCGGCCCCGAGGACCTGGTGCGGCTCTTGCTGACGCCCGGCGTCGGCAGCGCGTCGATGGCGGGGTGGCCCGAAGGCGCTGCGTTTCGGGCCGCGCTCGGCGCCGCCCTCGAGGACATCGAGACCCTCGGTGGCTCATTGGGCCTCGTCGGCCGTGACCGGGGCGAGCAAGGCATCGAGGTCGTGCTGCCCGCGCAGCTGCCGCTGCTGCACGGCATGCTGGTGCGGCTCGGCGCCCAGCATTACCTGCTGCCGGCGGCGGCGGTGCGTGAGGTGATCGCGCCGGCGACAGCGGGGGTGGAGCGGTCGGAGCCCGACGATGAGCCCTGGATCCGCTACCGCGAGCAACGCCACCCGATGTTGGATCTATTTCGCGAGCTGGAGCTGGAGCGCCCCGGCGCCGATCCCGACCGTGAAGCCATCGTCATCGTAGCGCTCGACGGCGTCGAGATCGGCGTCGCCGTCGACGAGGTGCTGGGTCGGCGGGATGTCGTATTCCAGCCTCTGCAGCCGCCCGTCGCAGATCTTGTCGGCGTGGCCGGGGCGGCGTGCGTCAACGGCGCCGGACTGGCGCTGATCATCGACGTCGGCGCGCTGTGGGAGCGCCACCACCCGCGTGCGTCGCTGACGTCGGGCGCCGCTGAGGGCGAAGAGGCGTCGCATGACGCGCCGCAATCGGGTGTGATCATGGTCGTCGACGACTCGCTCACGGTGCGCAAGGTCACCGGGCGCAGTCTGCGCAAGCACGGCCTGGAGGTGGTGCTGGCCAAGGACGGCGTCGACGCCATCGAAAAGCTCAGGGAGAACCGGCCGGACGTCATGCTGGTGGATATCGAGATGCCGAGAATGGACGGCTACGAGTTGACCCGTCGCATTCGGTCGGATCCGCTCACGCGCACGATTCCGATTGTCATCATCACCTCCCGCTCCGGAACTCGGCTGCGCGACAAGGCGATGCAGCTCGGTGCCGAGGCGTTCCTCAGCAAGCCCTACGGTGAGGAAGACCTGATCGAGACCGTCAGGCAGATGCTGGCGGCGAGCGCCCTTGCCTGCGGGCACTCGCGTGCCGGTGTCGATCACTAGCGTCCGTCACGGGTGACGGGATGGGCTACTCCCGCGTCGCCAACTCGATACCGGCGCGCGCCACCTCGGCGAGATGCCGGATCTGGTCCTCGTCGATCACATAGGGGGGCATGAAGTACACGACGTTCCCCAGCGGTCGCAGCAGCGCTTCGTTCGCGAGCCCGTGGCGAAAGACTTTCAGCCCACGTCGCTCCTGCCACGGGTACGGGGTGCCGTTGGCTTTGTCCTGGACCATCTCGATGGCGAGGATCATGCCGCTCTGGCGCACCTCGGCGACGTGCGGGTGCTCGGCCAGATCTGCGGTGGCGTCGCCCATGGCGCGCGCGAGCGTGCGGTTGCGGGCAATGACGTCGTCGCGCTCGAAGATCTCGAGGGTGGCCAGGGCGGCGGCGCAGCAGAGCGGGTTGCCGGTGTAGCTGTGCGAGTGGAGAAAGCCCCTGAGCGTGGCGTACTCGTCGTAGAACGCCCCGTAGACCTGCTCGCCGGTCATGACGACCGCCAACGGCAGGAAGCCGCCGGTCAGGCCCTTGGCCAGACAGAGGAAGTCGGGCACGATACCGGCCTGCTCGCTGGCAAACAGGGTCCCCGTGCGGCCGAAACCCACCGCGATCTCGTCGGCGATGAGATGGACGTGGTGGCGGTCGCACGCATCGCGCAGCAAGGTGAGATAGACAGGGTCGTACATCCGCATGTTGCCGGCGCACTGCACCAGCGGCTCCACGATCACCGCGCACACCTCGTCGGCAATGCGCGCAAGCAGCTGATCCATGTGTTCGAACTGGCGACGGGAATGCGCCGCCCATGACTCTCCGGGCTCGCGGTGAAAGCAGTCGGGGCTCGGCGCGCAGTGCGCGGGCATGAGCAGCGGCGCGTACGTCTCCTTGTACAGCGCGACGTCGCCGACCGCCAGCGCCCCCAGCGTCTCACCGTGGTAGCTGTTGCTGAGATGGACGAAGCCCGTTTTGCCGGTGTAGCCCCGGTTGCGCCAGAAGTGGTAGCTCATCTTCAGCGCGATCTCCACGGCCGAAGAGCCGTTCTCAGCGTAGAAGCAGCGCGTGAGACCGCTCGGCGCCAGCGCCACCAGGCGCTCGGAGAGGCGCACGACGGGCTCATGGGTGAAGCCGGAGAGGATCACGTGCTCGAGCGACTCCGCCTGCTCCCGCACCGCGGCGCCGATGTGCGGGTTTGCGTGGCCGAACAGGTTGACCCACCACGAGCTGATGGCGTCGAGGTAGCGATTACCGTCGAAGTCCTCGAGCCATACGCCGTAACCGCGCCGGATCGGCACGGGCGGATACAGCTCATGGTCTTTCATCTGCGTGCACGGGTGCCAGACAGTGCGCAGGTCGCGCGCCGCCATGGCGCGATTGTTCATCGTCGGATGATGAGGCATGGGGGTTGCTAGCCGTTGGGCAGGCGAAGATTGTAAAAGGCGGGTGCCGGTTTCTCCACAGCGGCCGGCGTCAGCGGCCGTGCAGCAGCCACAGACGTCCTGAGACGATGAGATCGCCAACTCTCGCCGAGCCGGGCGCGGCGCGGCCGGACGCCGCGCAGCGGTTCTCCGGGTGACCATGGCCGAGCTGCCGCCCATCGAGGCGGTCGTCGACATCGTGCGCGGCGCAGGCCAGAGCCTGCTGGGCGCGGGCGTGGCGGCGCTTCGCACCGGCACCAAGGACGACGGCAGCGTCGTCACCGAGATCGATTTGCGGCTGCAGCAGCACATCGCCGCAGCGCTCGAGGGCCGCTGGCCGGGGCTCGCGCTGATCGGCGAGGAGATGGAGCACCGTGAGCAGGTGCGCACGCTCGCCCAGGCCGCGAGCGGGTTCTGGTGTCTCGATCCGCTCGACGGCACCACCAATTTCTCGTGCGGTTTTCCGTTCTACGGCATCTCTCTGGCGTTCGTCAGAGAGGGTGAGTCCGAGCTGGCGGTAGTCTACGACCCCATACGCCAGGAGTGCTTTTACGCCCGGCGCGGGCAGGGCGCCTATCTGAACGGCGCGCCGCTGCGCTGTGGCGACGGCATGCCGCTGCGGCGATGCATTGCCAACGTCGACTACAAACGCCTGGTGTCGCGACTGGCGGAGCGGCTGGTGCGCTCCCCGCCGTACCGCTCGCAGCGCAATCTGGGTGCCAGCGTGCTCGAATGGTGTTGGCTGGCGGCAGGCCGTTTCCACCTCTATCTGCACGGCGGCCAGCAGCTCTGGGACTACGCGGCCGGGAGCTTGATCCTCGCCGAGGCGGGAGGCGCGGCCAGCGCCATCGACGGCGGCGCGATGCACTACGGCAGTTTGTCGAAGCGCGCGGTGATCGCCGCGGCAAGCCCGCAGCTGCTGTCGGCTTGGCGGGCCTGGGTGCGCCAGAGCCTGTAGCGCGCCGGCATCAGGCGGCGCCGCCCGCGCCGACGAGCGCGGTGGCGTCATGGTGTATGATCCGCTCGCGCACGGCACGCGACCGACCGGCGGGATCGCCGTCGCGCCGGGCCAGCGAAACGCTTCACGCACTCCCGAGGAGAGACAGAGGGTGTCTGCACAGACCGGGCCGGGCGGGGTGAGCCGCCGCGACAAGGCGAATGCCGTCCGTGTGCTCAGCATGGACGCCGTCCAGCGCGCCAACTCCGGTCACCCAGGCATGCCCATGGGGATGGCCGACATCGCCGAAGTGCTGTGGAGCGACTTTCTGCGCTTCAACCCCGGCAATCCGAGCTGGCCCGATCGCGACCGTTTCGTGGTCTCGAACGGCCATGGCTCGATGCTGCTGTACGCGTTGTTGCACCTGAGCGGCTTCGACCTGCCGATCGAGGAGATCCGGCGCTTTCGTCAGCTGCACTCGAAGACGCCGGGTCACCCCGAGTACGGGGACACGCCGGGTGTGGAGACGACGACAGGGCCGCTCGGTCAGGGGCTAGCCAACGCGGTTGGCTTGGCGCTCGCCGAGCACGTCCTGGCGAGCCGCTTCAACCGTCCGGGTCATGGCGTCGTCGACCACTACACCTACGCGTTTGCCGGCGACGGCTGCCTGATGGAAGGCGTCTCGCACGAGGCGTGCTCGCTGGCCGGCACGCTCGGGCTCGGCAAGCTCATCGTGCTCTACGACGATAACGGCATCTCCATCGACGGCGACGTCGGAGGTTGGTTCACCGACGACACAGCGCTGCGATTCGAGGCCTACGGCTGGCACGTCGTGCGCAGCGTCGACGGGCACGACGCCGGCGCCGTGGCGGACGCCATCGAGCAGGCGCGCGCCGAACGCACGCGACCGACCCTCATCTGCTGTCAGACGATCATCGGCTGGGGGTCGCCGAACAAGCAGGGCAGCGAGTCGTGCCACGGGGCCGCGCTCGGTGACGACGAGGTGGCGCGGGTGCGCGAGAACCTGGGCTGGCGTTGGCCGCCGTTTGAAATTCCGCAGCCGATCTATGCCGCCTGGGATGCCCGCGAGCAGGGTGAGCGATTGGAGGCGCAATGGCGCGAGCGTCTCGAGCGCTACCGGACCGCCCACCCGCAGCTCGCCGAGGAGCTCGAGCGGCGGCTCGCCGGCCAGCTGCCCGCCGAGTGGGGGTCGTTCGCCGACGCGCGCGTCGGGGAGATTGCCCGGCAGGCCCCTGCGGTGGCCACGCGCAAGGCGTCGCAGATCGCGCTCGACGCCTACGGGCCGCTGCTGCCCGAGCTGATTGGCGGTTCGGCCGACCTCACCGGCTCCAACCTAACGATGTGGAAAGGCTCGATCGTGGTGGGGCGGGATGCACCCGTCGGCAACTACGTGCACTACGGCGTGCGCGAGTTCGGTATGTCGGCGATCACCAACGGTCTCGCGCTGCACGGCGGCTTCATTCCCTATGCGGGTACCTTTCTGGTGTTCTCGGACTACGCCCGCAACGCCGTGCGCATGGCCGCCTTGATGGGTGTGCAGAGCATTTTCGTGTTTACCCACGACTCGATCGGTCTCGGCGAAGACGGTCCCACCCATCAGGCGGTCGAGCACGCCGCCAGTCTACGCCTGATTCCGGGGCTCTCCGTGTGGCGTCCTTGTGACGCCGTCGAGACGGCGGTCGCCTGGCGTGCCGCGCTCGAGCGGCGCGACGGGCCGACAGCGTTGCTGCTGTCGCGCCAGAACCTGCCCCATCAGCACCGCGACGACGAGCAACTCGCGGCAATTCGGCGGGGAGCCTACGTCATACGGGACTGTGACGGTATGCCCGAAGCCATTATCATCGCCACCGGCTCGGAGGTCGCGCTAGCCGTCGAGGCGGCCGCCGTGCTCGGCGACGGCGGGCACCGCGTGCGCGTCGTCTCCATGCCCTGCAGCGAGGCCTTCGCGTCGCAGCCGGGCGCCTACCGCCAGGCGGTGCTGCCCGAGGCGGTCACGGCGCGGGTTGCCGTCGAGGCGGGCGTCACGGCCTGCTGGGCCGGTCAGGTAGGGATCCACGGCACCGCGCTCGGCGTCGACACCTTTGGGGTGTCGGCGCCGGCCGCCGACGCCTTCGAGTATTTCGGGCTCACCGCGGATGGCGTAGTGCAGGCCGTCGAGAGAGTCATGGCGCGCACGCGGTGAGCGGCCTCGACTGCGAGGCGCTCGCGAGCGCCTCGGCGCGCGATCGTTACCGGCATAACGACACCGCATCGAACACGATGGCTCGCCGCACAGCATCATAGAAACCCAGGAGAACGAATCATGGCGATCAACATTGCGATCAACGGCTTCGGCCGGATCGGGCGAAATATTCTGCGGTCGGTGTACGAAGCGAATCGCACGAACGAGCTCCGTGTCGTGGCGATCAACGATCTGGGCGATGCCGCAACCAACGCGCACCTGCTCAAATACGACACGGTGCACGGTCGCTTCGCGCGTGAGGTCGCGGTCGAAGGCGATGCCCTGCTGGTGGACGGCGATCGCATCCGCGTGTTTGCCGAGCGTGATCCCGCCAAGCTTCCGTGGGGCGAGGTAGGGGTCGACGTGGTGCACGAGTGCACCGGTCTTTTCACCAGCAAGGCGAAGGCCGGCGCACACCTCGGGGGCGGCGCCAAGAAGGTGGTCATCTCGGCACCCGGCGGTAAGGATGTCGATGCCACGATCGTCTACGGCGTCAACCACAGCGTGCTCCGGGCGTCCCACACCGTGATCTCCAACGCATCGTGCACGACCAACTGCCTGGCTCCGCTGGTCAAGCCGCTGCACGAGCGCATCGGGGTGGTCGGCGGCGTGATGACGACCATTCACGCCTACACCAACGACCAGGTGCTCTCCGACGTCTACCATTCGGATCTGCGGCGCGCCCGCTCCGCCACGCAGTCGATGATTCCGACCAAGACCGGCGCCGCCGCGGCGGTCGGGCTCGTGCTGCCCGAGCTCAACGGCAGGCTCGACGGCTTCGCCGTGCGCGTGCCGACGATCAACGTGTCATTGGTGGATCTCACGTTCGAGGCGGCGCGCGACACCACTGTCGAGGAGATCCACGGCGTGATAAGGCAGGCTTCCGAGAACGAGCTCGCCGGCATCCTCGCCTACAACGATGCCCCGCTCGTCTCCGTGGATTTCAATCACACGACGGCGTCGTCGACATACGACGCGTCGATGACGCGAGTGGTCAACGGCCATACCGTCAAGGTCTGTGCCTGGTACGACAACGAATGGGCGTTTTCCAACCGCATGCTCGATACCACCGTGGCGCTGGTGAACGCGGGATAGCACGGAGGCGGGCGTGGCAGTCATTCGCATGACGGATGTCGATCTCGGCGGGCGGCGGGTGCTGATCCGCGAGGACCTGAACGTGCCGGTTCAGCGCGGACAGGTGACGAGCGACGCGCGCATCCGCGCGGCGCTGCCGACCCTGCGCCGGGCGCTCGATGCCGGCGCCCGCGTGATGGTCATCTCCCACCTCGGCCGGCCCGTCGAGGGTGAGTTCGACGAGCAATTCTCGCTCGCGCCGGTGGCCGAGCGGCTCGCGGCGCTGCTGGGGTGCGAGGTGCGTTTCGTGCGCGATTGGCTCGACGGCGTCGAGGTGGCGCCGGGGGAGCTCGTGGTCTGCGAGAACGTGCGTTTCAACCCCGGAGAGAAGTCCAGCGACGACGCCCTGGCCCGGCGCATGGCGGCTCTGTGCGATGTGTTTGTCATGGATGCTTTCGGGACGGCGCACCGCGCCCAGGCATCGACGTATGGCGTGGCCGAGCACGCGCCGATCGCCTGCGCCGGTCCCCTGCTGACGGCGGAGCTCGACGCCCTGGCACAGGCGCTCGAGGATCCCGCCCGTCCGCTGGTGGCCATCGTCGGCGGTTCCAAGGTCTCGACCAAGCTCACGGTGCTCGAGAACCTGGCGCGGCGCGTCGATCAGCTGATCGTCGGTGGCGGCATCGCCAACACGTTTATCGCGGCGGCGGGCCACGGTGTCGGGCACTCTCTCTACGAACCGGGTCTCGTCGGGGAGGCGCGGCGCCTGATGAGCGAGGCGCAGTCGCGGGGCGCGACGATTCCACTGCCCGTCGACGTGGTATGCGCGACGGCGTTGAGCGAGCAGGCCGAGACCACCGTCAAGACGGTCGACGGCGTGGCTGAAGCCGACATCATCGGCGACGTCGGGCCGCAGACCGCCGAGAGCTATGGCGGGCTGCTGCGCGGCGCCGGAACCGTTGTCTGGAATGGGCCGGTCGGCGTTTTCGAAATCGACGCGTTCGCCGGCGGCACGCGGGCGCTGGCCGAAGCGATTGCCGAGAGCGGCGCGTTCTCGATCGCCGGCGGGGGCGACACCCTGGCGGCCATCGACAAGTTCGGGGTCGCTGACCGGGTCTCCTACATCTCCACCGGCGGCGGCGCGTTTCTCGAGTTCCTCGAGGGCAAAACGTTGCCCGCCGTGGCGATGCTGGAGCAGCGCGCCGGCGAGTCACCGGCTGCGCGGACGCGGCGCTACTGATCCCGGCTCGATCTGCACCCTCTTTGGAGCGCGTGGAATGCCGCGGCAAACGAAGATCGTCGCCACGCTCGGGCCCGCCACCGATGTCGAGGGTGTTCTCGACGACATGGTCGTCGAGGGTCTGGACGTCGCGCGTCTGAATTTCTCACACGGCAGCGCCGACGACTGCCGGCGGCGGGTCGCCGCGATTCGGGCGAGCGCCGATCGGCACGAGCGGCCGGTGGGCATCCTGGCGGATCTGCAGGGGCCGAAGATCCGCATCGAGGGCTTCCGTGGGGGGGGCGTTACGCTGAAGGGCGGCGGGCGTTTCGTGCTCGACCTGCGACTCGATCCGCGCGACGGCGACGAACAGCGCGTCGGCGTGTCCTACAAGGGGCTCGCCGACGACGTTCGTCACGGGGACACGCTGCTGCTCGACGACGGCAGAATCGTGCTGAAGGTGGAACGCGTGAGCGGCGACGCCATCGAGACACGGGTGGTGGCGGGCGGTCGGTTGTCGGACCACAAGGGTATCAACCGTCGAGGAGGAGGGCTGTCAGCCGCATCCTTGACGGAGAAGGATCACGCCGACATCCGCCTTGCGGGCGAGCTCGAGGCCGACTATCTCGGAGTATCGTTCGTGCGCAATGCGGCGGACGTGCAGACTGCCCGCGAGCTCTTTCACGCCGCCGGGGGCGAGGGCGGCATCATCGCCAAGATAGAGCGAGCCGAGGCCCTGGACAGCTGCGAGGAGATCATCGAGGCCGCCGATGCCGTCATGATTGCGCGCGGCGATCTCGGCGTGGCGATCGGTGACGCGGAGCTGCCGGGTGTTCAAAAGCGCATCGTGTCGGAGGCGCGCGCGCGCAATCGCGCGGTGATCACGGCGACCCAGATGATGCAATCGATGATCGAGCACACTCATCCGACGCGGGCCGAGGTGCTCGACGTCGCCAATGCGGTGCTCGACGGAACGGACGCGGTAATGTTGTCGGAGGAGACGGCCGTGGGCCGACATCCGGCAGTGGTCATCGCGGCCATGGACCGCATCTGTCGCGGTGCGGAGCGCCATCAGGGCACCGTGCCCCGCGTCGAACGGCCGGTGACGGCCTTCTCCGACACCGAAGAAGCCATCGCAATGGCCACCATGTACACCGCCCGCAATTACGACATCAGCCTGATTCTCTCGCTCACCGAGTCGGGGGCCACGGCCAAGTGGCTGTCGCGGATCATTTCGGAGATTCCGATCTATGCGGTGACCCGCCACGTCAAGACGCAGCGACGAATGACGCTCTACCGCGGCGTGTTTCCGGTAGCCTATGCCATAGGCGCCTCGGACGACCAACTGATCGATCGAGAGGTGGTGGCGGCACTGGCGCGTCGAGGCATGATGCGCGGCGGCGACCGCATTATCATCACCAAGGGCGATGTCGCCGGGCTCGCCGGGGGCACCAACACCATGAAGATCGTGCGAGTCGGCGATATTATCGGCTGACGCCGAGACAGGGCACCGCCGGCGGCCCTGCCCACCGGCCCCGCCGCGACACGACGCGGAGGCCGCCGTGACCGGCAGCGATGGACTTGGAGGCGCGCTCCCTTTGATTGCAACTGTTGAGCAGGGAACCCGCGGGGCCAACGGCGGCCCGCCGCCGTCCCCCGACGCGGCACGGACCCCTCCCCGGGTCGGTCTTTTCGTGACGTGTCTGGTCGATCTGTTTCGGCCCAGCGTGGGTTTCGCCGCGGTGGAGCTGCTCGAGCGTGCCGGCTGCCGTGTCGAGGTGCCGGTGCAACAGACCTGTTGCGGCCAGCCCGCCTACAACAGCGGCGACCGGCGTCACGCCGCCGCCATCGCCCGTCAAGTGATCGACACGTTCTCCGAGTATGACTACGTCGTGGCGCCATCGGGCTCCTGCATTGGCATGCTCAAGGAGCATTTCGTGCCGTTGTTCGATGACGACGTGGAGTGGCAGCTGCGCGCCGCAAGTCTGGCCACGCGCTGCCACGAGCTCACCGCGTTCTTGGTCGACGTGGCGGGCGTCAGCGATTTCGGGCAGGCCTGCCCCGCCACGTGCACGTATCACGACTCCTGCTCGGGGCTGCGCGAGCTCGGGGTGCGGGCGCAGCCGCGTGCGCTGCTCGCCTCGGTGCAGGGGCTCGAGCTCCGCGAGATGGCCGATACCGACGTGTGCTGCGGGTTCGGCGGCACGTTCTGCGTCAAGTATCCGGAGATCTCCACACGCATGGTTTCCGACAAGGTCGACAACATCGAGGCCAGCGGCGCCGACATGGTGCTTGGCGGCGATCTGGGATGTCTGCTCAACATCGCCGGACGACTCAGCCGGCGCGGCAGCGCCGTCCGCGTCTACCACGTTGCGGAGATTCTCGCCGGTCGGGCCGACGCGGCGGCACTCGGTGAGAGCGCCGCCGCCGAGGAGGTGGCGTCGTGAGGTCGGCGGCGCGCGAGTTCAGGGCGCGTGCACGGGAAGCGCTCGGCAACGCGTCGCTGCAGACCGCCCTCGACCGTGCGGGGGGCGGATTCGCCGACAAGCGCCGCGAGGCGGTGGCCGAGCTGCCCGAGTTCGAGCGGCTGCGTGCCCAGGCCAAGGAGATCAAGGAGCACACCCTGGCGCACCTCGATTTCTACCTGGAACGCTACGAGTCGCAGGTCGTCGCCAGTGGCGGTCACGTGCACTGGGCGAGCACGGCCGAGGAGGCCTGCCGAATCGTCGTCGACATCTGCCGAAACGCCGGCGCCAGCCGCATCACCAAAGGCAAGTCGATGGTCGGCGAGGAGGTGGCACTCAACGAGGCGCTCGAGCGCGCCGGCATGGAGGTCGTGGAGACCGATCTCGGCGAGTACATCATTCAGCTCGCTCATGAGCCACCGAGCCATATCATTGCGCCGGCGGTGCACAAGACGCGCAGCCAGATCACCGAGCTCTTCCACGAGCACCATCGTCGCTTTGGGCTGCACGGCCGCGCCACCGACGTGGCAGCGATCGTCGACGAGGCACGCACCGTATTGCGCCAAGCATTCGTTTCGGCCGACGTGGGCATCACCGGCGCCAATTTTCTGGTTGCGGAAACCGGCTCGACCGTGCTGGTGACCAACGAGGGTAATGGTGATCTGACGGCATCGCTGCCTCGCGTGCACATCGTTACGGCGGGCATCGAGAAGGTCGTGCCGACGCTTGAAGATCTCTCCGTCTTTCTGCGGCTGCTGGGGCGCAGCGCGACGGGGCAGGAGATGTCAGCGTACACGACTCTGTTCACGGGTCCGCGCCGGGCGGGTGACAGCGAGGGGCCTGAGGAGTATCACGTGCTGCTTCTCGATCATGGGCGCTCGACGATGCTCGGCAACGAGTTTCACGACATGCTGCGCTGTATACGCTGCGGCGCCTGCCTCAATCACTGTCCCGTATATGGCTCGATCGGCGGGCACGCTTACGGCTGGGTCTACCCCGGGCCGATGGGCTCGGTGCTCACACCGCTCATGGTGGGGCTCGGCGAGGCGGTTGACCTGCCGCAAGCCTGCACCATGAATGGACGCTGTGGTGAGGTGTGCCCGATGAGCATTCCGCTGCCGTCGCTGCTGCGGCGGCTGCGTATGCGGGCGTTCGAGCAGAACCTCGTCGGTATGCGATCGCGCTGGGGCCTCTCGGCGTGGGCGTTCGCAGCGCGCCGTCCATGGCTGTATCGGACGGTGGCCCGCAGCGGCTCCTGGCTGCTGCGCACGCTGGGCCGTCGGCGGGGCGCGTTGCGGCGGCTGCCCTTGGCCGGTGGCTGGACGCGGACCCGCGATCTGCCCGTGCCCGAAGGGCCGACCTTCCTCACGCAGTGGCAACGTCGATGAGCGACGCGACGAGCAGCGCCGGGCGTACACCATCGGCGCGGGATGCGATACTCGCTGCCGTTCGCCGGGCGCTGCGGCGCGACGGCGCGCTCGATGTGAGCATTGCGGCGGCCCTCGACGCGCGCCTGGCCGCGCATGCGACGCACCTCAAGCCGGCCGTGGGCGACGATCTCGTCGATCGCCTGGTGCGTAAGCTGGAAGCCGTTCACGTGAGCGTCAGCCGCGTTGACAATGCAGCGGACGTGGTCCAGGCCGTCGGCGAGCATCTGGCGGCGCACGGGCTGCCGCAGCGGATGGTGGTGGCGGATGACCCCGTGCTGGCCGAGGTCGACTGGCCGCGAAACTGGGCGGTGGAGCGGCGCCCTGCGTGCCGCGACGACCGCGTCGCGGTCACCGGTGTCTTCGCTGCTGTGGCCGAAGCGGGGACCCTGGCCCTGGTGTCGTCGGGGGACACGCCGACCAGTCTCAACTTTCTGCCCGACGATCACATAGCTGTCGTCGGGCGCGGCCAGATCGTGCGTCACCTCGAGGACCTGTGGGCGCGGCTTCGTGAGCGGCTGCCGGGACTGCCCCGTGCGGTCAACCTCGTCACCGGGCCAAGCAAGACCGCCGACGTCGAGCAGACCATGCAGTATGGTGCGCACGGACCGCGGCGGTTGCACGTCATTCTGCTCGAAGAGCGTTGAGACTCCGCCGCAGCGCACAACCGCACAGGGGTGAGAGACGGACACGGGACTGACCATGGATAAGGAGCGGAAATCGAGCTACGCTCGCGACGAGCTGCTGGAATGCGGGCACGGTCGGCTGTTCGGCGCCGGAAACGCCCAGCTGCCGTTGCCCCCGCTGCTGATGTTCGACCGAATCACCCGCATCAGCGAGAGCGGCGGCGAGCACGGCAAGGGGGAGTTGATTGCCGAGCTCGACGTTCGGCCTGATCTGTGGTTTTTCTCGTGCCACTTCGAAGGTGATTCGGTCATGCCCGGTTGTCTGGGCGTGGACGCGCTGTGGCAGCTGCTCGGTTTCTATCTCGGCTGGCTCGGGGGACCGGGCCACGGGCGGGCGCTTGGTGCCGGCGAGGTGCGCTTTACGGGCCAGGTTACGCCATCGAACCGGATGGTTACCTACCACGTGAGTCTCAAACGGGTGATCATGCGTCGCATAATCATGGGAATTGCCGACGGTACCGTTTCTGTGGACGGTCAGCAGATCTACACCGCCACCGATCTGCGGGTCGGCTTGTTTGCGGCGACGGAATCTATGTAGCGGGGGTTATCGTGAGAAGGGTCGTCGTCACGGGTATGGGCGTGGTGTCCAGCATCGGTCGCAACAAGCTGGAAGTGCTCGACGCGCTGCAAGCAGGCCGCTCCGGTATCGAATTCTGTCAGCAGTACGCGGATCTTGGCCTGCGCTGTCATGTTCACGGCGCGGTACACGTGGACCTCGCCGCGGAAATCGACCGTCGCCTGCGGCGCTTCATGGGCAGTGCCGCCGCGCTCAACTATATCGCGATGCGCGAGGCGATGGAGGACGCCGGGCTCGATCCGCAGCAGATTTCGGATCCACGCATCGGTCTCGTCGTGGGGTCCGGCGGCGCCTCGACCGAGAACGTGGTGCTCGCCGCCGACACGCTCCGCGAGAAGGGCATACGCAAGGTCGGCCCCTACATGGTCCCGCGAACCATGTCCAGCACGACGGCCGCCTGTCTCGCGACGTCGTTCAAGATCAAGGGCGTTTCCTACTCGATAAGCTCCGCGTGCGCCACCAGCGCGCACTGCATCGGCAACGGCGCCGAGCTCATCCAGATGAACAAGCAGGACATCGTCTTTGCCGGGGGAGGGGAGGAGGTGCACTGGACGATGACGTCGCTGTTCGATGCCATGGGAGCGCTGTCATCGAGTTTCAACGATACCCCGACCACGGCATCGAGGCCGTATGACGCCCAACGCGACGGCTTCGTGATCTCCGGGGGCGGCGGGGTGCTCGTGCTCGAGGAACGTGATCACGCGCTGCGTCGCGGCGCGCGTGTCTATGCCGAGCTGATCGGTTATGGAGCGACTTCGGACGGTTACGACATGGTTCAGCCTTCGGGGGAGGGCGCCGCGCGCTGTATGCAGCAGGCTCTCGAGCACGTGACGGGGCCCGTGCACTACATCAACGCCCATGGCACCGGCACGCCCATCGGCGATGTGCGCGAGCTGGAAGCCATCGCCGAGGTGTTCGGCCACGATGTTCCGCCGATCAGCGCCACCAAGTCGCTGACGGGACATGCGCTCGGTGCGGCCGGCGTCAACGAGGCTGTCTACACTCTGCTCATGCAGCAGCACGGTTTCATCGCCGCTTCGGCCAACATCGAAACCATCGACCCGCAAGCGGAGGGATTCCCGATCGTGCGCGAGCGCCGCGACGGCGCGGCGCTCACTACCGTCATGTCGAACAGCTTCGGCTTCGGGGGCACCAACGCGACGTTGGTATTCCAGCGCGAGGCGTCGTGACCGCGCACGGTGCCAAGGTGTCCTGGGCTGGCCGGGTATCGCGGAGCTGAACCCGTGGTCACTGCGGCATCGCCGGACGTCTACTCGCCAGCAGCGGTTGGCGAGCGCACGAGCTACGCCATCGCTCTGTGGCTGCTCGGCTGCTGCGCGCTGATCTTCGCCATGGTGGTGCTGGGAGGGGTGACGCGGCTTACGGGATCGGGGTTGTCGATGGTGGATTGGCAGCCGATCATGGGTGTTCTGCCGCCGCTCACGGCCGCGGACTGGCAGGCCGTCTTCGAACGCTACCGGGAGTTTCCCGAGTATCAATTCGTCAACCGGGGCATGAGCCTCGAGGAATTCAAGACCATTTTTTGGTTCGAGTACTGGCACCGTGTCCTCGGACGACTCATCGGCATCGCCTTCCTGATACCGTTCGTCTACTTCGCCCTCCGTCGTCGAATCGAGCGCCGGCTGTATCCGAAGCTGGCGACCATGTTCGTGCTCGGCGGTCTGCAGGGTTTGCTCGGTTGGTACATGGTGAAGAGCGGACTCGTCGACGACCCGCACGTGAGCCAGTACCGGCTCACAGCGCACCTCGCGTTGGCTTTCGCCATTTACGGCTACATGTTGTGGACGGCGCTTGGTCTGCTCGGCGCAGCCGCCACCGAGTTCGTGCCGGCCGGAGTGCGACGGTTTGCCATGGCGACGCTGGTGGTGGTTGGTGCGATGATCGTCAGCGGCGGATTCGTAGCCGGCACCCGGGCCGGATTCATCATGAACACCTTTCCGGACATGCAGGGCGAGTGGCTCCCCGGCGGGTTGTTCGCGCTCGAGCCGCTGTGGCGCAATTTCTTCGAGAACGCGGTGAGCATCCAGTTCTGGCACCGCGTCGGTGCGCTCACGGCGGCGATAGCGGTGGTGACGCTGTGGCTGATGGTGACGGCGACGTTGACCGGGAGGCGGGCGCGTCGCGCCGTCAACCTGCTCGCCGCAGCGGTCGCGCTGCAGATTACCCTTGGCATCGCGACGCTGCTCTCGAAGGTGCCCGTGGTCCTCGGCGCCGCCCATCAGGGGGGCGCGCTGCTGCTGCTGACCGCGGCGTTGTTCGCTCTGCGCGCGCTGTACCCCGCCTCCCGGCCGTAGGCGCCGGGTGATTTTTCGGCATGCCGCGGCGCCTCGACGGCGTCACCGCCCGGCAGCGGGCCGTTGTTGGCGCCGATGCTGCCGCGAGCCGGCGCTGTTACGCACTTGCTCCGTCGCGCCGAGCCGGCCGACAGCGCCGTACCGGGCAGCCGCCGCCCCAGCCCCACGGCTGGGCCGCCGCCTGACCGCCATCCGGCGCTAGCGGCACGACACGCGGCTGACGCCTGAGGGGAATTCGGTGTAGGATTTAGCCTAGCAGAGCTAGTTGCGCGCCTAGAGCAACGGAGGGGAGCAAATGCTCAGGACCATGAATTGGGCGTTGCTGGTCGGTACCGTGGCGTTGACGAGCCAGGTGCTGGCGCAGCAGTCGTCTACGGCGCCCGCGTCCGAGAATCAGGCGGCCGTCGGCGTCGCGATGCCCGCCAACGGCGCGACCATGGCCCAGGTGCGGCAACGATTCGGACCGCCGGAAAGCGAGCAGCCGCCCGTCGGTGACCCGCCCATCACCAGGTGGCGATACCCCGGCTATACGGTGTACTTCGAGCGAAACCTCGTCATCACCTCGGTGTCCGACGCCGAGCTCGGTCTGACATCGTCTCCCTGAGCCCGTCGTGCGATCGCCGGGCGGCGCTCGCCTCGACCGTTCCGCAGCATTACCACGTTCGCTTTGGTGAAGCGGCGCGCTATCGGCGTCGAGGCGCCCTGCGCATGTGCCATGTCCCGTCGCCGCGCGGGTTGCCCCTGCCCGGCACTGCCGTCGCCACGCGCCCGGCCCGCTACCCGTCCCGCTCCCCGGCCGCCCGTTCGTCAACGTTGCCCGCCGAGGGTCTGCGGCTGCTCCGGTTGGCCCGTTGCGTCGTCGTGGCTGCCGCAGGCGGTCGACGCTAGACGGATCGGCCGTGGTGAAGAGCCGGCCAGGCCGAAGCGGCCTCGGTCTCGTCGTAGGGGCGCTGCTGGCGGCGCCGGCATATTCCGAGGAGCGGCCGCTGTGGGAGCTGGCGCTGGGCGGCGGCGCTCTGAGCGTGCCCGATTACCGTGGCGCCGAGGACAACCAGAATCTCGTCTTTCCGCTGCCCTATCTCGTCTACCGCGGTCCGTTCCTGCGTGTGGATGACGAGGGTGTGCGCGGGATGTTCTACGAGACCGAGCGCCTGGAGCTGGATGTCAGCGTCGACGGCACCCTATCGCGCAGCAGCGACGACATCGAGGCGCGCGTCGGCATGGCGGATCTGGATCCCAGCTTGCAGCTGGGCCCTTCGCTGAAAGTGCGGCTGTACGACCGGCCCGATCTCGGCCGCGATCTCGAGCTCAATCTGAACGTGCGCACGGCGTTTACTTTGAGCTCCAATCCGCAGCAGATCGGCTTCACCTCGTCCCCTCACTTCACCTATCACCACGAGATCCCCCTGTTGGATCGGGTCTGGCGGCTCGGTCTGTCGGCGGGGCTGGAGTTCGGCTCCGCCCAGTTCCACGACTACTACTACTCTGTCGCACCGCAGTTCGGCACGCCCACGCGACCCGCCTACGAGGCCGACAGCGGTTTCGGGGGCACCCGCTTCATCTTCACGTTCCAAGGACGGACCGAGAAGACCTGGATCAGCTTCTTCGGCCGCTACGATCACGTCGGCGGCGCGGTGTTCGAGGACAGCCCCCTGGTGCGCAGCAAGGGCAACCTCACCGCCGGCTTCGTCGTCACCTGGTTCGTGGCGAAGTCCAAGAAGAAGGTCAGAGTGCTGCGGGAGCACTTCAAGTACTGAGCGGAAGGGGCGCCGAAGCGGTGCCGCTCAAATCCAGTAGCTGAGGCCCGTCATGACACGGGAGGCGGCGCTCATGGCGCGCTTGAGCGGTGCGGGTAGCTCGGCAGCGCCGGCGTGCGAGGCGCTGGTGGCGTGCCGTCCCTCGTCCACGCGCATCTGCTCGAGCACGGCCCGCGTCGCGACATCGGCGGCGGGCAGGCGGGCGAGGTGGCCATCGAGATGGCGTACCACCTGGCGCTCGGTTTCGGCGAGGAAGCCCAGATTCCAGCGGTCGCCGGCCATACCCGCCGCAGCGCCGATCAGGAACGAGCCCGCGTACCATAACGGGTTGAGCCAGCTGCCCTGCGCCCCGAGCGCCTCGAGGCGGTCCTCGCACCATATCAGATGGTCGTTCTCCTCGGCTGCGGCCTCTTCGAGCCGCGCCTGCAGCGACGCCCGGTTGGCGACCAGAGCTTGCCCCTGGTAGAGCGCCTGCGCGCTGACCTCGCCGGCGAGATTGACCCGCATGAGCCGCCCCGCGAGGTCGCGTTCCACCGTTGACAGCTCGCCCTCCGGGATGCCTGCGGCCGGGTGCCGGCGACCTGTCCCGCGGGGGTGTCCGAAGACGGTGCGCACCGCGCGGTCGACGCCGATCACGAGCTGATCCAGTGGGCCGTGGCGAGGTGTCGGCATGGGGTGTGCACGATAGCAGAGATGCCCCGCCCGCTGCACGCCGTGGTGGCGGATACCACGGCGCGGCGGGACGCCTGGTGCCGGAAACGCTTCGGCGGGCCCGGGAGGTGATGGGCCCCTTCGAGTCGCAGCAGAGGACCAACCGTGATATGCTGTTGAAGTTTGGGAGATAATCTCGAGCAAGTACGCGGGGGTGTCCGCGTTGGGTTGTCGGTTCCACACCGAAGCGCGTGGCGGGCCGGGCTGTGATCATCAACTGCGATCCCGGTTTCCGGGCCGGCATAAGCGACGACATAACGTTTACGTAACCATCACCACTTCGGAAGGAGGTTTTTGATGTCTGACAAACTGGAAACCACCAGTTCGGGTGTTTCGCGCCGCAGTTTTCTCAAGCGCGGCGCGGCGGCGGCCGGCGCTGTAGCGGGCTCGGTCGCGGCCCCGGCAATCCTGGCGCAGAGCCCCATCGTCATCAAGATGCAGACGTCGTGGTCGGCGTCGGACATCTGGATGGATTTCGCTCGCCAGTACGTCGAGCGCGTCGAGCGCATGTCGAACGGCCGACTGAAGATCGATCTGCTGCCCTCGGGCGCCGTCGTGCAGGCTTTCCAGGTGCTCGATGCGGTCAACGACGGCGTGCTCGATGCGGCGCACACGGTGCCGGTGTACTGGTACGGCAAGCATAAGGGGGCCTCGCTGTTCGGCACCGGTCCGGTGTTCGGCGGCAGCGCCACCAACATGCTGGCGTGGTTCCACGCCGGCGGCGGCAAGGAGCTGTACCGCGAGCTGACTCAGGACATCCTTGGGCTCAACGTGTACGGCTTCTACGGCTTCCCGATGCCCGCCCAGCCCTTCGGGTGGTTCAAGAATCCGGTGACCCAGGTATCGGACCTTTCCGGCTTCAAGTACCGCACGGTCGGGCTGGCTGCTGATCTCATGCAGAAGCTCGGCATGAGCGTTGCGCAGCTGCCGGGCGGTGAAATCGTGCCGGCCATGGAGCGCGGCGTCATCGATGCCTTCGAGTTTAACAATCCGTCGTCGGACAGCCGCTTCGGCGCGCAGGACGTCGCTAAGAACTACTTCCTGTCGTCCTACCATCAAGCGAGCGAGTCCTTCGAGTTCCTCTTCAACAAGGACATGTTCGACGACCTCGATGACGACCTGCGGGGCATTCTCGAGTACGGTGTCGAGGCGACGAGCACGGCGAACACCGCCATCGCGCTGGACAACTACTCGGCGGACCTGCGCAAGCTGCAGGACGAGTCCGGAGTGACCGTGCACCGGACCTCGAAGGCGATTCTCGATGCACAGCTCAAGGCGTGGGATGAGCTCATCCCGGAGCTCGAGAAGGATCCCTTCATGAAGAAGTGCATGGACAGCCAGCGGGCCTGGGTCGAGCGCACGGTCTTCTACGAGCTGATGAACTCGCCGGACTACGCTCTGGCGTACGAGCACTACTTCCCCGGCAAGCTGAAGCTCTGATGTTCCGCTGCTGACCGCAGGGGCCAGCATCGGCAGGGGCGGTCATCCGCCCCTGCCGAGTTTCTGGTCTGCGGTCGCTCAACGATTGGGGTGCCGCTGCCATGCACGGCTATATCGAGTTCGCCGACCGCGTCTCGGCGTGGTTCGGCAAGGCGTTTGCCTGGCTCATCCTGGTGATGACCTTCGGCGTCGCCTACGAGGTTTTCGTCCGCTACATCCTGAACGCACCGACGTCGTGGGCGTTCGACGTCTCCTACATCATGTATGGGAGCCTGTTCATGATGGGCGGCGCATACACGCTCTCTCGTGGCGGTCACGTGCGCGGCGACTTCATCTACCGGCTGTGGACGCCCCGCACCCAGGCGAAGGTCGAGCTGTTCCTGTATATCATCTTCTTCTTCCCCGGCGTCATCGCCCTGATCCTGGCCGGCTGGAAGTACGCGGCGCGCTCCTGGCGCTACATGGAGATCAGCGTCAACAGCCCCGCCGGCATCCCCATCTTCCAGTTCAAGACCATCATCGTCCTGGCCGGCATTCTGCTGTTTATTCAGGGCATCGCGCAGGTCATGCGGTGCATCCTGTGCATTCGCACCGGAGAGTGGCTGCGCGCGGCCGAGGACGTCGAGGAGACCGAGGTGCAACTCGCCCGCCGGGGCACCCTCGATGTGCTCAAGCACGGCTCGGAGGCGGTGGAAGTCTACCCGCTCGAGACGACGTCCGAGCAGGACAAAGACAGGAGCTGATTGATGACGGATCCGCAGATCGCCCTGCTCATGCTGGGGGTGTTCATCGTGATCATCCTGCTGGGCTTCCCCATCGCCTTCACACTCATGGCGATGGGCATCGGTTTCGGCTACTACGCCTATTTCGATGCCGACCGCATGTGGCGCGCCTATAACCGGGCGGTCGAGCAGGGGGCCGACGCCTCGGTTCAGCTGCAGACCTGGTTAGAGGGTTTTTTCAACAACCGCATCTTCGATTTGTTCGTAAACCAGACCTTTTCGGTCATGGCCAACGACGTGCTGACGGCCGTGCCGCTGTTTCTGTTCATGGGCTACGTCGTCGAGCGCGCCAACATCGTCGACCGCCTCTTCGGCACCTTGAACATCGTGGCCCGTCGGCTGCCCGGCTCGATGGCGGTGGCGGCACTGATCACCTGTGCACTGTTCGCGACGGCGACGGGAATCGTCGGTGCTGTCGTAACGCTCATGGGACTGCTCGCTCTGCCGGCGATGCTCAAGGCTCGCTACGACACCAGTTTCGCCTCCGGCGTCATCTGCGCCGGCGGCACGCTTGGTATCCTGATTCCGCCGTCGATCATGTTGATCGTCTATGCCGCAGCGTCGGGCGTGTCCATCGTCAAGCTTTACGCGGGCGCGTTGTTCCCGGGCATGCTCCTCGCCGGCCTGTATCTGGTGTACGTGATCGTCCGTTCCTGGGCTCAGCCGCATCTGGCGCCCAAGCCGAGCGAGGAGGAAGTTGGTTCAATGCCGCTCGGCAAGGTTATTCTGCTGCTGCTCACGTCGTTCTTTCCGCTCGCGATCCTGATCCTCTCCGTGCTCGGAGCAATTCTGTTCGGTCTGGCGACGCCTTCCGAGGCCGCGTCGATCGGCGCACTGGGCGGACTGGTGCTGGCCGTCGCCTACCGCGCACTCACCTGGCAGCGGCTGCGCGAATCGGTGTACCTGACGGTGCGCACGACGGCCATGGTGTGTTGGCTGTTCGTCGGCTCGTGGACGTTCTCGTCGGTGTTCTCGTACCTCGGCGGGGAGCAGGTCATCAACGAGTTCGTGACCGGCCTGGATCTGTCGCCGGTGGTGTTTCTCATCCTCGCCCAGCTCATCATCTTCCTGCTCGGCTGGCCGCTGGAGTGGTCGGAGATCATCATCATCTTCGTGCCGATTTTTCTGCCGTTGCTGCCGCATTTCGACATCGACCCGCTGTTCTTCGGCATTCTCGTCGCGCTCAACCTGCAGACGTCGTTCCTGACGCCACCCATGGCGATGTCCGCCTATTACTTGAAAGGCATTGCGCCGCCGGTGGTGCAGCTCGTGCAGATTTTCAAGGGATGCTTTCCTTTCCTGGCCATGGTGTTCGTTGCCATGATCATCCTCTATGTCTACCCCGACATCGCGTTCTGGTTGCCGAACCAGATCTACGGCCGCTGACCGTCATGGTACGTGGTGCGCCCAGCCTTGCTGATCTGACGGCGGTCGATGCACGCGACCGATTGACGCGCGGTGAGCTGCGCGCCGTGGAGCTGACCAAGGCGTGCCTGCAGCGCATCGGCGAGCGCGAGCACGACGTTGGCGCTTTTGCGTATCTCGACGAGGAGCGGGCGCTCGAGCAGGCCAAGGCGGCGGACGCGCATCGAGCATCCGGACGTCCGATCGGTCCGTTGCACGGCCTGCCGGTGGGCATCAAGGACATGATCGACACCGCCGATATGCCCACCGAGAACGGCGCGGCGGTGGATGCCGGGCGCCGGCCGCAGCGCGACGCCACCATCGTGGCCCGGCTGCGCGCTGCCGGCGCGGTAATTGTCGGCAAGACGGTCACCACCGAGTTCGCCTACCGCGCCGCGGGTAAGACGCGCAATCCGCACGATCTGGAGCGCACGCCCGGCGGGTCGTCTTCGGGGTCGGCGGCGGCCGTCGCCAGCGGCATGCTGCCCCTCGCGGTGGGAACGCAGACCGGCGGGTCGGTCATCCGTCCGGCGGCGTACTGCGGCATCGTCGGATTCAAGCCCACCTTCGGGCTGATTCCGCGCACCGGCGTGCTGCGTCACTCGCGATGGCTCGACACGGTGGGCACGTTCGGTCGTACCATCGAGGACGCGGCGCTGCTGGCCGATGCGCTGGCCGGGTACGACCCCGCCGACCCGGACACGCGGCCCGCCGCCGCCCCGGACATCCTGAGGATCGCCAGCAGCGCGCCGCCGGTCACGCCCATGCTGGGCTTCGTCAAGACGCCGGCGTGGAACGAAGTCGAAGCCGACTGTGCGCAGGGTTTTGCCGAGCTGGCCGAGGCGCTCGGTGACCAGTGCGACGAGCTCGAACTTCCCGCCATTTTCGCCGAAGGCAAGGTGGCGCAGCGCCGCCTGGCGGTGGTCGGCATGGCCAGGAATCTGCGCCACTATTTCGAGCGGGGCCGTGACCGTCTGGCCGACGAGACGCGCGCGGCCATCGAGGAAGGGCGGGCGGTCAGCGCGGTAGACCACCTTGCCGCGCTGGACTGGCGCGACGTGCTCTACGCCGGGCTCGAGGAGATATTCTCGCGCTACGACGCCCTGCTCACGCCCGCCGCGTCCGGCGAGGCGCCGCTCGGACTGGCTCACACCGGCAGCCACGCCTTCTGCGTGCTGTGGACGCTGACCGGGGTACCGGCGGTGACCATTCCCCTGCTCGAGGGTGCTCACGGCATGCCGGTGGGCGTCCAGCTGGTTGGCCGTCGCGGTGACGACGGCCGTCTTCTGCGCACGGCGCGCTGGCTGAGCAAAACGGTGGCCGCGCTTTGCTGAGGTCGAGAGCACACACAAGGGAGCGGTTATGGACGGACTGATTGCTTTCATCGCGATGGCGACGTTCGTCGCCTTCCTGGCGACCGTCGTGATATTCGTCCCGGATCTGGACATGATCATCGTGTTCGGGGTGGTGAGTGTGTTCGCGAGCTGGGATTTCTGGAAGTCGCTGCGCGCTAAGCGCGAGAGCGGCCGCAGCTGAGCGTTCGCTGCGCTCAGCCCACCCCGTTTCCTCCCCGGTAGCTTTTCTCGCGCAGCCTCGCCGCCGTGACGACCCTCGCCGATCTCGACGCCGTTGCCGCGGTGCGCCGCATCCGAGCCGGGGAGATCACGAGCGAGGCGCTGATCAGGGACTGTCTCGAGCGGATTGCCGACCGCGAGGGCGGCGTCGAGGCGTGGACATTCCTCGACCCGGAGCTTGCGATCGAGCAGGCGCGGGAGCGGGATCGACAGCAACGCCGGGGGGCGTCCCTGGGGCTGCTGCACGGCGTGCCGGTCGGCGTCAAGGACATCATCGACACGGGCGACATGCCGACCGAGTGCGGCTCGGCGGTGTTTGCCGGGCGCCGCCCGACGCGGGACGCCACTGTGGTGAGCCGACTGCGGGAGCAGGGCGCAGTCATCCTCGGCAAGACGGTTACTACCGAGTTTGCCACCTACTGCCCTGGTAAGACACGCAACCCCCTCGATCTTTCGCGCACCCCCGGCGGCTCGTCGAGCGGCTCGGCTGCTGCCGTCGCTTGCGGCATGGTGCCGCTCGCGCTCGGCTCCCAGACCAACGGATCGACCGTGCGTCCAGCGGCGTTCTGCGGCGTCGTCGGGTACAAGCCGAGCTTTGGCTTCGTCTCGCGCGCCGGCGTGCTGCTGACGAGCCGCGGCCTCGACCAGGTGGGTGTGTTCGCCCGCACCGTCGCCGATGCGGCGCTGCTTGCCGAGGTGATTGCCGGACAGGACGCTTGCGATGCGACGACGCGGGCGGTGGCGCGCCCCTGGCTGAACGCGGTAGCGCAGCCGCCGCCGGTTACCCCCCCGCGTCTCGCCTTTGTGAAAAGTCCCGTATGGGATCAGGCCGAGGTGGAAACCCGCGAGCACTTCGAGTCCCTCTGCCGCCGGCTCGGCACGGGCGTCGAGGAGTGTCCGCTGCCAGAGCCGTTCGACGGGGCGCTCGCGCAGCATCGCGTGATGATGGAAACCGACATTGCCTTCAACCTTGGCGCCGTTGCCGATGCTGCCCCGCAGGCGCTCAGCGACAGCCTGCGGGCTCAGATCGAACGCGGCCGCTCTGCCTACACGTCGCTCGCCTATGCCGCAGCGGTCGCCGCCGTGCCGTCGCTCAGGGACAGTCTCGGGCCGCTGTTCGCTACCCACGACGCCATCCTGACGCCGGCCGCGCCGGGCCCGGCGCCGGTCGGTCTCGAGTCGACCGGCAGTCCCGCGTTCTGCACGCTGTGGACGCTGCTCGGGTTGCCGGCGGTAAGCTTGCCGCTGCTCACGGCTGGCAACGGTATGCCCATCGGCGTACAGTTGGTGGGGCGCTACGGCGACGATGCTGGCCTGCTGCGAACCGCGAGCTGGCTGTTGCGCACGGCAGGTGCGGCGTGAGCCGCCTTCGTGCGCTGTGCGCTGCCGCGCCGGCACGACGCGAAGATCGTCCGCGGTACCGCGGGGCGCGGCGGGACGCAACGAGGTACCCATGAACGCTAGCCAACAAGCGGTGGAACGCACCAGCAGCGATGTCGATGTGCGCGACCTGGCCGCTGTCCTCAGGGACTCGCTGCCGGCGTACAGCGTGCTCGTCGAGAGCGACGAGCGCCGTCCTTACGAGTGCGATGGCCTGACCGCCGTTCGTGAGCTGCCGCTGCTGGTGGCGCTGCCGGAAACGGTCGAGCAGGTGCAGCACGTGCTGCGCACCTGTTGCCAGCGCGGCGTGCCGGTGGTGGCGCGCGGCGCCGGCACCGGGCTATCGGGCGGGGCGCTGCCGCTCGCCGACGGTGTTCTGTTGAGCCTCGCCAAGTTCAACCGCATACTCGGCGTCGACCCGGTCAATCGCACTGCGCGGGTGCAGCCGGGGGTGCGCAACTTGGCTATCTCCGAGGCGGTGTCCCACCTCGGCTTGTACTACGCGCCTGATCCGTCTTCTCAGATTGCCTGCTCAATCGGCGGCAACGTTGCCGAGAACGCCGGCGGGCTGCATTGCCTCAAGTACGGACTCACCGTGCACAACGTGCTGGAGGTGAAGATCGTAACGGTGGAAGGGGAGCGCATCACCATCGGCGCACAGGCTCTCGACGCTCCGGGTTACGACCTGCTTGCGCTCATGCATGGCTCGGAAGGCCTGCTCGGCGTCATCGTCGAGGTGACGGTCAAGCTGCTGCCCAAGCCGGAGGCGGCGAAGGTGCTGATGGCGTCGTTCGACGACGTCGAGGTCGCCAGCGACGCCGTTGCGGCGATCATCGCCAGCGGCATCATTCCCGGAGGCCTCGAGATGATGGACAATCCTGCCATCCGGGCGGCGGAGGATTTTGCTCACGCAGGCTACCCGTTGGAGGCCGAGGCCATTCTGCTGTGTGAGCTCGACGGCACGCCCGAGGAGGTGGATGAGCAGATCGAGGTGGTCGAGCGTGTGCTGCGGACTCACGGAGCGACCGCTATTCACACCGCGCGTGACGATGCCGAGCGGCTTCGTTTGTGGTCGGGACGCAAGTCCGCGTTTCCGGCCGTCGGGAGAATTTCGCCCGACTATTACTGCATGGACGGCACCATCCCGCGGCGGCGTCTCGGCGAGGTGCTGCGCAGGATCGGCGAGCTGTCCAAGACCTATGAGCTCCGCATTGCCAACGTTTTTCACGCGGGGGACGGCAATCTTCACCCGTTGATACTCTACGACGCCAATCAGCCGGGTGAGCTCGAGCGTGCCGAAGCCTGCGGCGGGAAGATTCTCGAAGCATGTGTTGAGGCGGGCGGCACGATCACCGGGGAGCACGGTGTGGGCGTCGAGAAGATCGATCAGATGTGCGTGCAGTTCGGCGGCGCGGAGCTCGAGCAATTTCATGCGCTGAAACGCGCGTTCGACGCCCGCGGTTTGCTCAATCCCGGTAAGGCCGTCCCCACGCTACATCGCTGCGCCGAGTTGGGACGCATGCACGTCCACGGGGGGCAGCTGCCGTTTCCGGAGCTGGAGCGTTTCTGACGCCGCGTCGCCTGTCGCCGACGCGGGTCGGGCGAGCGACCGCTTTGCTTGTGGCGCACGAGGGGATCGCATCGAGCGTCCAGCGCGTACGGCCATGATGCACGACAGCGACATCGCCGAGAGTTTCCAGAACGCGGTGGCGGAGGCCGCCGCGCGCGCGCAGCCCGTTCAGATTGTCGGCGGCGGCAGCAAGGTGTTCTATGGTCGTGAGCCCGAAGGAGCGCCGCTTTCCGTCGGCGGTCACCGCGGCGTCGTCAGCTACGAGCCCACCGAGCTCGTCATTACGGCGCGCAGCGGCACCCCCCTCGCCGACATCGAGAGCGTGCTCGCCGAGCGGGGCCAGACGCTCGCTTTCGAGCCGCCCCATTTCGGTCCGAGCGCGACGCTGGGCGGCACGATCGCCTGTGGGCTCTCCGGTCCCCGCCGTCCCTACGTCGGCGCGGCACGCGACTTCGTGCTCGGGATGCGGATCATCAACGGCTCCGGCGCCGCGCTGAAGTTCGGCGGTCAGGTGATGAAAAACGTCGCCGGCTACGATGTCTCCCGGCTCATGGTGGGGGCGTTGGGTACCTTGGGCGTGCTCACTGAGGTATCGCTCAGGGTCGCACCGAGGCCCAGGCTCGAGCGAACACTGGCCTGGGAGGTGAGCGCTGGCGACGCCATCGCGAAGATGAACGAGTGGGCCGGCCAGCCACTGCCGCTGTCCGCCGCCGCCCATGCCGACGGGGTGCTGCGGGTGCGTCTGTCGGGGTCACCGAGCGGTGTCGAAGCCGCCGGCAGGCGGCTCGGCGGCGAGGAGCCCGATGACGGTGAGGATTTCTGGCGCCGCCTGCGCGAGCACGACCTGCCCTTTTTCGCGCTTCCCGGTACGCTGTGGCGCATCTCACTGCCCGCGGGGCAGCCGCCGCTCGATCTGCAGGGTAGCTGGTTGATCGACTGGGGTGGCGCACAGCGATGGCTGAAGACCGAGACGCAGGCGCTGCCCGTGCGCCGGGAGGCCGCCGCACGCGGCGGCCACGCGACACAGTTCCGGGGCGGCGAGCGCACGGCCGCCGTGTTTCACGAGCTTCCTGCGCCGCTCATGACGCTTCATCGCAACGTCAAGCGCGCCTTCGATCCCAAGGGCATCCTCAATCCGGGACGACTCTACGCCGAGCTCTAGTGTCCGTTACGCGCAAGCAAATCACCCCTTCGACGGAGGTCCCAGCGATCGGCGCTGGCGGCGGTCCGCCGCCGTCCGTCCACGGATGGTGACGCTCAGGTAGGCGAGACAGCATGCAGACGTCTTTGGCCGAGTTCATCAGGGCGACGCCCGCCGGACGCGCTGCCGACGCCATCCTGCGCAAGTGTGTCCATTGCGGTTTCTGCACGGCGACCTGCCCGACTTACCAGCTGCTCGGCGATGAGCTCGACGGGCCACGGGGCCGGATCTATCTGATAAAGCAGGTGCTCGAGGGCGCCCCGCCGACGGCCCGTACACAGCTGCACCTCGACCGCTGTCTGACCTGTCGGGCGTGCGAGACGACCTGCCCCTCGGGCGTCGAGTACGGTCGGCTACTGGACATCGGCCGCGAGGTCGTCGAGCGGCGTGTCGAGCGTGCGCCGGGCGAGCGGTTGCTGAGGCGCGTTCTGCGGGCGGTGGTGCCGCACACGCGGCGCTTCGGCGTCCTGCTGCGCGCGGGCCAGCTCGTGCGAGCGGTGCTGCCGAGCGCGGTGCGTAGCAAGGTGCCGCCGCGGCGTCATCCGGGGGAGTGGCCGGCTCCCCGTCACGGGCGCCGCATGTTGGTGCTCGACGGCTGCGTGCAGCCGCTGATGGCGCCGGACATCAACGCTGCGGCGGCACGCTACCTCGACGGCGTCGGTATCAGTCTCATCAGAGCCCCGGCTGCCGGCTGCTGCGGCGCGTTGAGCCATCACATGTCGGCGGGTGAGGAAGCGCTCAGCTTCGCACGGCGCAACATCGATGCCTGGTGGCCGTTCGTCGAGCAGGGTGTGGAGGCCATCGTCATGACGGCCAGCGGCTGCGGTGTCATGGTGCGCGACTACGGGCATCTGCTGCGTGACGACGGCGCGTATGCGGAAAAGGCCGCGCGCATCAGCACGCTGACTCGCGACCTGGCAGAGGTGGTCGACGCAGCGGGTTCGCCAGCTGCGGTCGCGCAACCCGGATCGCGGCGGGTGGCTTTTCACTCCCCCTGCACGCTGCAGCACGGCCAGCGTATCGTCGGCACGGTGGAGCGATTGCTGAGGGCGGCCGGGTACGAGCTCGGCGCCGTTCCGGACAGTCACCTCTGCTGCGGCTCTGCGGGCAGCTACTCGATCCTGCAGCCGGCCCTTGCCGGGCGGCTGCTCGCCGGCAAGCTGGCGGCGCTCGAATCCTCCCAGCCGGACGTCATTGCCACGGCCAACATCGGTTGCCTCGTGCACCTCGAATCAGGGGCGCGCGTGCCGGTCAAGCACTGGATCGAGCTGCTGACGCCGTCGCGCTGAGCCGCAGCGCGCGGCTTGTTGCACTGCAGCAAATTCTCAGTACAATGGGGCGAAACACGCCGGGCGACGGGGGATGTCGTGCAGGACTGGTCCGGGGCAGGCGAACCTGGGAGATATCTAATGACGAAAACGGCGCAGGTTGACGGCGTCAAGATACTGGGCGACATGGCGCCCGGCTACGAGACGATTCTCACACCCGAAGCGCTTGCATTCGTTGCCGATCTGCAGCGCACCTTCGACCCGACCCGGACGAGGCTGCTCGCCCAGCGCGAGGCGTACCAGGCCGAGCTGCTGTCCGGTCGTATGCCTGAATTTCCGTTCGAGACCGAGGAGATCCGCCGCAGTGAGTGGAAGGTCGCACCTGTAGCGGAGGATCTGGCCAACCGGCACGTCGAGATCACCGGGCCCGTCGAGCGCCGCATGATGATCAATGCGTTCAACTCGGGCGCTAACGTCTTCATGGCGGATTTCGAGGACGCCCTGGCGCCGCTGTGGGCCAACATGATCGAGGGCCAAGTCAACCTGCGCGACGCCGTCCGCCGGGAATTGTCTTTGACCACCGCAGACGGCAGGCGTTATGAGCTCGACGACCGCATAGCTACCCTCGTCGTGCGTCCGCGGGGCTGGCACCTGGCCGAGGCGCATGTCCTGGTCGATGATGAGCCCGTCTCCGGCGCCCTGTTCGATTTCGGCCTGTTCTTCTACCACAACGCCAAAGCGGCGCTGGCGCGTGGCAGTGGGCCCTATTTCTATCTGCCGAAGCTCGAGCATTACCTCGAGGCACGGCTGTGGAACGATGTGTTCAACCATAGCCAGGATGCGTTGGGTATACCGCGCGGCAGCGTGCGCGCAACGGTGCTCGTGGAGACCGTGCTGGCGGCATTCTGCATGGACGAGATCCTCTACGAGCTGCGCGAGCACTCGAGCGGACTCAACGCCGGGCGTTGGGACTACATTTTCAGCATCATAAAGAAGTTCCGCCATCGCCCGGACTTCGTTTTGCCCGACCGTGTCCAGGTCACGATGGAGGTGCCGTTCATGCGGGCGTACACGGATCTGCTCGTCAAGACCTGTCACCGACGGGATGCCCATGCGATCGGCGGTATGGCGGCATTCATTCCGAGCCGACGCGATCCGGCCGTGAACAAAGTCGCCATCCCCAATGTCCGAAAAGACAAACAGCGTGAGGCGGGCGATGGTTTCGACGGGACCTGGGTGGCACATCCCGACCTCGTGCTGGTAGCGAAGCAGGTGTTCGATGGTGTGCTCGGTGAGCGCCCCCATCAGATCGACCGCAAGCGTGAGGAGGTGACGGTGTCCGCCGAGCAGCTCGTGGACACGCATATTGCGGGCGGAACCATCACGGAGCAGGGTATACGCAACAACATCAGCGTCGCGCTTCAATACATCGACAACTGGCTGCGCGGCACCGGCGCCGTCGCCATCTTCAATCTGATGGAGGACGCGGCTACCGCTGAGATCTCGCGTTCCCAGCTCTGGCAGTGGATACGCAACAGGGCGCAGACCGACGAGGGGCAGACGGTCACGCGCGAGCTGTACGAAGCGCTGCGCGACAGCGAGGTGGACAGACTGGGCGGACTGGCGGAGGGGCGTCGGCGGGAGGCCTGCGCACTTCTCGACCGGCTGGTGCTCGCCGAGGAGTTCGTCGAATTTCTGACGCTTCCAGCGTACGCGCTGCTGGCGACGACCGAGCAGACCTAGACCTGCCGGGTTGTCTGCAGCGTCGGACGGCGCCGGCCCCGAAGGCGCGCCAAAGGGGTCTACGCAGGCGACGCGCTCGCCGCGGTGACGGGCCCCGTCGTTTCCCCCACCCTCGGAAAGCGCCAGGCTAGCACCACGCCTGTCAGTGGCTCGGGGCTCTTTCCCCCGCCGGCGGCGGCTAGCCGCCCGCGACGCCGGCACGGCTCGCTGGAGGCGCCGCGTGCGAGCGGTGTGGCGTCGCAATGTGCTCGGCGACGACGGAATCAGGCGGTTTTGCGAGAGTCCGCCGGCCCGCTGTTCTGATTACCCCCTGAAAAGAGCCATTTGTCGGGTCCCGTCAAAAACGCTTTCCGAAAATCACCTTGATAACAGCAAGTTGCCGTTCTATTCTAGAAATAAGGCGAAAAAATACTTGACACCCCGAAGAAATTTCAGATAATCATAATAAGCGAATAAATCGAAGTACTAATTTGGTGAATTCGCGCGCTGGGAAGGGAGTCCTGGTGCGGAGGAAAGGACACAAGGCTCCTCCATCCTCCTTTGGTGGTTTGGGCGTGGCATCCTCTGCCACGCCTCTTTTTTTTCCCAACATGTCAGCCGGTCGTGATCCCTCGCGCCATGATCGGCAGCGACGCGGGCACGCGCGGGCGAGAGCGGCTGCGGGCTGGCAAAAGGGGCGGTGAGCTGATCCGGCCCGCTGTGACCGTGGGCGCATTCCGGCAACGCTCGGCGGGCTCACGGGGCAGGCGCCTTGTGCATCGCCGGGGTCTCGTGTAGCATTCGGCCGCTTTCGGACCCTTTACGTTGTCAGCCGATGAAGACGTTCTCCGCCAAGCCAGAGACAGTGCATCGCGAGTGGTTCGTGGTCGACGCCACCGACAAGGTGCTGGGCCGGCTGGCGTCAGAGGTGGCGCGACGTCTGCGCGGCAAGCACAAGCCGGAATACACGCCGCACGTCGACACCGGCGACTACATTGTCGTGGTGAACGCCGAGAAGATCCGCGTGACGGGGAGCAAGGAACGGGCCAAGCAATACCATCGCCACACCGGCCGCCCGGGCAGCCTGAAGACGGTCACGCTAGGGGAGCTGCGAGAGAGCCATCCCAGCCGCATCATCGAGAACGCCGTGAAAGGCATGTTGCCCAAGAACCCGCTCGGTCGGGCAATGCTCGGCAAGCTTCGAGTCTACCGGGGCCCCGATCACCGGCATCATGCGCAGCAGCCGACTCGGCTCGATATTTAGAGACGGATAATCATGCCCGCAACTGAGAAGTATTACGGCACCGGTCGCCGCAAGTCGTCGACCGCACGTGTCTACGTCACTCGCGGCAGCGGAGCCATAACGGTCAACAAGAAGCCGTTGGACCAGTATTTCGGCCGAGAGACGGCGCGCATGATCGTACGGCAGCCGCTTGCGACCACCGAGCTCGACGGCAAGCTGGATATATTGGTCAACGTGGTGGGCGGCGGCACCAGCGGCCAGGCCGGCGCTATCCGTCACGGCATCACGCGGGCGCTCATCGAATACGATGAGGGGCTGCGTGGTCTGCTTCGGCGCGCCGGTTTCGTGACGCGCGACGCCCGCGAGGTGGAGCGTAAGAAGGTCGGCCTGCACAAGGCCCGCAAGCGCCCGCAGTACTCCAAGCGTTAGCGACGGCGCGAGACCCCCGGGCTGCTGGCTGCAGCCCGTCGTCGGCGACAGTTTGCTGGGGGATCGTCTAGCGGTAGGACAGCGGACTCTGACTCCGCCAGCCGAGGTTCGAATCCTCGTCCCCCAGCCAGTTCATTCTCGCCATCGACCGAAACCGCCCCGGGTTCGAGCGACACCGCTTGTTGCTCGAGCCCTCGACGCGCTCCGCCTTTCCGAGAAGCGCGGCGAGCGGAGGGGTCGCAGCACCCGGCGTCCCGGAGCCGTACGGCCTTGCCACGTGGATGCGGATGCATTCGCCTGCTTCGCTCCAAGTTCGTTGAGCACGATGCCGGGGGAGGTGCTTTCTTACAGATCCGTCCCGGGGGGGACGGCGGCGGTCGGCAGCGGCCTGCATTGCTATAATCTCAGCCGTCTGTACTGGCAACAAGCGAGTCGTCTGATGATCAAGGTGGGCGTGCTCGGTGGCACGGGATACACCGGCGTCGAGCTACTGCGATTACTGATCGGCCACCCGGACGTCGACCTGCGCTGCGTCACGTCACGCAGCGAGGTCGGCACGGCAGTGGCCGAGCACTTCCCGAGTCTGCGCGGACGCGTCTCGCTCGAATTCGTCGACCCCGAGAGCGCCCCGCTCGCCGAATGCGACGTCGTGTTCTCGGCTACGCCCAATGGGGTGGCGATGAATCACGCGCCGGCGCTGCTTGATGCCGGGGTTTGCCTGATCGACCTTGCCGCGGATTTTCGCCTCAAGGACCCAGGCTCGTGGGCGCAGTGGTACGGACGACCCCATGCATGCCCCGAGCTGTTGAACGAGGCCATATACGGTCTCCCGGAGGTCAATCGCGATCGGATTCGTGGAGCGCATCTCATCGCGAATCCGGGTTGCTACCCGACGGCGGTGCTGCTGGGATTACTGCCGCTGCTCGAGGCGGGTCTGGTGGATCCCCAGACGTTGATTGCCGATGCCAAATCCGGTGTCAGCGGCGCAGGGCGCAAAGAGTCACTCACCACGCAGTTCAGCGAGGCGAGTGATTCGCTCAAGGCCTATGCCGTCGAGGGTCACCGTCATCTCCCGGAGATCAAGCAGGAGCTGGAAGCGGCCTGCGGCGCTTGCGTGGGGCTTACCTTCGTGCCCCACCTCACGCCGATGATTCGTGGCATCCACGCCACCCTCTACGGGCGTCTGCTGGAAGACACCGACGTGCAGGAGCTGTTCGCGGCCCGTTACGCGGATGAGCCTTTCGTCGACGTGTTGCCCCCAGGCAGTCACCCCGATACGCGCAGCGTGCGCGGCGCGAACGTCTGCCGCATTGCGTGTCACCGGCCCCAGGGCGGCGACACCGTCGTGGTGTTGGTCGTCGAAGACAACCTGGTCAAGGGTGCTGCGGGGCAGGCCGTTCAGAACATGAACATCGCCTGCGGATTGGCGGAGAAGGCGGGACTCGACGCGGTCGCGCTGTCGCCATGAGCCGAGCTGCGCCACGAAGTCGTTCAACGCCCTTCCCCGGTCCATCTGGGGACGACACATGCCGGCGAGCGGCTTTGGGCTGCTTCTCACGGCCAGCGGCTTGGCCAAGGCGTCGCAATAGGAACATCCGGAATGCTGCGTAGTAGGAGAACGCGCACGAGCAGCGAAGATGCACCAGCGCCGAAACCCGAAAGCTTCGACAGCATCATCGGAGAGAAGGCAGAGGTTGTGGGAGACCTTGCCTTCGCCGGGCGCATTCGTGTCGATGGGCGGGTCAAGGGTAATGTGCTGGCGCCGGAGCAGTCCGGCAGCACGCTGCTGGTGGGGGAGCGCGGCGAGATAGAGGGCCACGTCATCGTTCCCCATGTCATCGTCAAGGGCCGGGTGCGCGGGACTATTGCCGCCAGGCGGCATCTCGAGCTGACCGAGAATGCCCGGGTCGACGGAGACGTGCATTACGGGCAGATTTCGATGGCACTCGGTGCGGCCGTGAATGGCAGTCTCATTTTTGAGCAAGACGCGCGCTCGGCGGGATCGGCCCGAAGCACGGCACTGCTGCGGTCGGCCCGGCGGGTCGGAGCGCGGCGCTGAAGAGTGACGGTGCGCCGGCACCGGTGCATGATGTCGGGGGGCGGCATTGAATTTAGGGCAAACTGCCCCCATAGACCCTTCGATTGAGCGTGTGTTACGAGAGAGCACCATGGACACCAATGCTTCACCAATTCGTCTAAGCGCCAACGCCGCGCGGCGTGTCCGCGAGCTGCTCGCCGAGGAGCGCGATGCCGCGACGAAGCTGCGGATCTACGTGCAGGGCGGAGGCTGCTCGGGCTTTCAGTACGGTTTCCAGTTCGACGTCAACCAGAACGAAGATGACATGGTGCTCCACCAGGACGGCGTGAGCGTGCTCGTCGATGCCCTGAGCTTCCAGTATCTGCTGGGCGCCGAGGTCGACTACCGGGACGATCTTCAGGGAGCGCGTTTCGTCGTCGAGAATCCCAACGCGGCGACGACCTGCGGCTGCGGGTCCTCGTTCTCGATCTGAAGCGTCGGCCGTTCACCCCTTTCGCGGGCGTGCGGCGCAAAGTCCCCCGACGACGCGATCAGTCGCGCAGAGCGATGCTCTGATCGCCAAGCGAATCCAGCTGCGCCGTGAGCACGGCGACAATTTGCTGGAATTGCTCCCTGTCCGTTTCCGGAATCGGCTCGGCGGGTGGCTGTTCGACGGTGAGGGGGTTGCGGTGGATGCCGTTGATTCTAAACTCGTAGTGGAGATGGGGACCGCTCGCGAGCCCCGTGCTGCCGACGTAGCCGATAACGTCGCCCTGGCGCACCGGTGCGCCGCGCTGGGTAGGTGCTGCGAAGCGCGATAGGTGAGCGTAGAGGGTCGTATAGGCGTGTCCGTGCTGAATGATCACCGTTTTGCCGTAGCCACCGCGACTGCTCGCCGAGACGATGCGGCCGTCGGCCGTGGCATGGACGGGCGTCCCTGCCGGGGCGGCATAGTCGACGCCCTTGTGGGCGCGCCATTTCTTGAGTATCGGGTGGAGTCGGCGTTTCGAGAATAGGGAGCTGATCCGCGATTGCTTGACCGGGGCGCGCAGGAATGCTCGGCGCAGGCTGCGGCCGTCCGGCGTGTAGTACCTGGCTCGACCCTGATTGTCCGTGAAACGAATGGCGCGGAATGCTTCACCGTCGTTGACGAACTCGGCCGCGAGCAGCGCGCCGTCGGCGAGCTTCTCCCCTTCCCAGAGATGCTCTTCGTAGATAACCGTGAAGCGATCGCCTTGGCGCAGCTTCCGCGCGAAGTCGATGTCCCATCCAAATATGTCCTCGAGCGCCATGGTGATCTTCTCCGGCACCCCGGCATCGGCACCGGCCTGATAGAGCGAGGACTTGACGAATCCGGCAGCGCGGGCGTGGCGGATGTCGACGTCGCGGCGGGCCTCGGACACCTCGTAGCTTTTCCCTTCGCGCTGTACGGCAAGATACTCGACCGGTCCAACCTCGTAGCGCAGCGCCACGAACGCACCTTCGGCGTCGAGGCCCAGCTGCAGCTCCCGGCCGGGTTGCAGTCTAGAGAGCACGCCGGCTCCCTCAAGGCTGGCGATGCGAACCGCGTCGGCGGGGCGCAGGCCGCGTCGCTGAAAGATGCCGCCGAGCGTGTCGCCGGACTGCACCTCGAGCGTCACCCACTCGATAGTTGAGCGCTGCTGCTGAGCACCGTCGGATGCCGTCTCGCTGCCGGCAGCGGCATCGGGCACCACGACAGAGGCGGGAGGCGCCACGGCGGGGACATCAGGCTCGACGACGCCGGCAAGAGGGTCACGCTCGCTGATGGCGGCGACATGGGCCTCGACGACGGGGTCGGCGGGTGCTGCGGCGGAGACATCGGGCTCGACGACGCCGGCAAGGGGGTCGCGCTCGCTGATGGCGGCGACATGGGCCTCGACGACGGGGTCGGCGGGTGCTGCGGCGGGGACATCGGGCTCGCTGACGGTCGCGACATCAGGCTCGCTGGGTGCCGGGGCGTGGTCGGGCCCGGCAACGGTGGCCTCGGTGTTGTCGCCGGGCGGCGACGGTGTCATGCCGATGCCGTCGTGCGTCGATGCGGGGGACGTACCGGCTTCGACCGCCTCGGGGTGCGGATTCGGTCTAAATATTGCTACGACACGCTCTTTCCCGGGAGCCTGGTCAATGGCGGGCGTAGCGGCTTGCGGCGGCGCTTCGCTGTCCGCAGCCTCGCGGCGATCGAAGAGCCAGACGGAGCAGACGGCGACGGCCAACGCCGCGACGGCGACCGCCACAGGGCGACGACGCCAGCGGCCGCGCGCGCGCGTGGCGCCGCCGGTATCGAGTAGATATTTAAGGTCTCGGGAGAACAGCCCGTTTGGGGCGCTATACCGTTGATCCACCGCCGTCCGGTTCTAATTAACGTCCCTATCATTAATGTATCGCCTCGGGGGCGGTACGTCAAAGTGGCTTCTCCGCCATTCGGCGGCCGATCCGCGGACCCTGCAGGTCGCTGCGAGTCGGGATGCTCCAAACGATCGTCTTTCGGACGACTTGAGCACTGTCGAGAGTCCCGGTAATCTCGACCGTCCTCCGCCTTCGTAGGCCCTTATGCTGCCAGCCGAACACGCTCTCGCCGACGCGCTCGCCGTGATCGGACGCGGCGCCGTCGAAATCCTGCTCGAGGAAGAGCTCGAACAGCGGCTGCGCGCCGGCCGCCGGCTGCGCGTAAAGGCGGGTTTCGATCCCACCGCGCCCGATTTGCACCTCGGCCACACCGTGCTGGTGAACAAGATGCGCCAGTTCCAGGAGCTCGGTCACGAGGTCATCTTTTTGATCGGCGATTTCACCGGGATGATTGGCGATCCGAGCGGCCGCAACGCAACACGCCAACCGCTGTCGCCGGAGGAGTTGCAGCGCAACGCGCAGACCTACGAAGAGCAAATCTTCAAGATCCTCGATCCCGAGCGGACAGTGATCGAGTTCAACTCGAAGTGGATGGGCAAGCTCGGTGCAGCCGATATGATAAGGCTCGCCGCGCGCCACACGGTGGCGCGAATGCTCGAGCGGGACGATTTTCACAAACGCTACCGCTCGGGCCAGGCCATCGCCATTCACGAATTTCTCTATCCGCTGGTGCAGGGCTACGATTCCGTTGCGCTCAGGGCCGATGTCGAGCTCGGGGGGACGGACCAGAAATTCAACTTGCTGGTGGGGCGAGAGCTGCAGAAGGCTTACGGACAAGACCCCCAGGTGGTGATCACGCTTCCGCTGCTGGAAGGGCTCGACGGTGTGCAGAAGATGTCAAAGTCGCTCGGGAACTATGTTGGCATCACGGAGCCCCCGGCAGAGATGTTCGGCAAGTTGATGTCCGTGAGTGACGAGCTGATGTGGCGTTACTATGAGCTCTTGTCCTTCGCGTCGGCTGAGCACATTCACGCGATGCGCGCGGAAGTGGAGGACGGCGCCCGCAACCCGCGGGACGTGAAGTTCGCGCTCGCCAAAGAGCTCGTCGCGCGGTTTCACGGCGGCGCGGCCAGTGAGCGAGCCGCCGAGGAGTTCGTCGCCCGCTTTCGGCACGGCGCCCTTCCGGCGCAGATGCCCGCCGTGCGATTGGCCGCGCCGGCCGGCGGCCTGCCTCTGGCCACGCTGCTCAAGGCCGCCGGACTGACGGCGAGCACCTCGGAAGCGCACCGGATGATCAAGCAGGGTGCAGTTCGCGTTGACGGGGCGCGGGCCGAGGACGGTCGTCAACAGATATTGGGGGGCAGCACGCACGTATTCCAAGTCGGAAAACGCCGCTTCGCCCGGGTCACGGTGGACGGCGAGGGGGACGTCGCCGGGTAGAGCGTTGATTGGCAGCGAATCGGGGCGTACGAGCCCAGCAAGTGCCCGGGACCGGCGACCACCGGACGGCGGTCCACGGAGCCCCTTGAATGATTGATTTCCTGGCCCCATCTCGACTATTCTTCTTCGGCTGGGGACGAAATAAGAGCTGACAATTCGGCTCAGATTTGTTAGAGTATCCAGTCCCCCGTTCCTGTTGACGGTGCAGACGCGGCCCGTATAATGCGCGGCCCGCTCTTGCGGTCGGCTGGAGCGGCGCTCTTTGACAATGTGGATCAAGCAGTTTGTGTGGGCGCTTCTGTCGAGCGGATCACTCTAATTCGAGAGTTTTGGCGAGGTAAGGTGACCTGACAGTCACCGAGCCCGGCCACCAGTTTGGACCCTTTCGAGGGTCAATCAGTTTAAACTGGAGAGTTTGATCGTGGCTCAGATTGAACGCTGGCGGCATGCTTAATACATGCAAGTCGAACGGCAGCGCGGGAAGCTTGCTTCCTGGCGGCGAGTGGCGAACGGGTGCGTAACACGTAGGAATCTACCCAGCAGCGGGGGACAACCCGGGGAAACTCGGGCTAATACCGCATACGCCCTACGGGGGAAAGGCGGGGATCTCTTCGGAGACCTGTCACTGTTGGATGAGCCTGCGGCCGATTAGCTTGTTGGTAGGGTAATGGCCTACCAAGGCGACGATCGGTAGCTGGTCTGAGAGGATGATCAGCCACACTGGGACTGAGACACGGCCCAGACTCCTACGGGAGGCAGCAGTGGGGAATATTGGACAATGGGCGCAA